>NZ_JBMIHH010000029.1:0-439 GCF_051225635.1 Actinopolyspora sabaoui | reverse complement strand
GCACGGATGAGCGCTGACGAGCGCCCCGGCGACTTGGTGGTCGTCAGTCCCGACGGGTTGTACTGCCCACTCGGCGACTTCCATATCGATCCCTGGCGGCCTGTCGCGCGGGCGGTGGTCACTCACGGCCACGGCGATCACGCCCGCCCTGGGATGAGGGAATACCACGGCAGCGCCGCGGGCTTGCCGATTCTGCGCTGGCGGCTCGGCGACCAGCGATATTTCGCCTACGAGTACGGCGCGGCCTTTACGTTGGGCCGCACTCGGGTGTCGTTGCATCCGGCTGGCCATGTGCTGGGCTCCGCGCAGGTGCGGATCGAGGCCGATGGGCAAGTCTGGGTGGTGTCGGGCGACTATAAGCGCCAGCCCGATCCGACCTGTGCCGCATTCGAGTCGGTCGCCTGCGACGTGTTCGTCACCGAGGCCACCTTCGCCCTGC
>NZ_JBMIHH010000028.1:0-446 GCF_051225635.1 Actinopolyspora sabaoui | reverse complement strand
GAGGTGGCCGAGCTTGACGTTGCCGATGCGCACGCGCAGCAGCTGCTTGACCCGGAAACCGAAGTGCGCGGCCATCAGGCGGATCTGCCGATTGAGGCCCTGCACCAGCACGATGCGGAAACCGAAGCGGCCGAGCTTGCCGGTCTTGCACGGCAGCGTGGTCTGGCCGTGGATCGGCACACCGCGGCCCATGCCGCGCAGGAATTCCGGGGTCACCTCGTGGTTGACCGCGACCAGGTATTCCTTCTCCAGCTTGTTCTCGGCGCGCAGGATCTCGTTGACGATGTCGCCGTTGCTGGTCAGCAGGATCAGCCCTTCCGAATCCTTGTCCAGGCGGCCGATCGGGAAGATCCGGCGGTCGTGGCCGACGAAGTCGACGATGTTGTCCTTGACCCCGGATTCGGTGGTGCAGACCACGCCGACCGGCTTGTTGAGCACGATATAGA
>NZ_JBMIHH010000027.1:0-480 GCF_051225635.1 Actinopolyspora sabaoui | reverse complement strand
GCTCAGGGCACCACGGCCCGTCGAAAGGCTCAGCGCATCGGCGCGCCGCGGCGTTGGGTCAGCATCGTGACCAGGTGGCCGGTGTTGACCATCGTCGTGGTGATCGTGGCCCTCGGCGCGCTGGCCTATCCCGGCCAAGGATCTGCGCATTGCCCTTCCCGACAACGGGCAGGCCGATCCCGGCACCCCGGCTCGGACCACGTACGACTTGATCAGCGAGCATTTCGGCGTCGGCTACAACGGACCGCTGATCGTCTCGGCCGTCATCGTCGGCTCCGACGAACCGCTCGAGGTGATGGACGGCATCGCCGACGACATTCGGACCCTCCCCGGCGTGGCCAGCGTCCCGCTGGCGACCCCCAACGAGGACGCTTCCTTTGGCATCGTGCAGGTCATACCGACCACCGGGCCGGACGCGCAGGAGACCAAGGACCTGGTGCTGCGGATCCGCGCCATGAAAGTTCAGTTCCAGGCCGAGTA
>NZ_JBMIHH010000026.1:0-487 GCF_051225635.1 Actinopolyspora sabaoui | reverse complement strand
GGCTGGAGGATCAGCTGACGCAGCGGGCGCCCTCATGGCAGCGGCCGCGCTGTGTCGGCTCCCTTACTACCCCGAGGAATTACAACCGTTGGCTGCTCAGCTTGGCTCCGACGTGCCCTTCTGTCTCACCGGTGGAGTGGCGTTAGGGCGAGGTCGAGGAGACCGTCTTGCGCCAGTGATCTGCCGAGGACGTCATCGCTGGGTGTTCGCGACATCGAATCAGGGACTGTCCACCCCGGCTGTCTACCGACGTTTCGACGAGTTGGGCGGCACCCCTGGGGGAGAAACGGTGCCCAATGACCTCATCTCGGCCTTGACCCGCGGCGATCTTGATGCTGTCGCTGCCAGTTTGAGCAATGACTTACAGGCCGCTGCCATCGACCTTCGGCCCGAACTCGAAGAGGTGTTGACGGTTGGGCGAGAGGTGGGTGCGTTGACCGCTTTGGTTTCTGGATCGGGGCCGACCTGCGCCTTCCTCGTCCGGGAC
>NZ_JBMIHH010000025.1:0-683 GCF_051225635.1 Actinopolyspora sabaoui | reverse complement strand
GCCACCGCCGCGGCCACCTCACCCTGACTATGACCCACCACCGCCGACGGGACCACTCCCCAGTGCCGCCACACCCGCGAAAGCGCCACCCCCACCGCGAACAACACCGGCTGCACCACCGACACCCACTCAAACCACTCCCGCTGCACCTCATCAGCAGCCTCCAGCAGCTCCACCACCGAAAACCCCGTGTGCGGACGCAACACCGCATCACACTCCACCAACGCCGCACGGAAAACCTCGTCCCCCAACAACGACCGACACATCCCCGGAAACTGACCACCCTGCCCCGGAAACACCAACACCAACCGCTCACGATCAGCACCACCCCACACCGCACCCCGCGGCAACGAACCCCCAGCCACAACACCAAGCCGCTCGACCGCCTCACCAACCCCCGACACCGGCAACGCCACCCGCTCCGCGAACGCCGTACGCCTCATCACCAACGCACGAGCCACACCGGACAAAAACCCCTCGCAACGCTGCCCAACAGAGGCGGAATCCACGAACTCCGCCAACCGCGCCGCATTCGCCCGCAACGCCGACTCCGTATGCCCACTGATGACCAGCGGCGGCGACAACAGAACCGAACTCGATTCGCCCTCGCTGCTCTTCGCTACAGAAGAACCCTCCGGAGCCTCCTCCACAATCACATGCGCATTCGTCCCCGAAATCCCAAA
>NZ_JBMIHH010000024.1:0-723 GCF_051225635.1 Actinopolyspora sabaoui | reverse complement strand
CGCCGAACGGTCCGGCGCAGGAGCGGGTGATTCGTTCGGCGCTCGACGCTGGTGGGCTCGGTCCGGAAGACGTGGACGCGGTGGAGGCGCACGGCACCGGCACCGCGCTGGGCGACCCGATGGAGGCGAACGCGCTGCTGGCGACCTACGGCAAGGCACGTTCGGAGCAGCACCCGCTGTATCTGGGGTCGGTGAAATCGAATCTGGGTCATCCGCAGGCCGCGGCGGGGGTGGCCGGGGTGATGAAGATGGTGCTCGCCCTGCGGCATGGTGAGTTGCCGCGCTCGTTGTACTCCGAGGAACCGACCTCGGATGTGGACTGGACCTCGGGCAATGTCCAGCTCCTCGACGAGACCATGCCGTGGCCCCATCGGGACGACCGCGTGCGTCGTGCGGGTGTGTCGTCGTTCGGGATTTCGGGCACGAACGCGCACGTGATCGTGGAAGAGGCATTTGCTCCGGAGAGTTCGTCCGAGGGCGACGAGGGTGCGGACGTCGATGGTGCGGCAACAGTGCCTGATGAAGGTGCGGGCCCGGGTGTGTCGGGGTTGGCCGAGCATGCTGTGCCGCTTGTGGTTTCTGGTGGTGGTGAGTCGGCGTTGCGGGGGAATGCGGCGCGGTTGGCGGAGTTTGTGCAGGCCCGTCGGGGTGTGTCGTTGGCCGATGTGGGGTTGTCGTTGGGGTTGGGTCGTGGGGTGTTTGGGTGTCGGGGTTCGGTGGTGG
>NZ_JBMIHH010000023.1:0-1263 GCF_051225635.1 Actinopolyspora sabaoui | reverse complement strand
GGCGGTCTCAGGGGGTGGTTGCAACACCGAGTGCTTGGGCTAGTGCTTGGGAGGGTGTCATCCAGTTCAGTGTGTGGCGGGGGCGGGTGTTGAGTTGGGTGGCGATGTGGTCGAGGTCGGTTTGGGTGTGGGCGCGGAGGTCGGTGCCTTTGGGCAGGTAGTCGCGGACCAGCCCGTTGGTGTTTTCGTTGGTGCCGCGCATCCAGGGTTGTCCGGGTGGGCAGAAGTAGACCGGCACGCCGGTGTCGATGGTGAATTGGGCGTGTTGGGACATTTCCTTGCCCTGGTCCCAGGTCAGGGACTTCCACACGTGCTGTGTCGACAGGGATTCGTGCAGCAGTCGGGGCAGGCGGGGGATGTGTTCGGACAACGCGTCACGCACGGCGGCGGCGGACTTGCCCTGGGGCAGGGCGAGGACCATGACGAAGCGGGAGTGACGTTCGGCCAGGGTGGCCACCGCGCTGCCGTGGGAGCCGAGGATGAGGTCGCCTTCCCAGTGTCCTGGCACCGCCCGGTCGGCGGCCTCGGCCGGGCGCTGCGAGAGCGGCACCCGGTCGGGGATCTGGCCCCGCCCGGTGGGCTGGCTCGCCGCGCGGGCGGTGGCCGCCCGCGGTCGCCGCAGGCGTCGCTTGCGCCGCAGATACTGGGTCAACTCGCCCTTGAGGGTTCCCTTGGCCTGCACGAACAGGCTGCGGTAGATCGTTTCGTGCGACACCTGCATCTCCGGGGCATCCGGGTACTGTTCGCGCAGTGTCGCAGCGATCTGCTGCGGCGCCCACCGCTGCTGCAACCGCTGGGTCACCACCTGCGCCAGCTCCGGATTCGCCGCCAGTTTCGCGGTTTTGGGGCGACGTGCCCGGTCCCAGGCGGCCTGCTCGGCCTCCTGCGCCCGATACGCCTCCTTCCCGCCGTTACGCTCGACCTCCCGCGAGATCACCGACACATCCCGGTCCAGCTGCCGGGCGATCTGCCGCAGAGACACCTCCGCCGCCACCCCCCGAGAGATCTCCTCCCGCTCGGCCAGAGTCACCTCCCACCGCGACCGCCGACGCGGTTCCGGCGCGATCCCACCCGCCGGGCCCACGACCCTGCGCACCGAGTCACTCGAGATCCCCAACCAACGCCCGATCTCCCGCTGACCACACCCCTGCTCCTGCCACAACCGCCACACCCGATCGGCATGCCGCTCCACCACCGAGAACACCCGCAACACCTCCACCAACATCATTCCAAAGGTGTTGCACCCACCCCTTGAAACCAAGC
>NZ_JBMIHH010000022.1:0-1376 GCF_051225635.1 Actinopolyspora sabaoui | reverse complement strand
GGCGAAGTGGGTGATCCCCGGCTGCCGAGAAAAGCCTCTAGCGAGGGGCCGCGTGGTCCGTACCCGAAACCGACACAGGTGGTCTGGTAGAGCATACCGAGGCGAGCGGGGTAACCGTGGTTAAGGAATTCGGCAAATTGTCCCCGTAACTTCGGGAGAAGGGGAGCCGCGCCTGGTGATCCCCCAAGCGGGGTGAGCTGGGGGTGGCCGCAGAGTCTGGGCCCAAGCGACTGTTTACTAAAAACACAGGTCCGTGCGAAGTCGTAAGACGCGGTATACGGACTGACGCCTGCCCGGTGCCGGAACGTTAAGGGGAGTGGTGAACCTTTCGGGGTGAGGCTGCGAACCGAAGCGCCGGTAAACGGCGGTGGTAACTATAACCATCCTAAGGTAGCGAAATTCCTTGTCGGGTAAGTTCCGACCTGCACGAATGGCGTAACGACTTGGGCGCTGTCTCGACCACGGGCCCGACGAAATTGCAGGACGAGTTAAGATGCTCGTTTCGCGCGGCAGGACGGAAAGACCCCGGGACCTTTACTACAGCTTGGTATGGGCGTCTGGTTCGGCTTGTGTAGGATAGGTGGGAAACGGTGAACCATACACGCCAGTGTGTGGGGAGTTGCTGGTGAAATACCACTCTGGTCGTTCCGGGCGTCTAACCTCGGTCCGTGACCCGGATCAGGGACAGTGCCTGGTGGGTAGTTTAACTGGGGCGGTTGCCTCCCAAAGGGTAACGGAGGCGCCCAATGGTTCCCTCAGCCTGGACGGAAACCAGGTGGCGAGTGTAAGTGCACAAGGGAGCTTGACTGTGAGACCGACGGGTCGAGCAGGTGCGAAAGCAGGGACTAGTGATCCGGCACCGGCATGCGGATGCGGTGTCGCTCAACGGATAAAAGGTACCCCGGGGATAACAGGCTGATCTTGCCCAAGAGTCCATATCGACGGCATGGTTTGGCACCTCGATGTCGGCTCGTCGCATCCTGGGGCTGGAGTGGGTCCCAAGGGTTGGGCTGTTCGCCCATTAAAGCGGCACGCGAGCTGGGTTTAGAACGTCGTGAGACAGTTCGGTCCCTATCCGCCGCGCGCGTGTGGAGACGTGCGGGGAGCTGTCCCTAGTACGAGAGGACCGGGACGGACGAACCTCTAGTGTGCCAGTTGTCCCGCCAGGGGCACGGCTGGTTGGCCATGTTCGGCACGGATAACCGCTGAAAGCATCTAAGCGGGAAGCCCACCCCAAGATGACGTCTCCCACCCCCCGTACGGGGGGATAAGGCACCCAGCAGATGACTGGGTTGATAGGCCCGACATGTACGCACAGCGATGTGTTCAGTGGACGGGTACTAACCCGCCGAACGACGACACCCCCATTTCCTCTG
>NZ_JBMIHH010000021.1:0-3308 GCF_051225635.1 Actinopolyspora sabaoui | reverse complement strand
GTGAGGGGGTGTTCCGGCTTGGGAGGGGCTCGCGGCCCATCAGCTTGTTGGTGCGGTAGTGGCGTACCAAGGCGATGACGGGTAGCCGGCCTGAGAGGGTGATCGGCCACACTGGGACTGAGACACGGCCCAGACTCCTACGGGAGGCAGCAGTGGGGAATTTTGCGCAATGGGCGAAAGCCTGACGCAGCGACGCCGTGTGGGGGAGGACGGCCTTCGGGTTGTAAACCTCTTTCGGCCCTGACGAATGTGACGGTAGGGGCTAAAGAAGCGCCGGCTAACTACGTGCCAGCAGCCGCGGTAATACGTAGGGCGCGAGCGTTGTCCGGATTTACTGGGCGTAAAGGGCTCGTAGGCGGTTTGTCGCGTCGGTCGTGGAAATGTCCGGCTTAACTGGGCACGTGCGGCCGATACGGGCAGACTCGAGGGCGGTAGGGGCAAGCGGAATTCCTGGTGTAGCGGTGAAATGCGCAGATATCAGGAGGAACACCGATGGCGAAGGCAGCTTGCTGGGCCGTTCCTGACGCTGAGGAGCGAAAGCATGGGTAGCGAACAGGATTAGATACCCTGGTAGTCCATGCTGTAAACGTTGGGCGCTAGGTGTGGGGACCATTCTTGGTGTCCGTGCCGTAGCTAACGCATTAAGCGCCCCGCCTGGGGAGTACGGCCGCAAGGCTAAAACTCAAAGGAATTGACGGGGGCCCGCACAAGCGGCGGAGCATGTGGATTAATTCGATGCAACGCGAAGAACCTTACCTGGGTTTGACATACACCGGATTGCCTCAGAGATGGGGTTTCCCTTGTGGCTGGTGTACAGGTGGTGCATGGCTGTCGTCAGCTCGTGTCGTGAGATGTTGGGTTAAGTCCCGTAACGAGCGCAACCCTTGTCCTGTGTTGCCAGCAGTTCGGCTGGGGACTCGCGGGAGACTGCCGGGGTCAACTCGGAGGAAGGCGGGGACGACGTCAAGTCATCATGCCCCTTATGTCCAGGGCTTCACACATGCTACAATGGCCGGTACAGAGGGTGGCGAGACCGTGAGGTGGAGCGAATCCTTGAAAGCCGGTCTCAGTTCGGATCGGGGTCTGCAACTCGACCCTGTGAAGTCGGAGTCGCTAGTAATCGCAGATCAGCAGTGCTGCGGTGAATACGTTCCCGGGCCTTGTACACACCGCCCGTCACGTCATGAAAGTCGGTAACACCCTAAGCTCATGGTCCAACCACACGTCGGTGTGGGGGGCGTGGTCGAAGGTGGGACTGGCGATTGGGACGAAGTCGTAACAAGGTAGCCGTACCGGAAGGTGCGGCTGGATCACCTCCTTTCTAAGGAGCTTTTTCACACACGGCACTGGCTTGTGGGGAGGTTCCCTGTGGGCGGGGTGTCCGTGGCGCGTGTGCGGCACTGTTGGGTTCTCTAGGGGCACACCCCTGCTGGTGGGAGCATTCTGTGTGGGTGTTTCCGCTGGTGTGGTGTGGTCTGGTGGTTGGTTGAGAACTGTATAGTGGTGGCGAGTATCTTTTTTTGCTTGCTTGTTGTGGTGTGTGTCTGCTGGGCGTTGTGTTGGGTGTGTGTCGTGTTGGTAGGCGTACGGTGGATGCCTGGGCACCAGATGCTGATGAAGGACGTGGGAGGCCGCGATAGGCCTGGGGGAGTTGTCAACCGAGCTGTGATCCCAGGGTGTCCGAATGGGGTAACCTGGCCGGGGTGATGCCCGGTCACCGGTGTCTGAAGAGATTAGGGCGCCGGGGGGCACGTGGGGAACTGAAACATCTCAGTACCCGCAGGAAGAGAAAACAAGATGTGATTCCCTCAGTAGTGGTGAGCGAACGGGGAGGATGGCTAAACCATCCGCGTGTCAAGCCGGTGGGTGTTGCGCGGGTGGGGTTGTGGGAGCGCCTGGTCACTACCACCGTGGTGGCGCTGGGTGTGTGGTGTTAGCCGAAGGTGTTGGAAGGCACTGGCGGAGTGGGTGAGACCCCCGTAGGTGAAGGCATCGCATGCTCTGGTGGGGCGTGGTCCCGAGTAGCGCGGGACTCGTGCAATCTCGTGTGAATCGGCCAGGACCGCCTGGTAAGCCTGAATACGTCTGGTGACCGATAGTGGATGTGTACCGTGAGGGACTGGTGAAAAGTACCCCGGGAGGGGAGTGAAAGAGTTCCTGAAACCGTGCGCTGTTAAACCGTCAGAGCATGCCCTGGTGGTGTGTGATGGCGTGCCTTTTGAAGAATGAGCCTGCGAGTTAGTGGTGCGTGGCGAGGTTAACCCGTGTGGGGGAGCCGGAGCGAAAGCGAGTCTGAACAGGGCGAGACAGTCGCGTGCTCTAGACCCGAAACCGAGTGAGCTACCCGTGGCCAGGGTGAAGCGCGGGTAAGACCGTGTGGAGGCCCGAACCCACCAGGGTTGAAAACCTGGGGGATGAGCTGTGGGTAGGGGTGAAAGGCCAATCAAACTCGGAGATAGCTGGTTCTCCCCGAAATGCATTTAGGTGCAGCGTCGCGTGGTGCTTGGTGCAGGTAGAGCGACTGGATGGCTGATGGCCCCGGTGGGGGTACTGACGTCAACTAAACTCCGAATGGCATCAACGTTGACAGCGTGGCAGTGAGTCCGTGGGGGAGAAGCTCCATGGTCGAGAGGGAAACAGCCCAGATCACCGGCTAAGGCCCCGAAGTGTGTGCTGAGTGGAAAAGGATGTGGGATTGCCGAGACAACCAGGAGGTTGGCTTAGAAGCAGCCATCCTTGAAAGAGTGCGTAACAGCTCACTGGTCAAGTGATCCTGCGCCGATAATGTAGCGGGGCTTGTAAGTACACCGCCGAAGCCGTGACACAGCAGCCTGGTGGTTGTTGTGGGTAGGGGAGCGTCCCGCACGCCGGTGAAGCCGCGGTGCAAACCTGTGGTGGAGGGTGTGGGAGTGAGAATGCAGGCATGAGTAGTGCATGGGCAGTGAGAATCTGTCCCGCCGGAAGACCAAGGGTTCCAGGGCCAGGTTGTTCCGCCCTGGGTGAGTCGGATCCTAAGGCGAGGCCGTCAGGCGTAGTCGACAGGACAACGGGTTGATATTCCCGTACCCGCGTGGCACCGCCCCATACCAGCCCCCATGCTTTCTTCGCCAGCCGGTGGCCGGTGGTGTCTGGATTCGTTCCGGCCGGTGGCTGCTGGTGGTGTTGACTGGTGGGTGTGCTGGGCAGCGAGGGGGTGACGCAGGAGGGTAGCCCATCCCGGGCGATGGTTGTCCCGGGGTAACGGTGTAGCACGCAGGTCCAGGCAAATCCGGGCCTGTGCAGGTGTGAGACCGGATGCCGAGCCGGTG
>NZ_JBMIHH010000020.1:0-4161 GCF_051225635.1 Actinopolyspora sabaoui | reverse complement strand
CCTCCATCGGGTCGCCCAGCGCGGTGCCGGTGCCGTGCGCCTCCACCGCGTCCACGTCTTCCGGACCGAGCCCACCAGCGTCGAGCGCCGAACGAATCACCCGCTCCTGCGCCGGACCGTTCGGCGCGGCAAGCCCCTGACTCCGACCGTCCTGATTGAGCGCGCTCGACCGCAACACCGCGAGGACATCGCGCTCGTTGGCCCGCGCATCCGACAACCGCTCCAACAACAACATGCCGCAGCCCTCCGACCAGCCCACACCGTCGGCACTCTCGGAGAACGACTTGCACCTTCCTTCGGGGGAGGTGAGCTTCTGGCGGCTGAACTCGACCATGGCCCAGGGTGTCGCCATCACGGTGACCCCACCCGCGAAGGCGAGATCGCACTCACCACGCCGCAACCCCTGCATCGCCTGGTGAATACTCACCAGCGAGGAACTGCACGCCGTGTCCACCGACACCGCCGGACCCCGCAACCCCAACGTGTAAGCCAACCGACCGGACGCGGTGCTGCCGAGCATGCCGGTGGCGATGTGCCCGTCCAGGGAGTCGAGCCTGGTCAGGTGGTGATGCGCGTAATCGCTGTGTTGGATACCGACGTAGACGCCGGTCGCGCTCCGATCCACCGAGTCCGGCGACACCGCGGCGCGCTCGAGCAACTCCCAGGAGGTCTCCAGCAGCAACCGCTGCTGCGGATCCAACCGCTCCGCCTCCCGCGGACTCACCCCGAAAAACCCCGCATCGAACCACCCCGCGTCGTGCAGGAAACCACCCTCACGCGCATACGTCGCCCCCGCTGCCTCAGGGTCCGGATCGAACAACCCCGCCACGTCCCAACCAGGACGATCCGGAAAACCCGACACCGCGTCACCACCACTCGAAACCAGATCCCACAACCCCTCCGGAGAATCCACCCCACCCGGATAGCGCCCCGCCATCGACACCACCGCGATCGGCTCGTCGATGCGGCGCTGGAGCTCTTCCGAGCGGCTCTTCTCCCGCTGGAGGGCCGCGGTGACGCGACGCAGGTATGCGCGGAGGTCGGATTCTTCAGCCATGACCTAACAATCGTCGGGCGGTACGGGGACGGTGGAAAGGTGCGGGTTACAGGTCCTCGATCTCCTGATCGATGAACGTCAAGAGATCGTCGTCGGACACGTCCGCCACACTCGTGCGGAGTTCAGTGTCGGCCCGTGACTCCGAGGTGGGCTCGTTCGATTCGAGGCGTCGCGTGAGGGCTGCGATGCGCCGACTGAATCGTGGTTGTCGCAGCGTTTCGTCCGGCACGTGCTCGAGTCGTTCCAACACGCTCTCCAGCTGCGTGAGGTCCTCGAGCTCGTCCCGCAGCAGGTGGGTGAGATACGCGGCGAGCTCCTCGGGCGTGGGGTGGTCGAACAGCAGGCTCGGCGGGAGCTTCGTTCCGCACAACACAGCCAGGCGATTGCGTATCTGCACCGCCATCATCGAGTCGAGGCCCGATTCCCGGAGGGGGCGGTCGGACGGCACCGCGGCTGCCTCGGCCATGCCGAACACGGCGGCGATCTCCGCACGAACCGCTTCGAGGACCGCTTCCTCCCGCTTGTCGACGGGCAGGGTTCGGAGTCGCTCACCGAGCCGTGTCGCCGCTCGGTCGTGATCGTCGTCCTGCTGCGTCTCCCCCTCGAGAGCGCGTCTGGCTTCGTCGACGCCGTGCAGCAGCGGCCTCGGGCGGCCCGCGGCGTAGCTCGCCGTGAAACTCGACCATTCGACGTCGGCTACCGCGAGCGCGGGCCGACCGTCGCGCAGCGCGAGTTCGAGGCCACGGATGGCCACCTCCGGCGCCATGGGCGGGATGCCCCGACGACGCAGCTGGGCGTCCGTCTCCGCCGAGACCATGCCGCCTTCTCCCCACGAGCCCCAGTGGACGATGGTGGCGGGAACACCCTGGGCACGGCGTCGACGCGTGAGTCCGTCGAGGAAAGCGTTGGCCGCCGCGTAGGCGCCCTGGTCCCCGGAACCCCAGAACCCGGCCAGGCTGCCGTAGAGGACGAACGCCTCCAGCGGCTCGGAGTCGAGGAGCGCGTGGAGGTTCGCGGCCCCGGCGACCTTCGCCGAGAGCTCCCCCGCGACGTACGTCGTGTCGTGCGAGATGAGCGGACGTGGTTCCGTGGCGCCCGCCGCGTGGAAGACGGCGCGAACCGGCTCGTCGAGATCACCCAGCAGATGTTCGATTGCGTCGCGATCGGCCACGTCACAGCACGCGAGGGTCACCCGCGCCCCGAGACCTTCCAGCTCCGCCCGCAACGCCGCCGCGCCGGGTGCCGCGGCACCCCTACGCGAGGTCAGCACCAGGTGCAACGGCTCCCGGGCAGACTCCGCCAACAACCGCGCCGTGCGGGCACCCAACCCACCGGTCCCCCCGGTCACCAACACCGTGCCCGCGAGAGCGAGCCCACCGTCGGTCACCTCCACCTGGGACCGAGCCCGAACGACACGCCGCACGAGCCGTCGCACCGAGCCGTTCCGGTCGGCACGCAGTGCGAACTGGTCCTCCGCGTCGTCGGCGGTAAGGGCCGCGATCAGGGCATCCGTGGTCGTCCTGTCGAGCGGACCGGCCGGTAGATCCACGAGACCACCGAGCAGAGCCGGATACTCGAGACCGACGACCCGCCCGAGTCCCCACAGCGCGGACCGGCTCGGATCGTGAAGCTCGTGCTCGGGAGTCTCGGACGCCGTGCTCACCGCTCCCGTGGTCAACAGCCACAGTGGCGCGTCGCCGCCGGCTTCTTCGAGAGTTCGGACGATCGAGCGAAGCAGCACTACCCACCGCGTCAGTCGCGGCGTCACCTGCGGGTCGGATTCGAGGGACGGTTCCGAGGCCGCGTCCGATTCCGCACCGGCAACCAGCAGGACTCCGGACAGGGGCGTGTCCGCCGCGGCCGAGGCCAATCGTGCGGCTGCCTCGTCCGGATCGTCGGCCAGCTCGAGTCGTAGCACCTCGGCACCGGCTGCTTCGACGGCGGCGGCGATGGACTCGGCACGCTGCGCTCCTGGTTGTTCACTCAGCAGCAGCCAGGTTCCACTCGGACGAATAACGTCACCGTGACTCGACGCCGGAATCCACTGCTCCTCGTAGAGCCAGTTCGCGAGCTCGGCGTCGGCGGCACGCCGGGTTCGCCATCTCGCGAGATGCGGCAGGAGCGCCGCGAGATCCTCGTGTCGCTGATCCGGGATCTCCAACATGTCGGCCACGGTGTCGACTTCGTGTGCCCGGACGGCCTCCCACAGCGGTTCTTCCACGACACCGGTGCCGTTGGACGCGCCGTTCGGAGTGGGGGGAGTGACGTCGAGCCAGTAGTGTTGGCGTTGGAAGGCGTAGGTGGGTAGGTCCACCGTCCGCGGGTCGGTGCCCGCGTAGACGCTGTCCCAGTCGATCGGGATGCCGTGGGCGAACAACTCCGCCGCGGCCTGCCGCAACCGCGAGGCACCGTCCTCGTCCCGATGCAGTGATCCCACCGCCAGGTGTCCGGCGCCGCCGAGCGGGCCCACCAACAGTGGATGCGCCCCCAGTTCGAGAAACACCGTGTCCGCACCCGGGGCGAGCTCCTCCAACGCCAGGTCTAGCCGCACCGGCTGGCGGAGATTGTCCGCCCAATAGTCACCGTCGAGCTCACTGCCGTCGACCCGAGCCCCCCGCACCGTCGACACCACCGGCACATCCCCCGTTGTCGGATCCAGATCGGCCAACTCCGACCGGATCTCTCCCAACACCGGATCCACCTGCGGCGAATGCGACGCGTAATCCACCTTGATCCGACGGCAAGACACACCCTCGCCCTCCAGCACGGCGAGGAACTCCTCCAACTCCTGCCGGTCACCGGCCACCACCGTCGACTCCGCGGTGTTGACCACCGCCACCGACAACGCACCACCCCACTCGCCCAGCCGCCGCCGCACCTGGCCCACCGGCAGCGACACACTGCCCATCCCCCCATCACCAGCAAGACCGGCCACCAGCCGAGACCGCACCCCCACAACCCGGGCACCCTCAGAAAGACTCAACACACCCGCCGCCACCGCCGCGGCCACCTCACCCTGACTATGACCCACCACCGCCGACGGGACCACTCCCCAGTGCCGCCACACCCGCGAAAGCGCCACCCCCACCGCGAACAACACCGGC
>NZ_JBMIHH010000001.1:0-566447 GCF_051225635.1 Actinopolyspora sabaoui | reverse complement strand
CCGATGTGGGGGGGGGGCCCCACTTCTGTCTCCAGGAGCGGAGCACAATGGCCAGCAGCTGCGTCCCTGGTTAACAGCGCGGAGCTGGTCAAGGTACTCAGTGACCAAACCCTCGGTGGTAAATGCTCTCGAGGAGGGCTCGGTCGCTGTCACCCCCTTGAGGCGGCGCGAACGATTCGACCGCGCGGTCTGCCCGCGCTCGCGCCGCCGTCTCGAAAGCTCGCCCTCGACTCAGTCTGACTGCCGAGCGGCAACAGAGCCCCATTCCCAACGGTTCACCGGCGATCTGGTCGGCGGGTTCTGCCACCGCCACGCCACCCCACGGATCAGCGAAGCCTCTCGATAGCTGCCATCCGGCGCGCTCCGCGCCGACAGCGACGAAGTGGACGTCCTGGCCCTTGCTACCGGAGACAGCCGGGCTCGTGTGCGGCACGACCTTACTCGCAAACCAGCGCTGCTCAGCGCACACTACGACCGCGAAGGAGGAGTCTCATGGCGTCATCGAGATCCGCCCCTACTTCAGGCCGCGGACGGGGGCAGGAACCGCGGCTGATGCGCCACGCGCTGCGGGCCGCCCACGCCGGGCACCATGTGATCCCGCTGTGGCCGCGCAGCAAAACGGCCGTCCTCCCCGACTGGGAATCGACGGCCACCACCGATCCCCGTGCGATCCGCTCCTGGTGGTCGCAGCGGCCGTACAACATCGGTATCGCCTGCGGCCCCAGCGGACTGCACGTGCTCGACCTCGACCAGGCTCACGAGCACGAGCCGCCACTGGCATGGTCCGGTGCTCGCGATGGGCAGGAAGTGCTCGCCCGTCTCGCCACGACCGCCGGGCAGCCCTACCCGAGTCACACCTACACCGTGACCACCCCCAGCGGTGGGCAGCATCTGTACTTCCGCGCTCCGACCGAACCGGAACTGCGCTCCACCGTCGCTCGGCTCGGGTGGCGGATCGACACCCGCGGAACCGGGGGCTACATCGTCGCCGCCGGATCCGTGCTGACTGGCGGGGCCTACCGCGTGGCCAGTTCCGTCACGATCGCGCCGCTGCCGGACTGGCTGGTCGACGCGGTGAAACCACCACCCCCGCCGGAACCGGTGGAGCTGAATCTGCCGAACGGCCGCGCCGGGGCCTACGTGGCCGCCATCGTCGACGGCGAAACCAGCGCTGTCTCCCAGGCCCTGCCGGGACAGCGCCACGACACCCTGCTGCGCGCCGCCGGGCGGTTCGGCCAACTGGTCGGCAGCGGTGACCTCGACGAGCACACCGCCCAGCAGGCCCTGCACACCGCCGCCGCCATACACATCGGCCACGACGGGTTCACACCACCCGCGAAGCCACCAACACCATCCGCGACGGGCTGATCTGGGGCAGGAACCGTCCCCGCCACATCACCAGCCGGGCCGAGTGAGACCACCCCCGCACAGTCCGCTCGCCCGTCGAGCGTTCCGGGCCCGCAGCAGCACGCTCTGCACCCCCGTGTGTGCACAGAAACGGAGACGAACTCGTGCGTCCCCTCGACATCTACAACACGCTGCCGACCGAGACCGTGTACCTCCGCGTCCGGCGGAGCTACAGCGACCCGTGCGGGGAGTGGACCACCCGCCGCGTGGAGAGCAGTGCTCCCCTTGGCTCGATGCACGATCCGGGCAGCTGGTGGCAACTCTGCTTCGCCGACGACCTGCCGACCCCGCTCCTGCTGACGCCGGGCTGGGCGCACCACACCCGCGTCCAGAGCCCATCACCGGAGGAGCGCCGCTACTACCGGCGCGAGCAGGAACTGCACCGCTACTCGCCGCATCGGCCGGTGTGATCGCGTGCTCTCCCACCAGCCGCGTCCCCAGGCAAGAGCGATGAAGAACTAGGAGGGGCGGGGTTCGTGCCCGGCCGGTTGTCGATCACCACGGAGTCCATCAGGAGGTGGCTACTGACGCACGGGCGCCTTCGGCGTCGCTGACGCGATGCGCTGCGCGCACCCGTGCCCCAGCAGCCACCTCCTGATCCGAGGGCCGCAGATCGACAGCCCATCCGGGCACGAACCCGATCCCGTATCGGGGCAGCGGCCCGCCGAGGGGCTCGGTTCGTTTCGACAGCTCGTCCCCGTCACGAAGGAGCGTCCCATCATGGCCGGAGAGACCCAGACCACCGTCATCGGCAACCTGACCGCCGACCCCGAGTTGCGGTTCACCCCCAGCGGCGATGCGGTGGTCAACTTCACCGTGGCCAACAATCCCTACTTCTTCGACCGCCGCAGCGGGGAATGGAAAGACGGCGAACCCCTCTTCCTGCGCTGCACCCTGTGGCGACAGGCCGCGGAGAACGCCGCCGAAACGCTCACCCGCGGGATGCGGGTGATCGTGCAGGGACGGTTGCGGCAACGCTCCTTCGAAACGAGGGACGGAGCCAAGCGCACCGTGGTCGAGATGGAGGTCGACGAGATCGGTCCCTCACTGCGCTATGCCAACGCCCGAGTGGCCAAGGTGTCCCGATCCTCCAGCGCCTTTCCCGAGGAGACAGCGGGAGGCTCGGTTCCCGCGGATACAGAAGCGGACAAGGAGATCCCCTTCTGACGTTCTGCCCGGGCTTCGGGGAAGTCTCCAGGCCCGGAGAGCGCGTGTCCCTTCCTAACGGGCAGGCCCGGCTCCGTGAGTCCGGGCCTGCCCGTTGTGCTTTCGTGCCGCTTCTGCTCGGAGGAAAACCGTGTCGCTTCATGTGCTCATCACCCGCTTCGACGACGTCCTCTGCGATCCCGACGCCACCCCGCTGTGGCAGGAAACCCATCGGAACGTGGGAGCGCTGCAGGCGCTCGAACTCGTCGACCGGTCCTGCCGCGGCATACTCGCCACCGAGACCGTGTTCGCGGTCACCCAGATCTCGACCGGCCAGTTCCTCACTCGTGATCAGCTGGCCCGGGTTGCCTATACCCGCGCGTGCTCGCCGACAGCACCGGCGTACTACCGGGAACGCTTCGTGGCGTGGTTCTGTGATGCGCTCGGAGACATTCTCTTCCGGTGGGACGACGGTGCCCCGTATGCCGACCCGCCGTTGGCGTACTGGGAACAGGCCGCCTGCTGGGCACTGCGGATCGTCGGTCCGACCGTGCCGGGGTGGCTGGCCCTCGACATCGCCCCCTACCCCGGCGGCAGCGACTTCACCTCCCTGGTCGCCCGGCACGCCACCCAGGCGGCAACGCCGAGGCCTGTGTGTGCCCACTGTCGACTCGACCGCCCCAGGGCAGTGACCGCACGATCCTGACCCTGCGACATCAGCCGAGAACGCACTCACCCACTCCAGGAGAACGATGACGATGCTGATGGCGACGACACCGGGCGTTGACGGCATCCCGTACCCGCACAGCTACGAACGGCCCCCACTACCGGAAGGAGCCAGCTGGGGACACGCCCCCGCCCACCACGCCGGTGGGTACGTCCACCCCGGACGGGCGGTACTGATGCTGCCAGGCCGCCCGTGGCCGAATTCCCCGGAACGGTGCACCAATGACGATCCACTCGCCAACGAGTGGTACGGCTCCCATACCGAAGGCGAAGCCACCATCCTCGCCTGTCGCCGCTGCGGCCTGGACGTGACCTGACCCCACACGTCCACCTGCCGGGCCCGGACCAAACCGGGCCCGGTTTTTCATGCTCACTCCGCTGATCACACAGCTCCCCACGCCGTGAGACCTCCCCGGCGTGGTTCCTGCCTCAACAATCCGAAGCAAGGAGATGCCATGGACATGCTCAACACCATCTCACTGTCCACCCCCGCTGAACTGCTAGCAGCGACTCCCCACATGCTGGGGTTCTACCCGGCCGAGTCGCTGGTCCTCAGCACACTGCACCGCCGAGAAAGCACAACGCAGCTGGGAATGACCCTACGTGTCGATCTCCCCAACTCGACGTACGCCCAGGAGTTCGCCGACTATCTGCTCACAGGGCCTTTCGAGCAACATCCCGTCGACGCGGTGATCATGCTCCTGATCACCGACAACGCCAGTCCCGGTTTGCCGCATACCGAGCTGGTCACCACGCTCCGCGACACGCTCAACCAGGCCAGCATCAGCACGCTCGACGCGCTGTGGGCCCCCGCGATCCGGGAAGGAGCTCCGTGGCGGTCCTATCTCGACCCCACCCACTCCGGCACACTTCCCAACCCGGCGATATCCCCGCTGGCCGCAGCGCAGGCAGTCCGCGGCTCGACCACCCGCCCGAGCAGACAGGATCTGCACTCCCTCATCGCCGCTGAGGATTCCGAGCAGGTGCTGTCCGCGAAACTCGCCGCGCTGCGGTCAGAGACCATCCCCGCTCCGTCCGAGACACTGCCCCACCGCATCCACACCGTCCGGGAAGCGCTTCAAGCCACCGCCGACGGCAAGTCGCTGTCCGAGGAACAGCTGCTGCGTGTGCTGATCGCGGTCGCCGACACCAGCGTTCGCGACCTCGCCTTGAGTGCGGCACTCGGTGACTGGAGCCAGGCCGCCGATGAACTCTGGCGAACACTGATCCGCAAAGCCCCCACTCCTGAGAGAGGCGAAGTCGCCTCCTTGCTGGCTGTCCATGCCTACCTGTGTGGCGATGGCCCCCTGGCCAGGGTCGTGTTGGAAAACCTCGAACAGTCCCAGCCCGACCACCGGTTGGGCGCCCTGCTCCACCAGGCTCTCGACCAAGGCATCCCACCCGCTGAACTGATCACACTCGTCAATGACGCGGCCCACGGCATCCTCGAGGAGCTCGGGTGGGGCACGAACCCCTTCATCGCCTGAACGCAGGCCTGACGATCGAGAGCGTGTCTGGGGACTCTCCGAAGCACGGGTGCCGAGGCGGGTCCCCCACTGCCGGGAAGGGGGCGCAGGTGCACGTCCCGACGACCGATGGGGCGCGGCACCCGCCGCCCGGCGGCGGGTGCGGGACGAGCCCGCCTCGGACTCCCCGGATCGCCGCCTACCGTGCTCACCACCGCCCCTGCCGGGAGAGCGTGGAGGTCACCGCATCGGCATGAAACAGCGAGGCCGACCTCCGGCCGGACGGGATCGAAGCAACAGGGACCGACCACGTCGCCGTGGTGGCATAGCCTCCTCGACCACGAGGGTCCACCCGCACGTGGTGTTCCTCCGATTGTGCGGAGTCGCCGGGTTCGGGGTGTTTCTCGGTCTGGCTATCGCGGGGCTGGTCGGGATCGTCACCGGCCGCGCCTTCGCCGACGGCACCGAATGGTTGGCCGGTGTGCCCATACTCGCCGTGTTCGGAATGCCCCTCGGAGCCGTCGTCGCATGGCTGACCCGCCGCTGGTTCCTCCCTTCGACACCTCGCCGTTGGCTGCTCTTCACTGCCGCCGGTCTGCTCGCCCTACCGCTGGCTACCACTGTGGGCCAAGGAGAGATGAGCAACGCGGTAGTCTTCCCGATCATCGCCATCGGCGGGATCACGACCGTGATGCTGTGGCAGCGCGGCTTCCGCCGGGAAGTCGCCCAGGATCAAGCGGCCCAGTACGGACGCTTCGTTCGGCGACACTCGCATGGACCTCAAGATCGCGGTGGCTCGAGGCGGTGGAGCTGACAGGCAATTGGACCGGGCCGGCACGAACGTATCGAACGGTTACGTACCCTGTTCGTCGTCATGCGTGGTAGGGGCCGGGAGGAGGCCAGTCTGTGCACGATGCTGCTGACCAACATCCCCGACTCGCTCAGCCTGTTCCCCCGAGCCGTCCACTGACGTCGCGTTGGCGGACGGGGCTTCCTGCCGGAGCCGGCTCTCTTCCCGCTGGCCGTCGTCGGGTGACGACTCGGTGTCCGTAGTCGGGGCGACGGCCTCCCGGCCGGTGGCGATCAGTCGTCGGGCCTGTTTCTCCGAGTCGAGTTCGAGCAGCTCGGCCACCTGCTCCACCGTGCGCCCGCCACCCTCGTGGAGAGATAGCGCCGCCTGGGCCTGCCTAGTGTGCTGGTCGGCGACCTTCTCCTGAGAATCGGCGCGCAGTTTGTCGATCTTACGTTGATAGACGGCGACCTTCTCCTCACAGCGGGCGTGTTCGGCCGCGATCGTCTCGCCTGCCTCGACGTACTGCCGCAGCGCAGTTTCTACCCGCTGTTCCCTCGCGCGCTGTTCGACGAGTTGTTCCGCGTTGCGCTGCCGGGCCCGCTCCAGTTGCTGGCTGACTCTGCTGGAGCGACGACGAGCTTTGCCTGTGCTGGATTCGGTCATGACCGTGCCCCTCCCGAACGGTGCGACGTCAGCGACAGGCTAGCCAGCACCGCAAGCAAGGTCGCCCGATCTTCGGGAAGCCACCTTCTGGCGCGGCAGCCCGACACGAGGGCTCGGAGACGCGGAGGGTGTGCCCGGCCGCAGCCGGACACACCCCGCATCGACGCGGAAGCCCCGGAAGGCTTACCACCGCGGACGATGGCTCCGCCAAGACCGCGTCGACGAACGCCCGACGTCACGCAAGGCCCACTACGGCCTGTCCCGCCGGACGTGTGTGATCCAGTGTAGCGCTCCGACGTCCACCGTGTTCGAGCCGGACGGTGAGTTATGCCGTCCCACCTGTCCCCGGGTGAAGAGGGCGGCTTCGCCGCCGAGCGGGTTGTTCGTCCCGCAGGACACCCGTTCCTGCCCCCAGACCCGTCAAGGTCGGGCTTCGCCCGACGTCAAACTCCCTGAGGAGGATGGGGCGCCGTGGCAGGCAGAGGCTGCGCGTTGTTTCCTCGACCCTTCGAGGCCGAATTGTCGTGGCGCGCGGGAACGTCGCGTCAAGGTACCCACAATTTTTTCACTCCCGACACCGACATTGGTGCCGACATGCCCAGAAAAAATTGCGGGGCCCGCCCTTGACCCGACAACCCCGCGCGACGAACGAGGCCCGCACGAAGGAACGAGAAAAGAACGCGCAGGTACGATTGCTCTCGCTTTATCGTGGCGAGTTTATTTTCTTTGCCGCTACAGAAACAGCAGCGCAATAGCTACTTATCCATGATCGAATAAGCGCCAAAAATGAAGGGCGAGAAACCTCCCACAGCTTGCAATTCTTTCAACAAGGAGCTATACTAGGAATCGCAAGGAAAGCCGGGAACGCCAAGCCCGGCGATCACGCTAAACCACTACCGAAGGATTTTCTTTCATGCCACAGTCTGGCACGATTTCCGACTCTGTGTCCGCCGTCGCCGCTTTGCTGCGCACGGGCAACGTGCGTGACGCGCGCCGCCAGTGGTCCGAGACCATGAGCAGCGCCGAGCAGGACGAACGCGCCGCCCTGACCGAGTGCGCCCGCATCCTGGCCCACTACCCCCGCACCGCGCTGACACGGTTGCGCGCCTACTGGCGACAGGCCGACGAACGCACCCGCGCTGTCATCGAAGCATGCGCCCCGACTCCCGAAGAGCACCGCAAACAGACCGAGCCGCAGCCCGACCGTTCCCCCCGATGGGACCGCCGAGCCATTGAAGGCGCCCGCGCCCGACGCCGCACCGGTGGCACGGTGCGCACCACCACCGATCCGCAGCACCGCAGCACCCCGCCCCAGAACCGCGCCCGTGCTCGCCGTGTCATGCGTGAAGAGGCCGCCACCACCCACGACTACCTCGACGCCCGCGCCGGAGTTGACGACGCCCCCGCACGAGGCGCCCAGCCCGACGGCTACGCCATCAATTACGAAGACATGGCCGTCTACCCCGACGCCCGCGACACCGAACGTCGCGATCCCCGCACCACCCCCGCGCGGGACGGTCAATGCTGTATCGCGCTGGGATGTCAGCTCATCACGAGCCACGCTGACCTTCGCGTCGGTGACGGACTGTGCGAAGAGTGCCGCGACGTCGGCCGCCCCGGACTGGACGTGTCCGCCACGGCCAGCCACACCCAGATGATCGAGGCGAGGTGCGCCTACCTCGCCGAGTACTACCCGTACCCGACAAAGCATCTGCGTACGCTGTGGCAGCAGGCCAACCAGGCCGACCGCGACACGATCGCACAATGGGTCACGACCAACCTGCCCACCGAGCAGGCCGCCGCGCCGAGCGAGCTCACCCCGTGCGAGCAATGCGGCACCCGCCGCAACCCGCGTGATCTGGCCCGCGTGAACACCGACGATGGCGAGTGCCGAGCCTGCCGCACCGACGCCGAGCAGCTCACCGCTGCCACCGTCTAACCACCCCGCACCCGCCGCCACGGTCCCCCGGTCACCGACCGGGGGACCGTTTGTCATGCCCACCCGCCCCACCGCACAACCGATCCCGCATCGCACCCCCGCTCGCCCACTTCCCCGCCTGTACCGGGCCCCGCCCCGGACCTGCCCAGCCTGCGCGCCCGACATACCGACCCGGCCCCTCCGGACCTCCCGGTACCTCCGGCCAGCCGGACAGCACCTCTTGCATTTCCCTCCGAACCCGGTTCTGAATCGCGACAGGTGCGGCCGGGGTAACGGCTGCGGCGGCTTAACGTGACGAAGACAGCTGACGTGGACAGCTCGACTGGTGGGGTGTGTCGTGATCGCGGTGCGCAAGCTCTCGCCCAGCGGGCACGAGTACCTGACCGGCAGCGTCGCGTGCGGCGATCGCGACCTCGAACCCGGCGAAGCGTTGTTCGACTACTACGCCGCCCACGGATACCCAGCCGGTGAGTGGTTCGGTTCCGGCACGGCCGCGCTGGGAGTCTCCGGCGAGGTGACCGCGGCGCAGATGAATGCGTTGTTCGGCGAGGGGCGACATCCGGATGCCGACCGCATCGAGGCGGAGAAAATCGCCGATGGTGCGTCGAAGGACGATGCGCTGGCCGAAACCAAGTTGGGCTACCGGTTCCGGCAGCACAGTGGTGCCGACGAGCTGCGCCGTAAGGTCGCCGAGGCCTACCGGGCGTACAACGAGGAGCACGGTCGGCCTGCTGGGGCGGCGATCGATGCGGACACTCGCGCGCGGATTCGGCACCAGGTGCAGTCCGAGGCCTACGCCGAGGCCCACGGCGGAGCACAGCCGAGTGAGGAGCAGCTGCGCCGGTGGTTGGCCGAGCAGAACCGGCAGCAGAAAGACGCCACAGCCGGCTACGAGCTCGTGTTCGCCCCACCCAAGAGCGTCAGCGTGGCCTGGGCACTCTCCGACGAAGACACCCGTGAGCACATCGCCGGGCTGCACCGCCAAGCGGTACGCGACACGCTGACCTGGTTCGAGAACAACGCCGCGTTCACCCGTAAAGGAGACGGCGGCTACGCCCAGCACGATGTGCGCGGCATTACCGCCGCGCTGTTCGAGCACTGGGATTCGCGTGCCGGGGATCCGCATCTGCACACCCACGTGCCGATCAGTGCCAAAGTGCAGGGTCCGGACGGAAAATGGACCAGCTTGGACGGGCGCAGTGTGCTGGCCGCGTCGGTGACCACCAGCGAGTACTACAACTCGCGACTGCGGGACCTGTTCCGCGAACACGGGGCGAGTTGGAGTGAACGTCCCCAGGGCGGGATCGATCTGAAACGCCCGGTGTGGGAGCTCGACGGGGTGCCCACTGAGCTGCTGACCGGGTTTTCCCAGCGGGCCTCTGATGTGGAGGCCGATCGTGCAGCCCGCATCGTCGACTTCCGTCGTGAACACGGCCGCGAACCCGGCCCGACCGACATGCTCGAGATCAGTCGCCGCGCGCAGTACGGCACGCGCGATCCCAAGCAGGAACCACACACCCTGGCCCAGCATCTGCACCGGTGGCAGGGGCAGGCCCGCGAGATGCTCGATGCCGCCAAGCTCGAACAGCTCGGCACACGGGTGTTCACCACCCCAGGACGCGAGCCCGACGAGATCGATGTCGCCGAGCTGGCTCAGGGCACGCTGGCGGTGGTCTCCGACCACTACAGCCATTTCAATCGCTGGAATCTGGAGGCCGAGGCGCATCGGCAGAGTGCGCATCTGCGGGTGGAAGACGGCAGCCGCGAGCAGCTCGTGGACAGGGTGGTCGAGGCGATCCTGGCGGATCCCGACACGGTTTCGCTGCAGCCCCCGCCCGCGGTCGAGGAACCGTCCGAGCTGCGCCGGGCCAGCGGCGAGAGCGTGTTCACCGAGCACAACGCGCAGCGGTTGACCACCCACCGCACGCTGCGCGAGGAGTCGGCGTTGGCCGCGTGGGGACGACGGAGTGACGGGGTGCGCATCAGCGACGGGACGGTGCGGCGCGCGCTCGACCGCGCGCGGCTCAATGCCGGGCAGCAGCGCGCAGTGAGCGGGTTCGCCACCTCCGGACGTCGAGTGCAGCTGCTGTATGCCCCGGCCGGTGCGGGCAAAACCACCACCATGCGGGTCTTCGCCGACGCGTGGCGGGCCGAGGCCGGCGAGGTGTACGCGTTCGGCCCCTCGGCCCGGGCGGCCCAGGAACTGGGCCGATCCCTGCAGGCACGCCCGCACACGTTGCATCAGGTCACCACGGCGCTGCGGCTCGGCACGGCCGAGACGGTGTTTCCGTTCACCCGTGGCGACGTACTCGTCGTCGACGAGGCCGCCATGTCCGGCACGCACACGCTGCACGACGTGGTGCGCTACGCCCTCAACCGTGGTGCCGATGTGCGGCTGGTCGGTGACGACAAACAACTCGCGGCCGTCGAGGCCGGTGGGGCGGTGCGCTGGTTCGCCCACACCAACGGGGCACTGCACCTGCGCGAGGTCGTGCGCTTCGCCGACCCGCAGCAGGCGGCGGCCTCGGTGAAGCTGCACTCCGGCGATCCGTCCGGGCTGGACTACTACGTCGAGCAGAACTGGGTGCGGGAAGGCAGCCGAGAGACGATGCGCGAGGCCGCCCACCACGCCTGGCGCACCGACCTCGACACCGGGCGCCCCTCACTGCTGATCGTGCCCGCCACCGACGACGTCACCGCCCTGAACCGCCAAGCCCGCGAACTACGCCTGCAGCGTGGCGACGTCGACGACACTCGCGCGGTGCGGCTGCACGACGGAACCGCAGCCAGCGCCGGCGATCTGGTGGTCACTCGTCGCAACGACCGACTCAAAACCCTGTTCGGCGGCAAGGACTTCGTCAAAAACGGCGACACCTGGCAGGTGCGGACCGTGCGCGAAAGCGGGGCGCTCAAGGTTCGCCACCAGGCCAGCGGCGGCACCGTCCTGCTACCGGCCGAGTACGTCGCCGAACACGTCGAACTCGCCTACGCCGCCACCATCAACCGCAGCCAGGGCATGTCGGTCACCGACGGCACCTCACACAGCCTCGTGCCCCAAGGGCTCTCCCGCGAGCAGCTCTACACCCAGATCACCCGCGCCGAACACGACAACCGGCTCTACGTCGAAACCACCCAGCACACCATCGACTCCCACCAGGAAACCCCACCCGACCGCACCGCCCGCGGGGTCCTCGAGGCCGCGCTGCAACGCTCCTCAGCCGAGACCTCGGCCACCGAGGAACTGCGCGCCGCACTGCACACCACCGAATCGCTGCGCACCCTGGTCACCCAGCACGATCACGTCGCCCACATCGGCACCGACAAGCGCATCGAGGCCGTGCTCAACGAACACGTTCCCCAGCTACTGGAGCTGCCGGCCGCAACCGCGCTGCATCAAACCGCGCGCACCGCCTGCGACCTCGGCTGGCAACCCGAGCACCTCATCCCCGCCGTCCTGGACCAAGGCCCGCTGGACGCCGCAGACGACCCGGCCGCGTTGCTGCGGTGGCGCCTCGAACAACGCCTGCTGCACGAGCAACCACCCCCGCCCGGTCTCGACCCCACCACCACGCAGATTCCCCACTGGCGCGAACTCATCGCGACCTACGTACCCACCGCCGATGTCGAGGCCCCCTCGTGGATGCCGGTGTGGCGCCAGGCGGCCGCGGCCACCGCTGACGGACTCGACGCGGACGCCGCCCTGGACACCGCCGCCTTTCAACTCGCCCACCGACCCACCCACGACCCGCTGCCCGCCCCCGAGTACGCGGCCAGTGTGCTCACCGCCGCGTTGGACGAGCAACGAGCCGACGGAGCCGGACACCACCCCGCCCTTCCCTGGCTGTCCCGACCCGACTTCCCCGCACTCACCGAGGAGCTGACCAACTACACACGTCAACTCAACACCGCCATCGAACACCGCCATCACGAACTACGCGAACAGATCATCGCCGACCCGCCACGCTGGACCACCGCACTCGGTCCACGACCCGACGATCCGGTCGCCGCCGAGCACTGGGACGAACTGGTGGGCATGGCCGCCGCCTACCGCGAGACCTACAGCATCACCACCCGCGATCCCGCCCAGCCGCTGGGCCCCGAGCCCGAGAGTCAGGGACCACGCGCCCGCGCTTGGCGCGCGCTCATCGACCAGTGGCACCCTGTCGAATCCCGCACTCCCAGCGAGTCCGCCCACGACACCACCGAGCTCGACCCGATCGAGCGGATCCGCGCCGAATTCGACGCGGACGAGCTGTCCAACGCCATCGCCGAGACCGACACCGCCAGCACGACACCGCGTACCGAGGACTCGCTGGCGGTGCTGAGCGAACGCCACCACCACCTCACCGACGCACTGTTCGACACCGCCGCGCAGCACGCCCTCGTCGAGCACGCCCCCACGACCCTGGAACAACCCGCCGAACCCGCACTCCGAGCAGTGCTGCGCCGTGCCCAACGCGACGGGTGGGACGCCGACCGACTCGTCGACACGACCACCACCCAAGGAGATCTCGACGCGGTCGCCGATCCGGCCGCTGTGCTGGCACGCCGCATCGAGTCCCACATCGCCGATCGTCATCCCCCGGCCCGTGTGACCGAACCCGACGAGGAGCAGGTCCGCCGGTGGCAAACCGTGACCGCCCACACCAACCCTGATCTCACGGTCACCGACCCCGCTTGGCAGCTGGTGTGGCGCCACGCCGCAGCGGGAGCCGCCGACGGACTCGACGCCGACACCGCCGTCTCCACCGCCGCCGAACAACTGACCTACCGGGCCGACGACGACCCCACCGAGGCACACCGCTACGCCGCCCAGCTCGTGGTCGACCAGCTGGACGAGCAACGCAAGCAGAACACCCCCGACGTACCCGTGCTGCCCTGGCTGGCCAATCCGCACCACACCGTGCGCGCCGCCGATCCCGACCTCGCCGAGCAGCTCGAACAAGTCACCGAATCCGCACACGCCCGCCAGGCCGAACTACGCGAACAGGTCGCGGTCGAACCTCCTGACTGGACCTCCGGACTGGGGTCACGTCCCGAGGAGCCAGCCGCCGCCGAGCACTGGGACGAACTCGCGGGCCTGGCCGCCGCCTACCGCGAGACCTACAACATCCGCAGCACCAACCCCGATACGCCGCTGGGGCCGGAACCCGGCGGGCAGAACGCCAAGGCCGAAGCCTGGCAAACCATCACCGACGCATGGAGGCAGACCATGAGCATCCCGAACGACGACCACCACGACGACACACTCGCCCGCCTCGAAGCCCTCCGGGACGCTGTGCTCAACAACAGCGAAGCCTCCCACGACGAACAGCGCACGTGGCGTGCCGATGACCGGGACGACGAAAACTCCGACGAGCACTACCGCTACGACGACGATGACGAACTCAACGAGGACAACGAGCTGCAATCCGGCCTGGGGCTCTAGAAAACCACTAGTCAACCACTGCCTACACTTACACGATTTGCCCTTTTTATTAAAATGATATATGTCACAACACTTGGGCCTTGTTTGCAATATAGATCAACTATATATTTCCCTAGAAGTTCATTCAAATAGCACTTATAGATTTACGTCAACAAGAAAATGAGCAGATTAAATATGCCGCAAAAGCCAATTAATGCTATCAAGGCAACTATCAATCAAAACATTCCGAACCTCCGCACAAACAAAAAACCACAACACATCACTAATTTTGCCAAAACAATACCTAGAGCCATACTCGCCAACAGCTGTCGCCGTCCACCTTATAATGGCAACTTTTTTGCGCACAACGAAACAATGATTCCTTGTCAAACCTGAAGCCTCAGAAAAATTAAAATCTCTACCAGTAGGATTAATAAATATTTTATATCATACGATCTTGAAGTTAGGTAAACACTGAACGTGCCTACAAGTGCAAACCTCAGAGACAGATCCGAACGGACGCGCTTAGACGAGACTTACTCTCGTCGGTTAGCATGTTTGAACCAACCACGCGTCGGATTAGGAAGATGCCTCGGACATCACGGTGAACTTGTTCAAGGTGTATTTCGAGACAAAGATGATTCTCCTGTGCAAAGCCTTGTCACATTGCCGTGCACCCAATTAAATTCAACAGTCGAATTCGCACCTTCCACCGAGGAGTCAATTACAAGTACAATTTCCTCTCACTCGCCAGTCTCTCGTAATTCTGTTCAGAAAGTAACTGAGGCCGCCCGCTTAACTCTTGCCAATATGGGGATCGAGCATCTTGGTGGCCAGCTGACACTCGACTCCAATATCCCGAGCGGACGAGGATGTGGATCTTCGACTGCTGATGTTGTGGCCGCCATCCGTGCTATCGCCGACGCACTCGGCACGAAATTTTCACCGGAAACAATCGGACAGGTAGCGGTTTCTGCGGAATTAGCCTCCGACGCTCTGATGTTCGACCAACCGGTTCTTTTCGCGCAGTTACGCGGAACGGTCATTGAAAATTTCTACCCCGCAAAGATGCCGTCCTTCACGGTCGTGGCTTGGGATCGTAAGCCCAACAGCAACGGAATAGATACACTTGCCCAGCAGAGACCAACCGTTACAAACAAGGATGTCGACAGTTTCGCGATTCTTCGCAGCGGTTTGAGGCGTGCTATTGGCGCTGGGGACTCTCGCCTACTTGGATCCGTCGCCAGCGCGAGTACACGTCAATACCTTTGGCACCATCCCGACGATGTTCTGCAGGAAATACTAGCCGCCGTGTCCAGCTGGGGCGGTTTCGGGGTGCAAGTTGCACACAGCGGTACCGTAGCTGGAATCCTCGCACCCCGGTGTCAGAAGACAGTCGAGCGAATCCGCAGCGAACTCGCTCAGTTCGTTTCCTCACAGATCTGGAGCTTCGATGTCCGTTCTTGATCGTCCACTGCAACCGGCAAGCGACTGGGCAGCGGCATCAGCGCTTCCTCGCTTGGTGGACCTCGGCGGAGGATTAGTCGGAGCAGCCTTCGATATTATGAAAACGCTGCCCGCACTGACGATCATTGATCGGGCCATACAAGATGGTGCCATCACATCCCGCACTACAGTCGCCGAGACGACTTCCGGTACCTTTGGACTGGGGTTAGCAATTGTGTGTGCCACGCGTGGGTTACCCCTGCACCTGGTGAGTGATCCGGCGATCGAAGGTTTTCTACGTACGCGGATCGAGATGCTCGGTGCTCGGGTGACGGTCGTCGAACACCCTGATCCTGTCGGCGGCTATCAAACGGCACGCCTTCGAGTGCTGTCCGAGATTGCTAAATCCGGTACGGATGTGTTCGTTCCTCGACAGTACGATAATCCGCTCAATCCTCGTGCGTATACTTCCCTAGCACGTTTGATCGTTGAACAGGTGGGGATTCCTCATGCCTTGGTCGGCTCAGTGGGCTCCGGCGGATCCATGTGCGGAACTATCTCCTCGTTGAGAACGCTGGATCCACAGATACATGCCCATGCTATTGACACACACGCCAGCGTGCTGTTTGGCCAATCAGACGGACCACGCAGCCTACGGGGGCTGGGTAACAGCGTACAACCACCGAATCTGGATCAATCATTTTTCGATAATGTACACTGGGTAAGCGCGGAACTCGCCTATTCCTCAACACTCGCCCTCCACCGCGAGCATGCGCTGTATATGGGGCCGACAAGCGGAGCTGCCTACCTTATTGCGCGTTGGCTCACTCGAGAGAAGACCAATCACCGTCCGGTTATCGTGCTGTTGCCGGATACTGGTCACCGTTATGAAGATACAGTGCACGACCCTAATTGGATACGAGAACAGTACGGTGAGATCGCAACTCTACCAACTGCTCCGTCATGGGTAAGTGCACCGCGCACAATAGGATCCGGCTGGGAAGCGATTCGCTGGAACCGGCGCTACCTTTCTGAAGTTGTGTCCCAAGGAGATCTTCATGAGTGAACTTGTCGTTGTCGAAGCATTCGGATCGGGAAACGGACTAGCCTTGCTTCGCTCAGCAGTCGAAACGGGAGCTGCGACCATCTTCGCGACCTCCAATCTAGGACGCTACCAACACGATCTTGATCGACAGATCCTTGAAAATCCACCATCGAATTTGACTATCCGATCAGGTGTCGACACCACGAACGTCACGGCAGTAACAGAACTGCTACGTACCTCTGCCGCCGATGCAGGAGTTCTCGCTCAAGTAGACCGTACGATCAGCACCGTCTCACAAGCATGTGCAGTCACCGGACACTCCTTTCTTCCGCCAGAGGTTGTGCAGCGATGCACCGATAAGTCGGTATTTCGAGATACACTAGCCATACACGACCTTCCTGGACCACGCACGATGACCGCGAGTTCGACGAAGGATCTCGAGATAGCTGCCGAGACACTCGGGATTCCCGTCATCGTGAAACCAGCTCGCGGCACTGGAAGTGTGGGTGTCCGTCTCGCGCATACTTCCGCCGAAATCGTCTCCTATGGCACCAATATACTTGCAGATAGCCCTACCGTTCTCATCGAGAGCTACTTGGTAGGACCACTAATCAGCGTAGAGACATTACGACGAAATGGAGAAACCATAGTATTGGGAACTACCGATCGAGCACTCAGCGACCCACCGTGGTTTGCCGAGTTAGGTTGGACATTTCCATTACTGACCACTTCCGAGATCCCGACATCCCTCATCCGGCTCACCGAATCAGTGCTCGATGCTCTGGGACTCGAAAATGGTCCTGCGCATCTCGAATTTGTCGAGACCGAAAATGGGCTCGTGCCGATCGAGGTCAACCCCCGCTTCGCAGGACGTGGCCTAACCCGTATGGTATCGCGACTGTCCGGTATCGATGAATACGCAAGTGTCGTCCGTCAGGCTCTTGGTGACACGACGCCAGTTCATACCGCAATCGAGCAAGGCTACTTATCCGAACATGTCATTGCGGGGCCATCTGGGACCCGGATCTCGGATGAGCTAGTACGAACAGTCAGCCAACTTCCCGGCATTGAACACGTACGTCTCGGCGACCCCGATCACGCACCACCTGCCCACCACGATTTCTGTGATTTGGGAGAGGTCCTGGCACACGGGACATCCGCCATAGAAGCCCAAATGCGAGCACGAGCCGCAGCACAGGCGCTGGGCGCAGCATGTGCAAACTACGCTATCTAGATAGGAGCCACGTCATGAACATTCTTCTGTTGGTCGAAAGCCTTCAAACAGCTGATATCAGTCACGCTCTTTATGCCAATGCTCTCCGTGCACTTGGTCACGACGTCTATGCTGGTAACGTGAATTCGATCGGTACCCACAACGGTGCCTACACGGTAGAGAACGGCCGCATCTACGATGATGCAAAACCATACGCCCCAATCCCGTGCGAGCCACGACTTACTAACATTGACCCTGATCTAGTTTGGCTACTCAACCAACCGCACGAGCAGCTCGCTCGTGATCTTTGGCAAATCCTGTGGCGGTGGAATCAAGAGACACCGTTCATCAACGACGTCACCGGACTGCACATGCTCAACAATAAAAACAACCTACCATTGCTCGTTCCCGACGCACACCTACCGAACTGTATGAGCGGTAGTGATCCGGATGTTCTTATCAACACCATCCAAGAACGCTGCGATTCCACCTGGGTACTAAAGGGAGCCAATGGCGGCTGCGGCGCAGATGTTTACATATTACGACCTGACGACAGCAACGTCCGCCCATTGGTGCAATCAATGACGGGCAACGCCAAGGCAGGTTCCGGGATCGCTCCGTCGGGTCTGCTAGGGCTCCAAGCACGGTATGCACTGTTACAACAACACGTGCCGCATACATCAGAGAAGAGAGTAGCGGTTGTCGCCAACGAGATAGCCTCTGCGCAGGAAAAAAAACTGCAGGATGGCGACCACCGAGGAAACGTGACTCAAGACGCATCCATGAACATCTGCACGGTTACACAGCAGGAAACTGATTTGGCGCTAGAAATCGGTGCACAGTTACAACGCTACGGAATCTTATTTGCCGGCATCGATATGGCTTTCCCTTACGTCTTCGAGGTCAACCTGGTTAATCCCGGTGGACTGGTCGAACGTTTCCAAAAAGGAGAGCACTGGGATTACCTCCAGCCGATGCTTGACCGGTTGGTCACAGCAGCTGCACCCACTTCTCCGGAGGTGTTCTGATGACAGCAAGAATCCTGGTCATAGGTCCACGGGATTCCGGTTTCTCAGGCCCTGATCATCGCCCATACGTGGTTGACCTGATCCAGTCCGAACCACGACTGACCTCTCTACAAACTGATCGTGCCGATCGTGTCGAGATCGTTGACCTCGACGATACGGATGCCGTACTCAAAGCGGCACGATGGATGCATCAGGATTCACCATTCGACGGTGTGATTGCCTTTCATGAACACTTGTTGGAAAAGGCACTGGCAGTGGCCGAGGATCTCAATATCGCAGGAACCCGGCGACAAGCAATCCACGCTGCGGCCGACAAGGCCCACACACGAGCCATCGCTGCAGCAAGCGGATGGGTACAGCCACCATATGAAGCTGTGCCGAGCGCGGAAGACGTACCGGCCGCGCTCGACCGAGTCGGTCGCCCTGCAGTGATCAAGCCCCTCAACGGGGCCGGCAGTGCCAACGTTCGACTCATCACCGGTTCAGCACCATCGCCCACTGAACTGGCCGCTGTCCACACGGGCTCATGGATCATCGAGAGATTTCTGGACGGTCCAGAGTTTAGCGTGGAGACCATTACGACACCGACAGGAACGACTGTTCGTGCCATCACAGAAAAGGTGATGGACCCAGATACGTTCGTGGAGGTGGGGCATAACATGCCCGCCCGAATCTCGGACGAGATCCGACAAAGAATCGTCTCTTTCGTCAAGGATCTCATGGCAGCATTGGACCCTGGCTGGGCACCAGGACATACAGAATTGCGAATTATCGATGGGAAACCGGTGCTGATCGAAACCCATGTCCGCTATGGTGGCGACCGCATCTGGCAATTGACCGGACTGACCACGGGTTACTATCCTCAAGCCGATGCGCTCAATGTTCTCGCGGGGTATTCCCCCACGCCGCTAACAATTGAATACCCGGCAGCATCTATTCGCTTTCTCACTGCACCTCCAGGGATCGTATCCTCTGTCGAGGATACCACTGCTATTTCACATCTCTCCGGTGTTCTCGATGTTAATGTCAACGTTCAGGTCGGAGACAGAGCCCATTCACTCAGTAGCAGCGATAGTCGTCTCGGATATATCGTGACTGGCGGAACTACTGTTAATTCTGCAGCAGAAAATTCCGAATTAGCACAATCAAAACTTTCAATTGTTACTTACACAGAATGAATACAACAAACAAAAATTCGAAAACCAAAGAAATTCAACGCCCCATATTGCGTTTCTTTGCGATTTCGACAGCCATTACTGCTGTTGGGAACGGCGTGTTTACCGCCACCTCGTTCTTGTTCTATACACAGGCAGCGGGACTGGGACCTCAACTGACGGGCACTGCTCTCACAGTTACGGGTGTAATCGCCGTTGGGCTTGGTTTGCTTATCGGACGCTGTCTCGAGCGAGTACATCCCGTCGTACTCAACGCCGCGATCCTACTGGTTCAGAGTGTCGCCGTCGCGGCCATTGCCGTCGTGGCTCCAATCATTCCGTTGCTCTTGCTCATGGGTAGTGTTGCTGTGGCCACACAGGTCAAACGTGCCGCGCGAGGCGCCTTGATAGGCCGCATGGTCGAGAACTCGCAGCGTGTCCGTGCACGTGCCACTATCCGTACCGTTTCGAATATCGCCATCGGGGTAGGGGGCGGTCTCGCTGCGGCAGTAACGGCCACGGATACCGCCATCGCATATAGATTCGGATTGATTTTCGTTGCCGTTACGTACTTTCTCGGAGTAATACCACTTTGGTATATTCGACCGGAAAGTCTATACCAGTTTGCCGTAAACTATTCCTCAGATTCTTCCGAGGTAGACCAAAAGCGTTCCGCGATTCACGACGCGCGCTACACGTACGTAGCAGTAGTCAGTGGACTTCTAAGTATTCACTTTCTGTTGATCGAGGTCGGCCTACCTCAATGGACTAACTCCCTCGACCGAGCATTATGGATAGTCCCTCTTGCTTTAATCATCAATACGCTAGTAGTCGCGTTCGGGCAAATCCCTTTATCTCGTATGGTCACCAGTGTCCGTCAGGCAGTCTGCGCAATTATCCTGGGTGGTGCGTGTTTCCTCATTTCCTGCATGGCACTGGCCTTTTCCGGCCAATTCCAATCCTCATGGATGATCACAATCGTGGCAACTGCTGTGGCCACCTACAGTGTAGGGGAAATACTACACTCTGCAGGATCTTGGGAATTGTCATTCAGTCTAGCTAAACAGAACCAAATGCTCGAGTATCAGAGCGTTTTCTTCGGAGCACAGTCTCTAGGTACAGTTGTAGCACCCTTGGCTATTACCAGTATACTAGCAGAATGGAGTAATTCTGGGTGGACTGTCATGGGGATATGTTTCTTTCTGCTTGCCATCCTACTTATTCCAACAAGTCGAACCAAGCAAAGGATGTCATGACTAACTCCTTCTCTCTTGAGCACGATCATACTAACAGATTATGTCTACGCTCCCCCATATGGGAAGACCTCGACACAATCACCGCACTAACAGGTGATCCTCGGACCAACGCACACAACCCCTTTGGCCCACCTTCGCCAAACGAATCGGCAGATATGCTGAAAAAATGGATGCAGCACTGGTCCGCAGGATTAGGTTACTGGTGTGTCAGGTTAATCGATGACATCGACAAGAAGGTAATAGGCATAGGAGGATTGCGCCCGGCTAACGAATCAGAACTAAATCTCTACTATCGCTTTGCTCCCGATTCCTGGGGACAAGGCCTCGCGACTGAACTCGCTCAACATGCTATTAAGCGAGCCTCCCAACACTTCCCCGAGTATACCGTCGTTGCCTTGGTCCGTCCCACCAACCACGCGTCGATTGCGGTGGCCCACCATGCAGGACTATTTGAGGACAGTTACATCACTGACGAAGGGGGGCGTCAGCTCCGGCTAATCCGCCCAGCTCTTACCTAATGGATCGCCCAGGATGGTTGTTCGGTTTACTAGCGCTATCGACGATGGCTAGGATGATCCTGTACATCACGTATGGGAGGTGAGGATAGCTCATCGTTCGGAGGTTTTTATCCGGTTACTATCGATAGAGGAAGGTCGCAAGCTGCAGCGATTCAGCCGGACCGCGAAGGATCCGGTCAAGTTACGACGGGCGGTCGTGGTGTTGATGTCGGCTCTCCTGTGTCAGGCTCCGTGGCTAAGGGGAAGGTGGTTCGTGCCATCACCTCATTGACACGATCAGCGAGGACTATGTGCGGGATGTGATCCATGCACTCAACGAGCGGGGCGACGCACTGGCCCCAAATTGAAGAGGGTGCCCGAGAGTGTTCGGTGACCAGCTCTACATACCTCATCCCCGATGATATAACTCTACCAGGCCAGCCCACATCTACACCCCAGCAACTAACGATGTTCAGTTCTAGTGGCAGTGATCATGGAGCTGAGTAAGTTGGAATCTCTTGAATGAGCAAACTTCGCACGGTCTCGGAGCTGGCAGGTTTGTCAGCGGGTACGAATCCGTTGTGTCGCCACGTGGCGAGCAATTGTTCGCGCTCGCGGGGTGTCGTACCACCGCGGATGCCGTGCTGGTCGGCGCGGGACTGGATGAGTTCGTCAGCCAGGCATTCGGTGCGCACCGGACATCGGGCGCAGATGTTTTTCGCGTGCCGACGCCGCCAGTAGGCCTCGTGACCGGATTCGGGGCGATCATCGGGGCCGTACCAGAGTTCGATCGGAGTTCCCGCGCACGCGGCGTGCTGTTCCCATCCCGATGTCGAGGAGGTAGCGCTGGTCATACTGACTATCGCCCTGCCGTATCGGTGGGCATGAGACCGACGGGCTCACCTTCGCACGGCGGCGGGCACAGAACGGCCTTCTTGAACTCGGGCACCGTCTGTGGGGAATGCACACGCCATCCGACGCGATGGGTTTTCGCCTCGTACATGGCGAGATCGGCACCGTCCAGAGCCTCGTTCAGGTCCGGGACTGGAGTGGTCACCGTGGTGATGCCCAGTGAGACACCGACGTGCAGCGGCCTGCCGAGGTCGGGCAGCGTGATCGGCGCGGTAAGCGCGCTCAGCAGTCGATCCAGCTGATCGAGCTCGGACAGATGGGCGACGAAGGCCAGCTCGTCCCCGCCGAGCCGTCCGGTAACCGCCGCGGTGCCGAGTTCGGCGTCCAAACGCCTGGCGACGGTGCGCAGCACACGGTCGCCGGTGTGGTGGCCGTGGGTGTCGTTGATGGGTTTGAAGCCGTCGAGGTCGAGCAGTCCGACAGCATTGGCCTTGGTCAGTGTTCTGGCGGCGGCTACTTCGAATCCTGTCCGCGTCAGCAGACCGGTGACCGGGTCGCGGTGGGCACGTGCGAGCTGGCGGGTGCGCATTCGTAGGCGGTAAGCAGTAGCGGCCCATCCAGCGGCCGCGGCCACGGTTGCCGTGCCCAAGGTGACCCCCGAGCGTGATGATCGGCGGGTCAAAGGGGTCGAGGTCGACATCCATTCGCAGAGGTGCATGACGGTTGCCTTTCGACGAGTTAGACGTTGTACTGCTGGGTCTCGTTGTCTCCAGTCGAGATCGTGTCCGTTTCCGTCGAGAACCGGTCGGTGCGGGCTGGCGCTCCGCTGTCGCGGTGGCGGCCGTCCAGACAGTGGGCGTGGACCCAGTTGGTCAGTCGCGCGGCGAATCCGGGCCGCCATTGGTGGTGCCAGTACTGGGCGTCGCGGACGTTGGCGGTGGCGCCGATGTTGGCGCGGCGCCAGGTGTAGGCCAGCGTGGCGATCTCCATCGCCAGGCCTGGATGGTGGCGCCAGCAGGGGGGTATCGGACGGGAGGATCCGCCTGGGATACCGACGTAGGTTGTGTTGTGCCAGGCCACGAAGTTCTCAACAGTCCAGAGGGGACTGTGCTCCTCGTCGCGGTGTTGGCGGTCTTCGGCGGCTGCGGGTGGGGTGTACAGCACCCAGGGGGCGGGCTGGTCTTCGACGGGATCGTTGTCCTCGGTGTTTTCGAGGGCTTCGAGCCGGTTGTCGAGGGCGTTGAGGCGTGTGGAGAGGCTGCTCACCACATCGGTGAGGGTGTTGACCTGTGCCTGCAGGTCTCGCAGTGTGCGGTCGGTGTCGGACTGGCGAAAGCGGGCGGGGGTGATGCCCTCGTCGTCGGTCACGGTTTTCCGTCCTCCTCGGCCACGGTGGGTGTGTTGCCGGGTTGTTGCGCGGTGGGCAGGGGGTAGCCACCGGGTGAGACGGGCGGCTGACCGCGACGGATGGTTTCGACGTCGGCGCGTAGCTGAGTCCAGTCACGGCGCCGGGTGACATCGACAGTGTGGGCGAGGATGGGGTCGAGGTGGCGGTGGAAAACCAAGACGCGGCCGCGGTCGAGGGTGCGCACGGCACCGGGGCGATAGGTGGGCACGGTTTCGGTGCCGATGGAGGTACGGGAGGTGCCCAGCAAGCCGTCGGACTGCTGCTGGTAGCGCCGTCGTTCGTGGTGGCCGGTCAGGGTGGAGGCCCACTCCAGGGTTTGGGGGTCTTTGATTCCTCCCCAGAGGGTGAGTGTGGTGGTGTTGTCGAGTAGTTGGCGCCGCCCGGTTTCCTCGTAGAGGATCTCCAGGTGCGCCAGGGATTGGGCGGCCCAGTCGATGCGGACCCCGCGTCCGGCGGAGTCGGCCAGGATCTCGGGCAGTCGTGGGATGGGGGTGGCGTCGAAGAGTTCGTCGAGCACGTTGGTGGCCGGTGGGTCCAGCCGCCGGTGCGGGTAGGACAGTGCCACGTCTTGTTCGGTGGTCAGGATGTCTTCGACCAGGGCGGTCAGGATCGGACGGACTTGGGCGGCTTGGTGTTCGCCTGCGATGAGGAACAGGGAGCCGTGGTTGTCGATGAAGTTGCCGACATCGAATTCCTGGCCCGGTTCGGGGGTGCACAGTTGTCGCAGCTGTGGGTCCAGCCAGGGTTCGATGACGCGGCGCACGCTCAACCACACCGCATCCGAGGTTTCGGCGACCATGCCGATCTCGGCTCGTAGGTTGTCGGCCAGTTCGGGGAATCCGTAGTGGCGCAGCAGTTCGACCGGTTCCTGGTCGGGCGGTTTGGTGATGGCCCAGGTGACCAGGTCCCCCACGCTGCGGTCGTCGTGGGCGGCGGCGATGAGATAGCTCTGCACCACGGTTTTGGCGCGTTCACGGAAGACCTTGTCGTTGCCACCGATGTTTTCCAGCCCGACGGCGGCGGCGTCGACGAGGGTTTCGGCCCGTCGGCGGGCGACGGTGAACTCGGTGCAGCCGGTGATCGGGGAATAGCGCACCCTCGCGGGCCAGGAGACCTCGCCGGTGGTGTCGAACACCAGCACCGGCCCGGCCTGCTCGCGGCGGGTGCGGGCCAGCGCGGCGAATTCGACCAGGTCCGGTTTGGTCGTCGAGCACAACAGTGCGCCCGGGGCGGACAGGGCTTTGTGCACCAGGTCGGTGCGGGATTTGCCCGACTGGGTGGGAGCGAACGCGCCGGTGGGGTTTTCCAGTGGGACGCACAAACGCTGGCGGTTCGGCCCGCGGTGCAGCGGGACGGCCAGCTCCTCCAGCGGGGCGCGGCGTCGCTCGCGGGGGCTGAGTCCGGGGCGGGTCCAACGGGCGGTTCGGCGGGCGGCCTCCGGTGAGAGTTCGCGGCGGATGTCCTCCCGGGAGGCATGCCCCGGGGTGGAGGGTCCGAATCGGCGCCAAGCCACCACGATCCCTGTGGTTATCACGGCAGTCCCTGTGGCGAGTATTGTCACGGTGACAATCCAGTACAGGTCGGCCTGGCCGGTCAGTGCCGTTTCCCACGGGGCACCGAGTCCGGCGGTCGGCTCGGTGGGGTGGGTGAGCACGCCGAGTGTTCTGTGGACCCACGTGTCGAAGCTAGGAACAGCCCAGGGGCCGCCCGCCAGCGTGGTGGCCACGGCAACACCGGTCATCAAGGCGGCGGCCAGGGCCAGCAGCGCACCGAGCACCGCGACCAGCAATCCCATCAGCGCGAGGTCGCGATCGGTGGCCGGTGACAGTCGACGAGGTGTGCTCATGTCCGATTCCCTTGTGGCGCAGTGGGTTCGGCAACGCGGCGGATGGCGACGATGTCGTCGTTCCAGGCGGAGAGTTTCTCGAGGATGACGCCGGTGTCTGTGTCGTAGGCGTTGACGATGAGTCCGTGCCCGGCGTACAGCCCCACGTGTCGGGGGTTGGCCGGAGAGCCGAGCGAGCCGGGGATGAACACGAGATCGCCTGGGACCAGTTTGGCGATGGAGCCGACCGCGCGTCCGTCGTGGACCTGGTTGGTGGTGCCTGCCGAGATGCCCACCCCGGCATGTGCCCAGGCGGCCTGGGTAAGCCCAGAGCAGTCGAACGCGTTGGGTCCTTTGGCGCCCCACACGTACGGCGCGCCGAGTTTGCTCAGTGCGTATTTCACGGCCGCGCGGCGGCGCGGATCGTCGGGCAGGGTGAAATCGTCCGGGATCTTCTGCGGATCCAGCGGCAGGTCGGAGCCGCCCCGGTTGGCACAGCCCAGCGCGGCCCGGTGCTTCTCGCCGGTGTCGCTACCGGTGTCGGGAGGCTCGTCGGCGCTGGGGGGTGGGTTGTTCGGCCCTGTCCAGAACCGCCGCATCAGCGCCCGAGCGGGTGGTTCCTGTGGGGCGTAGCGGTCGGGGTAGGCGCTGTGCTGCACTGCCTGCTGGGCCCGGCCCGGCGGCATGGAATACCACCCGTCGAGGGCGAGGAGATGGTCGAGGAACTCGTTGGTGGCATAGACGGGGTTGAGGATCTGTTCCGGGCTGCCCCAGTTTTTACTGGGGCGCTGTTGAAAGAGCCCGAGACTGTCACGGTCGCCGTGGTCGAGGTTGCGTAGACGACTTTCGACGATGGCGGTGGACAGGGCCAGCACCGCCGCGCGCTGGGGCAGTTCACGGCGCATCACCACGGTGGTGATGGTGCGGGCGTTGGTCAGCTGCGCGGAGGTCCAGTGTCGCTGGCCGATCTGCTGGGGCGGGCCGCCCGGTCCACCGACGGCGGCGCACGTTCCGAGTACGGCGGCCGCGCCGCCGGTGACCGACAGGAAGATGAGGCCGATCAGGGCCATCGGCAGCACGACCAGGAGTACCAGTGGGGCCGCGATCAGGCCGAGTTTGCCGCTCATCGCATCTCCCCACCGTTTCCGCGCAGGTGGGCGTTGGTGTCGAAGGCGTGCTGTTCGACGCGGGAGAGGACGGTTTGGACTTTGTAGCCGGGGCTGTTTTCCAGCTTCCACAACGCCCGGCCGGTGCGTTCCATGCACCAGCCGGTGGTGACCTCGGATTCTTTGGTTGACAGAGCGAAGTCTCCCGCCAGCTCGTCGGCGACCCGGGTGGATTGTCCGAACAGGATCCGCGTGCTGCACAGGGCCAGCAGGTCTTTGGCGATGGCGACCTCTTGGGAGCCTGCGCTGCCGACGGAGAGGAAATCGCTGGGTTTGTGGCCGACGAGGATCTGGATTTTCTGCTCGGCGCGGGAGAGCCGCAGGTCCGAGTCGACTGCTTGCACGGCTTTCGAGCCCAGCCGCATCTGGCGCCAGACTTCGTCGCGTACGACGATGCGGATCTCGCCGTCGTCCTGCAGGTCGGTGATCATCGACGACCACGAGCCCAGGCAGGTCAACGCCACCGCCACGGCCTGGTCACCGCGGCCGCGCAGTCGGGAGAGGTCCATGGACTGGATCGGGGCCTGCCAGTCCAGGTGGAAATTGGTGGGTTCGTCGAACAGTCCGGACAGCGGGCCGGTGATGAGGTTGGCCAGCGCGTCGGTGATCGGCCGCAGAGTGTCGAGGAACTGGCGCCGGTCGGCGAAGCGGGTCTCACGCCAGAGCTGCTCGTCCGGATCGGCCAGTTCGCGCTGCACGTCGGGAATGGTGACCGGGCGCAGCCGCCTGGCGCCGTCGGTCGTGCCGAGCAGTCGACGCAGCACCTGGGCCAGCACGGCCTCGTCGGTCACGGTGGGCGCGTAGCCCTGGGCTTCGGCCAACGCGACGAGGAGCTTGACCCACCGGGCCAGCAGCGCGTCGAGTTCGTCGCGTTGCCGCTGGGCTGACCACGAATCCCACCGGGTGGCGATCGGCCCCAGGTCCAGCGCGTTGAGGCGGGTGGACAGGCCCCGTCCCAGCGCGATCGGGCTGATTCCCAGTGCGCGCAGCAGAGGTGAGTACTCGCCTTTCACATCGCCGGAGATCAGTGTTTTGGTGCCGAACAGCATCATGCGCAGCAAAAAAGCGACCACGGTGCTGCTTTTGCCCCGTCCTGGTTCGCCGAAGACGACCAGGTTCGGGTTGGTGGTCAGCCCGCGCAGTACCCAGTCGACGGGATGGGCGTAGAACGCGCTGCCGGACAACGTGTCGTAACCGATGCGGGCCCCCACCGCCGGGATGCCGTTGGCGGCCAGCAGCGGGAACAGTCCGCCGATCTCGCTGGTGGTGGCCTGATACACCGTCATCGGCGCGGCGACCGGGGACCACCCGTGCCCGGGGCGGGAGCGGCCGCGACGGGGAGCCCGCGGCCGGTTAATCCGCTCACCCCTCGAAGGCGGCGGTGTGGGGTGTGCTAGTGAGGGAATGTGCGGCAGGGTCTGGCCGGTGTCGCGGAGCAGTTGGGCGGCCCCGCGTGGGGGTGTGCGGGTCACAGCAGACCTCCTCGGACGTTCGGGAGTCCGATGCCGAGTGGCAGGCAGGCGGCCACGAATGCGCTGTCCTGGGCGAGATCGAGTCGTAGTAGGCGGAACCGGCCGGCGGCGTCGTTTTCCAGCCGGGCGGCGTGATCCTCCACCGACCGGTCAGCGGGCACGGTCACCGCCGCGGCCGCGGCGTAGCGCACGAGCGAGTGCCCGGCGGCCACGGCTTGTTCCTGGGCTCGGGCTCCACCGGCTTCGCGGTCGTCGGCGGCGCTGGCCGAGAATCCTTTCGACGCTTTGTAGTCGCGCATCACTCCGGAGCGGAACCGGTAGCCCTGCACCGAGCGGGAGGCAGCACGTGAGCCCAGCACCTCGTAGTGCATCGCCAGGCACCGGCGTTCTCCGGCGGATTTGACCGCCAGCAGTGGGGCGAGTGAGCCGAATACGGTGCCGGCTTCGGGCATGAGCACGCTGTAGGAGACCGTGGAGTAGGCGTCGTGGTCGTAGCGCCGCCATCCCGGCGTGGGGGCCTGGGTCGGTCCCGCCGCGGCCAGGGGCATTCCCATCTCGTCGGTTTCCGATCCGGTCAGCTGCCCGGCCCGCAACGCCGCCGAACTGTCGGGGTTGAACCCGGTGCGGATCGCCTCGGCCAACCCGCTGCCGGACAGCCACTCCACACTGTCGGCCCCGAGGGCTTTGAGCGGGTCTTCGAGACCGTCGAGCACGCGGTAGAGCACCCGTGCGCGGCCCTCGACTCCGCCTCCGGCCGCGGCGGCGGGTTTGCGTAGTGCGTCCTCCGGGCCGGACACCGTCACGAAGACCTCGTGGCGCACCGAGACCGCCCCGATGGTGCGGTCGAGTTCGTCGACCGCGCGGCGGGCCAGATCCGGCGCCTCGGCCACATCGTGGCGGGAACGCCACACCTCGTACTCGGTGCCGTCGTCGGGCACGGTGCGCACCAGCAGCGACAGCCGGTCGACGACGTCGCGGTGCCCGATCGAGAGCAACATGCTGCCCAGCCGAGACGCCAACCGGTCACACTCCTCGGCCGAGAGCAGCCCCACCCCGGTGTGGGTCACTCGGGCGGTAGCGCCCCATCGTCCTTCGCCGGTGTCGTGGATCAGGCATACTCTTCCGTGGTGCTGAAACACCGGACCGTCCGGAAACGACACTCGTTGAAGCACACCGGGCAAATCCGGTTCGTTCGGATCATCCAACTCACCGGCAGCAGCGCGGGACTGCCAGCGTGACCACCCCAAGGCCGCCCCGAGCTGGTACAGCAACACATGGGCCAGCCACCGCAGCGCCGGGCGGCCCCGTACCGGCACCACCACCAGTGCCGCTGCGAGCCCGCACACTCCGGCCAGAATCAATGCCCGCAGGAACTGTCCGGCTGAGACGGTCCACAGCACCGGCACTGCCAGAACAAGGCAGGCTAGCGCCTGCGCGGGGGACAGCCCCATGATCCAGCCGGGTTTTTCCCGCCGGGCCAGGCCTCGATAAATCCGTACGCTGCTCATCAGGTGATCACCGCCGTATCCGTTGACTGTTCGGCACCGCTGCCACCGCTGCTGGCTCCGCCTCCGCCACGGGGACCACCCCGTGGGCCGTCGCCGCTGGGAGGTACTCCCCCACCACCCGGGTCCTCGTCACCGTCGTCATCACTGGGGCCTGTCTCCGGTGGCCCGGGATCGACCGGACCGGGTGGCTCCGGTGGGAAGGAGTGCTCGTCAGCCGAGCCCGGCGGCGGTGGGGGTCCGCCCCCGCCGCCGGTATCAGGCGGGGCGGTGGCGCCCTCTGGTTCTGCCGCACCGGCAGGGGCGACCGCATCGCCCTCACCCGCCTGGTCGGCCTCTCCTGTCGGCTCGTTCTCCGAGGTGGGGCCATCTCCCGCCCCCGCTGCCTCGGTAGTGGGTTCGGAGCGCACCCCTGCGGATGGGGCGGCCTCGTCGCCGGTCGAAGATCCCGAGCTCGGCCCGACATCGGGCTGGCCCTCCGGTGTTGACCCTTGGGGACCGTGCCCGTCCGAAGCGGTGATCGCGCCACGGTTGGCCGAGTCTGTCGGCGGGGAGACCGAGGATCCACCGCTTTCGCCGGAGGAAAGTGCCTGCCCAGCTGCCGCTGCTGCCAGCCCCACTCCGCTGGCCGCGCCAGCGGTACTTGCGGCCACACCGGCGGTACCCGCGGACGCACCGCCGGCTCCGGCAGCATCCGCCCCGGCGGTGGCCAGGGCTTGGTCGAACCGCTGCGTGGTCGCGTTCTCCAGCGGCCCCTCACCGCCACCACCGGACATGTCGTTGTCGCCACCGCTGCTGGTGCCGCCGGTGAGCTTGTCGCGTGCCATCGAGGCGGCCTTGAACGCGGGGCTGTTGGCCCCGTAGGAGTCCAGACCGGCCGAGGACAACCCACGGCGAAACGCCGCGCCGGCATCGGCGTTCGGGTCGACGAACGCGAACAGCTTGAACAACGGCCACGGGGCGACCAGTGAGATCATCAGAACCCCGATCCCGGCCAACAGTCCGGACACCCCGTTCGAGCCGGCGTGGATGGCGATGCCGAGTACCAGCGTCAACGCGAGCACGGGTTTCATGGCGATGCAGGCCAGCATCCAGCGAGTGGTGGTCCAAAACCAGTTCTTGCTGACATTGGCCAGCAATCCGGCCGCGGTGATCGGGATCGTGACCACCAGCACGTAGATCGCCGCCTCGCGAAACAGCATCTCCAGCACGAAGCCGAACCCGGCGGGGATCACCCCCATCACTGCGCATATCCCGAGCAGATACGCTTTTTCCGTATCCAGGGCGGTGTCGAGAAACGAGCTGGCCTCCAGCGCGTCCTGGAAATTCGACACATTCAGCCCGTAGTCGAGAATGCCTCTGGTGATTCCGTCGGCGGCGGCCAGAAACCCACCGACCATGCCCGTGGTCACCGCCAGCGCGAGCCCGTACTGCATCGGCCCTGTAACCAGGCGCAGGAATCCGCTGCCGCCGCGCAGGCTGGTCATGACCAGCTGCCAGCAAAACAGCCCCAGCGCCAACGCTCCGGACAGCCACAGCATAATCGGCCACAACACCGACACCGGCTCGGTCCGAGGGTCCACCGTGAACACCGAAAACCGGTCGGCGACGATGAACGCTCCCCGCAGCAGCGCCAAACTGGCTTCCCACATGCTGCGCATCGCCTTTTCGACGGACGAGACCAGCAGCTCGCCCAGCTTGTTTCCAAGCCCGTTGCCGATGTCATCGAACGGCCATACCCACAGTGGCCAGCGCATCAGGCCTCCTCGATCGGTTGGTATCCGGCACGGACCGCTTCGACGCTGCCCGGCCACGCGCTCGGCGCGGCCGCCGGCAACGGGCCCGGCGAGAGTCGCCAGCTCCCCTCGACACGGCGGAGTGCTTGGCAATCACCCACCCCGGCCGAGACGGTCCGGCCGTGATACGTCACCGAGAACTGCCCCAACACACACGCCACGACGTACCGCCCCTGGTCGGTGGTGCCTTTGATCTGGGCGTGAGTGATCTCGTAGTCGGCCCGCAGCCCCGCCACCGAACCGGTGGGCCGCAGCCCCGCGCTGTCACGCATCGAGGTGAGCACCGCATACAGCCCCGTGGTTTCCGGGTTCGGAGCACCGGTGATGGCGAGCTCGCGGTAACCGCGGGCATAGGTGGCCGGATCAGCCCCACGCATCACCGCCTCATCCAGCGCGGCCAACTGGGCCAGCGCCCCCTGCGGTGTGGCGGGAAATCCGGTGGGGATCCAGCCTCCCCGACTGCTGTCTGGCGCAGGCAGCGAGATCGGCTGGCCCGCCGTGTCGGTGCTCACCGCATGGGGCTGCGCCGCCGCCGGTGGTAGTTGCGCCATCTCCCGCCGGGCCAGTCGATGTTGGGCGGCCACCTCCCAGGCACCGCTCCCCTTCCCCGGCGTCAGAGAGGGGGTGGGCGGGGCTGTGGACGGTCCCGGCGCCGACCGATTCTCGGTGAGCGCGCGAGCGGTCACCAGTGCCGCGAGCAGCACCAGTACCGCCAGCGCCCCCAACGCCGTCGACAGTCCCAGCTGGGCACGGCGCTGCCGAACTCGTTGCTGCTGTGGTGGGGTCTTCTGCATCGTCAGACCCCCGCGAAATGCGTGAGCAGTTGATATCCGATGCCGTACAAGATTCCGCCACCGAGGGCGCACAGCATCATGACCACGCCGACCTTGCCCGCGCGGTGGTGATCAACCCACCGACCGCCGGCCCAGACCAGCACTCCGACGAAAAAGCCCACCAGCAGGGCCACCCCGGCGCCCCATTTGATGTTGCCCACCACCCCCAGGATCTGTTCGGACCCAGGTGGGGCCTGCGGTTCCGGATTCGGAAGTTGCGCGAGAATCGGCATCAGGGATTCCTGGATCATGCTGGGCGTTCCTTTCTGTTCCGGCGGCGAACAGCACGCCGCGAGGTCGCCGGTGAAGAAGCAATGAGTCCCCAACGGCTCAGCAGCGGCGTGATCGCCGCATTGAGCCGTTTCGGAACGGGTTCAGCGGTGATGCCCTCCACCGCCACGGTCGAGTCGTGCGGCAGGAACACCGCCTCCTCGAGCAACGCCGCCAGGCGCAGCCCGGCGGCCCCGGTCACCCCGGTGGGCCACGACGCGGCACCGACCACCACCAACTGGATCGGAAGTGTGATCACCCCGGCCTCGTTCCACGCCTCCAGCCGGGCCAGCACCTGCTCGGCCTGCGACAGGCTCGGACGACTCGCCCGGCACACCAGAACCGGACGAACGGGCGGGCCCCCGCTCCGTAACCACGCACCGGGCCCGGCCAAGGGGTGCGCGGCCATCCGCCACGCGTCGTGTCCGATATCGACAACGGTGGCGTCGACCACCCCGTTGGTGGGTTTGAAGAACCGGGGCGGCGGCACCATCCCCGGCGTAAGCACCGGCAACTCGGTCTCCAGCCGCGCCAGCATCGTGGACTCGTCACGCCAGGAATGCCGAACGCGCACCGATTCGTGCGGACCGACCTCCGCCGGCCCCTCCACAGGTGCGGCCGTGGCCAACCCCGACCGGACAGGCTCGGCGGTGTCAACCAGCAGCACCCGTTGCCGCAGACTGCTCAGAGCATCGGAGAGCACTGCCGTCACGAACGAGGCCCCCGCTCCGGGCGACCCCGACAGCACCGGAATCACGGCACCGAAGCCGGACCAGTCGGCTACCGCGTCGCTGACCGGTGCCAGCCCTTGCCGTTGCACCGCAGCCGCACTCGCCGCCGTCGCCGCGGTGATCCGCTGCCCTGCCGCAGTACCGTGGTTAGCCGTAGTGAGCTCTCCGGATTCCACCGCAGCGACCACATCGGCTGTGGGCAGGTCCTGCCAGCTTCGGCAAGCCAGTCTTGTCAACGTCCGGTCGCGCTGCTCAACCCCGCCAGTAGAACTTTCGGAATCGTGATCGACCCATTCGTTGCTCATGAAGTCATCCCTTCATCAGGACATGAGATCAGATTCAACCGAAGCGACAATTTCCCAAAAACAAAAACGAATTCGAATCAAAAACAAGAGAACAGAAAATGCTGTCACTCACTGAAGCGGGAGATCGAGAGCAGTTTGACCACCATGTCTTCGACAGGGTCGCTTTCACAGCATGTAACGCCAATAGCTTTGTCGATCAGCTCTTGCCGATCGGCGGCACACACTCCGCCCCAGATTCCCCAGCACATCTCGGTACACAACTCATGAGTGACTCCGACAGTAAGACACTCGGTTTGCACCGGACAGCCGGTGCAGGCCTCACGCGCCTGCCTGCGCTGGATTTCGCGGGCCGACGGACCTCGTGGCTGCTCCCGAAACCACGCGTCAGCATTGTCCGCCGACACGCAGACCCCGTATTGGCTGACCAGTTTCATGAGATCACGCAACGACATACTCCTCGGATGTACTCCACAGAAGACAGATCGCGCCCTACCCGGACTCAGAACGCACAGGAAGATATGGCAGAAAAAACGCGGCACCAAGTGCCATCGAACAGCACCGACCAAGAAAACATCATCTTGGCCAGATCCGTTCCGATTTCATGAGCGACACAAACCACAAAAGTTTCCTGCCACGACATGCACCTGACCTGATACCGGAATTCGGGGATCATGATCAGACAGGCACCATGAACGAACCAGTGGTGCGGTTATTCGCTCTTTTCTCCTCTCGTCGAGCAGAGCGTCGATTGGTTCCTACGCCGTGTTCGATCGACCTGATGATCGAAGCACCTTCTGTTGGCCAGCTCTCGGATTAGCCGCACAGCAGTCAGCCTTGGCGTCCACTGCTGTGCGTCCGCGCCCAGGGGAGCACCACCCCGGATGGCCTATATCGTCGATGGCTCTTGTCCGGTATCCTTGACAGCGCAACCTTGAGAGTAGGTACCAACAACAACGCTGTCAAGTTTAGTCGACAGTTGATATTGCTGGTCAGGCTTTTACGACACTCTCGTGAGAGGTGGTGAGGACAGTGACCGAGCCCGGAGCAAACGCGGCGGGTGACACGTTCGCCACCAAGCTGAACCGGCTTTTCAGCAGCGTAAAACGTGAAGACGGTACCTCTTACGGCAAGCCGGAGGTAGCCGAGTTCATCGGCGTGTCGCGCGGCTATCTCTACGACCTACTGAAAGGTAAGAACGAGCCAAGCCACTCCGTCGTGGTCAAGCTCGCCGAGTTCTTCGGAGTCGAGCTGGAGTACTTCGCCGACACCGAACGTGGCCGCGACCTCAACCAGCAACATGATCTGCTGGCGAAGCTTGGCGAGCAGAACGTACGCCAGATCGCGACGCGTGCCAGCCAGCTCTCAACGGATCAACTGCGCAGCGTCATGGACTTCATCGACTTCCAAGCTGGTCGCCCCGGAGAAGACCACTCGTCCGAGTGAACCTCTTTTCGCTGACGTGTCGCTTCTCGGTGTTTTATCGTGAGGCTATCCTTGGTCTAGACAACCAGACACGCATCGGTGGTCCTTTTCTGTGACCACGCCACGTTACTGCTCATATTTGGTTCGATGGGGAAAGCGGGAACGGTGCAAGCACATCGGGGAATGGTCACGGTCGGCGACGCTGAGCTCTATTACGAGATCCGCGGTAACGGCACTCCGCTGCTGATCATTCAGGGGGGATTGAGCGAAGCGGGGACCACGGAACAGATCGCTGCGGAGTTGGCCGAGCACTATCAGGTGATCTCCTATGATCGTCGTGGCCTCTCGCGCAGTTCCCTTCCTGACGGGCAGGCGCAGGCACCGGTCACGATGGGGACTCATGCCGATGATGCGGCAGCGCTGTTGGCTACGGTGACGGCTCAGCCCGCCTATGTGGTGGGGCCGAGTATTGGTGCGGTCATCGGGCTGTTTCTGGCTCTTCGACATCCCGAGCGTGTGGCGATGCTGGTCGCTCACGAACCGCCGATGCTCTCACTGGTGCGGGATCCGGATCAGGAAACCGGGCTGGCCGAGGTTGCCGCACTCGCCGAACAGGATGTTCACGCCGCGATCCAGCACTTCGTCACGTTCGGTGGTAACGAATCGCCGGCGTGCGAGATGGGAGCCCAGGCAGGGACGCAGGTCGGTGATGCCGAGGCGAATCTACAGTGGTTTTTCACCCACGATTTCCCCGCTGCCCGACACGCCAGTCTCGACATCGAGCAGCTGTCGTCCACCCCGGTACCGGTTATCCCTACTGGCGGGGACGACGGCCGCGAGCGGTGGGAATACCGCTGCGCCGAACAGCTCGCCCGACTCCTGCCACGGCGGCTCGTCGAACTACCCGGTGGGCACAACGGCCTGGTCAGCCACCCCTGGGCCAGCGCGGCCGCACTCCGCAAGCTGTTCACGGAGCACGAGATATGACCGGCGATGCTCGTAGCTGGCGCAACGACCTTCACCTGCGGTGCGGGGTCCGTACCCTGCTGCAAGAGCTACACCTCGACACACCGCTGGACATCCAACTGCTGTGTGACCGACTGGCTCAACGCAGACAGCGTCCCCTCAAACTGGTGCCCTATCCCCTCCCCACCCCAGGGGTGTTCGGGCTGTGGGTCGGCACGGGCGATACCGACTACATCCTCTACCAGCGCGAGACCACACCCGCTCACCAAGAGCACATCATCCTGCACGAAATCGGTCACATCATCTCCGAGCACAGCAGCGACAACAACGACGAGGACGTGTGGAACCACCTGTTCCCGGACATTCCTCCTGAGATGATTCGACGTGCGCTTCGTCGGGACGGCTACGGACCCGCCGCCGAACGGGAAGCCGAGATGGTCGCCACCGTGATCAAGGAGTGGGCGACCCTGCTCGACCACCTCCGGTTTCCACAGGGGAAACGGGACCAATTGAGCCGCGCGTTCGACGACCACCAGGGGTGGCTGTGATGCTTGCTCCCAATCTGCTCATGTGGGCCGCAGCCGTGATCGCCGCAGCATGGAAGCTCTCCCAGCTGATCCGCCTCCCGCACGATCAGGGCTTGCGGGTGGTCACCCTGTGCACGATCCTGGTCGCCGTGGCCCTGTCGGCACAGCTGGCCGTCAGCATTCCCGGCCTTTCCGGGATGTTTCCCAGCCAGTCGCCGAAGTTGCTGCAGAACGTGCTGCTGACGTTCTTCTTCGCGCTGCTGATCGTGCTGCTGCGCTCCGCTCTTCTTCCGAATGTCGCTGTGTGGAGAAGCTACGCGGAGATCGCGCTAGCGTCCCTGGCCAGCTTCGGACTAATGCTGGCGTTTGCCGCCACCAGCGTGGAATGGCGCGGGGCCAGCTATCCCGACACGAGCCAGCATCCCGGTGTCCTGGCCTTCTACCTCATCGGCAATCTCTACATGAGCTACGCCACCGCTCGCGGTGCCTGGCTGTGCCGAGCCTCGGCGAGGCAGACCTACTCCGGGGCCCGACAGAGCCTGACCGTGGCCGCCCTCGGGCTCACCGTGTGTTTACTGGGAACACACCTGCCCCGTGTGCTGTCGACCACCGGCCGACTACTGCTGGGCACCGACCCCGTTCCCGCAACAGCACACTGGACACCACCCCTGCTGGCCATCGGAATCGGCCTCTTCTTCCTCGGCATCGGCTACCCCGGACTGCGCACCGGCATCATCAAAGCCCGCCTGTGGATCACCATGCGCCGCCACCACCGACAACTCCGCCCACTCTGGGCAGCGCTGCACCAACACTTCCCCACCATCGCCCTGTTCACCCCACCCACCCCACGCCGCGAAACCTGGCAACTGCGCCACATGCGACTGCGCTACTACCGCCGCATCATCGAATGCCGCGACGGACTCGTCTGCCTCAGCCCCTACCTGCCCGAACCCATCCACCCCAACCACAGCCCCGCACACCAAGCACAACTCGTCCACACCGCCCTCACCACCACCACACGCATCCAAGCAGCCCTCCCCTCGATCATCGCGGCACCAGCCACCCACGACACCAACGCCGACACCCACCACCTCCTGACTCTCGCCCACGAATACACCCAACTGGCCAACACCCACCCCACCAGCACAACGGCCCCATAAGCGAGCACCCTCCACGCGGTTCCGCTTGCCACCCGAGAACGAGGTCTGCCCGCTTGGCGGCGGGCAGACCTCGGAGGGAAAGAGGAATACCGTTGTCCGGAAAAGGACCGCAGACAGGAACGTGACTATCTAGCCCGCCGGGGCCAGTGGGTGGTCTTCTCCGGTCAGGGCGCTCAACGCTGTGGCGATTTCGGGTAGCCCGGCGCGGACGTAGGTGGCAGTGACTCCGCTTTCGCCCGCGTGGTCGGTGTGGCCGGCGTAGGCCCGTGCCACCGCGTAACCGAAGTGGCGCTCCACCCACGTCAGGGTGGTGTACCGCAGCCAGTGCGTGCTGACCTGCTGCGTGGCCACCCACGACACGTGCCGCCCCAACCGGTGCCACAAATGGTCATACCGGCGATGCGTCAACGGGTTACCACCGCGGTAGCGCAGCACCCTCCCGTCACCGGACACGTGCGCACCCCGCTGATCGGCGTGCTCCCGCAGATGCCGCATGAGTGTCGGTGAGACCGGCTGCCACCGCACCGTGTCGTTCTTCTCCCGCAACAACACCAGACACTGCTGCGGATCCAGATCCCCGACGGTCAACGCCAGGGCACCCCCGCGGCGGCAGGCCGTCTCGGTGTGCACCCGCAACAGCAGCGTGTCCAACGCGGGATCGTTACCCGTGGCCGCGGCCACCCGGTTCAACTCCGCCACCGGCTGCTCCCCCAACCCCCGCCGCGTACTCGGCAACCGACGCGGCATCGCCACCCGCCGGGCCGGATCCTGCGACTCCGACAGCAGCCCATCGGCCACCGCGTGCCGATACACACACCGCAACGCCGCGATACAGTGCTCCACCGCACTGCGCCCACCCCGCGCGTTGCGCCGCACCACCCGCTGCGACCGCACCCGCTCAGCCAAGTGCTTGATCTCCGACGCGGTGGGCTCATCCAACCGCCGAGAACCCCACAACTCCAGCACCCGCTTCCAATACGAGCCATACACCCGCCTGGTGCCCGCCGACACCGCCTGCTCCACCACCGGCACATACTCGGCAAACGTCGGCACCACGCAGGACTCCGCCGCAGACCCCACCAGATCCTCCGGCGCCACCCCCATCCGCGCCAACACCAACCGAGCCGCCTCCACGTCGGCACCACTCGGCGCGCCAGGTTGATCATTCTGAGCGTTCACTCGGCCTCACCCCACACGCGCTCGTGCACCGACGAGAGCACCCCATCGAGAGCAGTCAGGGAATACACCGTCACCCGCCCCAGCGCAGGCTCGGCCACCAGCAGCACACGATCACCCGCACCCAACGCGCACCACCGGCGCACCGACGCGGGCAACGGCACGTGACAACGGCGGGACAGCCGAAACACCCCACCACCATCGGCCTCGATCAACACGACGCCCTCGACCACCCGGATCGCCAACCGTTGCCCCGGCCGCCACCCCAGCGCCGCGATCAGCGTGGACTCGGCCAACCGGCCACGATCGTCCAGCGCCACGATCCGGTAACACCGCGAGCTCAGCCTCCGCAGGACAGGCAGCACCGCCAACGGCATCGCCCGCACAGCCCGCGCCGAACCAGCCCCACCACCGATATCCGCACGATCACCGGACACCGACGGAGCCAAGCCGGGAACCACCGACTCAGACACACGCCTCACCCCCGGGACACCAACACCGAGAGCAGGACACGAAACAACGGCCGACGCGACACCACACGCCAGCCGACCAAAAAAGAAGAAAAAGACTCACACACTGTGGGAGGGATCCCACACCACGGTGTCGGAGGGGGGACTTGAACCCCCACGACCATTAATAGGTCACTAGCACCTCAAGCTAGCGCGTCTACCGTTTCCGCCACTCCGACGCGGCAACATTGACTCGGTTTCTTCCGAGCCCCTCATTGCGTTGTGATACTACGATAACCGATCGACACAGCGGCCTGCCAACCACCCCCCTCTTTTGATCCGGAAGTGGTAGAAAGGCCAGGTGAGCGCACATGTTGATCCCGAGAACAACGACCGGTCGAGCACGGATCCGGGACTACGCCGGGCCGAAGACGAGGTCGTCACGCTGGCGAGCGAGCTGATCCGGTTCGACACCACCAACACCGGTGATCCGGCGACCCTGAATCCGGAGCGTCCGGCGGCCGAGTACGTTGCGGAGAAACTCGGCGAGGTCGGCTTCGAGACCACCTACGTGGAATCCGGGGACACCCCCGGACGTGGCAACGTGATCGCCCGCCTGCCGGGAGCCGACCGGCAGCGCGGCGGACTGCTGGTGCACGGCCACCTGGACGTGGTCCCCGCCGACCCGACCGAGTGGTCGGTGCACCCGTTCTCCGGGGCGGTGCAGGACGACTACCTGTGGGGCCGCGGCGCGGTCGACATGAAGGACATGGTCGGCATGACCCTGGCCACGGCCCGCCGACTCGGCCGTGACGGCATCACGCCCCCACGCGACATCGTGTTCGCCTTCCTCGCCGACGAGGAGGCGGGCGGCCTGCAGGGCGCACAGTGGCTGGTGGACCACCGCCCGGAGCTGTTCGAGGGCTGCACCGAGGCGATCAGCGAGGTCGGCGGCTACTCGGTGACCTTCGGCGACGGGGTCCGGGCCTACCTGATCCAGACAGCGGAGAAGGGAATCCGCTGGCTCAAGCTGCGGGTTCGTGCCCGCGCGGGCCACGGTTCGATGGTGCACGAGGACAACGCGGTCACCCAGCTCGCCGAGGCCGTCGCGAAACTCGGGCAACACCGCTTCCCGATCGTGCTCAACGACAGCGTGCGGGAGTTCCTCGACGGGGTCAGCGAGCTCACCGGCTGGAGTTTCCCGGAGGACGACCTGGACGGTGCCATCGCCAAGCTGGGCAATCTGTCCCGCATCATCGGAGCCACCGTCCGTGACATCGCCAACCCGACAATGCTGAACGCGGGCTACAAGGCCAACGTGATCCCCTCGGTGGCCGAGGCATCGGTCGACTGCCGCATCCTCCCCGGACGCGAGGAGGAGTTCGACCGTGAGCTGGCCGAGCTCCTCGGCCCTGACGTCGAACGCGAGTGGGTCGGCCTGCCCCCGGTGGAGACCCGGTTCGAGGGCGGGATCGTCGAGTCCATGAGCCGCTCCCTGCTCACCGAGGACCCGGCGGCCCGCACCCTGCCGTACATGATGTCGGGCGGCACCGACGCGAAGTCGTTCAGCAGGCTGGGCATGAACTGCTTCGGCTTCGCTCCGCTGCGCCTGCCCGCGGATCTGGACTTCTCCGCGCTGTTCCACGGGGTGGACGAACGTGTCCCGGTGGATTCGCTGCGGTTCGGCACCCGGGTTCTGGACCACTTCCTGCGCACCTCCTGACCTCTGCCCAGCCACCCGGTGACCGGCGCGAAACGGTGCCGGTCACCGGGGGAGCCGCATGGAACGCGCCGGGAGCCGCACGTTCTCGTATGATCGACTTCGGACGGAGAGGCCGGATCGGTCCGGCAGCCAACCACGTCGGGAGGTGTCACGGTGCCGACGGGTACGCAGGACGCGCCGGGCCACCAGCCCCTCTCCGAGTGGATCGAGGCCTACCTGGAGCACCTGCAGGCGCGGAAACTGGCCGAGAACTCACTGCGCGCCTACCGGCGTGACCTCGAGTCGATCGCCGGGGAGCTGGCCGAGACGACGGGAACGGAGAGCGCACTACTGCCCGTGGAGTCCGTGACGGCCCAAACGCTGCGCTCGGCGTTCGCCCGGCACGCCGCCAGCCGTTCGGCTTCGTCGGTCACCCGCGCGTGGTCGAGCTGGAACGGGTTCTTTCGGTTCCTGGTCGTGGAGGGCGCGGCCTCGGGAAACCCGATGCCCGTGGTGCCCAAGCCACGGCTGGCCGCGGCCACCCCGAAACCGCTCAACGGCGAGGATACCCCGGAACGGTTGCTGCGGTTGATCGCCCAGGGGGCCCGTAAGGCACGGAACCCCTGGCCGGAGCGGGACCTGGCGATAGTGTCCACTCTGCTGTGTACGGGACTGCGCTCGGCGGAACTGCTGGATCTGACCGTCTCGGCACTGGCGGGCCGCACCGGCGAGCGTCGGCTGCACGTACGCGGCAAGGGCGGTGCCAACCGGTCGATACCGATCGACGACTCCTTGGAGAGGGTGCTGGAGGACTACCTGGAAAGCCGCAGGCTGCGGTTCGGGCGGCGACTTCCCGGTGGGGATCCGCTGTTCGTCAATCACCGGGGTGAGCCGCTGCGGCGCGGCGGGTTGCAGTACCTGGTCCGGCAGTCGCTGCGTGCCGCGGGGGTTTCCGACCGGGTGCAGCGCGGCGCCATGGTGCACGCGTTGCGTCACACTTTCGCGACCCGGCTCGCCGAGGACGGCGCCAACGCCACCGAGATCGCGAAACTGCTGGGGCACGCCTCGATCAATTCGAGCCAGGCCTACATAGACGTGACGGCCCGCGAACAACGGCTGTCCGTGCGGGCGAACCGAACGCACCGGGTGTTGGGCGAACTGTCCAGGGGATCCGATTCCGAGTGACGTGCCGCGCGCGGCGAACGCTTCAACCGCCCCAGCATCCCCGCTCCCCCACCAGCGCGGAGACGACCCCGTCGGAGTCGGCGATCACGACGGAGTCCCCCAGCACGTCGTGCGGGACGCGTTCCAGCACCGATCCCCCCAGTTCCGGGACGCGTTCGGTCGCCTCGTCCAGTGCGCCCACGACGAAGTAGCACAGCCAACCGGTGTTTTCCGCCTCACCGCGCGGACCGGTCCGAGCCGCCACCGCGCGTTCCTCCACCGTGTAGCTGGTTCTCGGCGGCTCCGACCGCACTGTCCAGATCAGCGACTCGCTCCAGAAGCTGTCGGCGGACTCCGCCTGGGCGGTGCGCAGTTCGACCCAGCACGGCTCGCCCCTGCGGGGCGCCGGCGCCCACGGGCCGTGTTGTGCGCGACCTCTGACCATGCTCGCGCAGGTGTCCTCCGGGCCCGAGAGATCCCCGTCCGTGGGGGCACCCGCGAACACGAGTTGCCACTGCGGGGTTCGACGGGAACGGTTCGTGCGGAGCGTGGCGCACTTGCGCTCACCGACCCAGCACTCGAAACCTTCCTCGGATCGTAGCACCGTCCAGTCCAGCAGTTTCCGGTAGAAGCCTGCGGTGGCGGCGGGATCGGCAGTACGCAGCTCGGCGCGGCGCAGGCCGCAAACCGCTGAGTTTGGGGGCAACGTTGTAGCTTCCTAGCCGGTACCGGAGCGACCGGGCTCCGACGATCGCGGTGTCGTCGCGGCGATCACTCGCTTGGGGCAGCATTCGGCGTATCATCTTGGCCAACCAGGCCAGCGTTGACAATGCTCCATTCGGAGCAACCAAGAGGACCGTTCATCGTGTCAGCGGATACGTTCCAAGTCACGCGCGCTGTCCAGCAGTTGCTGGGCCAGTCCTCGCACCTCGGCCTGTTCGGCCCCTTCCCCCGCCGCGGTGGCCACGTCCTCGGCGGCGCACCGCAGCTGGAACAGTCTGTCCTGCAGATCGTCGAGCTCCGCTCCGGAAAGCACCACAGCGTCCTCCGGCAGTCCACCGCGCTGTACCGCCGCGCGGCGCTCGTAGGCCCGCTGTCTGCAGGACTGTGCGCAGTACATGCGTGGGCGGCCGACACTGCCTGCGCCCGGTATCCGACGACCGCACCACGAGCAGTGCCGCGGTGTTCTGGTGCGTGGTTCGAGCGATTCGATATCGGGTGTTGTCTCCACGGTTGACCACGCTAGTCCGAATCAGGCTCATTTGCGGGCAGGCACGCCGAAAAATCCTTCCGCACCGGCCGATGGAGGGACCCGCGCCGGCCGCCACCAGGCACCCCTCGGGGGCTCGCGACGGGGCTCGTTGCACAGTGGTGCGATGCACGGCTCGTTCCCGGCTGCTTCCCGGCAGCACCCGTTCCTGAGTCCTGAGCTTCGTCCCCGCGCGTTCGCGCACCGGGGGTGGCACATCGGCGAGCTGGCGGGCATGGAGAACTCGCTCAGTGCCTTCCGGCGTGCGGTTCGAGAGGGGTTTCACTACCTGGAGACGGACGTGCACGCCACTTCGGACGGTGTCGCGGTGGTGCACCACGACGCCGATCTGCGTCGGACCACCGGCAGTGCCGGTGAGATCCACCGGCAGCGTTGGTCGGTCGTCTCCGGCGCGCGCATCGGAGGACGTGAACCGGTGTGTTCGTTGGACCAGTTGTTGGAGGAGTTGCCAGGGGCGCTGCTCAACATCGACGTCAAGGCGGATTCGGCGGTGGTGGCGACGCTGCGAACGCTCCGGCGTCACAACGCCTGGCACCGGGTGTGTCTGGCGGGTTTCTCCGACCGGCGCCTGCGAATACTGCGGACCAACGGTGACGCACGGCTGCTGACCTCCATGGGACCGCTGGAGATCGGTGGGCTCTGGTCGGGATCACGTCCGGGGGCCGCTCTCCTGACCAGGGTGGCGCGTGGTGGCACGCTTCCGCGTGGGGCGGCCGCACAGGTACCGCGTGAGCATCGCGGGCTGCGGGTGGTGGACCGACGCTTCGTCGAACGCGCCCATGCCAGAAGCACCGAGGTGCACGTGTGGACGGTGGACGAACCATCGGAGATGGCGAAGCTGTTGGACACCGGCGTCGACGGCCTGCTGACCGATCGCCCGGACCTGTTGCGTGAGATGCTGCGGCACAGGGGGCAGTGGTACACGGATAGGTAGGGCCGTGCGCCCGAGGGCATCCCGACCGTTACCGCTTCTGAGTGGAACTACGCATTGCCCCGACCGGCTCGGGCAAGAAAAGTCCTCGAAGTAGTCGAACACGGTCACCTATTTCGAGGACGGCAACAGATGAGCGCCCCACACGTGGAGTTCACGCCGGAGGCCGCTCGGCGGCGCGAGCACAGCGGTTGGTGCTGGTACGACTGGGCCAACTCGGTGTTTCCCACCTCGATCACGACGGTGTTCCTGTCCCTGTATCTGACCACGGTGGCGACCCGGGCAGCGGAGTCCGACACGGCACGCAACGGCCCGGCGGCCTGCCCGAACGGGGACGCGCTGCAGCGCTGTGACGTCGCCCTGCTGGGCTGGTCGTTTCCGGCCGGTTCGCTGTGGGGTTATCTGCTCGCGTTGGCCGCGGTGATCCAGGTGCTGGTGCTGCCGATCGCGGGAGCTGTCGCCGACCGGGCCCACGACAAGCGGAAAATGCTGGGGATCTTCGCCTACTGCGGGGCCGGAACCACCGCACTGCTGGCTCTGGTGGGTGGGCAGAACTGGCTGTTGGGCGCCGCGCTCTTCCTGCTGGCGAACCTGTGTTTCGGCGCGGCCGTGGTGGTCTACTACTCACTACTGCCGGAAATCGCGCGCGCTGACGAACGCGACGGCCTGTCGGCGCGCGGCTGGGCGTTCGGCTACCTGGGTGGCGGGGTGGCTCTCGCGCTGCACCTGGTGCTCTACGTCGGACACGACGCGCTCGGGATCGGTGAGGACACGGCGGTAAGACTGGTTTTCGTCTCAGCCGGGGTGTGGTGGGCCGTGTTCACCGTGCTGCCGCTGCGGAGGCTGCCGGGGCGACGTCCGGGCGCGAGTTCCGAGGGGCCGGTGCTGCGTGCCGGTTTCCGGCAACTGGCCACCACGCTGCGGCAGGCAAGGCGGCTGCCGTTGACCCTGGCCTTTCTCGGGGCGTACATGGTCTTCACCGACGGCATCAGCACGGTGTTCAAGGTGTCGGCACAGTACGGCGAGCTGGAACTCGGTCTCGACCGACAGGTTCTGATCACGACGATCCTGATCGTGCAGTTCATAGCGTTTCTCGGTGGGATGTTGCACGGCTGGGTGGCTCGCGGGCTGGGAGCCAAACGCACGATCATGCTCAGCCTGGTGGTTTGGATCGCGGTGTTGCTCGGAGCGTTTTTCACCCAGCAGGGGGAACCCTTGCAGTTCTACGGGGTGGCCGCCGGGATCGGCCTGGTGCTCGGCGGGACGAACGCGTTGTCGCGTTCGTTGTTCAGCCAGATGATCCCGACGGGTAGCGAGGCCGAGTACTTCTCGCTCTACCAGATCGGTGAGCGCTCCACTTCGTGGGTGGGACCGCTGCTGTTCGCCGCGGTGGGGCAAGCGACCGGCTCCTTCCGACTGGCGATCCTGTCGTTGCTCGGTTTCTTCGTTCTCGGCCTGCTGCTGGTGTCGATGGTGCCGGTCCGAAAAGCGATCCAACAGGCCGGCAACCCCGCGCCTCGGGTGCTCTGAAAGAGTCCACCAGGCGAGGGAGTTCGGAAGTCCCGGTGGCCCTCGCGAGGCTCGAGTGGCTCGGCCGCCCGGCACGGGCCGTCGGCTTCCCCGGAAAGGTATTCGTGCGGGCGGACGGCACGTCGCTGCGGGAAACACTGCTCCGAATCGGTGACACTGTCCCCCCGCTCATCCGCGTGTTGGCATATTCCAGTACCTTGCGTCACTATCGGATCGAGGGCAGCATTAATCACTAAGAGTAACCATATGCTTGCTCAACAACACGAAAGAGGAAGTGAGATCGGTCGCATTCCGCAACACATCCGGGTTGGTATTTGGTCCGAGTAACGGGTGTTCTGGCACTATCACCCGTTCAGACGCACCTGTGGGTTACGAGAGGGAAAACGCGTCACGAACGCCGCAACCGTGCATCTCACGGGTAGTCGACCTAGTTGACGAGTGAATGTCGTCACCGACGGCAACCAGGAACCTCATACCGGGAACAGACGACGAGGCCCAAGTCGTTGCACTCGGTGAGCACAGCCGCCCGGAACCCCGGGCCCCGAAGCGAAAGGAACCGTCATGGCCGACCGCGTTCTGCGTGGCAGCCGGCTCGGAGCGGTTAGCTACGAGACGGACCGTAACCACGACCTCGCACCGCGCCGGACGGTGCGCTACGCCTGCTCCAAGGACCACGAGTTCGAGGTGCCTTTCTCCGACGACGCCGAGATCCCGTCGACCTGGGAATGTCGCCTGCACGGCACCGAGTCGAAGATCATCGACGGCAGCCAGCCGGAGCAGAAGAAGGCCAAGCCGCCGCGCACCCACTGGGACATGCTGCTGGAGCGCCGCAGCGTTCCCGAGCTCGAGGAACTGCTCAACGAGCGGCTGGAGGAGTTGCGCGCACGCCGTAACCGGCCCACCGAGAGCACGAGCTGACCGTGCGACCGCACACGGGCGTCCGTTCCACCGGGTGAACGGGCGCCCGTTCGGTTTCGCCCCAGGGCCTCTCCCCGACCGCTCGCCCCGAGTCCCCGCGTGCGGTCTCACCGATCGCGCCGCGGCGATGGTTTTCCGCGGCTCACCGAGGCAAGCAGCCGACGCCCTCTGCGGCGCAGTCCCCACTTGGTCACCCGGAGCAGCGCCTCTCGCACGATCGAGCCGTTCATCTTCGACTCGCCGCTCTCCCGCTCCGCGAAGGTAATGGGTACCTCCACCACGGTGCTGCCCGTCTCCACGACGCGCATCGCCAGATCCACCTGGAAGCAGTAACCCTGCGAAGCCACGGTGTGCAGATCCAGCTCGCGCAGCACCTCGCCCCGGTAAACCCGGAAACCACCGGTGAGATCGTTGATCGCCACCCCGAGTGCCCACTTCGAGTAGACGTTGCCGCCCCGCGAGAGCAGGGATCGGTACCAGGGCCAGTTCAGCACGGTTCCGCCCGGGACGTATCGCGACCCCAGCACCATCCCCGCACGGGGCAGCACTTCGAGCATGGTGCTCAGCTGCTCCGGGGCGTGCGAGCCGTCTGCGTCCATCTCCACGATCGCCTCGTAACCGCGCCGGAGCGCCCAGTCGAAGCCCGCGACGTAAGCGGCACCGAGCCCGGCCTTGGCGGCGCGGTGCAGCACGTGGATCCGCTCGTCGGCCGCGGCGATCTCGTCGGCGAGCGCACCGGTCCCGTCCGGGCTGTTGTCGTCGACGATCAGGACGTGCGTGGTGGGAACGGCCGTGGTCAACCGTCGCACGATGGTTCGCAGATTCTCCCGTTCGTTGAAAGTCGGAATCACCACGAGCACCGAGGACGCGGTGGAGTTCGCCGACTGCCTCGGATTCGTCATCGCTTTCCCCTCGCATACTCACTGCCGTCGACATCCGACCCAGGCAGCCCGGCGGCACGTTCTCCGGCCGGAACGGTCGAACGGCCCCCAACGGTAGGTCGCATCACCGGCCCCGCCTCGGCACACGGTCGCGGTAACGCCGCAACGAGGTCCACAGCACCGCGCCCGCACCGAGAGCGGTCACCAACCACGTGACGTAGCGGCCCAGGAAGGTGGCCAAGGTGTTCGACGAGCGCAGCGGCACGTCGGCCACGAGCGTCTCGGCGGTGAACTGCTCCGTGCTACGCCGCACACTTCCGTCCGGCCGCACCACGGCGCTGACCCCGGAGGTGGCCGCCACGAGCGTCGCTCGATCGTGTTCGACGGCGCGCAGTCGGGCCATGGCCAGCTGCTGATAGCTCATCTCCGAACGGCCGTACCACGCGTTGTTGGTGGGCAACGCGAACAGATCGGCCCCGGCACGCGCCGCTTCCCGGAACACGTCGTCGTAGGCGACGTCGTAACAGATCCCCACTCCCAGCCGGGCCGGTCCGGCAGCCAGCACACCCGGTTCGTCACCCGCGGTCATGTCCTGCTGGAACCGCTGCACGAAGGGACTGACCGCACCGGCCACCGAGCGCAGCGGGATCTTCTCGGCGAACGGCACCAGGTGCTGCTTGACGTACTCCCCGGTGGCCCCGCTCTCCGGCCCCCAACGCACGATGCGATTGCTCAGTTCCCCGTCCGGACCGTAAGCGAGACCACCGGCGATGATCGGAGCGTCGATCCGCTCGGCGATACGTCGCAACGCCGGATCCCGCCGTTGTGGCCCCCAGGAGCCGACCTGCTCGGGCAGCAGCACGAAGTCGGGGCGTCGAACCCGGCCGGCGGCCACGTCCGCGGCCAACCGGCGAGCGGCCCGGATGTGGTTCGCCTGCAACTGCTCGTCCCGATACAACAGATCCAAACCGACGTTGGGCGCGTTTCCCTGCACCACGGCTACCGTCGCGGTTCCGGACCGAGCTCCCGCGCCGACGGTGGGAAGCACCGCGAGCCCCGCCATGAGGGGCGCCAGTACCGCGCAGACCGGCAGGGCGAACAGTCGAACCACGCCACGGCTCCCCCTGCTACCACGCTCGACACCATCCCCTGGCCACGGCGAACGGCTCACCGCCTCGGCCAGCCCCGCGCCGATCAGTGCCACGGCGAAGCCCACCAGCGCGGTGCCCCCGATCGAGGCGAGCGGCAGCAGCACACCATCGGTCTGGGTGAACGCCAACCGCCCCCACGGGAAGCCGCCGAAGGGCAGCGCGGACCGCAGCACCTCGGCCGTGAGGAAGACGGCCGCCTGCCAGACGGGGGCCGCGGGCAACCGGGTGACCCGAGCCGCACCCGCTCCGGCGAGGCCGAAGAACAGCGCTTGGACTAGGCACACGCCGAGCCACGGCCACGGACCGAACTGCGCTCCGAGGAAATCCAGCAGCCAGCCGAGCAGCGGGAGGGTGTAGGCCAGCCCGAACAGCAGCCCGTACCAGAAGCCGGCTCGGGCGCGTCGCCCGCGCACGGCGAGCACGAAACCGGCCACCGCGACCGGGGAGAGCCACCACAGTTCACGCGGTGGGCACGACCAGTACAGCAGGAGCCCGGCGAGCACTACCGTCACCAGCCGCGCCGGGATCGAGAAGCGAGCACGTTTCGAACGAGTTCCGGCACGGCGGCCGGAGCGCTGTTCGCCTCCCGAACTCACCCTGGGGACAACCAACCGATCAACCTTCGCCGCCAACGAGCAATTCGGCCACCACCACCGGCGGCACACGAGGCGAATCTACTCCGCCGATGCACGCCCCCGAACACGCATGGTGGTGGCGGCGCTCACGGCAACGGGACCGCGGGCTCAGCGGGTCCGGCCCCGCTCGGTGGGCGCTCCTGCCCGATCACTGGTCCTCGTCCCCGGGATCACGCTGATGAATGGTTTCACCGCGCAGCACGGTGCGCAGACAACGTGGCAGTCTCACCTCGGGGGAGACGTCCGGCAGATCGGGAACACCGGAACGGGAATCGGTCGACCAGCGGCGTACGCGCGAGTCCTGCACCGGCGAGACGAACTCGTCGACGTTCCACACCGCGTAGGTGGCCGTTGCCCCCGGAACGAGGGTTCCGGTCACCCCGTCGTCAACCCCAGCGGCTCGCCAACCACCCCTGGTGTGCGCGTTGAACGCGGCCCGCGGGGAGATGCCGAAGCCCTCGGTCCGGTGGTGCACGGCGGCTCGGATCGCCTCCCAGGGGCCGAGCGGAGTGACCGGAGCGTCGGAGCCGAACGCGAGCACCAGGCCACTGGAGGCCAGTTCGGAGAACGGATTCAACCTCGCACCCCGCCGGGGGCCGAGCCTGCTGGCGTACATCCGTGAGGTCCCACCCCAGGAGGAATCGAAGCGGGGCTGCACCGAAGCCACCACCCCGTAGCCCGCCAGCTCACCGGCCAGCTCACCGTCGATCATCTCGAGATGTTCCAGCCGGTGCCTGCTGCTCGCCAGCGCGGGTGTGCCCACCACCTGAGCGGCGCGTCGGAACCCCTCACCCACCTCGGCGACCCCGGCGTCACCGATCACGTGGAAGCCTGCCTGCACGCCGTTGCGGGTGCAGTCCACGAGGTGCTCGGCGATGGCATCGGCATCGAGGTAGAGCACCCCCGAAGTGGTGGGCGAGTCGGTGTAGGGCTCCCGCAGCGCCGCGGTGCGCGATCCCAACGCACCGTCCACGAACAGATCACCGCCGAGCCCTTTGGCGCCGAGTTCGCGCCCGGTCTCCAGCGCCCCCAGTTCCCCCCAGTAGCCGACGACGTCGGGAACTCCGCCCTGCCCGGAGAGCATCATCAGATCCGCGAGATCGTCGGCACCCGAGATGTCCGGTCCCGCGCATTCGTGCACGCTGGCTATGCCCTGCGACGCCGCGTGGCGCAGGAAAGCGGCCTGGGCCTCCCTGCGCTGCAGCGGGCTGAGTGATTCCCGAGCGGCGCTGCGGGCGTGGTGGTGCGCGACACGGGTGAGTGGCCCCTGCTCGTCCCACCCCTCGGCCCCCTTCGCCAGCGGCGCGCGGTCGAGCAACGCGCTGGAGACGAGTGCCGAGTGCACGTCGATGCGGGACAAGTAGACCGGCGCCCCGCGGGCGGCCTCGTCCACCTCTGCCCTGGTGGGAGGACGCTGTTCGGGCCACCAGCTCTCGTCCCAGCCGTGCCCCCAGACGAGCCTGCCGGGGTGTTCGGCGACGTAGTCGCGCAGCGCGTGCAGGAACTCGGTCAGCGAGGCGCACCCGGTGAGGTCGAGTCCGTTGAGCAGCAGACCGCTCGAGGTCGCGTGCACGTGCGAATCCACGAAGGCGGGCGCCACGAATGCGCCGTCCAGCTCGACGATGTCGGCATCCGGATGCAACGCACGGCCAACCGTGTCGGTGCCGACCCAGGCGATGGTGCCGTCCTTGACGGCCATCGCGGTGGCATCCGGAGTGCCCGGCGAATGGATTCGCCCGCCGAGCAAGAGCGTGGTGTCGGACATGTATCGGACCTGGCCCCTGTAGTTCACCCTCGCGTGTGCAACCTGCGCGAACCGCCCGACCGTCACTCGGCCTGTTCCGAGCCGCGTCTTCGGTCGTACCGCTGTGCGGCACTACCGGCACGGTTCGTCGCCGTCGGTCGCGGTCGCCCCCGAGTAGCTTAACCCGCTGCTTGTACTTGCCCGACCACAGCCGACCCACTCAGGACTGTCGCCGGTCCTGCCCTTCTTCCTCGTCCGTTCCACCCCCGCGGAGCGGGTTGGAACCGTGATCGTACCGCTCGTGATCGTCGTCCTCCGACACGGATAGGACCTCGCCGTCGATCACGTCCTCGTCACCGCCCCCGGTCGACTGCCCACGACCGGTTCCGAAGCCCGGGGCGGTGAACGCCTCCGGGCCGAATGCCGCGGTGCCGAAACCGGCAGGACCGAAACCGGCCATGCGCTCCCGCATCAACCGCTGCCTGCGTTCGGCGCTGCGCCGCATCCGGGTTCGTAGTACCGACCGGACCGGAGGCAACAGCAACAGCAGACCGAACAGATCACTGATCAGACCGGGGATCATGATCAGGAATCCGCTGCCACTCACGAGCACGCCGTCCGAGATCTCCCGCTCGGGCGGTCGACGCGATCGCGCTGCTTCGGAGAACTCGCGCAGTGTCCTGCGCCCCTCGCGGCGCAGCAGCCAGGATCCGATCAGCGCACCGGCGAGCAGTAACCCGATAGTGGGAAAAACCCCGATGAGCTGACCGACAAGAACAAGTACGCTGACCTCGACGGCGAACCCGACGAGCAGCAGGATCAGTATCGGCACGTCGCGCTGGCACCTCCGCTAACAGAACCTTCCGCAGACAACAACGCGCGAGCAAACCGAATTACTCCCGGAGCTCGGTTCATCCCCCGTCGACCCACCTCCGGAACCGACCGGTGACGTGTCGAGACGGTGGTGTCCGAAACGTTACCCGAACTCGGGTCGGGCACCGTGCCACCCACCACCCACGAGGCCATAGACTTCTGGGTGATGCGAACACGCACAGCCAAACTGATCACCCTGTTCCTGATCGTAAGCGTGTTCGCACTGGTACTGCTCGTCGGCGACAGACCGGTACGGGTGCCCCAACCACCGGCACCGGAACTGCCCAGGGCGGTGGTCACCATGGGCGACAGCACGATCTCCGGCGAGGGTGCGGGCGACTACGCCCCCGGCACCGACGGGCGCGACGGCAACTGGTGTCACCGCTCCTCCGAAGCCATGGTGCACCAACTGCGACTGCCCGCCGACGTGAAACGCTTCAATCTGGCCTGTTCCGGCGCGAAGGCGGGTACGGTCGGGCTCGACCCCGCCTCGAACGAAGACCGACCCTCGCAGGCGGGCGAACTCGCCCGGATCGCCGAGCGCTACCGCGTCACCGACATCGTGGTGGCTGTCGGCGCGAACAACGCCCCCAATTTCGTGGGTGTGCTGAACTCCTGTGTCCGCGCGTGGTTCACCAAGAATTCGGGGGGCTGCTCGCAGCGGCTGCGGGACGAGTGGCCCGACCGCGTGGCGGAGATGCAACCCAAGGTCGCCGACGCGCTGGCCGACATCAAAAACGTCATGCGCCGTGCCGGTTACTCGCGGGACAGCTACTCGCTGGTGCTGCAGTCCTATGCTTCCCCGGTCGCGCCGGGTATTCGCCCCGACCTGCGGGGGCTGTCCGGCTGTCCGTTACGCACCGTCGACGTGCGTTGGGTCCGCGACACCGCCGTCCCGCAACTGTCGGAGGGACTGCGCGAAGTGGCTGAACAACAGGACGTGCGGTTCCTCGACCTCGCGCGCGCCGGGTACGGACACGAGGCGTGTACCGCCCCGAACGAGTCGGCCGATACGGAATGGTTCCGCCGCCTCGCCGTGGACTGGCAGGATCTGGAACACGACGAACGCGCCCCGCACGCGATGCAGGAGTCGTTCCACCCCAACGCGGCCGGATACGAGCGCATAGCGGGCTGTCTGGAGGACTTCCTGCCGTCCGGCAGGCAACAGGCCGGGTGCGTCACCACCGGTGACGGATCCCTGCGCGTGGCTCCACTCGACGGAAACAGCGCCGAACCCGCCCAGCGGGAGAACTCCGCGACCCTCAGCCCACGGTGAAGGCCTTGACGAACAGGAACACGGGCTTGCTGCTCAGTTCCACGTACGCGTCGGGGGAGAGCTCGTTGAGCTCGGGCAGCGGACGCGGTTCACCGATGGTGTCGACCACGAAGCCGGAGCGGTGCAGTTGGTCGAACACCGCCGAGAGGGGTCTGCGGTAGAAGGACACCGAAACATCCTGCCCGCCTACCGGCCACGTCTCGGTGACCAGCTCGGTGCGCAGGTAGTCCGGACGCCCGAACCACTGCCAGTCGGCGGCGGGATGGTGTACCGAGAACACCAGTTCGCCGCCTGCCACCAGGCACCTGTTGAGTTCGGTCAGCAACGGTTCCCAGTCCGCCAGATAGTGCAGCACCAGCGAGGCCACCACCAGATCGGCGCTGGAGTCGGCCACGAGATCGAGTGGTTCGGACAGCTCCGCCACGTCGAACTCGGCACGACCGTCGAGTCTGCGCCGGGCGAGTTCGACCATCCTGGGCTCGCGGTCCACTCCGAACACCGCGGCACCACGCTCGACGAGCTGCTCGGAGAGCACACCGGCGGCACATCCGAGTTCGAGCACCCGCTTGCCCGCGACGTCACCGGCGAGGTCCAGGACGGCAGGACGCTCGTAGTAGGCGTTGGCCGGGCTGTGTTCGGAGTGCAGGGCGTAGGCTTCCGCGAACTGATCGTAGATCGTATTGCGTGCCACTCGATTACGGTAGTGGATTTTCCGGCGATCTTCCTCCCACGCACCACGCCTTCCCACACCGACACGCCGAACCCCGGCGTGTCCCGCTTTTACTCACCCGAACGTGTAGCCCGTTCCCGCTTCGACATCCCCCTCAGTCCCGAGTCCCTACGCCCGCAGACCGAACCCCGAGCACTCTCACACGCCGAGCTCCTACCACTCCAGCGAGCCGAACCCCGAGCACTCACGCAGTCGGCACCGCCGCGGGTTCTCCGGTGCGGCTCTCGCGAGGACGGCCCCGACGTTGTGTAGTAACTACCCGATGTCGGGGCACCCGCAGCGAGAGCCGTGCCGGAGGTTCCGCCAAGCGTCCATCCCGGCAGACCGGGACGCGAAACCCCCTAAAGTTCCGGGGCGCGGTTCTCGAACGGGGTGGACAGCACCACGGTGGTCCGGGTGGAAACCTTCGCCGACTCGCGGACCTGCCGCAGCAGATCCTCCAGCGCCAGTGGAGAGGCCACCCGCACCTGCAGGATGTAGGACTCGTCACCGGCCACCGAGAAGCAGGACTCGATCTCCGGCAGATGCTCCAACCGCTGTGGATAGTCGTCCGGAGCCGCCGGGTCGATCGGGGTGAGCGAGATGAACGCCGTCAGCGGCAGCCCGATCTGCTCTCCGTCCACCCTGGCCGTGTAGCCGCGCAGCGCTCCGCGTTGTTCCAGCCTCCGGACCCGTTGGTGCACCGCCGAGACACTGAGCCCGACCCGTTCGCCGAGGTCGGTGAAACTGCACCGCCCGTCCCGAAGCAGTTCACGGAGAATGGCCCGATCGGTCGCCTCGAGCTCGGAACTCTGCGCGGCATTCCGGTCTGTCACGTCGGCAGCACCACCAACTCGTGCGGCTGGTTGTTCACACTCTCGACGCCATGCTCGGTGACCACGACGATGTCCTCGATCCTGGCACCCCAGTGTCCCTGTTGGTAGATCCCCGGCTCGATGCTGAACGCCATTCCCGGTTCGAGCGCGATCTCGTTGCCCCCCATGATGTAGGGCTCCTCGTGCACGTCCAGACCGATACCGTGCCCCGTGCGGTGCACGAAGTAGTCACCGAAGCCTGCCGCGGCGATCGGTTCCCTGGCGGCGGCATCGACCTCGGCGGGCGTACCTCCGGGGCGGACCGTCTCCACCGCGGCCCGTTGGGCGGCGTGCAGCACCTCGTAGGTGGCACGCACGTCGGAGTCGCGCGGCTCGCCCAACGAGTAGGTACGGGTGCAGTCCGAGTTGTAACCACTGGGCATGGGGCCGCCGATGTCCACCACGACCACGTCGCCCTCTCGGATCACCCGGTCGGAAAGCGCGTGGTGCGGGCTGGCCCCGTTCGGGCCGGAACCGACGATCACGAACTCGGCCTCGGCATGCCCCTCCTCGATAATCGCCCTGCTGATGTCGGCGCCCACCTCGGTCTCGGTGCGACCGACTCGCAGGAACTCGCCCATCCGGGCGTGTACCCGGTCGATGGCGGCCCCTGCCTCACGCAGGGCACTGATCTCGGCGGGGTCCTTGCGCATCCGCAGAGCGCGCAGCACCGGGTTGGCCAGCACCTGCTCGGTCTCCGGCAGGGCGGTGCGCAGCGGCAGGGTGTGCAGAGCGGGCATCACGTCCGCCACCCCCACCCGGGAGGGTGCGGCACCGTCACGGCACAGCAGATCCGCGACCATGCCGTGCGGGTCCTGCCCGTCCACCCAGGTGACGATCTCCAGCCCGAGTTCCCGCGCGGGCACCTCGGAGTAACCGAGTTCCTCGAGTTTGGGAACGACCAGCACGGGCGAAGCCGTGCCGCCCGCCGCGGGCAACACCAGGCAGCTGAGACGTTCGAAGGACTCGCCGTCCACCCCGATGAGGTAGCCGAGGTCGGATCCGGGCGAGATCAGCAGCGCGTCGATGTCCGCGTCTGCAGCCTTCTCGGCCGCGTGCTGTAGCCGCGCCGAGAGCACTGTGGGGTCCTGCTTCGTTGCAACGGTGGACATGGCCCAACTCTAAGTGCCCCGACTACGACGAGATCAGCCGGCCGGGAGGCCGACAAAACCGTACCGACGCGGAAACTGCCGACGACTCCCCGTACCACAGGGCGCCCTCGGCTCGGACGGGAAAAGCAACGTGACGGTTCCGGAGCGCACAACGGGAGGGAGAAAACGCTCCGGAACCGACACGATCACCATCCCGGGTTCTCGGCCTGCCGACCACAACCCGGAGATGACGAGTGGGCCAACTCCTGCCCGCCGTGCGATGTACTTCCCACTGGCACGTCCTCGGCCGTTGACCGAGTTCGAGGACGGTTCATCTCCCGCCAGCCACCACCGAGGACCGGTATCGCCAACGCGATCAGATAGAGCAGGGCAGTGCAGGTCAACGTGGTACGCAGCCCGATCCCCTCCACCGCCAGACCACCGAACAACACGCCGAGCGGGGTACCGCCCTGCGCCACGAGGGTCGTCAGGCTCAGCACGCGTCCGCGCAGTTCGGCCGGTATACGTTCGTAGGCCACGGCGGCCAGGATCGGGTTGATCATTCCGGCGACCAGCCCGCACGCGACGACCACGCCGAACAACACCGCGAATCCGGATCCCGCCGCCATCGCGAGGTGCGGCGGGATCGGCCCCAGCGCGAACGCGAACGTGAACAGCATCCTCCGACGTCGCACCCGCGCGCCGAGCCAGGTGAACAGCAGGTTCCCCGCGAGCGCGGCACCGCCCAACGCGCCGACCAGCACCCCGAGCGCCAGCGAGTCGTGCAATATCCGTGCCGAGTAGGTCGGGAGCAGCACTCCCGTCAACGCCAGGTCGAGGGTGTTCGTCAGCAACAGCAGGACCATGATCCAGCTGATCAGCCGATCGCGACGGAGATAGTCGATCCCGGCGGCGAATCGGCGCGTGAACCCCTCGGGGGTGTCCGTCCCCTCGGTGTCCGATGTGGTCGCCCCGCGCGAGGCGTAGGCGACCAGCAGCGCCGACAGCCCCATCACACCGGTGGCGATCCACAACACCCCCGGCGGGTCGAACAGCGCGAGCGCTCCGCCCGCCAGCGGCGCCCCTGACAGGTGCCCCGCCCGCAGGGCGGCGTCCATCCCTCCCGCACCGCGTTCCATGGCCACCCCGGCGTTGGTGACCAGGTCCGGGACGGCGACCCGGCGAGCGGTCTGGCCGGGTTCGCGACACGCTCCGAACGCGCCTGCCAACAGCAGCAACGACCAGAGCGTGAGACCGGTGGTGGCTTCGGCCAGCGGAATCGCGCCGACGCACAGCGCGGCGGCCAGATCGGCCAGCGGCGCGGTCCTGGCAGGCCCTGCCCGGTCGATCAGCGGGCCGCTGAGCGCGGTGGCCAGCAGCATTCCCACAAGCTCGGCCGCGGTGACCATACCCACGTTCGCGGCGCTTCCCGTGGTCATGAGCACGAACCACGGGATCGCCACGAATCCGGCCGCGCTGGCGGCGCTGACGGTGCCGGTGGACAACCACAGCACCAGTAACCGTGAGCGGTTCATCACCCCCGCTCCCCTCGCGGGAAGGCGCGCAGCTGCACCAGAACCGGTTCGTCACCCGCTTCGGGAGCGCGACGGTAACGTTCGACGAGCCTGCCGGCTTCGGCGGTGAACTCGGCCAGTTCCTCTCGCGAGAGGGAGAGTTGCCAGTCCGACAGTTCCGAGGCCTCGAGCCACTCCCCGGACCATTCGGACAGTCTCGCCAGGAATCCGGTGAGTTCGCGGTGGTGGTTGGCGGCTATCTCGTGCAGCAGGGTGCTCAGCGCGGGGCCGAGTTCGACATCGGCGTTGAACTTCTCGGGGTGCAACGCGGTTTCGGCGTGGGTGGCCCGCCACCAGCGTTCCCTGCGGTTACCTCGTTCGGTGTCCTGTTCGACGAAGCCGTGTTCGGCGAGTTGCCGCAGGTGCCAACTGGTGGTTCCCGAACGCTGCTCGAAACGCTCGGCGAGCTGGGTGGCCGTCGCGGGACCAGCCGCACGCAGCTCGCCGAGGATCCGGATGCGCAACGGGTGAGCCAGTGCTCGCAGCCCGGCCGCGTCGAGCTCGTAGCTGTGGTCCTCGGTCACCCGGCACACGGTAAGCCACCAAGAAAACTCTGCCAAGTTCCCTTGTTGGTTTGACTGCATCCGAGGTGTACCGAGGACATGCTCCTGCCGGTGGAGCGAAATCCGCTCAGAACAGCCTTGTGAGCAGGGCACCGGCGAGTACCGCCGCGGCGAGCAGCACGAGCCCCCAGCACAGCACGGGCCTGCGCGCCACCGGAGTGGCGAACGCCCTTCCGAGTACCGCGCTCAGCACGGCGAAGGGAACGATGACGAAGAAGAAACCACCGCTGGTGAGCACCAGCGAAGCGATGAGTCCCGCCACCACACCCGCGAACGCGAATGCCAACAGCGTCAGCGGAAGTCGGGCTCGCGCGCAGAGCCGTTCCGTCAGCAGGGCGAGCGGCAGCCCCGGAAACAACACCATCAGCCCGGAAGCACGAGTGATTCGGAGTGTCCCCCGCAACGTCTCCCCCGTGACGGCGTTCCAGCCGGAATTCCCCGAACTGGCCATACCCAGGACGAAGAAGACGGTAGGCACGACGAGCAGGGCGACCGCGGTTCCGGCGAGCACTTTCCTCGGCTGCCACGGAAAACCGTTGTTCGAAGATTTCTCATCATCCACCCGCGAAGGATGTCACGGAGCACGGCACACGTGTGCGGCTCCGAACCGGACGCGACCGCCACGGCGTGGAAAACGGCACACGCCGCCTTCCCCCGGGGCCGAGCTCGGTGCCCCCGGAGCACGCGAGCCGTTTGGCCACGTACCGGACGGCGTGCCGCGCCGGAAGCGTGCCAAGCTGGACCCCGTGAAGTCATCGGTGATGCTGCTCGACTCGGCCGGAATCTGGTTCCGCTCCTACTACGCGCTGCCGGAGTCACTGACCTCTCCGGACGGAACTCCGGTGAACGCGGTCCGTGGATTCTGCGACATGCTCGCGAAACTGCTCACCGAACGCGCGCCGCGCCGGGTGGTGGCGTGTCTGGACAACGACTGGCGTCCCGAGTTCCGGGTGCGTGCGCTCTCCTCCTACAAGGCACACCGGGTGGCCGAACCCGCTCCGAAGTCCGGAACAACGGCGGACGGGCCAACGGGTACGGACACGGCGGAAGAAGCGGTTCCCGACACGCTGGAACCGCAGATTCCGGTGATCCTCGACCTGCTTGCCGCGTTGGGCATCGACACCGCCGAGGCCGAGGGCTACGAGGCCGATGACGTCATCGCGACCCTGGTGGCACGGGAGCACACCGATCCGATCGAGGTCATCACGGGCGACCGCGATCTGTTCCAACTCGTGCGGGAGTCTCCCACCACCTGCCGGGTCGTCTACATCGGGGGCGGACTGGCCAAGGCGCAGGACTACGGCCCGGCCGAACTGGCAGAGCGGTACGAACTGCCCACCGAGAACGCGGGCAGAGCCTACGCCGAGATGGCGATGCTGCGCGGAGATCCGTCGGACGGACTGCCCGGGGTGGCCGGGATCGGGGAGAAGACGGCGGCCAAACTCATCACGCGGTTCGGCTCGCTGAGCGAACTGCGCGCGGCGGCCGAAGCGGGGGAACAGGGACTGACGAAACGCAACCGGGAGCAGCTCTCGGAGGCCGCGGCTTACCTCGACGCCGCGCCGACGGTGGTCAACACGGTGCCCGACGCCCCGGTGACCCACAGCCTGCCCTCCGACGTGCTGCCCCGCGAGGAAAGGCTCTCCGAGACGAGGGTCTCCAACGCGGGACTCGCCACCGCCGTCGACACCGAGCGGGTCCGAGAGCTACAGCAGGAGTGGGGGCTCGGCAGCACAGTGGACCGGTTGCTCGACGCGTTGTCGGCGTGAGTCCTGACCGGCGGGATCCGGGAACCACCACTGCTGACCGACACCCTTCCCTCGGAAGGTCGCTGCCCGCTGTCGCGGCCTCCCGTAATGAGAGGCGACGGGAGGTCCCGTCGAGCGGGTAACCCGACAACCCGCCCCGAAACCTCGATCAGAAATGCGTGCCGCACCAGGCGCGGCCCCGAGTGGCGAACAACGCGTCGGCCACCGGCAGCGCGGCGGGATCGTGCACGGTGAGCAGGTTCGCGTCCGCGAGGGTGGACGGCTCGACCTCGCCGAACAACAGCGGCGCCAGCTGGGCGACGTCGAGGCTCAGCTGCGGCTCGTGTGCACCGCGTTCGACCCCTTCGGGGCCGACCAGATACCGGCCCTCGTTGTGCGGCAACGTGGCGTCGTGCACCTCGAGCACCACGGCACCGGCACCGGCGTAGTCACGCGCCCGCAGGGCGGCGTCCACGTCCACCGGACGAACCCACAGATCGTCGTAGACGTCCCGTACCCGACACTGTCTGCTGTCGGTCAACCACCACTCCAACGGCTCGTCGAGCGGTCGTTCGATCGCCACCACCTCGTCGGCCAAATCGATGCCGAGCAGGAACCGCCACAGCTCACAGGCAGCGGCCGAGTTCGCCGCTCGCATGTCCATCACCCGCAGCGTGGTGCGGCCGTCACCGAACCTGTAGTCGTTGCTGTGAGCCATCCAGCGAACGAACCCGTCGTCGTTGCCCGCCGCGTCGCGGTGCACGGCCGTGGAGGTGTGTTCCTCACTCGTACCGTCCCGCCGCAGCTGGGTCTGCCACCAGGCCCACGGACGAGCGATCGCACCCGGCCAGGCGGGCAGGTTCCGGTGGATCTCGGGGAGCAGTCGACCGGCTGTTTCGGGCTCGACCAGTCGCACCTCTCCACCTCCGGGAGCACTGTCACGCAGCTTCGCGGCTGCCGTCTCCAGGTGAACCGTGCGTGCCCTGGTGGCGATCCCGTAACCGAAACGCCCGTAGATGGCCGTCTCCGAGGCGTGCAACATCGCGAAGGGCTCACCGAGTTGCCACGCCTCGTGCAGCTGGGCGCGCATCAGCTGGGTCAGCACACCCTTCCGAGTCCGGTCCGCTCGCACACCGACGGCGGTCACGGCCGCTGCGGACAACTCGGCCCCACCCGGCATTACCACCGAGGAGGGAAACGATATCGCGGTTCCCGCCAGCTCACCGTCGAGGTGATCTCCCCAGACCCGGCCGACCTCGTACGGGGGTGCCATCCGCCGCCAGGCGGCGTCGCTCGCGGCGGGCATGTGCAGGGCACCTCGGAAGAGGTCGTGCGCGGCGCGATACTCGGATTCCGCCAACGGCCTGACATCGTGTTCGATCACGCCTTCATGATGCCGCCGATGCACCACTCGGTCGAATGATTTGCGAAGGCTCACGAAGCACCACTCGCTTGCGCGAGGAGCACGCGTCCACCCAACAAGGAGGTACGGGAACAATCAGTCGGGTCTGCCGACCGAGTAGGTCCCCTTCTCGTCCCGGATCACGATCCGCACGTTCTTGCTTACCCCGCCGACCCGCATTTCGCAAGTGAAACTGTGCCCGGCGCGCAGCGGCTCCCCCTCCGGGCAGATGACCGACTCGATACCGTCCACGCCGTAGGAATCCCGCGCGATCTGGCGCACCCCCTGCTGCACCGAATCGGCCTCCAGCACGGTGCGGTAGAACCAGCCGGGGGTGACGAATCCCAGCACGGCCACCACCAATGCCGATAACAGCGTCACGGAGCCGAGCAGCCAGGGCCACACACGACGTCGGCGCCGCCCCGCGAAAGCACTGGCACCGTCCCAACCACCCGGCGAACGGCCCGCCGGAGAGCCGTACCGATGCCGTTCGTTCGACTGCCTGTGCGGCGACGAGCCGTAGGGGTTGCTCATGTGCGCCTTTCGACGGGAATCAGCTCGCATCGGCTCGGCCGACGTCGGAAGCCGATCCAACCACAACCGAAGAAGAATGATCGGGGGTGGGTTTCTCCCGGAACGGCTCGCCCCGTTCCGGGAGAACGCGGTTCACCGCGCACACGGTCGCCCGGGGTACGCCCCCGCAGAAGGTCACACGGAGCCCGCGGCCACCACGCCCCGTCGAATCCCGTTGATCGCCTTGTTCGCGGCCGAACCGACCGGATCCTCCCGGCCGAGAACCTCTCGGATCTGGTCCAGCAGGTCGATCACCTGCCTGCACCAGCGCACGAAATCCCCCGCGGGGAGTTCGTGCCCCGCCGAAGCGGAAGCGGTCAGTACCTTCTCCAGCGAGTCCCCTCGAGCCCAGCGATACACCGGCCAGGCGAATCCCGCGTCGGGTTCCCGGGTTCTGTCCAGCTTGTGCCTGCGCTCGTCGTCCTCCAGCTCCGCCCAGAGTTCCCAGGTCGCCGAAAGAGCTTCGGACACCGCCCCCGGCGGGACCTCCGGAACCATGGGCGCGTCACCTCTGGCCTCGTAGACCAGCGACGAGACCACCGCGGCGAGCTGTGCCGGTTGCAGGGCGCGCCACTTGCCCACCCGCAGGCACTCGGCGAGCAACAGGTCCGACTCGCTGTAGAGACGCGCCAGTCGCTTGCCGTGGCCGGTGACCGGGTCATCCGGACTGTGCGGATCCAGGTAGTGGCGCTCCCCGAGCAGCGCGGTGATCCGGTCGAAGGAACGCACCAACGAGTTCGTCGTGGCGGCCACCTTGTTCCTGATCTGTTCGGTCTCGCGACGCAGTCGCTCGTGGCGTTCCGCCCACCTGGCGTGGTTCTCGCGTTCATCGCAGCCGTGGCAGGGATGCGACCGCATCGCCCGACGCAGACTGGCCAGTTCCCGGTCGTCCCCAGCCTGGGATCCCTTGCCGCCACGGCGCTTGCCCACCGGGGCGACACCGCTCTCCCGTAGCGTGTTCGCGAGCTGGCGCCGCGACTTGGGCGAACGGACGTCGACGTACTTGGGCAGCTTGATCCTGTCCTGGGGTTCGACGGGACTGGTGAAGTCGGCCACCGAGACCCTTCCGGCCCAACGGTCCTCCGTCACCACCAGCGGCCGTGCCTCGCCCATCGGGTCCAGACCCGGATCCACCACCACGGCCAGCCCGGAGCGCTTTCCGGACGGAATCGTGATCACGTCGCCCTTGCGCAGCTTTTCGAGCGACTTGGCCGCCTCGGCACGTTTGGCGGCCTTGTTCTGCTTCGCGAGTTCCTTCTCCCGGTCGGAGATACGACGCCGCAGATCGAAGTACTCGGCGAAATCGCCCTGGTCGCAGTGCATGGCCTCGGCATAACCGTCGAGCGCGGCCGTGTTGCGTTCCACCCGCCTGGACTGGCCCACCACGGAACGGTCCGCCTGGAACTGGGCGAACGACTGCTCCAGCAGTTCCCGGGCCGAGTCGGTCCCGAGGCGTCCGACCAGGTTGACGGCCATGTTGTAGCCGGGCCGGAACGAGGAACGCAGCGGATAGGTACGCGTGGAGGCCAGACCCGCCACCTGCTTGGGATCCATACCCGGCTGCCAGATCACCACGGCGTGCCCGTCCACGTCGATACCCCGACGCCCGGCACGCCCGGTGAGCTGGGTGTACTCGCCGGGCGTCAGATCGACGTGCGACTCCCCGTTGAACTTCACCAGCCGTTCCAGCACCACGGTGCGGGCTGGCATGTTGATGCCCAGCGCCAACGTCTCGGTGGCGAACACCGCCTTGACCAGGCCGCGGACGAACAGCTCCTCGACGGTTTCCTTGAACGCGGGAAGCAGTCCCGCGTGGTGGGCGGCGACGCCCCGTTCGAGGGCCTCCCGCCACTCCCAGTAGCCGAGCACCTCCAGGTCGCTCTCCGGCAGGGTGCTGGTGTACTCGTCGATCACCGCGCGGATCTCGTCCAGTTCCTCCTCGGTGGTCAACCGCAGGCCGGAACGCACGCACTGACCGACAGCCGCGTCGCACCCCGCGCGGCTGAAGATGAACACGATGGCGGGCAGCAGTTCGGCCTCGTCGAGCTGGCTGAGTACGTCCACCCGCGAGGGCTGGAAGAATTTTCCGCCCCGGTTCTGCACGCGCCGCTTACCGTCCCGGCCACGACGCACCTTGCCGGGTGGCTCTCTGGTACGCCCCAGTTCACTGGTGTGCCGCAGCAGATTGGGATTGATCTTGAGTTCGCGGTTCTCGTCCTCACCACCGAACAGGTCGAACATGCGGTTGCCCACCAGCATGTGCTGCCACAGCGGCACGGGCCGGTGCTCGTCGACGACCACGGTGGTGTCGCCGCGCACCTCCACCAGCCACTCACCGAACTCCTCGGCGTTGCTCACCGTGGCCGAGAGGCTGGCGACCTGCACCTGCTGCGGCAGGTGCAGAATCACTTCCTCCCAGACCGCCCCCCGGAAGCGGTCGGCGAGGTAGTGCACCTCGTCCATGACGACGTAGCCGAGCGCGTCCAGGCTGCTGGAACCCGCGTAGAGCATGTTGCGCAGCACCTCGGTGGTCATCACGACCACCTGGGCGTTGCCGTTGATCGAGGTGTCGCCCGTCAGCAGCCCGACCGCACCCGTGCCGTAACGCTCGCACAGGTCGGTGTACTTCTGATTGGAAAGCGCCTTGATCGGCGTGGTGTAGAAGCATTTGCGCCCACTGGCGAGGGCGAGGTTGACGGCGAACTCGCCGACAACGGTCTTGCCCGCGCCGGTGGGAGCACAGACGAGCACCCCGTGCCCGTCCTCGAGTGCCTGGCAGGCGGTCCGCTGGAACGGATCCAACTCGAAGGACAGGTCGACCGTGAAGGCCCGTAGTCTCGGATGCGCACTGCGCGCCTGATGCGCGGCGTACGCCTCGGCGGGACCAACGGGCCCGGTGCTCGTCTCCGTGGTTTCGGTACGGCTGTCAGCCACTCTCCCAGACTTTCATATCTCGGCCGTGAACGTGTCCACCATGCTGACACCGAGGCCACCCGGGGAAGCGGTCAGGTCGCGTCGTCCTCCTCGACACCGGATCCGGCCCGACTACCGACGTCGACCTCGGAGGGACTGGTATCCAGCTCGGACGGCTGATCGGGGTCGAACTGCTGTGCCGAGGCCTCCTTGCGCGCCTTGGAGTTGTCGTGGGCCCGACAGATCACCAGGGCGACTCCGTACAGCGCACACAACGCGGCGGCCAGCACCAGCATGGACAGCGGATCCTGCCCCGGAGTGGCGATGGCGGCGAAGATGAACAGCGCGAACACGCTGCCACGCCACCAGCTGCGCAGCTTGGCGTAGCTCACGACCCCGGCCCGGTTCAGCATCACCATGACCAGGGGCAGTTCGAAACTGATACCGAAGAACAACAGCATCAGCAGCACGAAGTTGATGTACTCCCCGCCGGTCAGCGCGGTGAAGAACGCACCACCGCCGAAACCCGACATGAAGGCGAGCCCCTTCGGTGCTACGAAGTAGGCCAGCGCGGCACCCGCCACGAAAAGCAGACTGCCGATGCCCACGAAAACCCTGGCGAACTTGCGTTCCCTGGCATGCAGTCCGGGCGCGATGAACGCCCAGAACTGGTACAACCAGACCGGGCTCAGCAACACCGCACCCAGCGACAGGCCGACCTTGAGCTGGATCATGAAGACCTCGAAGGGACGGGTCTGCATGAGCTGGCACTTGCCGTTCGGACTCAGCCGCATGTCGGAGGGCAACGAGCAGTACGGGCCGGTCACGAAGTCACCGAGACTCGGCAGGCCGAACAGTTGGTGGGAGAACCACCAGAAACCGAAGATCCCGCCGCTGATCACCGCCAGCAGGGCCACCCCGAACCGGTAGCGCAGTTCGTAGAGGTGATCGACCAGTGTCATGGTGCCGTCGGGGTTCCGGCGGCGACTGTACTTGGTGCGATCACGCCCGAACGGGTTGAGGCGGCGAAGCCGACTGCCTTCCACCGTCACAGCCCCCGCGTCAGTTCGTGGCGTCGTTACGGTGCTTGTCCTCGGCCGGACGTTCGCCGTTCAACCGCTCCGCGCTGGTCGCCGTGAACCCGGTCGAGTGCTGCTCACCCGTGGTGAGCTGTTGCGGCTCGCTCCGTTCGGACTCGCCCTGGGAGGAGGCGGCCTGCTCGTCCTGCTTCATGCCACGCGTCTCGGCCTTGAAGACCCGTGCGGACTGACCGAGCGACCTGGCCAGCTGCGGCAGTTTGGCTGCTCCGAAGAGCAACACCAACACACCGACGATGAGGACCAGCTCCCAACCACCGGGGAAACTCATGCTTGTACACCTCTTCTCGAGCCTGCTGCAACGGGGATATTACGCCGCACGTGGCCGGTTTCGACAGGTTCGATCGGATCAATGACGCTTCAGGGCGATTCCGATTCCGGCCCCGCGTGCCCGCAGCAGCCCGATCCGGTCGGAAAGCTCACCGGAGACCCGGGCGTATGCGGCCCGCGTACGGCGAACCGAGCGGAGTGTGGTCAGCACCACGGGGATCAGGGCGATCAGGGCCACCAGCACAAGTCCCACCATCAACGCGTACGGCACGGTGACACCGTATCCCCCTCAGGTGACCGGCGAGTGAAGAGACCGTTCCAACGCCTCGTCCGCGCGCTGTCGAACCTCGGTCGCCAGTTCCGTGGGGGCGAGGATCCTTCCTCGCCCGCCCAGTCCGAGCACCAGCCGCACCAACCACGCGCGGTCGGAGTAACGCAGCACCACCCTGGTGAATCCGTCCGGCAGATCGGTTACCTCGTCGACGGCGTAGTACTCGGCCACCCAGCGGGCCTCGGGGCACAGTTCGAGTTCGACGCTCGGCTGCGGCTCCGTGGGGCGGAACGGTCCTCCCGAGAGGTCGGTGCCGGTAGCCTCGGCGGGGGGACGCGTGGGCTCGTCGAGAACCTCGGCGTCGTCCATCCGGTCCAACCGGAACAGCCTTACCCCACCCGCGCGCCGGCACCAGGCCTCCAGGTAGCTGTGCCCCTGCACGAGCACCAGCCGCATCGGGTCGACCGTACGTTCGGTGATCTCGTCCCTGGAGGCGGTGTAGTACCTGATGCGCAGTGCGTTGCCCAGTCTGGTGCCTTCCTCAACGGTCGAGCCGACCTCGGTGGCCACCGGCCGGGACTCGTCGGCCAACCCGACCACGACACCCTGGCGCCGCGCGGCGCCCACCGCGTTCTCGACCTTCGCCAACGCCCTGCGCACCGCGTCGGTGTCGGCGATTCCCGGTGTCTCGGACAGCGCGCGCAACGCCACCTGCAGCGAGGTGGCCTCCTGCCCGGTCAGGCGCAACGGTTTGCGCATCCCGGCGTCGTAGACCACCGTGACGGTGTCCCCGCTGAACGACAGATCGATCAGGTCCCCGGGGCCGTATCCCGGCAAACCGCACATCCAGAGCAGTTCCAGGTCCCGACGAATCTGCTGCGCGTTGACCCCGAAATCGGCCGCGACCTCGGCCACCTCGATTCCCGGCCTGTTGACCAGGTACGGAATCATCGCGAGCAATCGAGGCAGCCGCTCACTCGTACTGCTCACCGCTCTCCCTCCCGAAGGGTCCGCAACGTCGCCAGGTGTGCCTCGCGGACGGACTTTCGCAGCGTTTCCGGTTCCAGGACCACCACATCGGGGCCGTAGCCCGCGAGCCATCCCGTCGCCGATTCGGGATAGCTCAGTTCGAGACGCAGCTCCTCACCGGCGACGCCGTCCAGCTCGCGTTCGGCGAGGACTTCCGCGTCCCGGCGCACTCCCTGGGCACGTCCCCGCGCCACCCACAGGCGCACCGGAGTTCGCGGTGGGGGCGTCGACTCGAATCCGGTGACCAGGCTCATCAGGTTCACGTCCTCGGGACAGTTCACCTGTCCCCGCGTGCCGAAGGCGCGCACCTCCCCGCTGATGCGGGAGAGTCGGAAGCAACGCGCGGCCTGCCGGTCCCTGTCGTGGCCGACCACGTACCAGCGGCCGCACCAGGACACCACCCCCCACGGTTCCACGGTCCGCGGTTGCGCGGAACTGCTGGCGGGCCTGCGGTAGTCGAAGGTCACCGGCCGCCCTTCGCGTACGGCGGTCAGCAACGGAGAGAAGGCCGGTTCGTCCGCCCGCACCTTGGGTTCGATGGGCCCGGCGGCGCCGTCGTCGACGTCGATACCGGCGGCGCGCAGTTTGTGCAGCGCGCCGCGCGCGGCGGTGCCGAATTCGGGTGCCTCCCAGAGTCGGGACGCCAACGCCACGGCGGCGGCCTCGTCGGACTCCAGCGCGATGTCGCCGATCTCGTAGTCACGGCGTGCTATCCGGTAGCCGTCGATACCGTCGAAAGCCGAGTTGCGCCCGGTCTCGAGCGGGATGCCCAGGTCGCGGAGTTCGGCCTTGTCACGTTCGAATGTTCGGTAGAACGCTTCGTCACTGGCGGAGTCGGAATAACCGGGAACGATCCCTCTGATTCGCTCCGCGGTGAGGTACTGGCGAGTCGACAGCAGACACAGCACCAGGTTGACCAGGCGTTCTGCGCGCGGAATGCCCACTTTGCCGAGTCTAGTGACAGTAACGGCGGTCACGTTCGCGGCCCGACGTCGTGACCTGATGAAACGGCGCGGCGGGCCACCTCCGAGAAATCTGGAAAAGATCCAGATTACCCGGCGGACCCGCTCGGCACCGACAACGGAGACACGTGCGGCCCACCGTCACAGTGGCGGTTCGCGCCGCGCCCAGGGGCGCGCACGTTCCAGCTGGGCAGCCAGCCGGAACAGCATCCCCTCGCCCGCCAATGGCCCCACGAACTGCACACCGAGCGGCAGCCCGTCGGGATCCCAGTACAGCGGGACGGACATGGCCGGCCTACCGGTGATGTTGGCCAGCTGGGTGTAGGGCACGTGGCGCAGGTTCTCCCGGGCCACTCGATCCACCATTCCGCTGGCGCGCAGCATTCGCCCCAGTCCCAGCCCGAGCGCGGCTCTGCCCGCCGCGCGCAACGGCTCGCCGGTCGCGAGCTCACCCACGCGCACCGGTGGCCCGGCGAGCCCTGGAGTCAACAGCAGGTCGTAGTCACGGTGGAACTCGGCCAGCCTGCGCGTGTAGCCGTGCCACCGGTCGAGCAGCGCACTGTACTCGGGGCCACTGATGGCACGGCCCACGGCGGCCAGCAGTCGGCTGTCCAGCTCGAACGAGGCCTCCGATGCTCCGGTGGCCGCCATCGCGTCGTCGATCGAGGCTGCCAGCTTCACCGACCAGGCACGCAGGAAGTCCACGGCCAGCGAATCGAGATCCACCGGCGAGCTCACCGGTTCCACTTGGTGCCCCAACGACTCCAACAACCGGGCGGCGTCGCTCAACGCCTCGGTCGCGTGGGGATGCGGCCGTCCCAGGGCCGACTGCGCGGTGAAACCGATACGTAGCCGAGAGGGTTCGGAGGCGATCTCGGTGGTGAAATCACGACCGGGAACGGCGGGCGAGTACGGACCGGCCGGATCGGCCCCCACGATCGCGTCCAGCGCGGCAGCGCTGTCCCGAACCGTGCGCGAGAGCACGCCGTCCGAAGCGGCCCCGTGAAAGCTCTCCGCACGCGCTGGCCCCGCGGGCACCAGACCACGCCCCGGTTTGAGCCCGAAGAGGCCGCAGCACGCGGCCGGGATCCGGATGGAACCGCCGCCGTCGCTGGCTCCGGCCACCGGAACGATTCCCGCGGCGACCGCGGCTGCCGAACCACCCGAGGAACCCCCCGGAGTGCGGTCCGGCGACCACGGGTTGCGGGCGGGCCCGAAGGCTTCGGGCTCGGTGACCGGTTTGGCGCCGAACTCGGGAGTGTTGGTGCGACCGAACGGCAGCAGTCCCGCGTTCAGCCAGCGGCACACCACCTCGGCTGTTTCCGTTGCCACCACCCGCGACAGCGCGCCTGTCCCCGCGCTGGAAGGATGCCCCGCCCACTCCTGGTTCAGGTCCTTGAGCAGGAACGGAACCCCCGCGAGCAGACCACCGGCGGGAAGCTCGCCCGCCAACTCCCCCGCGGCCGCCCGGTCGGTACGGACCACCGCGTTGATGCGGTCGTTGACCTTCTCGTAGCGATCGAAGGCGGCGTCGAGCAGTTCGGTCGCGGATACCTCACCGCCGGCGACCAGCTCGGCCAGCCCCACCCCGTCGTGTTCGCGGTACTCCGAATAGTCCATGCCCACCCTTCCGTCGCGGCAGCCTCGACGCGTCCGGCCACGCGGATCTGACACGAACGAGTCACAACGAGCTGATCAGACGTTCCACCCGCTCGTCCACCGCACGGAACGGATCCTTGCACAGCACTGTCCGCTGCGCCTGGTCGTTGAGCTTGAGGTGCACCCAGTCGACGGTGAAGTCCCTGCCCGCGGTCTGCGCGGCCGCGATGAAGTCGCCACGGAGCTTTGCCCTGGTGCTCTGCGGCGGGGTGTCCTTGGCCGCCTCGATGTCGCCGTCATTGGTGGCACGGTCCACCAGATCCTTGCGCTGCAACATCTCGAACAGGCCCCGGTTGCGTCGCAGATCGTGGTAGGCCAGGTCGAGTTGCGCGATGCGCGGGCTGGACAGCTCCAGACCGTGCTTGTCGCGGTAGCGCTCCAGCAGACGATGCTTGATGGCCCAGTCGACCTCCCGGTCGATCAGCGAGTAGTCCTGGTACTCCACGGCGTCCAGCGCCCTGCCCCACAGGTCCATGATCCGGTCCGTCATCGGGTCGGAACCGCGACGAGCCACGTACTCGACAGCACGGCCGTAGTACTCCCGCTGGATGTCGAGCGCGGACGCCTCACGGCCACCGGCCAGCCGTACGGGGCGCCTTCCGGTGAGATCGTGGCTGATCTCCCGGATCGCACGGATCGGATTGTCCAGACTGAAGTCGTGGAACTGCACCCCCTGCTCGATCATCTCCAGCACCAGGTTGACGGTGCCCACCTTCAGCAGGGTGGTGACCTCGGACATATTCGAGTCGCCCACTATCACGTGCAGCCTGCGGTAGCGCTCCGCGTCGGCGTGGGGCTCGTCCCTGGTGTTGATGATCGGGCGGGAACGGGTGGTGGCGCTGGAGACCCCCTCCCAGATGTGCTCCGCCCGCTGGGACAGGCAGTAGACCGCACCGCGTGGGGTTTGCAACACCTTGCCCGCACCGCAGATCAACTGTCGGGTGACCAGGAAGGGCAACAGCACGTCGGCGATACGGGAGAACTCTCCCGAGCGCCCCACGAGGTAGTTCTCGTGGCAGCCGTAGGAGTTGCCCGCCGAGTCGGTGTTGTTCTTGAACAGGAAGATGTCCCCGCCGATACCCTCGTCAGCCAGCCTCCGCTCGGCATCGGTGAGCAGGTCCTCCAGGATGCGCTCACCCGCCTTGTCATGGGTGACGAGCTGGACGAGATCGTCACACTCGGCCGTCGCGTACTCGGGGTGCGAACCAACGTCCAGATAGAGTCTCGCGCCGTTGCGCAGGAAAACGTTCGAGGAACGGCCCCACGAAACGACCTTCCGGAACAGGTATCTGGCAACCTCGTCCGGGGAGAGCCTGCGTTGCCCGTGAAAGGTACAGGTCACCCCGAACTCGGTCTCGATGCCGAAGATCCTCCGCTGCATGCCTCCACAGTAGGCGTCTTCGTGGAACTCGGCGGTCCGCCGTTCGGGGTCGGACGCGAAAAAATTCGGTCGAAAACACCACACAACGTAGCCACACGCGAGTCGGAACCGGTGGTTTCGACGCTCAGGGACCGAGCACCGAAACCACCGTTCCGTTCGTCACAGCGCGGCCGCGTCCCGGCACGAACCGCCCGGGACCGGCGCGTCACTCGGGCGAGCCGCCGTTTTCCGACCGCTCCGAGTCGGCACCCGAGCTGGTCTCCTCCGTACCCGAGCCGGACTCCTCGGACTCGGCGGGAAGCAGCTGGCGCAGTGCCGCACCGGTGATGCGACGGAACGTGCGGTGCGGCCTGGACCGTTCCAGTATCGCCACCTCGAGCTGCCCGACTCCCAACTGGCGGGAACCCTCGCCGCCGGCCACCAGGGCGCGCACCGCTTCCCGTATCGCGGGTTCGAGTTCCATGCCGTCGGTAAAGGAGTCCTTCAGCGCGGACGTGACGGTCTCGGCCTGCCCGCCCATCGCCACGTACTGCGGTTCGTCGACGATGGAACCGTCGTAGGTCAACCGGTACAGCTGGTCCGCGTCCGGTGTGCTGCCCACCTCGGCGACACAGATCTCCACCTCGAAGGGCTTCACCTGTTCGGTGAAGATGGCCCCCAACGTCTGCGCGTAGGAGTTGGCCAACGCCCGACCGGTGACGTCCCGCCGGTCGTAGGAGTACCCCTTGACGTCGGCCATTCTGATACCGGCCATACGCAGGTTCTCGAACTCGCTGTACCGCCCCACCGCGGCGAAGCCGATGCGGTCGTAGATCTCGGAAATCTTGTGCAGGGTGGTCGAGGGGTTCTCGGCCACGAACAGCACCCCGCCCGCGTACTTGAGCACCACCACGCTACGCCCCCGAGCGATACCCTTGCGGGCGAGCTCGGAGCGTTCGCGCATCAGCTGCTCTGGCGAGGTGTAGAAGGGCATCGTCACGGTTGTGCACTCCTGGCTCGAATCGTGCTGTACCGACTTGGCACATGGCGCTTGCTTCGCACGCGGCGACGGACACCGGGCCTGCCGGATCGCCCCGTCCCCCGTCGTGGCGATCCGGCCCCGCGCGGCCCCTCGGCCTCAGCCTCCGGGGTTCTGCTGCCTACCCGCGACGACCTCCTCGGCGACGGCGGCGGTGTGTTCCTCGGACATGCGGACGGCCCCCTCCGCACCGGTGATCGTGACCACCGTGGGATAGATCTTCCTGGCCACGTCCGGTCCACCCGTCGCGCTGTCGTCGTCGGCCGCGTCGTAGAGCGCCTCGATCGCGTTGCGCACAGCCGAGTCGACGTCGGCCTCCGGATCGTGGCGTTTCTTCAACGCCGACTTGGCGAACAACGAGCCCGAACCGACGGCGTTGTATCCCGCGCTCTCGTCGTAGCGTCCGCCGGTGATGTCGTAGGTGACGATGCGCCCCGCACGGTCGGGATCCTCGGCAGCGGTGTCGAAACCGGCGAACAGCGGCACCACCGCGAGCCCGGCCATCGCTCCCTGCAGGTTGCTGCGCAGCATGGTCGCGAGCTTGTTGGCCTTACCGTCCAGCGAGAGCGGAACGCCCTCGATCTTCTCGTAGTGCTCGAGTTCGACTGCGTACAGCCGCACCATCTCGAGCGCGATCCCGGCGGTACCCGCGATCCCCACGGCGGAGTAGTCGTCGGTCACGTAGAGCTTGTCCATGTCCCGCTGGGCGATGATGTTGCCCATCGTGGAGCGACGATCCCCCGCGAGCAGCACACCTCCACGGAAGGTCAGCGCGACGATGGTCGTCCCGTGCGGCACGTCCATGGATCCCTCGGTGTTCTCCGTTACCCGCGGCAGCATCTCGGGTGCCGCGGCTCGAAGGAAGTCCGTGAACGACGAGGATCCGGGAGTGAAGTACTCGGGGGGCAGCGCCTGACCCGGATGGCTCCGAGTCGAGCTGGATTCCATGGGCGACATCGTCTCCTGCTCGAAGTAACTGGCGTCACATGATCGGTTGTGCACACTCTAGGGCGTGCACGGCCGCGCTGGTCGGCCCGGTGCCGCCCGCGCCGACCGTGCACGAAAGCCCCAACGGGACGGTTCGGACGTCTCGTCCCGGCATCGACCGGGAGCATCCGGGCGAACCGTCCCGCGGGACTCCGTTACTGGCCCTTCCGGGTTACTGACCACCCTTCTGGACGTAGGCTCGGACGAAGTCCTCGGCGTTCTCCTCCAGGACGTCGTCGATCTCGTCCAGAATGGTGTCCACATCCTCGCCGAGCTTCTCCCGACGATCCTGACCAGCGGATTCGGCACCGTTCTGCTCGTCGTCGCCTTCGTCTCCGCCGCCGTGCCGCTCAACCTTTTCCTGGGACATCTCGCCTCCCGGTGGTCTCATCGAGGATGCCTGTCCGTAACCGGCACCGCGGCTTCCGCCGGGTGAACCCGACACCGTCCCGGGCCGGACGGGCAACAAAACATCCTGGTGTGAACACTACCTAGTCAATCGACCCCACGCCCAGATCCAAAAGTGGTTGTTTTGGATCTGTCGCGCTCCGAAGGTCCCGCGACCGAGTGGTCACCGGGCCCGGGCGCCCTTCGCATCACCCACCGGTGAGGGAGTCCACCAGCTCCTCGGCGCTGGTGGCCGCCTCCAGCAGTTCACCCACGTGTGCCTTCGTCCCCCGCAACGGTTCCAGGGTCGGGATACGCACCAGCGACTCGCGTCCCAGGTCGAAGATCACCGAATCCCAGGAGGCGGCGGCGACCTCGTTCGGGTAGCGCTCCAGGCATCGACCGCGGAAGTAGGCCCTGGTGTCTTCCGGCGGGGTCGTAACGGCTTCGCGAACCTCCTCCTCGGCCAGGATGCGCCGCATCGAACCACGGCTGACCAACCGGTTGTACAGTCCCTTGTCCATGCGCACGTCGGCGTACTGCAGGTCGATCATGTGCAATCGGGGCGATCCCCAGGCGAGGTTGTCGCGGCTGCGGTAGTTCTCCATCAGCTTCAACTTGGCGGGCCAGTCGAGCCGGTCGGCGCACTCCATCGGATCCCGCGCGAGCAGGTCGAGCACCTCTCCCCACGTTCGCACCACCTCGCCCGAGGTGTGGCTGCCGTGCGCCTCGACGTACTCCACGGCCCGCTCGTGATAGGCCCGCTGCAGGTCGAGACCGGTGAAGTGCCGCCCGTCGGCGAGTTCGACCTTCTGATTGAGGCTCGGGTCGTGGCTGATCTGGTGCACCGCCTTGACCGGATCGGCCAACCGGAGATCGTCGAAACGACGTCCGGACTCGATCATGTCCAGGACCAGGGCGGTCGCGCCGAGCTTGAGGTAGGTGGCCGTCTCGGCGAGGTTGGCGTCACCGAGGATCACGTGCAGCCTGCGGTACTTGTCGGCATCGGCATGGGGCTCGTCCCTGGTGTTGATGATGCCGCGTTTGAGGGTGGTTTCCAGGCCCACCTCGACCTCGACGTAATCGGCGCGCTGCGAGAGCTGGAAGCCGGGTTTCTCCCCCACCTGGCCGATACCCACCCGACCGGAACCACACACGATCTGCCTGGAGACGAAGAAGGGCGTGAGTCCCGCGATGACGGCCGTGAACGGAGTGTCGCGGGCACACAGGTAGTTCTCGTGGGTGCCGTAGCTGGCGCCCTTGCCGTCGATGTTGTTCTTGTACAGCTGGATCGGGGTGGTACCCGGTACGCTGGCGGCGCGCAGCGCGGCCTCCTCCATCACCCGCTCCCCGGCCTTGTCCCAGAGCACGGCGTCACGCGGATTGGTCACCTCGGGAGCGGAGTACTCCGGATGGGCGTGGTCGACGTAGAGTCGCGCACCGTTGGTGAGAATGACGTTGGCCGCACCGAGATCGTCACCCTCCGAGCCGTTCGACGATGACGACGAGGCGCCCATGTCGAAGCCGCGGGCGTCGCGCAACGGCGATTCCACCTCGTAGTCCCACCGGGCACGCCGCGCTCGGGGGATGTCGGCCGCCGCCGCGTAGGCCAGCACGATGTGGGTGGAGGTCAGCACCGGGTTCGCGGTCGCGTCACCCGGCACGGTGATCCCGTACTCCACCTCGGTTCCCATGATCCGACGCATAATGTTCAGCCTACGGGTTCAACGCGGTGTACGACTCCCTGTAACGGTCACATTCCGGTGCCGGGTGCGGACGAGGAGAGCGAGCCCGCACACACCGCCGGTGCCGGTTCGATCCCCGCCCCAACAGGCTTCCCGCTCCGACCGGCTCCCTGCCCCAACCGGGTCGACGGGGCACCGCGAGAACTGTCGCCCCGGTGCCGACAACGGAACTGACATCCTCGGGTGGTGACCGCCGGAGAGGAACTAGTCGCCGTCTACGACCGGGACGGCTCAGTGGTCGGTTCGGCCCCGCGAGCCCGGATGCGTTCCGAAGGGCTGTGGCACGCGGCCACCTCGGTGCTGGTGCGTTCCACGGACCTGACGAAGGTCTACGTGCACCGACGCACCGCGGACAAGGACGTCTACCCGGCCATGTACGACTGCTGGGCGGGTGGTGTCGTGGCGGCCGGTGAGGCCCCGGACGAGGCAGCACGGCGGGAGTTGGCCGAGGAGCTGGGAATCCGTGCGGAGCCGCGTTTCCTGTTCCGGACCACCCACGAACGGGGGCCGGTACGATTTCACGCTTTCGTGTATGAGATCCGTTGGGACGGGCGGGTGATCCACCAGCCGGAGGAGATAGCCGCGGGTTGGTGGATGCCGCTGGCCGAGCTGCGGGAGCACGCGCGGGATCCGGACTGGCCGTTCGTGCCGGACGGCAGACAGTTCCTCACCGAGTGGTTCGACTTCCGGGAAGGTTGATTGAAGTCTTTCGGTCGGGTGGGCGAGGTACTCGCTCGGCGGACCTCCCGCCGGCCCTGGTCGTAGTGCCTCGGGAGGCCGCGACGTCGCGTGGCGAACCCCGCCGGAGCTCTCCACCATCGGCCGCTTCAAGAGCGCACCTCAGACGGCGGACCAACCGTTGTCGACCGGCAACACCACTCCGTTGACATTGCTGGCGGCTTCGGAGGCAAGGAAGACGATGGCTGCCGCTTGCTCCTCGGCCTCGGCGACGCGGCCGATGTTCTTGCCGTAGCTGCCGAGAACGTTGGGGCCGAGCGCCTCGGGATCGGCGTCGACGGTGATACCGGTGGCGGTACCGCCGGGAGCGATCGCGTTGGCACGGACACCGCTGTCGCGGTACATGACGGCCAACGACTTGGTGAGCCCGATGAGGCCGTGCTTGGCGGAGGTGTAGGCGGCCCCTGCCGCGCTGCCCCGCAGGGACGCCTCCGAGGCCGTGTTGACCACGACACCGCTGCCCTTGGCCAGCATGTGCGGCAGCGCCGCGCGGGTGAGCAGGAAGGGAGCGCTCAGGTTGACCCGCAGGACGCGTTCCCACTCGGCCTCGGTCAGATCGGCCACCGCGGCGAAGCTGTCCATGATGCCCGCGTTGTTGACCAGCACGTCCGGGCCGCCGAACCGGTCCACCGCGGTGGAGACGATCTCGTCGACCACGACCTGATCGCCCAGATCGCCGATCACGGTGGTCGCCGTGCCGTCCTGCTCCCGGATCAGCTGTTCGGTGGTCGAGGCACCTTCGGCATCGAGGTCCGCGATGAGTACCCGCGCTCCCTCGGAGGCGAACCGCAGCGCGGCGGCCCGCCCGATACCCGCTCCGGCGCCGGTGACCACGACACAGCGCCCTTCCAGGCCGGTTCCACTCATCCCGAACTCCTTTCCACCCGGGTCCGGATCCCGCCTGGTCCGGATCCCGCCGAACGACCGACGCGGCCGAACCGTTCGATACTTATAGGCACATCATGCCATATTTACATCATGCGCCGAAAAATGAACGGCCTAGAATCGAGTGACCGCCGCCACGAGGAGGAAGTTCAGGATGTCGAGCGAGCAGGAGACGTCCAACGGACGCACCGGACGCCCGCCGCTGACCGAACGCCGCAAGGCGGCGACGCGTATGGACATCGCACGCGAGGCGGTGCGACTGTTCACGAGCAAAGGGGTCGCCGAGACCTCGGCCGATGAGATAGCGGAGGCGGCCGGGTTGTCGGTTCGGACGCTGTGGCGCTACTGCCCGGGGCCGGGCAAGGAAAGCTTCATACGCCCACTGCTGACCCACGGGATCGACGACGTCGCCCGAACGTTGGCCGACTGGGCACCCGGCGAGGCGCTGCCCGACCAACTGCGCGGGCAGGCCGGAACCGACGAGAACACGGACATGGAGACCACGCTGGCGCTGGTCCGACTGACCAAGGACGAACCGGAGATCAGGGCGGTGTGGCTGCAGGCCCACCGGGACGCGGAACCCGCGTTCGCCGCGGGGATCGCCCACCGAACCGGCCGCCGGACCGACGAGCTGAGCGTGAAGACGGAGGCCGCGATGGTCAACACGGCACTGCGGGTGGCCGTGGAGCACACCGCCGAGCACGCTCCCGGGCCGGAGCGGGCCGGTACCCTACTGCGTGCGGCGTTGCGCGAGGTCCTCCCGAGGATCAGCCGGGACGCCCCAGCTGAGGCTGCGGGCAACGCTCTTCCCGGTGCGTCCGCTTAGCACCCACTCGGCCAGCAGGAGCCGTTCCCCGGTGCGGAGCTCTCTCGATTCACGGGACTTCGATTCCCGGACTCTCCCTGCTCACAGGCCGTGGCGGCGCTCGCCCAGCACCGCTTCACACCCACGAGCCTCGGATTCGGCGGAGAACGGGTCCCGGCGGGCGGTGACCGCACGGGCCGTCTCCTCCTCGACCAGGTCGGCGTTGATGCGTGCCGCCGCGGTGGCACCAGCAGCGGCGGCGGGGCCGACCTGGGCCGAGGGATCGGTAACGTTGCCCGCCACCCACACGCCCTCGACCTCGGTGGCACCGGTCCCCTCGGCCGGGACGTACTCACCGATCCCGGACGGATGCTCCACCGCACGCAGTCCGAGCTCGGCCAGGAACGCGGCACGCGCGGTCATCCGTGGCGCGATCGCGAGCACTTCGCGACCGACCACGGTGCCGTCGACGAGTCGTACCCCGGTGATCCCCTGCTCACCGACCTCCAGCGACTCGACCGCACCGTCGACCACCTGGATGCCGCGTGCCGCGAGCCGTTCCGCCTCCTCACCGGTGGGCGTCCGCAGGTTGTGGGAGAAGAACTTGACATCAAAGCTCCACTGCCGGAACAGCAACGCCTGGTGCACCGACATCGGACCGGTGGCCAGCACACCGACGGTCCGGTCCCGAACCTCCCAGCCGTGGCAGTACGGGCAGTGCACCACGTCCGCACCCCAGCGTTCCCGCAACCCGGCCACCTCGGGCAGCTCGTCGACCAGGCCCGTGGTCACCAGCAACCGGAGCGCACGAACGCTTCGGCCGTCGCCGAGGTCCAACACGAACTCCTCGCCGTCACGAGTGACGGCGACGACCTCGCCGGAGACCACGTGGCCGCCGTAATCACGCACCTCCTCCCGACCGCTTTCCAGGAGCTCCCCCGGAGGGACTCCCTCGCGGCCGAGCAGACCGTGCACTCCGGTTGCCGGAGCATTGCGCGGCTCGCCCGAGTCGATCACGACCACCGAGCGCCGCGCCCGCGAGAGCAGCAACGCCCCGTTCAAACCGGCGGCTCCGCCACCGATCACCGCTACCTCGTAGTGCTTACCCGATTCGTCGGTCATTACCACCACCTCCACGACCACCATGCGAATCCACCGGCAACATCTGCAAGTTTTATTGCCGCAATGGCAAACTGGCGGCATGGACGACGACCTCGATCAGACACTCGACACGGTCGGTCCCCGACTACGAGCACTCCGCAGACAGCGCGAAACCACGCTCAACGAGCTGTCGGAGACGACCGGAATCTCGGTGAGTACGCTGTCCCGGCTGGAATCGGGTGAGCGCAGGCCCGCCCTCGAACTACTGCTTCCGCTGGCCAGGGCGCACGGCGTGACGCTCGACGAACTCGTGGACGCCCCGCCCACCGGCGACCCGCGCGTGCACCTGCGGCCGGTCAACCGGCACGGCATGACCATGCTGCCGCTGACCCGCCGCGCGGGCGGCATCCAGGCGTACAAGCTCGTGATCCCGGCGAGCGACCGGCCCGCCGTCCCCGATCCGCAGACCCACGAGGGCTACGAATGGCTCTACGTGCTCAACGGGCGTCTCCGGCTCGTGCTCGGCGAACACGACCTGGAGCTCTCCCCCGGTGAGGCCGCCGAGTTCGACACCCGCACACCGCACTGGTTCGGCTGCGCAGGCTCGGAGTCCGTGGAATTCATCAGCCTGTTCGGCAAGCAGGGCGAGCGCGCCCACCTGCGGGCCCGGCCCCGCAGGGACTCCTCGTAACGTGGCTTTGCCTCTCACCCGGCGACATCATCCTCCCGCGGCGGAACATTCGGGGCACCTCGCCGCGGGTGCCCCGATATCGGGGGCGCCCCCTGCACCGAAACGGCCCGGCGATTTCGTGGGAAATTGACGGAGCTGAGGCCACACCGCCGTGCTGGGGCGTCAATTTCTCGCGAAATCGCGCCGCCCCAGGGGCCGCCGTCGGGAAGCGACCATGCGGTGTGAGCAGCGCGGGTGTCCCCGGTGCGTGAGTCGGATGCATTGCAAGGCCGGGCCGCTCGCCGCGTAGGCCGCTACTCAAGAGCCGGCCCAACACAGCAAGGCGCCGACTCACGTGACGGCTACGCAACCAGCCCCGCAAACCGCCTCACAATCACTAGTGCCAGGGGAGGTCGGAACGTTCTCCCCAGTAGGTGGCCGGATCCCCGGCGACGGCCGCCAGCTCGTCGAGATCACGGCTGCTCAGCGAGACCGATCCCGCGGCCAGGTTGCTGCGCAACTGCCCCACGCTGGCCGCACCGAGCAGCACCGTGTCCGCCCACGGCTGCGCCAGTACGTGCGCGAGGGCGACCGCGTCGGCGCCCGCACCATGCCTGCCCGCCACGGCGGCCAGCGGCTCCGGCGGCCGCGACGCCAGCCTGCCGTTGGCCAGGGTCTCCTTGACCAGCACCCGCCAACCATCCTCGTGAACGTGCGACAGCGCCCTGCCGACCGACGGCTCCAAGGAGTTCCACGTGGCCTGCACAGCACCGAACAACTGCTCCCCACCGACCCGTAGCTCCCAGGCCGCCTCGATCGCGGCGGCTTGGGCCGCTCCGGTCGTGGAGATTCCCAGCAACACTCCGCTGTCCCGCAGCCGGGCGAGTTCCCGCTGCAACTCGGTGTCCTCGAACAGTGGGCTGTCGGTGGTCAACGAGTGCACCTGGTACAGCTTCAGGTAATCTCCCAGCGCTTCCCGGCTGGCGGGCCACTGCTGTCGGAAACGCTCCAGCGAGTGTTCCTTGATCTCGTGGACCTCGGTCTCGATCCGCCATTCGGCGACGTAGGCGTAGCCCCATTTACTGGACACGATCACGTCCTCGTGCCCGCGCTCGCGCAGCCACTCGGCCAGGAACTGCTCGGCACTGCCGTAGGAACGTGCCGTGTCCACCCGACGGATCCCCGCGGCATAGGCCTCGTCCAGCACCTGTCTGGTGCGGGTGCGCATGGCGTCGACGGTGCGGTCCTCCGGCAGCACGTCGACACGCCCCATGTTGATGTAGGCGGGCCTGCCCAGCGCGGCCAATCCGACACCGAAGCGGTCCACCGGACCGGTCGAGGCATCCGTCATGCGCCGTAACCTATCGGCCCCGCGGCGATGACGACACCGGGGATGCCGACCGCGCCGTGACACGGCTACGGGGCGCCACTCGAACGAGTGACGCCCCGGTTGGCCAGTGGTCAGGTTGTGATCAGTGGCCAGGTGTCGGAGAGCGGTTCTCCGACACGGTGACGCGGCTGACCGTCGACCGCTGGTACCGCTGACTGCTGGTACTCGGACGACCGGAGGAACCGGGACGACTACAGGTACTGACCGGTATTGGTGGCGGTGTCGATCGCCCTGCCCGACTCCTGGTTCTTACCGCTGACCAGAGTCCGGATGTAGACGATGCGCTCGCCCTTCTTCCCCGAGATACGTGCCCAGTCGTCCGGGTTGGTGGTGTTGGGCAGATCCTCGTTCTCGGCGAACTCGTCGACGATGGCGTCCTGCAGGTTCTGCACCCGCAAGCCGGGCTGACCCGTGTCGATGGCGGACTTGATCGCCGCCTTCTTGGCACGGTCCACGATGTTCTGAATCATGGCGCCGGAGTTGAAGTCCTTGAAGTACAGGATCTCCTTGTCGCCGTTGGCGTAGGTGACCTCCAGGAAGCGGTTCTCGTCGGTCTCGGCGTACATCCGCTCCACTGTGGTCTGGATCATCGCGTCCACACACGACGGCTGGTCCCCGCCGAACTCCCGCAGGTCCTCCTCGTGGATCGGCAGGTCGCTGGTGAGGTACTTGGAGAAGATGTCCTTGGCCGACTCGGCGTCGGGCCGCTCGATCTTGATCTTGACGTCGAGCCTGCCGGGACGCAGGATCGCCGGATCGATCATGTCCTCCCGGTTGGAGGCACCGATGACGATGACGTTCTCCAGGCCCTCCACACCGTCGATCTCGCTGAGCAGCTGGGGAACGATGGTGGTCTCCACATCGGAGGACACACCGCTGCCCCTGGTGCGGAAGATCGAGTCCATCTCGTCGAAGAACACGATCACCGGTGTCCCCTCGGACGCCTTCTCCCGGGCGCGCTGGAAGATCAGCCGGATGTGGCGCTCGGTTTCGCCCACGAACTTGTTCAGCAGTTCGGGACCCTTGATGTTGAGGAAGTACGACTTGGCCTGACCGTCGTCGTCCCCTCGGGAGGCGGCGACCTTCTTGGCCAGCGAGTTGGCCACCGCCTTGGCGATCAGGGTCTTGCCGCAACCGGGTGGCCCGTACAGCAGCACACCCTTGGGAGGTGCCAGCTTGTACTGGATGTAGAGTTCCGAATGCAGGAACGGCAGCTCGACCGCGTCCCGGATCTCCTCGATCTGGCCGCCGAGGCCACCGATGTCCTGGTAACCGACATCGGGCACCTCCTCCAGCGTGAGATCCTCGACATCGGCCTTGGGAACCGTGTCGTAGGCGTAGCCGACCTTGCTGTCCACCAAAACCGAGTCACCGGACTTCAGACCGGACTCGACCATGGGCGGCGTCAGCCACACCACGCGTTCCTCGTCGCTGTGCCCGGTCACCAGCGCTCGTCGAGGCTGGTCCGTCTCGGCGGTCGGAAGCATCTCACGGAAGGTGCACACCTCGCCGGTACGTTCGAATGTTCCTTCCTCGACCACCGTCAACGCCTCGTTGAGGCGCACCGACTGGCCGAGTTGCAACTCCTCCACATTCACGTTGGGTGACACGGCCACACGCATCTTCCTGCCGGAAGTGAACACGTCGACCGTGCCGTCCTCGTAACGGCTGAGGAAAACGCCGTACCCACTCGGTGGCTGAGCGAGTCGGTCAACTTCCTCGCGCAGCGCGGTCAGCTGGCTCCGCGCTTCCTTGAGGGTTTCGGTGAGTTTGGCGTTCCGTTCGGTGAGTTGACTCACTCTCTCGGATGCCTCGGCCAGCCGCTGCTCCAACAACCGCACCTGTTGCGGGGACTCGTTGAGCCTGTCTCGAAGCGAGGCGACCTCGTCCTCCAGCTCGCGGATCTGCTTGTTCGTTTCCGCACTGCCGCGGGCTCCCTGGCCAACGCCCTCTTCAGGCCGGTTGTCGGGACGGTCGTGCTGCATATCGGCACCCTCCTCCCGTGTTCGTACCACCACGGTACCGGCGATCAACGACAACGCGAGGTCGTCGAATCCCGCTAGACGACCCAGCGTGCCACACGAATCGGCGGCATCACATGAACTGAGCCACTCCGGCATTGTTCCGATTCGTTACGCGGTTCGCCGGATGACCACGGTGCGTTTCGTCCCGTTGGTCCGTTCGGGAGAGAGTTTCCTGGTGGACGCCGATCGCGTGGCTTGTTCGCACACCTGCTGTCGCGATCACCGCACCGCAAGGGGGGCACACGGGCATCCGTGTGGTAACCGATTCGTGACCCCCACACGAGCGTGCGGCCAACGACGGGAGTCCCACAGCACGGGAAGAGCCGAGCCACGGACAACTGTCGAGCACTACCCGACTCCGGGACGGCCTGTTCTGATCTACTTGAGTACCGCTGCTGCTCGAGTACCGCCGCAGGAGTCGTTTCGGAACCGCACGGAAGGGCACGTGCCTCGGGAGGCCCCGATGACCCAGCCGCCACGAAGATCCGGACCCGGCGGACAGGCCCGGCCACCGGAGAACGGAACCGCACACCGGGCCGACCCGTCCGCCTCGTGGCAACACTCCAGCCCGGAACGCCAACCCGTGGGGCAACCGTTGCCCCCGGGGCGTCGGGGCCCACCACCCTCGGAACGGCACGTTCCCGGCACTCCGCCCCCACCTCCGGACTGGGGTGATCCCGCGTTCAACCGCGGTCTACCGGAAAGCGAGTCCCGGGAACCGTTCGAGACCGCTCCGCCGGTCGAACACCGCTCACGACGACGGTGGATACTTCCGGCGCTGCTCGGTGCACTGCTCGCCGGTGTCGCGACGGGCGGCTACTTCCTGTTCCTCACCGGTCCGGACGACCCCCGCCCCGCCGCCGCGAACCTGTTGGACAGAATCAACGACGGCCGATTCGAGACGCTCGAACAGCAACTGTGTTCGGCGAATCGCGCGAAGCTGCTCCGGCAGCTGGAACAGCTCAGCGCGGGCGAGTTCGACCTGAATCTGGGGGAGATCAGTGCACGAGGCGACAGCGCCACGGTCCGGGTCACCGGAACCTACTCGGCGGGCAGTGCGTCCTATGGGGTCGATCAAACGCTTGGCCTGCGATGGGAGGACAGCCGATGGCGACTGTGCGACCTGGCCGGATGAGGACCTCACGGCAGCGCTCTCCCACGAGGCGGCCGGAGCCGACGAACCCGCCCTCCCCGCTCCTCCGGACGGGCCACCCCGTCACCGGCCCGACAACGGCCGATGACGCGGAGGCAACGATTCCGAGACTTTTCCACCCATCCGGCGTGTGATCGCGCAGTATTTCGGATCGAGGAACGACATGACATATCCACAACATCCCGGACAGGGCGATCCCTGGCAGCAGCAGAACCAGGGGCAGCAGGGCGGCTATCCCGGCGGCCAATACCCAGAATCCGGCCAACAACCGGCCTGGGGACAGCAGTACGGCCAGGATCCCTACGGACAGCAACCGGGCGGCCAGTATCCCCAGAGCAGCGGGCAGCCCGCCTGGGGACAGCAATACGGCCAACCCAACCCCTACGCCCAACAGCCCGGCGGACAGTACCCGCAGAGCGGACCGCAGCAAGCCTGGGGCCAGCAACAAACTTGGGGGCAACCGCAACAGGGCTTCCCCGGCGATCCCAACGCCTACCCGCCCCACGCACAACCCGGCGGCCCCTATCCGCCACCCCCGAAGAAATCCAAACTCCCCTGGATCCTCGGCGGTGGCATCGGCGGTGTGCTCGTTCTGGGAGGCGTCGGCACGCTGCTGTTTGTGACCCTGTCAGGCGGCAACGGCCCCGAGGACGTGGTCACCCGATACGAGAAGGCCGCGCAGCAGCAGATTTCCAACCCGCTGGAGCAGCCACCAATGTCGGAGTACGACGAGCTGCTCTGCGAAGAGCAGCGGCAGGCCATGAAGGAAACTCTACGCAACCAAACGGAGCGGACCGCACAACTCGGTGAGCAGGAGCTGTCCGATCTGCGCCGGACAACCGTGACCACGCGGAACGTCGAGCACGACGACAAGAGCGGCACATTCACGGTGCGGATAAGCACGCCCGGTGAGGAACCGATCACCAACGAACTCGACCTGGTCAAGGAGAACGGCGACTGGAAGATCTGCTATCCCTCCTGAATCCGCTCACCGCCGAAACGGCCCGGTATCCCAACGGAGCACGCCGGTGACCGCACCGCTCGGCGAAAAGTACACCCCTTCGAAACGCGAGGAGCGATGACCCACCCTCCGCAGAATCCCGACCCGAACGATCCCCGGCAGCAGCAGAACTGGGGGCAGCAGGGCGGCTATCCCGGCGGCCAATACCCAGAATCCGGCCAACAACCGGCCTGGGGACAGCAGTACGGCCAGGATCCCTACGGACAGCAACCGGGCGGCCAGTATCCCCAGAGCAGCGGGCAGCCCGCGTGGGGACAGCAATACGGCCAACCCAACCCCTACGGACAACAACCCGGCGGACAGTACCCGCAGAGCGGACCGCAGCAAGCCTGGGGCCAGCAACAAACTTGGGGGCAACCGCAACAGGGCTTCCCGGGCGATCCCAACGCCTACCCGCCCTACGCCCAACCCGGCGGCCCATACCCACCGCAGCAGCGGAAGTCCAAGCTCCCGTGGATCCTCGGCGGCACCGGCGGCGGCATCCTGGTGCTGGGCGGCATCATCGTGCTGCTGTTCATGGTGCTGGGCGGCCCCGGCGACCCGAAGGACACGGCGCAGGAGTACGTAAACAAGATCAACGAGAAGGATTTCAAATCGGTTTCCTCACTCACTTGCGAAAAAATAAAAAACAGCGAGGACGGCGACATCTCACAATACGCGGAAAATAATTTCATCGAGACGATGAAAAACAAGGGCGCCACCACGGAACTGGCGAGAAAAATATACGACGGGCTGAGTTTCGACATGAGCCTGGAAGGTGTCACCGAGGAAGCCGACCGGAAAGCCGTTGCCCACGTGACCGGCACGATGACGATAAACCCCGATATCGCGGGGTCCTCGAAAGAGGTAAATGAATACGATCAGAAATTCAACATGATCGTCGAGGACGGCGAGTGGAAGGTGTGCGAGAGCGTGGGATCCTCCACCGGCTGAGCCTCTGGCGCCGCCACCAGGCAAGCGGGACGAATCACCGGCTCTGAGGCCGCGCGAGCACCCGCCCGCGCGGCCACCGTCAGCCCTTGCTCGGCCTGCGGTGCACCCGCAGCGGCGTCACGCCGTCCGCCAGTCTGCGCGCCACCAGCAGAAACGCGGTGTGGGCGACCATGCGGTGCTCGGGGCGCACCGCCATCCCCACCGCGTGCCACGGCCGCAGCAACGTCTCCCAGGACTGCGGTTCGGTCCAGCCCTGCTGCTCGCGCAGCGCCTCGGTGACCGTGGACAGCTGGGTCGTGGTCGCCACGTAGATCACGAGCACACCACCGGGCACGAGAGCGCGGTGCACCGTTTGCAGGGACTCCCACGGCGAGACCATGTCGAGCACGACCCTGTCCACCTCACCACCGTCGTACTCGGTGACGTCGCCGACCCGCAGTGTCCAGTTGTCCGGCCGCTCGCCGAAGAACCGTTCCACGTTGCGCTCCGCGTGGTCGGCGTGGTCCTGGCGCACCTCCCAGGAGTCCACCGATCCGCCGTCACCCACCGCGCGCAGCAGCGAACACGTCAACGCGCCCGATCCGGCACCGGCCTCGAGCACTCGGGCTCCTGGCCGGATGTCGCCCCACATCAGGATCTGCGCGGCGTCCTTGGGGTAGATGACCTGCGCTCCGCGCGGCATGGACAGCACGTAGTCGGACAGCAACGGGCGGACCGCCAGATACGAGGTTCCGCCGTTGGAGCTGACGACCGACCCCTCGTCGCGACCGATGATCTCGTCGTGCGGCAACACACCGTGCTGGGTGTGGTACTCGCCGCCGGACTGCAGCACGATCGTCTTACGCCGTCCCTTGGGATCGGTCAATTGGACGCGGTCTCCCGCCTCGAACGGACCGCTGACGCTGCTCACCTGTGCAAACCTCCCGCGAATGCGTCCACTGGACCGATGCGGACACGGCGGCTCATCCTGCCAGACGCGCCGTGCACCCCTACAGCTGAGCCCCTTGCCGTTGACCCCTACCACCGCGCCCCGGCGGCACGGCGGAGCAACACCTGGCGGTGGGTCAGGACTCCGGCCCGTACCGCCGCGCCGCGTCCCGTACGGCGGTACGGCGCAACACGCCGCAGGGTCTGCCCTCGGAGTCGACCACCAGGAACTGCTCCGCCGAGACGGTGCGCAGTCGGTGCAGCACCTGTTCGGAGGGCTCGTCGCGCAGCAGCACGGTCTCGGGCAGCACCCCTTCGGACGCCCGCTCGGCGGGCTCTCCGGGTGAGGTCGCGGCCAGCTCGGCGGCACGTGACTGCTCCAACAGTCCGACTGCCACCCCGTCGGCGCGCACCAGCACCACGCCGCGGCCCGCGGCGGCCGACAACGCGTCACCCACCGGACTCTCCGCGGGCAGTTGCAGCACGGGCCGCAACAGGTCCTCCAACCCCGTCCCGCTGGGCCAGCGCTCTCCCCGCCCCGCCGTGTACTCCGAGTAGGCCCCGGCGAGCACGAACCAGGCCATCAGCGCGCCCACTGCCAGCCGCAGCCACCGCCCGGGAGCGTCGCCCAGGGCACCACCGAACGCCCACCCGAGCAGTCCGAGTGCGACGACCACCGCCCCCAGCGCCCCCGCGACGGTTCCGCGGTGCCGGTCGGCGGTCAACCGCCAGGTGACCGCACGCAGCATCCTGCCGCCGTCCAGCGGCAGCCCGGGGAGCAGGTTGAACACCCCGACGGCGAGGTTGGCCACGCAGGTCTGCGCCACCAGCAGCCACACCGCACCGTGCGGCTGCAGCGCGAACCAACCGATCCCGGTGAAACCGGCGAGCACCAGCGAAACCACGGGTCCCGCCGCCGCGATCAGCCCCTCCCGGAACGCGGTGGGAGGACTTCGGGCGATCTCGGATATCCCGCCGAGCAGGAACAGCCGTACCCGGCGCACCGGCAGGCCCAGGCGCAGCGCCACGAGACAGTGTCCGAGCTCGTGCAGCAGCACCGAACCGGCCAGGAACACGGTGAACGCCGCCGCGACGAACGCGCTCGCCCATATCCCCGCGTTCGGCAGCAGGCCGCGCACCAGCGGGGTGTAGAGCAGCACGATGAGGACGGCACCCACCCACCAGGACGGGGACAGCAGTACCGGAACCCCGACAACCCGGCAGAGCCGCAGCCCCGCACCGCCGGAACCCGCTCGCCTCTCCTCGGTGGTGGCCATATCAAGCAGCCTAGAATGCCACGGCGACAACGAGCGGATCACGGTGCCGGAAACACGGCGTGGCGTGGCTCTCGGCTTCCTCGCAGCACTGTGCTCGGTGCGAACGCTCCGGTGTGTGGGACCTTCCCGGCCCGCCTTCCCGGCACGGATCCCGCCCGTGCGGAGGGCGGACAGGAATCCCACCACGTGAGCACCTCGGCGAACCGGAACCACGGAGTCCTACTAGGGTTGCCGGTCATGGCGGAATCTGCCCGGAACGAAACAGGCGGCGAGTTCGCGAGTTCCGCGCATGGCGGAACCGGTGGGCGCCGTCCGGCGCTTTCACCGTCCCGTGCGAGCGACTTCAAGCAGTGCCCACTGCTGTACCGATTCCGCGCGGTGGACCGGCTTCCGGAAACCCCCACGAAGGCGCAGGCACGCGGGACCGTGGTGCACTCGGTGTTGGAACGGCTGTTCCAGCTGCCCGCCAATCGTCGGGACCGTGCCACGGCCGCCGAACTCCTCACACCCGCTTGGCGAGAATTGCGTACCGAGCAGCCCGAGTTGGCCGAGCTGTTCGCCGACGAGCACGAGCTGACCGAGTGGCTGGACTCTACCGGCGGGCTGCTCGAGTCGTACTTCGAGCTGGAGGACCCGCGGCGGCTCGACCCCGAGGCGTGCGAGATGCGGGTGGAAACCGAACTGGACAGCGGCGTACTGCTGCGGGGGTTCATCGACCGGGTCGATGTCGCCCCCACCGGGGAGGTGCGGCTGGTCGACTACAAGACCGGTTCCGCGCCCCGACAGGTCGGTGAGAACAAGGCGCTGTTCCAGATGAAGTTCTACGCCCTGGTGTTGTGGCGAGCCCGAGGGGAGTTGCCCCGGCAGCTGCTGCTGATGTATCTGAAGGACCAGCAGTCGTTGGCCTACACGCCCGAAGAGGCGGAGCTGCGTCGGTTCGAACGGACGCTGGAGGCCATCTGGCAGGCCATCCTGCGCGCGGGACGCAGCGGCGACTTCCGCCCCACCCCGTCCCGGTTGTGCGACTTCTGCGACTTCAAACCGCTGTGCCCCGCCCACGGTGGGACGCCCCCGCCCTATCCCGGTTGGCCGGAAGCGGCACAGCGAACCGCCTCTGCCGAACACGGCGCCTGAACTCCGACAACGGTCCACACGAGGACGAGTGCCGTGCGGAAGGGACCACACGGCGGCACTGATCACCCTGCGGAATGACGAAACGGTGAAGGGAACCGCATTGGCAGCGACGGAGGAAGTGTTCTACGAACAGCTCGACCACGGTGTTTTCCGCGCCACGGAGCACACCGTAGGACCGTGGTCGGACAAGGCCCAGCACCTGGGGCCGGTGGCGGCGCTGCTGGTGCGCGGCATCGAGTGCTGTGAACCCGACGAACGCCGCTCCGTCCGCAGGGTGAGTGTGGACGTGCTCGGACCGGTTCCGGTGGACGAGGTGACTGTACGAGCGGAGGTAGCACGTCCGGGGCGTTCCGTGGAGCTGGTAACCGCCGAGATCGCGGCCTCGGGCCGGATCGCGGCCACCGCCCGGGCCTGGCGGATGCTGCGCTCCGACACCGCCGACGTGGCCCGCGACGACGCGCGGCGACTCGCGGATCCGGCCGAGTGCCCCCCGATGCCGTTACCGGCCGGTTGGGCGGGCGGTTACGCCAACGCACTGGAATGGCGCACGGCGAACGCAGCGGCTCCGGAACCGGGTCACGCGGAGGTGTGGGCGAGGCAGCGCATGCCGCTGGTGGCAGGCGAGGAACCGAGCCCGTTGCAGCGACTGTTCGCCGTGGCCGACTGCGCCAGCGGCGTATCGAGCAGTCTCCCGTTCGAGCAGTGGGCGTTCGCCAACACCGACCTCACCGTGCACCTGGCCCGGGAACCGCATGGCGAGTGGGTCGGTCTCGACGCGCGCATGACACTCGGTCCGGACGGCGCGGGGCTGACCCGGACCACGCTGCACGACGCGGCGGGCCCCGTCGGCCAGAGCGCGCAGGCGCTGCTTCCCACCAGACTCTGAGCTTTCCGCCCGACTTCGACGGGGAGCACGAACACCGCTCCTCCGCTCCCGAGTGTGTTTCCGAGCGCCAGGCCCGACGTCGTGCCTGGCGCTCGGCGTCGGCCCCCGCGCGGTGAGCAGCGCTCGGCGGCCGGAGCGGGCAAACTCGTTCAGTCCTCGTAGGGGTCGTAGTTGCCGGGAATCCCGTGGCCGCGGGACGCCTCCGAAGCGTCCACCAGCGCGAACCTCGCCCCGGTGGGATCACGCAGCACGGCCATTCTGCCCAGGGACGAGTCGTAAGGGTTGGCCCGCACCCTGCCGTGGGCGGCGATGGCACGGCGGACCGTCTCGTCGGTGCCGATGTTCGAGTCGACTCCGAGATAGATCAACCAGTGCGGCTCGGTCTCGCCGTTGATGTGATCCCGGAGCATGCTGACGCGGGCCATCACCGACTCCTCGCCCAGATACCAGACCGAGTAGTCGAGCTGGTTCTCGGTGCCGAACTGCGTGGCGGTGTAACCGAACAGCTCCTGGAAGAACAGATCGGCCGTCTGCGCCTTGATGGTGAGCAGTTCCGCCCACATGAGGGTGGCGGGCAGCCCCACGTCGAACTGCCAGGAGTCCTCCGGTTCGAGCAGTCCGAACTCGACCTCGGAGGGATCGGTGAGCACGGCCTTGGTGCCGATACCGTTGAGATGTCCGGGCGGCACGGTCACGCTGGCACCGTTGCTCTCGGCCTGTTCGCAGGCCGTTCGACAGTCCCCTGTGGCCAGGAACAACCGCCAACCGGCCACGTCCTCACCCGCGGTTTGCAGGCTCGCGACGGGAAAACCGTCGTGCGTGGCGATCAGGTGTTCCCTACCGTCCGATGCCTGGCGCTTTTCGTACCGCCAGCCGAACAGTGCCGTGTAGAACTCGCATGCCCGGTCGAGATCCGGAGTTACCAACTCGATCCAGCAGGGCATCCCCGCGTACAGCTGCCATTTCGGCGGCGCGGAGTCCACCGGGACCACACCCATGGGCCCTCCCGCTAGTACTTGGCGTCTTCCGGCCATCATTATCCGCCACGACGCGCGCTGTATGTGCCGTTCGAATCACGATCCGATCACCCCTCCGGAACGCGAAACCGCCGGGCCGGGGCGGTGGTGTGGCCGGGGCGGCCTCAATTTCTCGCGAAATCACCGCGCCGCTACAACGCAGAGCCGAACTCCTACCACTCCCGCGGGCCGAGCTCCTGCCGCTCATGCGGTCGGCACCGCCGCGGGTTCTCCCGTGCGGCTCTCGCGAGGAAGACCCGACGTTGTGTAGGTCGCTACCCGATGTCGGGTCTCCCCGGAGCGAGAGCCGTGCGAGAGGTTTCGCCACCCGAGCACCCTCGCCACCCGGGCGGGAAACCTCGATCACAAATAACGGTAAACGTCTTCGGGGGAAAGCCCCCGCGCGAGCAGGATCACCTGCAACCGGTAGAGCAGCTGGGAGGCTTCCTCGGCGAGTTGCTCGTCGGACTCGTGTTCGGCGGCCAACCAGACTTCTCCCGCCTCCTCCAGGACTTTCTTGCCCTGGGAGTGGATCCCCGCGTCGAGGGCGGCGACAGTGGCGGATCCCTCGGGTCGGCTGTGCGCACGCTGCTGAAGCTGACTGAACAGCTCGTCGAAGGTCTTCACGACCGGTGATCCTTGCATCCCGCCGCGCTCGGCCGAACACCGCCCGGCGCCGGACGCGACGAGTTCAGCCGCCGCGCTGCAACGTACCGAGCTCAGCGGTGTCGAGTCCTTCCAGGGAATCCCGGACGGTGCATCCCAGTTCGGGCGCCAGTGGGACCTCACAACTCACCCCGAGCACCGCGCACCCCGCCGACACGGCAGAGCTCACACCAGTGGGGGAATCCTCGATGGCGACGCAGTGAGCCGGGTCGACCCCCAGTTCGCGACACGCGCGCAGGTAGGGCTCCGGATCGGGCTTGTTGTAACCGTCCACCTCGTCGCCGCAGACGGTCGCGTCGAACATCTCGGCACCGATGGTTCGCAGCGCGATGTCGGTCAGCGAACGTATGGTGGAGGTCACCAGCGCGACCGGCACACCGTCGGTACTGACCCGGCGCAGTGCCTGTTCGGCGCCGGGACGCCAGGTGAGATCGTTGGCGAGCATCTCCGCCATCCGCTCGATCACCTGTTGCCCCGCCGCCTCGATGTCGGCCGGGCCGGTGGACATGCCGATGTCGGTGAGCAGCAACCGCATGCTGCGGGACATGTTCGAACCAACCATGCTCGCACGCGCGGCATCGCTGATCTCGGCACCGTTGGCCGCCGCGTAGTCGTCCATGGCGACCGTCCAGAGCTTTTCGGAATCGACCAGGGTGCCGTCCATGTCGAAGAGCACGGCGGCGGGGAACTCCGGGGCAGCAGGCCGAGGGGACGCGGCGGCGCGAGGATCGGTTTCGGTCATCGAAGCGGACCCCCCGCCCGCTCCCGGGACCAGGCTCCGGGACGGCCCGGGCAGGACGACCGTCGAAGATCGTTACACATGCGTCCAGCTTACTGGCTCGTTCACGGTGCGCAGTACGCGATGTGAGCACAGCCACGAGGGCGGTTACCGAGCGGCTACAGCCCTCGGCATCAATCATCTCCGACAGCGCACGAGGTGGGTAGTACCCTCGCCGTGTGTCCGTACCTGCCCCACCTGCCGGTTTCACCCTCGAGGACAGCATCGTAATCTGTGCCTTCGAGGGATGGAACGACGGCGGCGACGCCGCCAGTACAGCCGTGGAACACCTCCAGCTCACCTGGGACGCTACCAGCTGGACGGAGATCGATCCGGATCCCTACTACGACTTTCAGGTGTCCCGGCCCACCGTCAAGCTGGTCGACGGTGTGACGCGAGAAGTCTCCTGGCCGACCACGAGGCTCTCGGTGTGCCGCCCACCCGGTTGCAGCAGGGACGTGGTGTTGATACACGGCATCGAACCGAACATGCGTTGGAACGCGTTCTGTTCCGAACTGCTGTCCCACATCGAGCAAGCGGGCGCCAGTACCGTGGTCAGTCTCGGGGCGCTGCTGGCCGACGCCCCGCACACACGGCCGATCCCGGTGACCGGCAGCGCCTACGACGCCGAGTCCGCGAGCCGGTTCGGCCTGGAGCGTTCCCGCTACGAGGGCCCCACCGGCATCCTCGGCATCTTCCAGGACGCCTGCGTGCAGGCCGGCATCCCGGCTATCTCGTTCTGGGCCGCGGTGCCGCACTACGTTTCGCAACCACCCTCGCCGAAGGCCACCCTGGCGCTGCTGCACCGCGTGGAGGAGGCGCTGGACCTGGAGGTCCCGCTCAACAACCTCCCCGAGCAGGCGGAGGAGTGGGAGAACACCGTCAGCGAGATGGCCGAGGAGGACGAGGACGTCCGCAACTACGTGCGGGCGTTGGAGGAGCGTGGTGACGCCGAGAACACGCTGAGTGAGACCAGCGGTGAGACGATCGCGGCGGAGTTCGAGCGTTACCTGCGCCGCAGGGGCCCCGGTGGCCCCGGGGAGGGTGGAGGACGCGGTAAAGGACCCACCGGGCCCGGCAAGAATCCTTAGCCGGATCCGGGCCGCGTGCTCGGCCGGGTGAGGACCCGGCCGAGCCGTCGCATCGGGCGCGGAGACCGCTCAGCCGTCGACCTCGCGCAGGTACTGCTCCGCCAGTTCCGGATCGAGGAACCAGTTGCCGAAATCGGCCGGATCGTCGAATCCGTTGACGAAGCGCCTGCGGATGGTCGCGTTGTGCTCGGCACGGGAGAAGATGTCGAGCACGTGCGCGGGCGGCGGCTGCAACATCGCGTTGGTCCAGGTCGTAACGGGCTCGACTTCGGACCAGTAGCGTTCGAAGGTTCGCCTCATCCAGTCCCTGTCGAACGGTTCGTCACCCCGCTCCAGGATGCTCTCGAGGTAGGACGCGGCGCACTTGCTCGCGTTGTTGGAGCCCTGACCGGTGATGGGATCGTTGGCCACCACGACGTCGGCCATACCGAGAACGACGCCGCCCGAGGGCAGTTCGCCCACCGGGTGACGCACCACCGGTGCGTAACCGCCGGAAAGAGTGGCCTGCGAGTCGGTGAGCTCGGCGTGCTTGAAGCGCTCGTACTCCCAGGGGATGTACTGCCGCATCAGCTCCAACATGCGCTTCCAGTGCTCGCCCGGAGCGGGCCTGTCCGACCAGCAGTCCAACGGACCACCCGGTATGCCCTCGAAGAACGGGATCTCACACGGCCCGCTCAACGTAAGGCCGGGGATGACGAACAGCTCGCCGACACCGGGGACCACGTTGAACCGCACCGCGTCCATGTCCGGGTGCTCCGGCCTGCGATCCGCACCGTGGACATAGCTGACCGACAGCATCCGCTGCGGGGTGTTGTAGGGCGAGCGATCGGGATCGCGTCCGAACAGCTGGACCAGTTCGCCCTTGCCCGCCGCGACGAGCACCAGTTCGTAGTGCCTGGTCAGCGAGTCCAGATCCGAGGTGGTCACCCCGTGGAAGATGACCTTGCCGCCGTTGTCCTCGAACAGCTCCAACCAGCCTGCCATCTTGACACGCTGGTCGACCGACTGACCGTAGTTGTCCAGCATGCCGACCCAGTCCAGCGCCCTGGCGCCGTCCTCGGCCGCGATGGAGACACCCAACCCCTGGATCCGCGGTGCGCGTCCCTCCCACAGGTTGAGCTTGTAGTCCCGTTCGTGCTGTAACGCGGTGTGGAACATGGCCTGTGTCGACATGACACGGCCACCACGGATCTCCTCCGGCGTTCGCGCGGACATGATCGTGACGTCATAGCCGTGTTCCAGCAGGCACAGACCGGTCTGCAAACCGGCCTGACCGGCTCCGACTATGAGGATCTTGCGCATCGCATCCTTCCTTTCACCCGACGAGACCCTTCCACGACGACGCCGGTCCCCCGCGGGACACGGCGACAGATCACGCGGCGCCGTGTGTCACGTTCAACCGCATCGTGTGGGTAACCAGCGTCCGTAAAGCATCTACAGTGGACAATGAATCACGTGCGTCGCAGGTGATCAATGGAACGTCCGGAGCGATCGCGAGCGCCTCGCGGATCTCCTCCAGCTCGTGGGTCAACGTTCCCTCGAAGAGGTTGACTGCCACTACGAACGGGATGTCCGAGTCGTGCTCGAAGTAGTTGATCGCGGCGAACGACTCCGCTATCCGTCTGGTGTCGACCAGCACGACCGCGCCCAACGCGCCTCTGGCCAGGTCGTCCCAGAGGAACCAGAAACGGGACTGACCGGGGGTCCCGAACAGGTAGAGCATCAGGTCCGGGTGCAACTGAATACGCCCGAAATCCATCGCCACGGTGGTGGTCGTCTTCTCCCCGGCGGGATCGAGATCGTCCACGCCCTCGCTGGCCTCGGTCATCCACGCCTCGGTATTCAAGGGAGCGACCTCGGACACCGACGATACGAATGTGGTCTTGCCGACTCCGAATCCACCCGCGACCACGATCTTCGCCGAGAGCATCAGCTCGGACTGGTCACGCGGAGAGCTTGTTGAGGCCATCGAGAATCCTCTCGAGGATATTGTGATCGTAACTGTAAGCCTGTCCGGTGGGATGAATGACGATCGCCCCTTCCGTCGCCAAGTCGCTGACCAGCACTCGAATCACCCCGAGCGGGATGTTCAGCGAGGCGGAGAGTTCGGCCAGCGATATCGGCCGTCGGGCGTGTTCGTAAACCGACCGGGATTCCGGGAGCAGCTTTTCGGCGACCTCGGTGTCGTAGTCGGACACCGAAATCATCGTTTCCACGAGAAGCTGGTGCCGGGTTCGGGTCCGTCCGTGCGTGAGCGCGTAGGGCCGCACCCGGCTACTGCGGCTTTCCCGCTGGTTCTGTGAATGTGTGACCATGGGTCTTCCTTTAACCGATCAGTCACGCGGCCTTCGCGCGGTTACGACGCGCCTTAAGTCGGCACGGACCTCCGGTGTCAACGCGTGCCCGGTGTTTTCCACGAACTGGGTCATCTCGTAGGCGACTACGCGCATCTGCGCCTCGGCCGAGGTCAGCACGGCGAACCCTGCGCCGGAACCGATCCCCATGAACAGAAAGTACCCGTGCCGCAGCCGGAGAATGATCTGTTCGCATTCACCCTTCTCGAACAACGAGGAACCGTGGTGCGCCAGACTGAGCATGCCGCTGGAGATCGCCGCGAGCTGCTCGGACTCATCGGATGTGACCGAGGAGGAAGCAGCCAGTGGCAAGCCATCCGCCGACAGGATCAACGCGTGGGTGGCACCGTGCACCCGGTACACGAAATCGTCGACCAGCCAGTCGAAATTCGCGGACTGGGCATTGTTCTCTGCAGCCGTCACTGCTGTGACCTCTCGGCGTCGTCGGTGTCGTTGTGCTTCCTGGCTTCCGACTCGCCCTCGGCGAAATCTCCCAGGTCGGCGAGCAGCTGCTGATGGCTCTCGCGAATGTCGCGTTCCGTCTCGTCCGAATGGGGTTCCGGAGCGGGTGCGGCGGACCGGCTACTCCCGCCCGCGGAGCCCTTCAGACTCTGCGAAACCCTGCGTGGCAATCCGTTGGCCGTGGTGGCGGGCTGTGACTGGTCCTGCTGTGCCGCCGCCTGCTCCTCGGAGGGCCAAACGGGTTCGACCGCGATCGCGGGAGTGTCCACATCGGCCTCCGTGGTTTCGGACGGGGTTTCGGCTGCCGCGTTCGTCCCCGGTTCCGTGGTACCCCGTGACTCCGTGCTTCCCCGCGACTCCGCGTTCGCCCGCGATTCCGTACTCGCCCGCGCGGAACGCATGCTCGGGATCGCCGGTTCCTCGGACACCGGAGGCTGCCTCGACACACCGGCGCCGGAAGCCGCGTACTCGTGCACCAGGGAGTTCGGCAGCAGCACCGAGGCGGTCGTCCCGTGGGGCGCACGACGCGCCAACCACACTCGAATACCGTGCTTGCCCGAGATTCTGCGCACCACGGCCAGCCCCATGTGACGCACCGCGTTGCGGTCGAGCACCGGGGCGCTCGCGAGCCGTTCGTTGAGCGCGGAGAGCCTCGCCGCGGGGAGGCCGATACCGGCGTCCTCGACACGCACCATCATGCTGCCCTGTTCGGTCAGATGCGCGCTGATGGTCACGGACGAGTTCGGCGGGGAATGCGCCGTGGCATTGTCCAGCAATTCCGCGAGCAGCCTGCTGACATCGTCCGCGGCGAACCCGACCACACCCAACTCGGTCACCCTGCCGAGTTCCACCCTGTTGTAGTGCTCGATGGACGACATACCCGCACGGATCACGTCGACCAGTGAAGCCGTCTCGGGCTTCGTACCACCTGCGTCACGCCCGGCCAGCACACGGAGATTCTCACCGTTGCGCCGCAGCCGGGTGGCCAGGTGGTCGAGCCGATAGAGGCGATCCAACGACTCCGGATCGTCCTCTTCGGACTCCATCTGTTCCAGCTGTTCGAGCAGCGAGTCCACAAGGTTCAGATCACGCAGGGCGACACTGGAGCAGACCCCTGCCAGCACATCCTGCGAACTCGGCTCACGCGACGGCGAAGGGCCGATAATCTGCGCCACGGTGTCCCGTGAACGCTGCAGCAGTTGTCTGGTCGAACCCTCCAACCGCTGTCTCGCCGCACCGTCCCGTAACGATCTGCGCGAGCGTTCGAGCATCTCCCATACCCGACTCACCATCCCACCTCGCAACCAAAGCACCTATTACCGATCCGGGCTTCGTGCGGACTCGTGTCACGAGATCCAATCAGATCGGTTGGCGGAAGTCTACGTGGTGTTCCTATTGGCCGGTTGGGGTGGCCGGTGGTTGTCGCATATTACCGAAAATTCGACGATCAAGAGCATTTTCCCAGCTCACCGGAACAAAACCCCGAACCGAATGTTGTGATCACCGTTCCCTCACCAGGCCTGGCCTGCCGGGGAGGAGCACCGGGATGAGCGGCGAAAACACCGCACGGCCGCACTACACCGCGCGGTATCCACGCAGGACAGGACAACCGAGGAGAGACCGAGGAAACTCTCGGAAACGTGTCGCACACGCCGAAGTCGACAACCACGGAATGCCGTGAAAAACGCCGGAAGGACACGGTACGGGGTTCCTATTGCCACCGGAAACGGAGAATACCGTCCTGGCGACGAAATTTCGCCAGTCGTGGATGGTCGGGTCGACCACCGCGACCGAGGGGATTTCTCGACCGGAATGGGAAGTGGCGCCCCCGCGACGACGGGGGCGCCGAACGTGCTTCCGTTCCCCTGGTTTTCGAGCGGGCGAGGTTACAGGGTCACACCCAGTAGGGCGTCCACCGCCCGGCGGATCGTCGTGGGGGCGCTCGTGTCCTCGCCCCCGTCGTACAGCGCCTCGTCGACCCAGGCGTCCACGGCTCGCAACGCCCCTTCGGAGTCGAGGTCGTCACTGAGCCGCTCACGCAACCGGTCAAGCGTCGAGTCGGCGGCGGGCCCCGCCGAGAGCTCCGCCGCCTGCCGCCAGCGGGAGAGCCTGGCAGCACCGGTGGTGAGCAGATCGGCGTTCCACGAACGATCGGCCCGGTAGTGACCGCTCAGCAACGCCAACCGAATGGCCATCGGGTCCACTCGATCGCCGCGCAACCTGGAGACGAACACGAGGTTGCCCTTGGACTTGGACATCTTCTGCCCGTCCAGTCCCACCATCCCGGCGTGCGAGTAGTGGCCCGCGAAGGGGTGTTGCCCGGTCAGCGCTTCCGCGTGCGCGGCGCTGAACTCGTGGTGCGGAAAAGCCAGGTCCGAGCCGCCACCCTGCAGGTCGAATCCGATCCCGAGCCTGTTCAGTGCGATCACCGAGCACTCCAGGTGCCAGCCGGGACGCCCCGCGCCGAGCTCGGAGTCCCAGGAGGGTTCGTCGGGACGAGCCATGCGCCACAGCAGGGCGTCGAGCGGATGCTCCTTGCCCGGCCGGTCCGGGTCGCCACCCCGGTCCGGGAACACCTCCGTCATCTCGGCTCTGCTGTATCGGGACTCGTAGCCGAGCCTGCCGGTGGCGTCGTGCCGGAAGTAGATATCCGGAAACTCGGCGTCGATCCGGTAGGCCGCGCCGGAGGAAAGCAGTTTGGTCACGGCCTGTTCGATCTCCGGGATCGACTCCACCGCCCCGATGAAGTCCCGCGGTGGCAGTACACGCAGGGCTGCCATGTCCTCGCGGAACAGCGCGGTCTCGCGCATCCCGAGCACGACCCAGTCCTCGTTGTCGTGCGTGGCGCGCTCCAGCAGCGGATCGTCGATGTCTGTGACATTTTGCACGTAGTGCACATCGCTGCCGTTGTCCAACCAGATGCGGTGCACCAGGTCGTAGGCGATGTAGGTGGCGGCGTGACCAAGATGGGTCGCGTCGTAGGGAGTGATGCCGCAGACGTACATCCGCACCCCGGAACCGGTACCGACCGGTCTTACTTCGCCGGTGGCGGTATCGAACAGTCGCAACGGATGCGCAGTACCGGGCAGGCTGGGCACGGAAACCGATGACCAGGGTTGCATGAGTCCGACCCTAGCCGCCACGGTTGAGTGACCCGTGACGGGCCGGAGCTTTCCCGCGCCGAAGCCTCCGGTGTCAATTTCCCGCGAAATCGCCGCGCCAGTACGGCGGTGCGGCAGGGTCGGCGTCAATTTCTCGCGAAATCGCCGCGCCGCTTCGACGGAGGCCGAACTCCCACCACCCACGCAACCCACACCGGTTGAAGCGAAGCGGAAATCGCCCCCCCCCGGTGCCGCTCCATCGGGAGGCGACCCTGCGAGTAAGCAGCGCGCGTGTCCCCGGTGCGTGAGTCGGATGCATTGCGAGGCCGGGCCGCTCGCCGCGTAGGCCGCTACTCAAGAGCCGGCCCAACACAGCAAGGCGCCGACTCACGTGACGGCTAACCGGCCAGGCAGGCAACCGCCGGCGCCGTCATCAGAAGGGGGGCCAGGGTATGGCGGGCCACTCGCCGGAGGGCGCCGGGAACACCCCACCCCGCAACAACCGATCGAGCCGGTCCCGCAGGGCCTGAATCTCCTTCGGGGTGATGTGTTCGACCAGCTCGGCGGCGAACTCGCCGTCCAACTCGGCGCGCAACCGTTCGAGGGAGTGGATCTCCGTTCCGTGGAGGGACTGGCCGAGCCAGCCCCACAACACGGTACGCAACTTGTCGTCGGCGTTGAGACTCACACCGTGATCGATACCGAGCACCCGGCCCCGCGAGGTGCACAACACGTGACCGCCCTTCCGGTCCGCGTTGTTGAGCACCACGTCGAACAGGGTCAGTTTACGCAGCTCGTCGTGGTCGGAGTGGGCGAGCACAACCGGATCACCCTGATCGTCCTGCGCGTGCAACACGGTCAGCCAGTTCGGGGGCACGTCCTCGGGAGTGCGGATGTCGACCAGTTCGGAATCCTGTTCGGTCTCCACCCACAGTTGCACCATGCCCGGGCCGTGGGGGCCGTCCCGTAACAGTGTCGGCGGCACCAGATGCCATCCGAGCGCCTGGGAAAGGAGATAGGCCGCGACCTCACGACCGGCCAGTGTGCCGTCCGGAAAGTCCCACAGCGGCCGTTCCCCACGCACCGGCTTGTAGACGCAGTCGGCCCGCAACCCGTCGTTCTCCACCGTGCACAGCAGGGTGGCGTTGGAGGCCTCGACGAGACGTCCCCGGACCTCCAGACTCCCCTCGCGCAGCAGCTCGACAGCGACGTCGTCGGCGAGCACGAACCGCTACTCCTCTTCCGAACGGCGGTAACCGTTCTGCCGTGGACAGATGTGGCCCTCCGGATCGAGCGGCTCCGAGCACAGCGGGCACGGTTTCCTGCCCGCCTCGATCACTCGCTGCGCGCGCTCGGCGAAGGCACGCGCGTGCGCGGCGCTGAGGAACACTCGAACGGCGTCCGGCCCTTCCTCGGTGTCGTCGAGCACGACGGACTCGTCGACCTCCTCCTCGGTGACCGCGAGCAGTTCCACGACGACCGCCTCGGTCTCGGCATCCCAACCGAGCCCCATCGTGCCGACCCGGAACTCCTCCTCTACGGGCACCTCCAGCGGGCCGGAGTCGACCAGTTCGTCCGGCGGTTCGGAGGGCAGTTCGGTGTCGAACCGGCGCTGCACCTCCTCCAGCAGGGCGTCGATGCGTTCTGTCAGCACCGAGACCTGCTGTTTTTCCAGTTGAACACTCACCGTCCGCAAGTCCTCGGTGGCCTGCAGATAGAAGGTGCGATCGCCGGGCTCACCGACCGTTCCCACGATGAAACGGTCGGGCTGACGGAATACGTGGATGACACGAGCCATGACACCCTCGACACTAAGTCACAGCGGTGCTGATCATGCAGCCCCTTCCACTCGCGCGCGAAGGGGATCGTTCCTGGCAGCGTGGATATCGATCTCACTCGCCGAGGCGGAACGCGCCGCGACCACCCCAGCGGGAGGATGTTCGCCGCCCGCGAACAGCGGCCGTCCTTTTGCACGGCCATAACCCGAACGAAGTTCGGATATTCCCACGAAGGACCGCTTTCACCAAACGTAGCAAAATCGAAACCGAAAGTGATCGCAGCCGTGCGCAGTTCGCCACGCCCGAAGCGGTGCACCATGAGAGCATGCCGACGATCACAGCAGCACGCACCGTTCCGCCCCCGCCTCGCGTGGGGGACACGGTCGCGGTGGTTGCCCCCGCGGGCCCCGTACCGGAGGAGCAACTGCGGGTCGGTGTAGAGCTGCTCGAATCATGGGGGTTGCGGGTCAGAGTCGGCGATCACGTGACGGATCGACATCCCCGGCTGGCCTACCTGGCCGGTTCGGACACCGATCGTGCGGCAGACCTGGAACGAGCGTGGTGCGATCCCGAGGTCAGCGCGGTGTTGTGCGCACGCGGCGGCTACGGCAGTGTTCGGATCCTGTCGCGGCTCGACTGGCGAGCCATGGAACGAGCCCCGGGCAAGCTCCTGGTGGGCTCCAGTGACACGACGGCACTGCACGAAGCGATCGGCCCGCGGCTGGGGTTGGCAGGCCTGTTCGGGCCGATGATCGCCACGAAATCCTTCACCGAGGACGCCACCGCCCGGGAGCACCTGCGCCGCGCCCTGTTCGAGCCGACGGACACGCGTCCCCTGAGCAGCCCGAACTCCGGAGCGCTGCGGAGCGGACGTGCGGCGGGGATCACCCACGGCGGCAACCTGAGTGTGCTGGCCGGTCTGCTCGGCTCCGGAGAGCTGCCCGCACCACCGAAACCCGGGCTGGCGCTGCTGGAGGACGTGACCGAGCAGCCCTACCAACTGGACCGCTACCTCACCCAGCTGAAACGGGCGGGGTGGTTCGAGGCCGCCACCGGAGTGGTGTTGGGCTCCTGGCAGGACTGCGGACCGGCCGAGGGTGTGCGCGCCACGCTGCTCGACATCCTGGGCGATCTCGGGATACCGGTGTTGTGGGAACTGGGATTCGGTCACTGCGACGGTCAGTTCACGGTGCCGCTCGGGGTGAACGCCGAGCTCGACGCCGAGGCAGGCACCCTCACAATCGGCGGAACCGGCCCGGGCTGAACATGGCCCGCAACGGCGGGCCACCTCGCGAGAGGCGGCGACACGAGGATGCGGGTACGCACCACCAGCCGGGAGCTGTTGGCGGTCGAGTTGAGCGAGCTGCTGCCCGACGGCACCGGACAACCGTGGTGCAGGGTGGCACTCGACGGCCATCCACTCACCGGAACGGACGAGCTGGCTGATTCGCTCGCCGAACAACTGCGGCTGCGGGGACGGCACGTGCTGCGGGTCCGCCTTTGGGACTACGTCCGGCCGGCCTCACTCCGGCTGGAGCGGGGACGCGAGGACCCGGACGCCTTCCGGTTCGACTGGTTCGACTTCGGTGCCCTGACCCGGGAGGTCCTCGCGCCGCTGCGGCCGGGAGGCAGCGGTCTCGTGCTCCCGGCATTGTGGGACGCGGAGCTGGACCGTTCCCCGCGCATGGACCGCGTGCGCCTCACCGAGGGCGGCGTGGTGCTCGTCGACGGCCCGTTCCTGCTCGGCGGCGAACTCGAAACGGATTTCGCGGTGCACCTTTGGATGTCCGGGAAAGTACTGCTGCGACGGGTCGCCGAGGAACACGAGTGGCAGCTACCCGCCTTCGACGACTACCAGCGGGAGATCCGCCCCGAGCTGCTGGCGGACCGCCTGGTCCGGATGGACCGTCCGGAACGTCCCGCGATAGTGGACTCGTTGCGCTGAGATTCCACATCCGCCCGCGGGAAGACCGGTTCCGGAGCTCGGTTCCTCGCCGCCCGGCGGAAACGCCGGAAACGAGCCCGCAACGGCCCCTTCAGGAAACGCTTCGCTCGAACGAGGGGACCGCCGCGAGCAGCTCCGTGGTGTACTCGTGCTCGGGCTCGAGCAGAACCCGCTCGACCGGCCCCGTCTCCACGATCCCGCCTGCCCGCATCACCGCCACCCGGTCGGCTATGTTCCAGGCCAGTCCGAGATCGTGCGTGATGACCAGGCTGGACACACCCCGCTCGCGTCGCAGCCGCAGCAGCAGTGCCAGGATCTCCCCGCGCACCGTGGCATCCAACGAGGCGACCGGCTCGTCGGCGACCAGCACACGCGGACGCAGCACCAGCGCGCCCGCGATGACGACCCGTTGCCGCTGCCCACCGGACAGCTCGTGCGGGAATCGCCCGATGAACTCGTCGGCGGGCCGCAGCTCGGCCGCCTCCAGCGCCTCGCGAACACGGACCGCTTCGTCGGCCGCCCCGCCGTGCACCCGTACTCCCTCCGCCACCGCCTCGTAAACGGTGTGGCGGGGGTTCAGCGCGCCCGTGGGATCCTGCAGCACCAGCTGCACGTTGCCGCGAAAGTCCCGCAGTCGCCGCCCGGAAGTGGGAAGTGGTCGCCCGTCGTAGTAAACCACCCCGGCATCCGGGCGGCGCAGCCCGAGCAGCGTGCGGGCCAGCGTGGTCTTCCCGGAGCCGGACTGACCGACCAGGGCGAGTATCTCGTCACCGGTCACGTCCAGATCGACTCCCCGCACCGCGGGCACCCGGTTGCGGTAGCGGTCCTCGAACGTCACGCTCACCCCCTCGGTCGAGAGCAGCGCTCGCCGGGCGGAGCCGGTCGCCCCGGTGGGCGGCTCCCCGGCCCCCGGATAGCGGGAACCGGTATCCCCGATCGTGGGAAACGCCGCGGCCAGCGCTCGGGTGTGCTCATGCTCCGGGGTGCTCGCGAGCCTGCGGGCGGGGCCTTCCTCCACCAGCCGTCCCCGATACATCACCGCCAGCCGCCGACAGCTCGCCGCCAGCACCGATAGGTCGTGGCTGATCATCAAAAGTGCGATACCGCGCTCGGCGACCAGACGCCGCAGCAGGGACAGCACCTGCGCCTGGACCACCACGTCCAGCGCGGTCGTGGGCTCGTCCGCGATGATCAGGCGCGGCTCGCAGGCGAGGGCCATCGCGATCATCACACGTTGCCGCTGCCCACCGGACAGCTCGTGCGGATAGGCGTCACAACGACCACCGGGGATCTCGACCTGCTCCAACAGCTCGACGACCCGGGCACGCGAGACCGCCGCCGAGAGATGTTCGGAGGAGTGCAACCGGATCGGTTCGGCTATCTGGTCGGCGATGGTGCGAACCGGATTGAGCGCGTGCATGGCCCCCTGGAAAACCACCGAGGCGCTCGCCCACCGTGCCGCGCGCAACCCGCCCCAGGTGAGTCGCTCGATGTCCTGACCGTCGAGCAGAATCGTGCCGCCGACCTCGGCCGAACGCGGCAACAGCCGCAGCACCGCCAGGGCGAGGCTCGTCTTGCCGCAACCGGACTCGCCCGCCAGTCCCAGTGTCGCACCGCGTTCCAACGTCAGGTTCGCGTCGGTCACGGCCTCGTGCGGCCGTGCCGAACCGCGGTAGGTGACCGAAACCTCGTCCATACGCAGTATCGGATTCATCGGCGTGTTCCCCGCAGTTTCGGATTCATCGGCGTGTTCCCCGCAGTTTCGGATTCAGCACGGTTTCCAGCGCACGGCCGCACAACGTGAAGCTCAACACCACGATCGCGATGCCCACACCGGGCGGCAGCAGATACCACCAGGCACCCGCCGTGACAGCTCCGGTGTCCATGGCGGACTTGAGCATCGCCCCCCAAGAGATCATGGACGGATCTCCCAACCCCAGGAAGGAGAGCGTCGACTCGGCGATGATCGCGCTGGCCACGGTGAGCGTGGTGGTGGCGAACACCAGCGGCAGCACGGCGGGCAGCACGTGTTTCCCGAGCAGATGCCGATGCCCCCCGCCGAGTGCTCTGGCTCGCTCGATGTAGGGACGCGTTTCCACCGTGAGCGTCTGTGCCCGCACCAACCGGGCGGTCTGCGGCCAGGACGTCACCCCGATGGCGAGCACAATGGTGAACACGCCTCTCGACAACACGGTGGACAGGGCTATGGCCAGCACCAGGGCGGGCAGAACCAGGAAGAAATCGGTCACTCGCAGCAGCAGAGTGGAGACCCAACCACCGAAGTGGGCGGCCAGCAACCCGACCACGGTTCCGATCACCATCGACAGCACGGCCGCGGACAACCCGACCAGCAGCGACATCCGGGCTCCCCACCAGGTCAGCAGCAGCACCGAACGCCCCGACTCGTCGGTTCCCAACCAGTTCGTCGCGCTCGGCGGTCGCAGCGGTGCCCCCTGCACCCTGGTGACGTCGAGCTCGCCGGATCGGGTGAGTACCGGAGCCAGCAGCGCCAGCCCCACGACCACCAGCAGCACGGCCAGCCCGAACGTTCCGCCCCGATCGGCGCGGTAGACACGCCATCCCTCGGCCAGGGCGGCGAGCCGCCGCCCCCGCAGTCCGGTGGGGTTTGGCGGGGCGCTCACGAGTCACGCACCCTCGGGTCCAGGAATCGGTAGATCAGCTCGGCCAGCACGTTCATCACGATCACGCTCCCTGCCAGCACAATGAACGTTCCCTGCAACAACGGCAGATCGGGCACCCGCAGCGCCTCGTAGGTCAGCAACCCGAGGCCGGGCCAGGAGAAGACGGTCTCCACGGTGATCGCCCCGGCAACCACCAACCCGAGGTGCAGAAAGATCAGTGTCACGGTGGGAAGCAGAGCGTTCGGCACGGCGTGCCTGCGCCGCACCAGATCCTCGCGCAGCCCCTTGGCACGGGCGGTGGTCAGGTACTCGGCCCCCATCTCCTCGAGCAACGAGGTGCGCATGACCATCATGAACTGCGCGTAGATCACCGCCACGAGCGTCAGGCACGGCAGCACCAGGTGGTGGGCCACGTCCAACACCCGGGCAACCACGCCCGCGGGAACGTCGGGAGAGGACATGCCGGCGACGGGAAACAGCCCGGGAAGCGGACCGACACCGACCCCGAGAGCCATCAGCAGCAGCAGGCCGAGCCAGAAGGTGGGCACCGACCACAATGTCAGCCCCACGGAGGTGAACCACCGGTCCACCGCACCGCCCTGCCGCCAGGCGGCGCGGGTGCCCATCCAGAGCCCGACCAGCACCGCCAACACGGTGGCGGTACCCCCCAGCAACACGGTGGGCCCGATCCGCTCGACGATCAGTTCCGCCACGGGACGGTTGTAGATGTAGGAGGTCCCCAGGTCGCCGTGCAGCAGGTTCAGCAGAAAGTCGCGGAACTGCAGGTACAGCGGCTGGTCCAGGCCGAAGCGGTGCCGCAGCGCCGCCAGCTGTTCGGCGCTCACCGGTGTGGACCTGGTCATAGTGCGAGCCGGATCCCCCGGCAGTACCCGGAACAGGAAGAAACCGAGCACTGCCACCAGGAACAGGCTCACCACACCCCCGCCGAGCTTCGCGGCCACGAACCGCAGCAGTGGTGGCGGCCCGCTCGTGGGGCCGCGGGTCTCGAGTTCGTCACGGGTGTTCGTCATGGCTTATTCCCGGTGTTCCGCTGTACGTCGACGACGCGCGGCGACTGACGCGACCACGACCGCACCCAGCAGGAGCACTCCGACGACGATGAATGCCGCCGAGCGGTATCCGGTGCCGCCCGAGGCCGTTCGGGCCTGTTCGGTGGGGCGGGCGCCGTAGTAGCCCCAGTAGCCCTGCTGTGCGGTGATGACCCCGCCCTCGGACGGCTGCGACTCGAATCCCTCGAAACGATCGGAGCGGTATGCCTCCAGCGCGTCGGGGTAGAACAGGATCAGGCCGGTGGCCATCCGGTGGAACCGGCGCTGTGCCTTTCGGATCAGTTCGACCCGTTGTGAGTGGTCGAACTCAGCGAGCTGCCGGGCGTAGAGCTCGTCGTAGCGCCGATCGCACAGGAAACTGTCGGGCAGCCCGCCCCCGTCGGGTTTGGGCCTGGCGCCACAGGTCTGCAGCCGCAGCACGTAGTCCGGATCGGGATTGACCGACCACCCGCTGACCACCATGTCGAAGTCACCGGCCGTGGTGCGCTGGTTGACCTGGTTGTCCGAAACCGGTTGTAGCCGAACCCGGATTCCCAGCCGGGACAACCACTCCTTGACGAACTTCCCGACCAGCGCGTCGGTGGGCGAGTCCCCGTGCAGCACGAACTCGAAGTCCAGGACCCTGCCGGACTGACCACGGCGAACACCGTCGGGCCCGCGGGGATAGCCCGCCTCGTTCAGCGCCCGGTTGGCGGCATCGATCGAGAACGGGCGTCTCGCCTCCGGCGGAGGTGTCCAGTAGTAGTCCTCGAATATCGGGGGCAGGTACCCCGCGCCGACGGTGCCGTAACCGCCGAGCACCCGCTCGACGAGGCGTTCGCGGTCGATGGCCCGATCGATAGCCCTGCGCACACGGGCGTCGCGCAGGGCCGGATGCCCGGTCCCGATGGGGTCGCCCGCGCTGTTGGCGGCACCCGGGTTGAGTACGATCTCGAAGAATCGCCGCCCTTTGCCGCGTACCCGGTGGATGTCGTCGGCGCCTCGCAGCGCGTCGAACTGGGTGGGCGTGAGATCTCGGACCACGTCGATCCCGCCCTTACGCAGCGCCTGCACGGCGGCGTCGCTGTTCTCGAAGTTGACGAACCGCAGCCGGTCGATCGTGGGGGCGCCACGCCAGAAGTCCTCATTGGCGCGCAGCGTCAGATGCTGCTGGGGACGGTACTCGGTGGCCACGAACGGACCACTGCCCACGATGGGCATCCGCTGGTTGGCGAACTCGGCCACGTTGTCGATCCTCGACCAGACGTGGCGGGGAACTATCGGTGCGGCGATGGAGCGCATGGTGGCCTGTGGACTCTCGGTGCGGATCACCACGGTGCGATCGTCGGGAGCGGTCACCGAACTGAAGTTGTCCACGTAGTTGCCGTTGGCCGTGGCCGCTGCGGGATCGTTCATCATCCGCTTGAAGGTGTAGGCCACGTCGTGGGCGGTCACGGGCCTTCCGTCGGACCAGTTCACTCCCTGCCTGATGTGAAACGTCCAGGTGAGCTTGTCCTCGGAGGACTTCCACTCGGTGGCGAGTTCCGGTACGACCGAGAAGTCCTCGGGGCTGTAGGTGGTCAGGGTGGGGTAGATCAACCGGAACACGTCGGTCGAGGCGAGACTGAACCCGAGGAACGGGTTGAGCGAGTCGAATTCCTGTTGAATACCCACCCGAAGGGTGACCTCTCCCCCGTTCGGGGAATCAGCGGCGGTGGCGGGCGTGTGCTTCCCGAAGGCGGGCACCAACGCCGCGAGAAGCAGGGTGAGGACCAGCAGCAGGGCGCGTGGGGCCGCTCCGCGAGCCCCTGAAGATCTCACACCCACCGTGATCACCCTTTCGCTCTTCGTGACGAACGAACCACTCGAAACGGTTCCCGGTCAATGATTCACCGGTTCGGCGTGGCGAGCACGCCGAAACGCCATGCGCGGTTCGGAACTACCCGGGACGGCACCGGGCGTCTAGGGTGGACGACCGTGCGGATCCTGATCTCTGCGGACATGGAAGGCGCCACCGGTGTCACCGGTACGGACGACGTGGTAGCGGGCACGGAAGCCTGGCAACGTTTCCGAGAACTGTTCACCGGCGACGTCAACGCCTGCGTGGCCGGGCTCGCGGCAGGTGGCGCGAACGCGACGCTGGTCAACGAGGCGCACTCGATCCAGCGGCATCTGCTGCTGGAGCGACTCGACACGCGTGCACGAATGCTGACCGGACGCCACAAACCACTGTCGATGATGGAGGGGGTCGACTCGGGAGTGGACGGGGTGGTGTTCCTCGGATACCACACCGGCGCGGGTGCCGACGGCGTGCTGTCACACACCTACATGGAGAACGGGCTGCTCGGGGTCTGGCTGGACGGCGCGCACGCGAGCGAGGGCAGGCTCAACGCGGCGCTGGCCGCCGAGTACGGAGTCCCGGTACTGCTGGTCACCGGAGATGATCTGACCTGCTCGGACGCGCGGGACTACGCCCCGAGCAGCCACAACGTCGCGGTCAAGGAGTGCGTGAGCAGGTACGCCGCGGTCTGCTCGCCGCCGGAACGCACCGCCTCCGACATCGGCACCGCCGCAGAACAGGCTATGCGGCAGGCGGGACGCGGCAGCCCCAAAACCTCGGCCCACCGGATCGAACTCGAGTTCACCGGTACGCACCTCGCCGATGCCGTCGAGCTGATCCCCACCGTGGAACGAACCGGGCCTCGTGCGGTGGACTTCGAAGCAGCCGACATGACGACGGCGATGAAAACGTTCAAGGTGATCACGACCGTGGCCTCCCGAGCCGTGCAGGAGCTCTACGGCTGATCGAGGTTTTCCGCTCGGGTCGTCGAGCCACTCGCCGGGTGGAGCCTCCCGCCGACGCTCGTTCCGGGAGACCCCACAGCCGGGGGCGAGACGGTACCGGTTACTCCGAGGGGGTACCGGTTGCTCCCGGCGGGCACGTGAGTCGCCTGCGATCCGCTATCGGCCCCAGCGAGCCTGTTGCCAGTGGACCGACCGGGGACAGGCGCCGGTGCCGACGAACTCGTCCAACGCCGCGCGGAGCTCGGCGAAGCCCAGTACCGAGTCGGCGGGAAAGGCCAGCGGACTACCGAGGTCGAAACGCAGCACGGGGGCCTGTGGATCGGGATCACTGGTGCGGGTCTGCCAGGAGGAGAGCTGCCCCTCCTCGTCCTCCTCGGTGTAGTTGAGTACGCCCATCTCGTCGTCGGCCGAGGTCACCACCCGAATCCCGCTGTAGGGGCCGGGCTCCTCCTCGTTCTCGTACGGGCGGTCCCAGACGTAGAGCTGGCAGGCCCGCCCCTGGCGCGGCGGCCGAAGCAACTTTTCCACCAGTTCACGCTTGCGCTCGTCGCGCTCGGCGTACTCCCGTTGGTCCCCGATCACTCCGGTGGCGACCGTGATCCCGAGTTCGGTGTTGCGCGCTCCGACGGCTTCGGCGCGGAAGGCATCGAGCTCGGCCCGGGCCTCTCGCAATGCCCGCAGCGCGGCGCCCTGGTGAAACACCAGATCCGCCCAGTAAGGATGTTCCATCACCCTGTTGAGGTCCGCGTAGACGGACTCGGTGGTGTCGAGCAGCTTGTCCACATGGTCCAACGGCACATCCGTCAAGCGGGCGAAGATCTCCGAGAAGTTCCCCGGCGCGGTCGGCTCGTCGTGTGACGGCGGATTCGACATGCCTTCCGTGTTCCAATCCGTGTACCCGTTTCCCTGGTGGCACCCGTTGGAACCCACCAAGCTGTTGCGATCATGCTGCCAGCCTCGGACGGCGACCGAGCGGGCCGGTGACCGAAAGCGGCGTCGGCCGAGTCCGGGACCGCTCCGGAGATTACCGTGGGTACTCGAAGGGATCCGATACGGCACCGATGGAAATCACCGGACGGTGGACAACACTCCACCCCGCTCGACTCCCGGTTTCCGGCGACCGGTGCCGCAGCCACGGCACACGCCCCGAGACACCCGACCGGGAGTGATCTGTCACACATGGCACAGCCTCGGGGATACCGCTGCGATTATCGGCTCACGACAGCAGAATCCAGCCGAGAGGACGGCATGACGGACGGTTCGCACGCACGCAAGCACGCCGAACGGAGCCTGCAGGACCTGGATCGAGCGGCCGAGCACAACAGGGCCGCACTGGGTGAGGCGGCGAGAACGCTGATCGACTGCGTCGAGGCAGACGGTCTCGTGTTCACCGCAGGGGCGGGGCACTCCCTTGCCGGTGTACTGGAAAGCTTCTACCGAGCGGGAGGACTGGCCGCGGTTCGTCCGCTGTACCACCCGGACCTGCTCCCACTGCACGGCGCGGCGACCAGCACGGCCACCGAACGGCGCGAGGGTCTCGCCGGGGAGGTGCTCCGGGAGGCGGGACTGCGCGGGGGTACCGATGTGCTCGTGGTGTTTTCCAACTCGGGGATCAATCCCTATCCGGTGGAACTGGCGGCCGCGGCACGCCGCGAAGGGTCACCGGTCATCGCGGTGACCTCACCCGCCGCGGCGGCGGGAGCCCCACGCCGCTCGGAAGTGGGCACACTGGCGGACCAGGCCACGATCGTGCTGGACACCATGGTCCCGGCGGGCGACATCACACACCCCGAACAGCGACCGGCGACGGCACCGGGGTCCTCACTGGCCAACGTGTTCCTGTGGAATCTGCTCATGGTCGAGACGTACGAACGTGCCGGTGAGACCGGCGTCTCGCTGCCGTGGTGGCGCAGTTCCAACGTTCCCGGCGGTGACGAGGCCAACGCCGAGCAGCTGGAGCACTACGGCAAGCGCGTACCGCGGCTGCGCTGAACCGGCGCGCACGCCGGGAACGGTCGTGAATCACTTCTACGCCGCCGTCGCGACTGGTCTAGACCGAAACGGGTCCGGACCGTCGCGACCCGGCGAACCCGAGCGACCCGGCGAACCAGATCGACTCGGCCGTGCCGAGGCGTGGTTCGGTGCGGCCCGTGCCCGACTCCGTCCCACGGCCCGCACCGCCCGAACAGGCGATTCCGGAGGAGCTCTACTCGCTGCCGGAACCACCCATCAACTCCCGCAGCCTGCGCAGTTGAGCCGCTCGTTCCGCGGCGAACTGCTGCTCGGGATCCTCGGCCTCCTCCGCCTGGGACAACAGCGCGAGAGTCTCGCGGACCGCCCCGGCGGGCGACCGGGTGATCGCCTCGACGAGCCGATCGGTGGCGTCCTCCAGCTGCTCCGGTTCGACCACCGAGTTGGCCAGCCCGACCCGGGCGGCCTCGTCGGCATCCACCTCACGCCCTGTCAGGCACATCTCGACGGCTCTGGAGTAACCGACGGCCCGAACCAGCGGCAACGTCCCACCGAGGTCGGGAACCAGACCGAGACTGGTCTCGGCCATGCGCAGCTTGGCGTCGGTGGCCAGCACACGCATGTCGCAGGCCAGTGCCAGCTGGAAACCCGCGCCGATGGCGTGGCCCCGAACCTCCGCGATCGTCACCCGCTCGGGGTCACGCAACCAACTGAATCCCTGTTGGAACGCGGCTATGTCGGCGTCCCCCTGCTCGACCGGGCTGGAGGCCAACGACAGCAGCCCGGGCGCACCGTCGACCTGTTCGGACTCGAACAGTCGCCGATCCAGCCCGGCGGAGAACGCCCTCCCCTCCCCCCGGACAACGACGACGCGCACCTCGGGTGCGAGGTTCTGTCCGATTTCGCGTAACGCCTTCCAGGTGTCCGGCGTCTGCGCGTTGAGTTGATCCGGTCGATCGAGAACGATCGTCGCGCGGGAACCGCGCACCATCAGTCGAACGTGCCCACGATCCAGTACACCGGGATCAATTGCCGATTCCGTCAAACGGGTCCTCCGTCGCTACACACCAGCGGTCGGGATGGCAACCACCCTAGAAGACCGATCATGGAGCCGCGATCGGAGGCCGCGTGGTACGGACCGTTCGGACACGGCGTGCCCGGTGTCGACAGCGTGCCGGGCACGCCGCAGCCGTGGATACCTATTTCTTCTTGGAGCGGGTCGCACCACCGCGCCCCCGCAATTGAACTCCGGACTCGACCAGTACGCGGTGCACGAAACCGTATGAACGACCGGTCGCCTCCGCCAGGGAACGAATGCTCGCCCCCTTCTCGTACTTCTTCTTGAGGTCACTGGCCAGTTTGTCTCGTGCGCTTCCGGTGATTCGCGCACCCTTCTTCAGATCAACCACTGTGTCCCCGCCTTCCCCGTAGAACAGGTCGGGCCGCTCGCGACCCCTGTCAGGCCAATGATCGAACAGGAAAGCCCGAAACGCCAGACGACCTTGCCAACAGATCCCGGTCAACGGGCAGATATATTCCTATTGATCATGGAAATCAGGTATTGCGGCACACGAAACAAGATCAACATTTCGTTTCCGACACACGAGCATCCGTTCAGTGAGAACGCTGACGCGAGAATGAACCGCTCCGCCCCTCGGCATTCATCGGCCCGAATCGGTCCAGCCCGAATGATCGATCGGGAGGGCGTCGGGAGCGAAACCCGTGAGTGGAGCCCGACTCGCGGCGCACGAGCTTCGAACCGGGAGTGAGCTCGTGCGCGCGCCCGGGGCGGCGCGGGACGGGCTCTTCCGCTCCGCCCCGGGCAGCCCGGAAAACCGCGATCAGGTGAGTTGCACGAAGTCCATGTACTCCTCGGACCAGTGGTCCTCGCTGCCGTCGGGAAGCAGGATCACCCGCTCCGGCTCCAGCGCCTGCACGGCTCCCGGATCGTGGGTGACCAGCACCACCGAACCGGTGAAACTGCGCAACGCGTCGAGCACCTGCTCCCGGCTGGCCGGATCGAGGTTGTTGGTCGGCTCGTCCAACAGCAGCACGTTGGCCGCGCTGGAGACCAGCCCGGCGAGCGCGAGCCGCGTCTTCTCCCCGCCGGACAGGGTTCCGGCCGGTTGCTGCAACTGTTCGCCCGCGAACAGGAACGCGCCGAGCAGGGTGCGCAACTCCTGTTCGGAGGTGTCGGGCGCGACCGTGCGGATGTTCTCCCAGACGGTCGCGTTCGTGTCCAGCGTCTCGTGCTCCTGCGCGTAGTAGCCGATGCGCAGGCCGTAGCCCGGTTGCACCTCGCCCGCGTCCGGCGTCTCCATGCCCGCCAGCAGCCGCAGCAGCGTGGTCTTGCCCGCACCGTTGAACCCGAGCACCACCACCTTGGAGCCGCGGTCCACCGCGAGGTCGACCCCGCTGAAGATCTCCAACGAGCCGTACGACTTGGACAGTCCCCGCGCCGTCATCGGTGTACTGCCGCAGGGCGCGGGCGAGGGGAACCTGATCTTGGCGGTCCGCTCGGTGGGCTGGTCCTCGTCCAGCTCGGCGATCATCTGATCGGCCCGCCGCGCCATGTTCTTCGCGGCCACGGCCTTGGTGGCCTTGGCCCCCAGTTTGTCCGCCTGCGCCTTGAGGGTGGCCGCCTTCTTCTCGGCGTTCGCCCGCTCCCGGCGCCTACGCTTCTCGTCGTCGGCGCGGGCCTCCTGGTAACGCTGCCAGTTCATGTTGTAGATATCGGCGACACCGCGCGCCGCGTCCAGATACCAGACCTTGTTGACCACGGCGTCGATGAGCTCGACGTCGTGGCTGATGACCACCAGACCGCCGTCGTGGACCTTGAGGAAGTCCCGCAGCCAGTTGATCGAGTCCGCGTCGAGGTGGTTGGTGGGTTCGTCGAGCAGCAGAGTGGTGTTGGACGCGCCACCGGGACCGGTCTCCGAAGCGGCGAACAGGATTCTGGCCAGCTCGACGCGTCTGCGCTGCCCCCCGGACAACGTGCTCAACGGCTGTTGCAGCACCCCGTCGGGCAGGCCGAGATTGCTGCAGATGCGCCCGGCCTCGCCCTCCGCGGCGTAACCGCCACGGGCGGCGAACCGTTCCTCCAGCTTGCCGTACTTGCGGATGGCCTTGTCCCGCGCGGAGTCGTCGACGAACTCTGCCATCTCGGACTGCGTCTTCTCCATGTCGCGCAGGATGCGGTCCAACCCGCGAGCGGAGAGCACCCGATCCTTGGCCGTGACCGACAGATCCCCCTCCCTGGGGTCCTGCGGCAGATAACCGATCTCGCCGTGGCTGGTGATCTCGCCGCCGTAGGGTTCGCCCTCACCGGCCAGCACGCGCAGCGTGCTGGTTTTGCCCGCGCCGTTCCGTCCGACCAGGCCGACTCGATCACCGGGCTGAACACGCAGTGAGGTGTCCGCGAGGAGGATACGGGAACCGGCCCTGAGTTCGAGGCCACTGGCAGAGATCAACGCAAACTCCGGATCGAGACATATCGGCGAACGTGCTTGTCAGTGGGCACCGTCGTCCGGCGGTCACGCGACCGTGAACCGCGTCGGCCGCGTCCGCACGGGACGACTCCCCACGAGAACAGAAAACTTCACGGCGCGAACGGCACGCGGCAGCGCCCACGTACCGTGGGGAATACCACGGCCAAGCCACGGCCCACCGGACCGTAACCATCCGGTCACGCGGCGGGGACTCCCCATCGACCTCGGCACGCCGGGTGCGACGACCGACGTCCGTCCACCACACGCGCCGCGACGGAAAGCGATCACAAACCACCGCAATCATACCGGTCGGGCGAAGGGTTTTCGACAGCTGCTCTGGTTGTTCACCCGGGTTTCCGAACCGAGCCGGTGGGGCAAGCGACGAGAACCCACTAATCCGGTTCCCGGACCTCCACCTCGATCGAAAGCGCGCGCCCGGCGGCCTCCCGCAACACCGTCAGCCTCGGCTCGGGGGTGTCCAGCACACGCGGCTCGGCCGCGGCCAGCATCCCGGCCAGGCGCGAGTCCGCCGCCAGCTCGTCCAGCGCCGCGCGGTCGCCACCGAGGACGACACCGTCCAGCTCCCGACGTACCGGGAGCAGCAGTTCCGCCACGGCGTCGGCAGCCGAGCTCACCGCCTTGCGCGACTGCCCGGCCCGCCTGCGCGCGTAGCGCTTCTGCGACCAGCCACCGGCCTTGGTTCGGCCCTGCACGTAATGCCGGTCGGTGGTGGAGGACACGACCTCGCCGTCCTGCACCACCCCGATGCTGTGAGCTCCGTGCCGCACCAGGATCAGGCCGAGGCGTCGCGAACGCGAGACGTGTTCGAGCAACCCGGAGATCGCGAGTCCCTCCGCTTCACCGCCCGGCTCGGCCAAGCCGCCGAACGGCACCCGTACCACGGCCTCCGCGCCGTCCACGGCGCTCACCCGTACAACGCTCGTCGTTTCGGAGGTGCGAGCCACCCCCTCGTGGCGTCGTCCGAACCGCTCGAACCAACCGGCCAGCCGATTCGGTTCCACCTCCACCGCTCTACCGCCGCCGGGTAGTTGCCGCACCCTGCTGCCCACGGTTCGGGAATCATACTGTCCGCTCGGGCCTTCCCGGAACCGAGGAGCTTCGAGGGTGTGCCGTCAGAGCACGAAAGTGTCGGACCACAGCTGCGTGGTGCGACCGGACAGCGATTCCAACAGGGCGGCTGCCTGCTCGTCGGTGAGCGAGGCGACGAAGTCGATGACGGCTCGGCCCCGGGCCATCCGTTCGAGCTGCGCCCCCTCGGGGGCCTCGGCCGAGGCTCGCTCGGAGTGCGGGAGCAACGAGGTGGGAGCCTCACGTCGAACCACGTCGAGTTCGACGGCGGCGTGCTCGAACAGATCGCGCAACCGGTGCGGCAGCCTGGCGGACTCGCTACGGTCGATCAGCCACTCGTCCAGCGCCTGCACCAGTTTGCTCAACAACCGGTCCTGACCACGCTGGTGCAGTGCGAGATCGGGGCGCTGCAGCACGAACCGACGGTGCACGAACTTGAGTATCTGCACCTCGTGCCACTGTTCGCGGTCCAGCACCACGTGGCCGGAACGAGTGGTCGGATCGAGCTCCACCCGCACGCCCCGCACCAGTCGACGCGTCCAGATTCCGGAGAAGGCCGCGACGGCACGCTCGGCCTGCTTGGAACGATCGAACGGCTGTTCCAGCAGTTTGGTGACCAGGTCGGACTGCACCTTCTTGACCGCCCCGACGAAGGCGTCGTCATCGGCGATCCAGGCGTCCTTGGCACGCAGGCGCCTGCGCAGGCTCTCCAGTGAGTGCCCCGGAGCCTCTGCCCGGCGCCGCAGCTCGGCGTCGTCGAACCTCGCCAGTTCCGCCGCCCTGCCGAGCCATTCGGTCAGTTCGGTGGACACCGTCGCGTGCTGCAGAATCCCCACCCGGTGGAAGTCCTCCAGGTCGTGGATGGCGTAGGCGATGTCGTCGGCGGTGTCCATGACCGATGCCTCGACGGTCTGCTGCCAGCCCGCCAACGCCCCGGCGAACGGAGCCCGGCAGTCCAGCATGTCGTCGAGCTCGGTGATGTAGGCGGAGAACTTGGCGGCCCCGGTGCCGGGCGCGTCCTCCGGTTCGGACGCGCCACGGGGTGGCACCGGCAGCGAACGCGGATCGGGGGCCGCGAGCCGGGTCCAGGGGTACTTCAGCAGCGCCGCCCGCACCGCCGCTGTCAGGTCGAGACCGTCCCCGCCGCCACCGCGTACGTCGATGCTGCTGACGATTCGGAAAGTCTGCGCGTTGCCCTCGAAACCGTCGACGAGCCCGAAGCGCTCTCGCGCGAGGCGATCCAGCACCCGCTCGCCGAGATGACCGAACGGCGGATGCCCCAGATCGTGCGCCAGACCCGCGCTTTCCACCACGTCGAGATCACATCCGCCGAGCCGAGTAACCGCGGCCCGACTCTCGGGATCTCCCAACAGACTCTCACCGACCGCCCTGGCCACCTGGGCGACCTTGAGGCTGTGCGTCAACCTGTTGTGCAGCAGCAACCCCGATCCGCTCGGGCTGACGACCTGGGTCACGCCCCCGAGACGGGCGAAGAACGCCGAGCCGGAGATGCGGTCCCGATCGGCCCGGAACGGGCTCGCCGCGAGATCGTACGGCTGGGGAACCCGCGCGGGCTCCGCCGCGGTGCGAACGAGGTGGCCGCGCCGAGCGGTTCGCCCGGACGGCGGCTGGGGCTCCATACCGCAACGCTAGCGCGCCCACCGCCGGCTGCCCTGCCGCGAATCGCCGTGATCTGATGGACGCATGGTGGACGTGCTGGTGGTGGGAGGCGGCCCGGCGGGCAGAGCGATGGCCGCGGCCTGTGCCGACACCGGACTGCGGGTCACGCTCGTGGACCCCGTGCCGCGTCGCCCATGGCCGAACACCTATGCCTGCTGGCGGGCCGACCTCCCCCGTGCCGTAGCCGAAACCGCGGTAGCGAGTGCCACGACCAGGACGACCGCGGTGGGCACGCGACCGCATCTGCTGCACGGCGAGTACTGCGTGCTGGACAACCCGGCGCTGCGACGGCTGCTGCACCGCGACGGGATCCGCGAGGTCACCGGTACGGTCCGCGATGTGGAGCACGACACCTCGGGCCGCACGGTGCGGCTGCGGGACGGGCGCGAACTGCGCGCGGCGGTACTGGTGGACGCCTCGGGCAGCAATCGGATCCTCTCGGGTGGGCGTGTCGAGCGAGTGGCCAGCGAACAGACCGCCGTGGGCATGGTGCTTCCCGGCGAGCACGCCGAGCGACTGGTCGGAGCGGACCGGGGGGTGTTCATGGACTGGCGCCAGCCACCCTCCAGCGACGAGCCGTGGCCGAGTTTCCTCTACGCCGTCCCGCTGCCGGGTGGCCGAGCCCTGCTGGAGGAGACCGCGCTGGCACGGCGGCCGGGGCTTCCGTTGGCGACGCTGCGTCGACGGTTGAGCTCCCGGCTACGAACGGCGGGGGTGACCGTTCCCGACCGGAGTCCCGAGGAACGAGTGCGATTCCGGCTGGACGATCCGGTGCCCGAGCGGCAGCGCACCGTTCCGTTCGCGACGGTGCCGTTCGGCGCCGCCGCCGGCCTGATACACCCGACCACGGGGTTCAGCGTCGCCGGTGTGCTGCAGCTGGCACCGCTCGTGGCCGCGGCCCTGAGTGACGGTCTGGAGCGGGATCCGGTCACTGCGGCTCGGGAGGCCCGCTCGGTGTTGTGGCCACTTGCGGCACTGGCCACGCGGCAGCTGCGGTTGCGTGCGGCCGAGGGACTGTTGGCGATGCCGCCACGAATGGTTCCGGCCTTCTTCGACGTGTTCTTCGACATGCCGCCCCGGCAGCAGCGGGCGTTCCTGGCGCCGCTGGCCTCACCCCGGGACTGCCGCGAGGCCATGACCGAGCTGTTCAACCGCTCCCCCTGGTGGCTGCGAGCACGACTGGTCGTGGGTGGAGTGGCGGGTCCGGCTTCCTGACGGCTCCACCGGCCGGCGGCGGTGTTCCGGCGGGATTCGGCCGGTCGTGAAAACCCGGCATCGTGCGGATCCGGCGAGCGCGCCGCATCGGTCGCGTCGGTGGTTTCGCCTCGCGCGCGGCCTCATCGCGGAAGCCCCGCTTTCGACCGAAGCCCAACCTTCGAGCAAGCACGGCGTCGCGGCCGGTGGACACGTTCCGGCATCCGAACGGAGGAGTTCGCTACGCCACGTGCCCAATCGTGGTCATCGTGTTGTGCCGGTTACCACATTCTCAGCTCGCGATTGCTGCCACGAGAGGAGCGAGCGCGCTATGTTGTCGAAGAACAACGGACAGGAGCGTTTACATGTCATGGAACAGCTGGTGAACGGGCTCGCTGAAACGACATGAATCCCGGCAACATCGATCACGTGCTAGGACCGGCCAACGATGTGCGGTTCGCCTTCCAGCCGCTGATCAACATCCGTACGGGAGCGGTGGTCGCCGTGGAGGCGCTCGCCCGCCCCGCCGACGGACACATCACGGACTTCTTCCGGGAAGCCGCCCGGCAGAAGCGGGTCGGTGAACTGGACGTGGACCTGGCGGTGTCTGCCGTGGACCGTGCGCACGAGCAGCAGTCGCTGCTGCCGCTGCACCTGAACCTCTTCGGCGGAACCGTGGCACACGAGTCGCACCGGCTGCGCGCGCTGCACGACAAACTGGCCGAGGTGGGGCGGCGCGCCACGGAAATCACGCTCGAGCTCGCGCCGCCGTTCTCCCGACTCGACGGGCGGAAACTGCGTTCGGAGGTGGCGAACCTGCGTTCGCACGGCTACCGGATAGCGGTGGACGGTGTCGGCGACGGCGACATACCGTTGACGCTGCTGGCCGAGCTGGCTCCGGACGCGATCAAACTCGACCACGGGGTCATCGAGGGCCTTCCCGACAACGCGGGGCAGGCCGCGTTGCTGGAATCGTTACAGGGGCTGTGCAACGCCACCGGCGCCATTTTGATCGCCGAAGGGCCGGAACGGGAGGAGCAGCTGACAGCACTGCGCGCCGCGGGTGTGCGAGTGGTCCAGGGCAACCTGCTGGCATCGGCGGCCCGGCGTCCACCGACCTCACTGCAGATCCCCGAGGCCGTCGCCGAGAGCGACGAATCGTACGGCGGCTCGAAACCCACCCCGGCGGGCCCCCGGGTGACCGAATTCCTGTCACCGGCGACGATGCTCTCCCGGGACGCCACAGCGGACTCGGTACGTGGCGTACTGGCGGATCACCCCGAGATCAGCGGGGTGGTGCTGGTGGACGAGCACAACCGTCCCGAGTACTCGATCGACCGCAACCGGTTCCTGCTGGCGGTAACCGGCCCGTACGGTCACGCGCTGCACGCGCAACGCCCGGCGGCACGCCTGGCCGACGAACCGAGGCTGGTGAACACGGCCACCACCGCGATGGAAGCACTGACCCTGGTCAGCGGGGCCGATCACACCCGGGTGCACGACGACGCGATCGTGGTGGACGAGGCGGGCAGATGCCTCGGAACCGTGCGTGCGGTGCATCTGATTCGCGGTATGGCGGAGTTCAAGGCCGAGGAGGCGGCGGCGCTGAACCCGCTCACCCGACTACCGGGCAGCGACGCGATCCAACGCGACGTGGACGGCCGCATCGCCGCGGGCGAGGTGTTCGCACTGAGCTGGCTGGACATCGACGGGTTCAAGACGGTCAACGACACCGCCGGGTTCTCCGCGGGGGACGAGCTGATCCGCTCGGTCGGCAGGACACTCACCGACGCGGCGACCTCGCTGGGCTCGGTGCGGGTGGGACACGTCGGCGGGGACGACTTCCTGCTGGTCGCCGATCTGGACGATCTGGTGAACCTGGCGCGGATGGTGCTGGACCCACCCAGACGCGCCGGAGGCATCGACGTCACTCTCTCGCTTTCCACGCTGGTGTGTACCCAGACCGGAACCACCTCCTACCAGGAGGCCTCGCGTCTGCTGGTGCCACTGAAAAAACACGCGAAGTCACTGAGCGGCTCCAGCTGGGTGATGTCACGGATCGGTTCGGACCGGATCGACGTGGTACGCGGTTCCCACGAGGACATCCCCGAGCAGGGCGAACCGGGATTTCCCACCCGCGATCCGGACCCACCTCCTCCACGGCCGGGTGGCCCCGGGGCCCGTTACCGGAACGGTCGGTGATCAGCTCCGCGAGCTCGGAGAACGACTTCCCTGCCCCTTTCGGCCCATCGAGCGCCACAACCGCAGCGGCAACAACCCGATCAACGGGGCGCGTTCACCGAGAGCGGCCCGATCCTCCCGATCCAGCGCGGCGGCATAGCGCTCCGCCCGCTCGGCAGTCTCGTAGCTCTTGCTGCCGCCCGCTCCGCAGCCGCGCTCGCACTGCCACCGCAGCTCCCGTTCCACGGCGCGGAAGCGGTAGCGATGCCCCAGCACTCGACATCCGAACATGTGGGAGGCATACCCCACAGGCTCAGCGGGTATGCCCCATGGCGATGGCGATCGAACTGGGGACGATCCGAACCCGAATCCCGGCACGGCTGGACCGACTGCCCTGGTCCCGATTCCACTGGCGAGTGGTTATCGGGCTGGGAACCGTGTGGATCCTCGACGGTCTCGAGGTCACCATGGTCGGATCCGTCGCCTCCCGACTGATCGAGTCCGACAGCGGTATCTCCATCAGTTCCGGGCAGATCGGTATCGCCGCCGCGATCTACGTCCTCGGGGCCTGCACGGGTGCGCTGTTCTTCGGCCAGCTCACCGACCGGTTCGGCCGCAAGAAGCTGTTCCTGCTGACCCTGTTGATATACCTGCTCGCCACGGTGGCCACCGCGTTCGCCTTCGCCCCCTGGTACTTCTACCTGGCCCGGTTCGTCACCGGGGCGGGGATAGGCGGCGAGTACGCCGCGATCAACTCCGCCATCGACGAACTCATCCCGGCCCGGGTACGCGGCCGGGTCGATCTGATCATCAACGGCTCGTACTGGCTCGGCGCGGCGGGCGGTGCGGCAGCGGCGGTCTTCTTCCTCAACCGGGCCGTGTTCGACGCCGCCCTCGGCTGGCGGGTGGCGTTCGGCGTGGGGGCGATACTCGGGCTGGGCATCCTGCTCGTACGCAGAAACGTGCCGGAGAGCCCGCGCTGGTTGTTCATCCACGGCTACCAGGACCAGGCGGAGCGGATCGTGGACCGCATCGAGCGGGACGTGACCGAACGGAGCGGCACCCGGCTGGAGGAACCCGGCGAGTCGATCACGGTTCGGCAGCGTCGATCCATCCCGTTCCGCACGATCGCCGAGACCGCCTACCGGCGCTACCCTCGCCGTTCGGTGCTGGGAATCGCGTTGTTCGTCGGCCAAGCGTTTCTGTACAACGGTCTCACCTTCAACCTCGGGACCCTGCTGAGCACCTTCTTCGGCGTCTCCTCGACGATCGTGCCGGTGTTCATCGTCATCTACGCGCTGAGCAACTTCACCGGCCCGGTGGTGCTGTCCCGAATGTTCGACACGGTGGGCCGAATCCCCATGATCGCGGGTGCCTACATCGGTTCGGCGCTGTTGACGGTGCCGCTGGCGATGCTGCTGCTGTACGGGATGTTGAACAGGTGGACGTTCCTGGCGCTGCTGGTGGGGATCTTCTTCCTCGCCTCCTCGGGCGCCAGCGCCGCCTATCTCACCGTCAGCGAGGTGTTTCCGATGGAGACCCGCGCGCTGGCGATCGCGTTCTTCTACGCGGTCGGCACGGCGGTCGGCGGAATCACCGGCCCACTGCTGTTCGGGCAGCTCATCGAAACCGAGCAGGTGGGGAATGTGACCCTGGCGTTTCTGATCGGTGCCGCCGTGATGTTTTTGGGCGGGATCGCCGAACTGACACTCGGCGTACGTGCCGAACGCGCCACCCTGGAGAACCTGGCCAAGCCCCTGACGGCCCACGAGGCGGAAAGCAACGGTTCCTCCTCCCAGTAGGACCGCCTCGCCCCGGTTCCGCTCAGCCCCCGTGCACCGTCCGACCACAGCCGCGGGTCCCGGCGGCCCCACGAAAGTCCCAACGGCCCCACGAAAGAAGGACGCCGGTTCGACGGGATCCGACCCGTGAACCGACGTCCCCGAGGTGCCTCCGTGGACCGCTGTCACTCCGGACTCACCCGGAGCGCTCGCTCCCCGAACGCGGCCGAGGCGAGTGCCTCGACAACCCGACCGGAAAACTTCGATCAGAGCGTGAAGCCCAGTGCCCTGAGCTGCTCACGCCCCTCCTCGGTGATCTTTTCCGGACCCCACGGCGGGATCCACACCCAGTTGATCCGGAAATCGTTGACGAGACCACCGTTGGGACCGCCGGTCAGCACCGAACGTGTCTGCTCCTCGATGACGTCGGTGAGCGGGCACGCGGGCGAGGTCAGCGTCATGTCGATCGAGGCCGAGTTGTCCTGCTCGACCTGGACACCGTAGACCAGGCCGAGGTCGACCACGTTGATCCCCAACTCGGGGTCGACCACGTCCCGCATGGCCTCTTCGACGTCCTCGACAGCCGCCAGCTCGGCCGTGGCGGCCGGGGGTTCCGGCATACCCTCGACCCCGCGCACCACTTCGGTGCCGTCCTCGGGGGCAGCGGTGCCCCGCTGGTCCTGCGTCTGGTTCTCGGTACTGGTCATGACGCTCCCACCTCATCGACAACACGCGATACGGCGTCCCGGAATGCCATCCAACCCAGCAGTGCGCACTTGACCCGCATCGGGTACTTGGCGACCCCCGCGAAGGCGACTCCGTCCTCCAGGACGTCCTCGTCGGGTTCGACCTGGCCGCGGCCCTCCATCAACTCGGTGAAGACCGCCTGCTTGTCCAGTGCCTCTTGCAACGGACGGCCCACCACCAGGTCGGTCAGCACCGAGGTGGCAGCCTGACTGATCGAGCAGCCCTGTCCGGCGTAGGAGACGTCGGCCACCGTCGCCTCCGTACCACTGCCGACCAACCGCACCCGCAACGTCACCTCGTCACCGCAGGTCGGGTTGACCTGGAACGACTCGGCGTCGAACGGTTCCCGCAGGCCGTGCCGGTGCGGATTCCGGTAGTGATCCAGGATGATCTCCTGGTACATCTGTTCGAGCTGCATCACCACATCCTCAGCCTGCCGTCGGTGTCACCGCGAAGAAACGCTGGGCCTCGCGGACAGCATCCACCAGAGCGGTGACCTCGTCCAACTCGTTGTAGAGGTAGAAGCTGGCCCTGATCGTGGCGGGCACACCCATCCTGCGGTGCAGCGGCCAGGCACAGTGATGGCCAACTCGTATCTCGACACCCTGATCGTCCATCACCTGACTGGCATCGTGCGGATGCACCCCGTCGATCACGAAGGACACGGCACCACCACGGTTCTCGGTGTCCACGGGACCGATGATGCGTACCCCCTCCACGGCGGACAGCTCGCGCAGCGCCCGCTCGACCAGCCGGTGCTCGTGCGCGGACACCCGCTGCATTCCCACCACGGACAGGTAGTCCACGGCAGCGCCGAGACCGACCACCTGCGAGGTCATCGGAACACCCGCCTCGAAACGCTGCGGCGGTTCGGCGAAGGTCGAACGGTCGATGTGCACGAGTTCGATCATGGATCCGCCGGTGAGGAACGGCGGCATGGCCCGAAGCAGTTCGTGCCTGCCGTAGAGCACCCCGATGCCCGACGGACCGAGCATCTTGTGCCCGGAGAACACCGCGAAGTCGACCCCGGCCGCGGCGAAATCGACCGGCCCGTGCGGGACGGACTGGCACGCGTCGAGCACCACGAGCGCGCCGACGCGGTGCGCCCGATCCACGATGGCTTCGAGGGGATTGACCGTGCCGAGCACGTTCGACTGGTGGGTCACCGCCACCACCCTGGTGCGCTCGTTGATCAGGGTTTCCAGCTCCGACAGGTCCAGCCTGCCCTCGTCGGTGACCCCGAACCAGCGCAGCGTGGCACCGGTCCGTTGGCACAGCTGCTGCCACGGCACGAGATTGGCGTGGTGCTCCATCTCGCTGACCAAGACCTCGTCACCGGGGCCGATCCGGAACCGTTCGGCCTCCGGACCGGCGGTGGCCGCGTTGCTCATGGCGTAGGCGACGAGGTTGACGCCCTCCGTGGCGTTCTTGGTGAACACGATCTCATTCGTCGCCACACCGACGAACCTGGCGATCTTGGCACGCGCGCCCTCGTAGGCGTCCGTGGCCTCCTCGGCCAGCTGGTGAGCACCACGATGCACCGCCGCGTTGGAGGTCTCCACGAAGGAGCGCTCCGCGTCGAGCACCTGGGTGGGGCGTTGCGATGTCGCCCCGGAGTCCAGGTAAACCAGGGGACGCTCCTCGCGCACCGTACGCCGCAGGATCGGGAAGTCGGCGCGCAGTGCCGCCACGTCCAGCGGTGCCGGTGCGGTGCCCGCACCTGTCTGCGTGGTGTCCGACCCCCGGACACCGGGAGGCTCAACGGTCATGACTGCGCGGCTGCCTCCTTCTTCTCCGTGAAGCGGACGTAGCCGGATTCCTCGAGCTCGTCGGCCAGCTCAGGACCACCGGACTCAGCGACCTGGCCCTTGACGAACACGTGCACGTAGTCGGGCTTGATGTGCTTGAGGATGCGCGTGTAGTGGGTGATGAGCAAGACACCTTTGTCACCGCTCTCGGTGTAGCGGTTGATGCCGTCGGAGACAACGCGCAGCGCGTCCACGTCCAGACCGGAGTCGGTCTCGTCGAGGATCGCGAACTTCGGCTTGAGCAGGTCGAGCTGCAGGATCTCGTGGCGCTTCTTCTCACCGCCGGAGAAGCCCTCGTTGACGCTGCGCTCCGAGAACGACTCGTCGATCTCGAGGTCGCTCATCGCCTGCTTGACCTCCTTGACCCAGTGCCGAACCTGCGGGGCCTCGCCCCGGGTGGCGGTGGCGGCACTGCGCAGGAAGTTCGACATGGAAACACCCGGCACCTCGACCGGGTACTGCATGGCGAGGAACAGGCCCGCGCGAGCGCGCTCGTCCACGGTCATCTCCAGGACCTCCTCACCGTCGAGCAGCACCGAACCCGAGGTGACGTTGTACTTGGGATGCCCGGCGATCGCGTAGGCCAGGGTGGACTTGCCGGAACCGTTCGGTCCCATGAAGGCGTGGATCTCGCCCGAGCGCACGGTGAGGTTCACGCCGGTGAGGATCTCCTTCGAGCCCTCCTCCGTCTCGACCTCGGCGTGCAGGTCCTTGATTTCCAGGGTGGCCATCGTGTTCGTCTTCTCCAGGTGGTTGCGCGAAAAGCTGTGTCGTGCTGCCGCGTCAGCGGCGGTGGGCGGGCGGCCGAAACGACGGGCGTTCCGGCCGTGGCCGGCTCATGCTCCGACCGCCGCCAGTTCCTTGTCGATCGCGGCTTCCAGCCGCTCGCGGACCTCGTCGACCGTGATCTTCTGCAGCAACTCGCCGAAGAACCCGCGTACCACCAGCCTGCGTGCCTGGTCGTACGGGATCCCCCTGGCCTGCAGGTAGAACAGCTGGTCGTCGTCGAAACGCCCGATCGCGCTGGCGTGGCCCGCCCCGGCGATCTCACCGGTCTCGATCTCCAGGTTGGGCACCGAGTCGGCACGCGCTCCCTCGGTGAGCACCAGGTTGCGGTTCAGCTCGAACGTCTCGGTGCCTTCGGCGGCCGCCTGGATGAGCACGTCGCCGATCCAGACCGAGCGGGCCGAATTGCCCTGCAGCGCCCCCTTGTAGGTGACGTTGCTGCGGCAGTTCGGCTGCGCGTGGTCCATCAACAGCCGGTGCTCCAGGTGCTGGCCGCTGTCGGCGAAGTACACCCCCAGCACGTCGGCGTCCCCGCCGCGGTCACCGAAGGTCACCTTGGTGTTGACCCGCACGAGGTCACCACCCAGCGAGGCGGCGAAGTGACGGAACACCGCGTCCTTGCCGAGGTAGGCGTGCTCGGAGGAGACCTGGGTGGCGTCGTCGGCGAAGTCGTGGATGGTTACCACCGACAGCCGGGCCGAGTCCTCGGCGATCATCTCGATGTTGTCGCCGATGACGCCGGAACCGCGGTAGTCCAGCACGACCACGGCCTCGGACAGCGGTTCGGCCCGCACCTGCAGATGCCCGTAGGCGGTCCGGTCCTGCCCCGGACCGTGCACGGTGACGGTGATCGGGTCGGCGGCCTGCGTGTCCTTCGGGATCGTGACCACGGTGGCCTCGCCGAACGAGCTCCACGCCTGGGCGGCGATCCGGTCGGCGGGAGCTCCGGCCGTGCCCAGCCGCTCGTCGGAGCGGTCCACGGTCTCCACCTTCACGGCGGAGTCCCCGCTGACCTCCACGTCGAGCGAGCCGGTGGCCTCGGCCGAGCCGTCGTGCAGCCCGTGCAGCCGCTTCATCGGTGTGAAACGCCAGTCCTCCTCACGACCACCCGGCACCTCGAAGGCACGCACGTCGTAGGAGGTGAAACGGTGCCCGCGGGAACTCCGCGGCGGCACCGCGGAGTTCTGCGGATCACGCTCGTCGAGGCCGTTCTGGCCGGACGTTTCGAGAGTCGACTCCGTCATCAGCCGACGGCCCCTTCCATTTGCAGCTCGATCAGACGGTTCAGTTCCAGGGCGTACTCCATGGGGAGTTCGCGGGCGATCGGCTCGACGAACCCGCGCACCACCATGGCCATCGCCTCGTCCTCGGTCAGACCCCGCTGCATCAGGTAGAACAGCTGGTCGTCACTGACCTTGGACACGGTGGCCTCGTGGCCCATCGTCACGTCGTCGACCCGGACGTCCACGTACGGGTATGTGTCCGACTGACTGATGTTGTCCACCAGCAGGGCGTCGCACTTGACGTTGGACGAGGAGTGGTTGGCGCGCTTGGCCACCTTCACCAGCCCGCGGTAGGAGGTGCGCCCACCGCCGCGCGCGATCGACTTGGAGACGATCGAGGAGGAGGTGTGCGGCGCCATGTGCTCCATCTTCGCGCCCGCGTCCTGGTGCTGGTTCTCACCGGCGAAGGCCACCGAGAGCACCTCGCCCTTGGCGTGCTCACCCATCAGGAACACCGACGGGTACTTCATGGTCACCTTGGAGCCCAGGTTGCCGTCGACCCACTCCATGGTGGCGCCCTCTTCGGCCTTGGCACGCTTGGTGACCAGGTTGTAGACGTTGTTGGACCAGTTCTGGATGGTCGTGTAGCGGCAGCGGGCGTTGCGCTTGACCACGATCTCCACCACGGCCGAGTGCAGCGAGTCGGTGGAGTAGATCGGCGCGGTGCAGCCCTCGACGTAGTGCACATAGGCACCCTCGTCGACCACGATCAGGGTGCGCTCGAACTGGCCCATGTTCTCGGTGTTGATCCGGAAGTAGGCCTGCAGCGGAATGTCGACGTGCACGCCCTTGGGCACGTAGATGAACGAGCCACCGGACCACACCGCCGTGTTGAGCGCGGAGAACTTGTTGTCACCGGCCGGGATGACCGAGCCGAAGTACTCCTCGAAGATCTCGGGGTGCTCCCGCAGCGCGGTGTCGGTGTCGAGGAACTTGACACCCTTCTCCTCGAGGTCCTCGCGGATCTTGTGGTAGACCACCTCGGACTCGTACTGCGCGGCGACACCGGCGACCAGACGCTGCTTCTCCGCCTCGGGGATCCCCAGCTTGTCGTAGGTGTTCTTGATGTCCTCGGGCAGATCGTCCCAGGTCTGGGCCTGCTCCTCGGTGGAACGCACGAAGTACTTGATGTTGTCGAAGTCGATCTCCGAGAGATCGGCGCCCCAGGCAGGCGTGGGCTTGCGCTCGAACAGGCCGAGCGCCTTCAGCCGCGCCTGCAGCATCCAGTCGGGCTCGCCCTTCCGCTCCGAGATCTCCCGGACGACGTCCTCGTTGAGGCCGCGTTGCGCGTTCGCGCCCGCGACGTCCGGGTCGGACCAGCCGTACTCGTAGTTGCCGAGCGTGGCCAGGGTCTCTTCCTGCGACATTGGTTCGGAACTGGGCACCGTGGTGGGTGTGCGCTGCTCCGCAGCGGCAGTCATACGGGCTCCCCTCCATGAGGACTCGGGGCAGTGTCCTGTCGGTCCGGACTCCGCGACGCGGACCCCGAAGCGACAGCGTTGTGATCGGTTTCCGAACGGCTCGCCGTACGGTCCTCCGATCGTGCGTGCGGAACGTGCGTGGTGCAGGCCGCGTCGCCGTTGGCGATCGTGGCCAGCCGCTGCACGTGGGTGCCGAGAACTTCGGCGAACGCCTCCGTCTCGGCCTCACACAACTGCGGAAAATCCGCAGCGACATGCGCCACCGGGCAGTGGTGCTGGCAAAGCTGCTCCCCCGACCCGACGGTTCGCGCGGAAGCGGCATAGCCCTCCCGCGTGAGCGCGTCGGCCAACACCTGGGCACGTTCGGCGACGCTCCCACTCGCGGCCAACGCGTCACGGTGGTGCTCGACCAGAGCAGCCATCCGCCGTTCGGCGAACGAGCGAATCGCCTGCTCGCCGGACTGTTCGGCCAGAAAACGCAAGGCCGAGACAGCGAGATCGTCGTAGGCATGGCCGAACCGTGCCCGCCCGCTCTCGGTCAGCAGGAACAGCTTGGCCGGACGTCCCCTCCCCCTGCGTCCACGAGACGAGGACTCCCTGATCCACGCCTCGCCGTCGGCGACGAGAGCATCGAGATGCCTGCGCACCGCCGCCGGACTCAGGCCGAGTCGCTCGGCGATCCCGGCCGCCGTGACGGGGCCCTGTTCGAGCACTGTCCGGGCGACCAGCTGCCGGGTCCGCCCGTCACCGGCGCTCGGAGCCGCACCCTGCCGCGCAGAGCCCGGCTCGTCGGCGGCCCACTCGACCGCCGCGCCCGCTGGGGAGGTTCCGACGTTTTTCACAACACTGATGTTACCTAATTTGGAAAGGCAAGACAGTGGCAGGCCCCGGCACATGAGTTGTCTCACATTCCGATCGCACGGACGCATCACTCGCCCTTGCCACGTACCCGTCGGTCGAGTGGCTAGGCTCGGTCAACATGGCGGCAGGCGAAACAACCGACACGGGCGACTCCGGCGGGCGGGACCGAACACGAGAGGACGTCGGAACCACCACGATCGCCCCGACGACGAACGACATCCCGGGACCACTCGATCGGAACGAACGCCGCCAGCTGGCACTCGTACGCCGGTTCGGCACCACCGGTGCCCTGCTGCTCGCGTTCGCCGCACTAGGCGCGGGAGCGGCACCGGTGGCCAACCCGATCTCCGGCATCCGCGTGCTGAGCCTGCCCGCCCGCATGCCCACCGTGGCGATGGCCTGCGCCTGGCTGGGCATGCTGATGGTCGTGATCGGCTGGCTGTGGCTGGGCAGACTCGCACTCCCGGGACGGAGCCGCCTCGTCTCACACACCCAGCTCGGCCGCACCATAGTCATGTGGGGTTTCCCGCTGGCGATAGCTCCACCCCTGTTCAGCCGCGACATGTACGCCTACCTCGCACAGAGCGCGGTGGCGGCCAGCGGCGCCGACCCCTACGAGTTCGGTCCCTCCGAAGCGCTGGGCGTGGACAACCCGCTAACCGCCAACGTCCCCAACATCTGGCGAGACACTCCCGCCCCCTACGGGCCACTGTTCCTGATGTTCGGCAGGGGCATCGCGGCGATCGTCGGAGAGAACATCGTGTTCGGCGTGCTGCTGTGGCGCGTGGTGATGCTGCTGTCGCTGGCGCTTGCCGTCTGGGCCATTCCCCACCTGGCCAGGCGTTGCGGCGTGCCACCCGTGTGCGCGCTGTGGCTGTGCGCGGCCAACCCGATCGTGCTGTTCCACGTGGTCAGCGGCATGCACAACGAGGCCCTGCTGATGGGCCTGATGCTGGCGGGCATCGAGCTGGGGCTGCGACTGCCACGGCCATTGGGACTCGTCTTCGGGTCGGTGGTGATAGTCGTGGCCGGAGCCGTGAAACCCCCTGCCTTCATCGCCCTCGGCTTCCTGGGGATGTATCTGGCGCGCCGACGCGGCGGCCGACTCACCGACCTGCTGCTCGTGGCCGCCGCGATGGTCGCCGTGTTCCTCGCGACCATGACGGTCATCACACTGACCAGCGGCTGGGGCCTGGGCTGGTTGGAAACGTTCGACGTGCCGAACCGCATCAAGACATGGCTGGCCCCCATGACGGCGATCGGCATGTTCGGCGGTGGTGGCGTGAGCATGCTGCTACGACTCGGCAATCACACCGACGCGATGCTGAGCATCACCAAGGTGGTCGGCTACGGCATCAGCGCACTGGTGTGCCTGCGACTGCTGTGGAGCTCCTTCCGCGGCCGAATCGAGCCCCTGACCGGGCTGGGAATAACCCTCGGGGCGGTGGCACTGCTCGGCCCCGTGCTGCACCCCTGGTACCTGCTGTGGGCGCTCGCCCCGCTTGCGGTCTCCACAAACGACTCGCGATTCCGAGTGGTCACCATCGCCATCAGCGCCTCGGTGGCGCTGCTGGTACCCCCGACGGGCGCCGGGTACGTACTGCGCTACTACATGATCCCGTTCGCCGTGATCGCCGCCCTGATCGCGTTCGCCGTGATCCTGCTGCTCACCCGCGGCAGAGTGCCGCGGCTGCTGCCCACACTCCGTCGACCGGCCACACCGGACTCCCATTAGATCCCGAACGCATCGGGGGGGAACCCCAGTGCGACGTCAATTTCCCACGAAATCGCCGCGCCCTCGCCGCAGGGCCGAACTCCGACCACTCCCGCGGGCCGCGCTCCCACCACACTCGCGGTCGGCACCGCCGCGGGTTCTCCGGTGCGGCTCTCGCGAGGAAAACCCGACGTGGTGCAGTAACCACCCGATGTCGGGCCTCCCCGCGGCGAGAGCCGTGCGGAGATTCCGCCGAACGAGCACCTACGAAAACCGTGCCGGAAGAACGGTATTAGGCTGGCGGAGCGTGAACCCAGACGCCGACTCCGCCGCTGTGCGGGCACGGGGGCTGACCAAACGATTCGGCGGCAACACCGCCGTGTCCGAGATCGACCTGCACCTGGCACGCGGTGAGATGCTGGCCCTGCTCGGCCCGAACGGCGCGGGCAAGACCACCACCGTGGAAATCTGCGAGGGCTTTCTGCGTCCCGACGCCGGGCAGGTCCGAGTGCTCGGACTCGATCCGGTCGACCAGGGGGCCCGCCTCCGCCCCCGCATCGGGGTGATGCCCCAGGGCGGCGGTGCCTACCCCGGTGTACGCACCGAGGAGATGCTGCGCCTGGTGGCTGCCTGCTGCGCCGAGCCGCTCGACCCGGCCTGGCTACTGGACATTCTCGGCCTCCACGGAGTGCGCACCACCCCCTACAAGCGGTTGTCCGGCGGCCAGCAACAACGGCTGTCACTGGCATGCGCACTGGTCGGCAGGCCGGAACTGGTCTTCCTCGACGAACCGACCGCCGGAATGGACGCCCACGCACGCAACCTGGTCTGGGAACTGATGTCGGCACTCCGCGCCGACGGGGTCGGTGTGCTGCTTACCACTCACCTGATGAACGAGGCCGAGACCCTCGCCGACCGGGTGATGATCGTCGATCACGGCCACGTGCTGGCACGAGGCACCCCCGAGGAACTCACCTCCGGCGACGAACAGCACCGCGAACTGCACTTCCGATCCCGCCCCAAGCTGGACCTCGAACCACTGCTGACCGCGCTACCGGAGGGATGCTCCGCCCAGGAGGTGCGGCCGGGGCAGTACCTGGTTCGGGGACACATCGACCCACAGACCGTCTCCACCGTGACCGCCTGGTGTGCCCAACACGGAGCGATGGCCGACGAACTGCGGATCGGCAGACGCAGCCTGGAGGACGTGTTCCTCGAACTCACCGGACAGGAGACGCGCGCTTGACACGCCAGGAAAGCTCCGACAGCGCGTACGGGGAACCCGCGAACGAACCGGAACGCACCACCCGCCCCCCCACCTTCGCACCGGGAACGTTCCGCCCCTCCCCCGGACGAGCGAATCCGCTGCGGATGCTGGTCACCCAGACACGGGCGGAATCGCTGCTGACACTGCGTCACCCGGAACAAGCGCTGCTGACCCTGCTGATCCCGCTCGTACTGCTGATCGGCATGAGCACCCTCGACATCGGGCTGGTGGAACAACCACGCGTCGACTCGGTCACCCCGCGGATACTCGCGCTGGCGGTGATGTCCACCGGATTCACCGGCCAGGCCATCGCACTGGGATTCGACCGCCGCTACGGCGTGATCAAACGCCTCAGCACCACCGCCCTACCCCGCTGGGTGCTGATCGCGGGCCGCGTGCTCGCCGCCCTGCTGGTCGTGGCACTGCAAACCGTGGTCCTCGGCGGCACCGCCCTCGCACTCGGTTGGCACCCCTCCTGGACCGGCGTGGCCACGGCGGTGCCCGTGCTGATCCTGGGAACACTCGTCTTCGGTGCGGGCGGAGTGCTCGTGGGCGGCGCGCTGCGGGCCGAAACGGTACTCGCCGTCGCCAACACGATCTGGTTCGCGCTGCTGTTGGCGGGCGGACTGGCGATCCCCGCCCGGCACCTACCCGGCCTCATGAGCTCACTCGCCGAGTACCTCCCCTCCGGCGCCCTGACCGAGGCCCTCGGCGCCTGCCTCGCCGACGGAACGGCACCCACCGCGAGAGCACTACTGGTGCTGCTGTGCTGGGGAGCGGTCACCGGAGCCCTGGCGGTACGCACCACCCGCCTCAGTTGATCCCGGATCCGGCGCGATCCGGGGATCACTAGAGTGCGGACCATGGAAACCCAACACGCACGCCGGGCCAAAAAGGCGCTCGACCTGCCGCACGTCATGATCTACTTCGCTCCCGAGCTGGAGCGGGAAATGTCCGAGCTCGGGATCGACTCCTGGAGCAGGGCCTACTTCGCGAGCCGTGCGGCCCCACTGGGCACCGTCGGGGCGAATGTGGTGGCCGCCACCTTCTACAACTTCAACCCCGAACTGGTGCGGCAGCACATTCCCGCGGCCTGGTCGCTCGCCAGTCCGGACGACATCATCGCCGCACGGTTCCGCGCGGTCTCCGGGGCCCTGGAACGAATGCTGGGACCGGAAACGCTCCGTTCGCACGCGGTCGAGGAAGCCGGACGGCTGGCGGCCAAGGCCGCCGAAAAATGCTCACCCGCGGGCAAACCACTGTTCGCCGGACACGCGGAGATCGAGTACCCGGACGAACCGCACCTGCGCCTGTGGCACGCACTGACGCTGTTACGGGATTCAGGGGCGACGCGCACATCGCAGTACTGCAACAGGCGGGGCTCGGCCCGCTGCAGGCCCTCGTGCTGCAGAGCGCGGCCGGCCGCGGGATGAACGCCGCGACACTGAAACAGACCCGGGCCTGGTCCGAGGAACAGTGGACCGACACGCAACTGGAACTGGCCGACCGGGGCCTGCTGGAATCCTCCGGAACGGTGACAACAGCCGGTGAGCGACTGCTCGACGAGATCGAGGACGCCACCGACACGGCTTCGCTGGACCCGTGGCGCGGACTCGACAACTCCGAGTTCTCCACACTGCTCGAACACGGCGGCGCACTGAGCAAACAGCTCCACGAGGCCGGCGCGGTGCCGAAGCGGATCTTCGAGCACTGACCCGCCCGAGCTCCGCCCTCCCGCGGTGGTGGTCCCCGCCCCACGGGAATCACCACCGTGGCGTGCGACACCGACACACGAGCCCCCGCCCCGGGCAACACCCCGGTGTGCCTACCATCGTCACGTGCCGACCCTGTCGTTGCCAGAACGAATAACTCGACCCTCCGCCCGATTGGTGCGCGCCTCGGCCGTCGCGGTGCTGGTCACCCAGATGATGATCGCGGTCACCGGCGCGGTCGTGCGCGTCACCGGCTCGGGACTGGGCTGTCCCACGTGGCCGCAGTGCTTTCCCGGCAGCATGGTGCCGGTCTCGCACGCCGACATCGCTCCGCTGCACCAAGCCGTCGAGTTCGGCAACCGACTGCTTACCTGGGTCGTCGCGGCCACGGCGCTGCTCTGCCTGCTACTGGCGTGGCGAGTGCGCCCGGCCCGCCCGAGGCTGCGGCTGCTGGCCGGGCTGGTGCTGATCGGCGTTCCGGTGCAGGCCGTGATCGGCGGTATGACGGTGCTGCTGGATCTGCGCTGGTGGAGCGTCTCGCTGCACTTCATGGCCTCGGCGGTACTGATCTGGATCTCCGGATTGCTTGTCAAGGCAGCGGGCGAGGGCGACGAGAAACCGTATCCGGTGATCAGCGGCAGGATGCGCGGGGTTCTGGTGGCGCTGACGGCGGTCGCGGCCGCGATGGTGTTCGCGGGCACGCTGGTCACGGCGGCGGGACCGCACGCCGGGGATCCGAGCACCCCGCGGCTGCCGGTCTCCATTCCGCTGCTGACCCAGCTGCACGGACTGCTGGTGATGGCCTACCTCTGTCTGCTGGCGGTGTTCGGGTTCTGGCTGCGCGGAACCTCGCCAACCCGGGGGCTGCTGCGTGCCTACGCCACCGCCTGCCTGGTGGTGCTCGCGCAGGGGGTGGTCGGCTCGGTGCAGTACGTCACCGGCGTCCCCGAAGCTCTGGTGGTGGCACACGTCCTCGGAGCCACGGTCGTGATCGCCACGGTGTCCCTACTGTGGGCGGAGTCCCGCCACCGGGGCCCGGCGCCCAACCGGCGACAGCCGCGCTCGGCCCACCTCGCGAGCGAACCGGTGGGGAGCTGAACGCTCCCGCGGTCGTGGGCTCGACGCGTTCCGGGACCGGCGATCGGAGTCCGCCGGATCAGCTCCGCCTGCGAGCGTCCCGTTCCCAGCGGCGCCACAGTTCCGGGATCTCCTCGGACAGCCACTGGTAGAACTCGTGTACCGCCCGCAGTCTGCGGGCACGCTCTCCCTGCCCGCTGAACATACGCAGTCCGGAGTCGATCAGGCTCTCCAGCTCGACCATGCGGTGCATCCGGGCGCTGACGAGCTCCGGCCACCGATGCTCCTCCACCCGGTAGAGCGCGGCCTCCCGGCCCTGCCTGGTGGTTTTGGAGACGATCCCCAGCCGTACCAGGAACCGAATGTTGGTACTGATCGAGCCGGTACTGGCGCTGAGCGCGTGCGAGAGTTCCGCTGCGGTGCGTTCCGGCGGATCGCAGATCAGCAGGAAGGCCAGCACTCGCCCGGCGATCAGCGGCATCCCTTCGGTGGACTCGAAGTAGGCCGCCATCTGCTCGATCCACTCCGACATGGCGGGGCGGTCCGTGCGCTGGGTGTATTCGACCACTGGCGTGCTCGCTTCCGGTCCGGACCACGGGAGCACCGTGATCGGTTTCGTTCGACGCTGAAACCATAAGTGGAACCGACACTGGAGGCAAGGCAGCTACCCGCCGCAGCGTTTTACGCCTACCCGGCGTGGTGGTTTGCAGCTACCCGCCGCGGCGATTTCGCGCGAAATTCACGCGCGTCCGGGGTGGGAGCCCACCAACCGGTCCCGTGAGAAGCCGGACGGAGCGCTCCGGTCAGGCGGCAAGGTGCGGGTCAGTCGGCACGGCGCGAGAGCTCGGCGCGCACGGCCGAGGCGAAGCGCAGCGGAGCCGCCCGGTCGGCGAGCAGGAAATTGAGCCGCGGTTCGATCAGCTCCAGCTCCAGCAGCATGGGTTCGCCGTCCTCGCCGCGCACCAGGTCCACGCGCGCGTAGAGCAACTCGTACCGCGCCACGCCCAACAGCTCTCCGGTCGCGTCGAGCACGTCCTCGGCCACTCGCCGCAGCGCGGGAGCGGGCTCGGTGGCGAACGGTCCCTTGCCGAGCCCCACCGAACCAGTCGCGTCATCGGCCGGGTCGAGCAGCGGCCCCTTGACGAAACCGTGTGAGTACAGGCCGCCGAAGAAGACCAGCGCTGTCTCACCCTCCCGGTCGACCACGGGCTGGTAGGGCTGCACCAGCGCCGAGAGGCCCTCATCGTGCAACGAACGCAGCTGCCGCAGGGCCCGGTCGCGCTGCCCGGGCAGGAACCGCGCCGCGCCCCGCGAGCCGGCACCGACGGTGGGTTTGACGACGAACTCCCGCTCCGGCAGCGCGGGGTTCTTCTCGTCCAGCGCGCGATCACCGGGATCCACGACCCGGGTGGGAGTTACCGGCACCCCGGCCTCGGCGAGCTCCGCGAGGTACCGCTTGTCGCTGTTCCAGCGCACCACCCGCGCCGGGTTCGCCAACGCCGGTACGGACTCGCACCAGTCCACGAACTCCTTCAATCGCGAGGTGTAGTCCCAGGTGCTGCGCAGCACCACCAGGTCGGCGGTCGCGAAGGATTCGGCCGTGGAGTCCCACACCGCCCAGCGGCTGGCTATCCCGAGCTCCTCGAGCGCGGCGGACAACGACCGCTCGTCCTCGTGGGACTCGGGCATGTCGGAGTAGGTCGCCAGCAGCACACGAGGAGCACCGCGGGCGTGATGCGGATCCGTGGTCACCTCGCGCGTGCTCCCGCCATCTTCCTGCGGTGGGCGGGTCCGATCGTCAACGCCGCCGCGGTCTCGGTGTCCCAGTCTCCGCTGTCCAGGCCTTCCACGGCCTCGACGACCGCCTCACCCGATGTCGGGTCGGGAACCAGCACGTCGCCGAGCGCGCCGTCCTGGCCGATGAGAACTATCCGTGCCCCGCCCTTGCCGAGGTTCTCCACCACGGCACGTGCCGAACCGCCGTGGCGGGCCACGAACTCGGCGGCAGTGGCCACGGCACGTTTCGGGGGCCGCGTCGACGCGGTCTCACCAGTCTGCTGCGTAGTCACGAGACAGATCGTAACGGTAGCCCGACCGGTGAGGGCGCGGTGCGTGACCCACGCCACCGATTGAGCGGTGGGGACATGCCGCGGGGGTCACCTTGAGCGGTGCCGAACGGAGTTCTCGTGGCATGATCGAACGCCACGGAACTGCCAGGCGAAACCACGGATCAGGAGGCCGGCACATGCGCGCTGTCCAGGTCACCGAGCACGGCGGCCCAGAAGTGCTGCACACCGTCGAGGTGGCGGACCCCGAACCCGGCCCGGAGGAGCTGCTGGTCGGGATCACCGCGAGCGGCGTGAACTTCATCGACACCTATCAGCGCGGCGGGATCTACCAGGTGGCGTTGCCGTTCACACCGGGTTCGGAGGGCGCCGGGACCGTGCTGTCCGTGGGCTCGGGTGTGAGTGGGTTCGAGATCGGCGACCGGGTGGCGTGGGCCATGGTTCCGGGAAGCTACGCCGAGCGCGCCGTGGTGCCCGCGAACAAAGCGGTGTCACTGCCCACCACCCTCGGGGAGCGCACCGCCGCGGCCGCGATGTTGCAGGGGCTGACCGCCCACTACCTCACCGCCTCCACGCACGTGGTCAAGCCGGGCACGGTCGCGCTGGTACACGCCGCGGCCGGTGGAATGGGACTGCTGCTGACGCAGTTGATCACGCTGCACGGGGGCCACGTGATCGCCACCGTCTCCACTCCGGAGAAGGAACGACTGGCACGGGAGGCGGGGGCCGAGGACGTCATTCGCTACACCGAGCAGGACGTGACCTCACGAGTGCGGGAACTGACCGGCGGAGCGGGGGTGCACGTCGCCTACGACGGGGTGGGCAGGGACACCTTCGACGCGAGCCTGGCCTCGTTGCGTCCGCGCGGCACGCTGGCACTGTTCGGCGCCGCCAGTGGGCCGGTGCCGCCGGTGGATCCGCAGCGGCTCAACTCGGCGGGTTCGGTTTTTCTCACCAGGCCGACGTTGGCGCATCACATGCTGGATCGCGCGGAGCTGGACTGGCGGGTCGGGGAGTTGTTCGACCTGATCACACGCAACGAACTGCGGATCCGTATCGGGGGCAGTTACCCGCTGGCCGAGGCGGCGGAAGCCCACGAGGCACTGGAAGGGCGTCGGACCACCGGGAAGGTCCTGTTGGAACCTTGATCGCGATTCCGCCGGGGCGGGGCTGTCCGTCCCGGCGGAATCGGTCTCACCCCTGGGAAACGAGCTGCCCGACGGAATCGGACGGCACTCTCACGTGGTCACCACGGGAGCGGTGATCACATCCCTGGCCAGCGGCGCGATGGCGAACAGGGTTCCGGTGAGCAGCGGCTCCGGCACGGAACTCTCACGCAGCGAATCCGCGAGATGCCCGATCACCAAGTCGTACTCGTCGTGGTGGATCCCCTCCTCCGAGCTCGTGCCCGCCTCGACGACCGCGCCGGAACCACCGAGCGCGGCGGTGAACAGCCGCACCTGGTGTTCCCGCAGCAAACTCAGATCCACCCGGTGGAAGTACCCGGCCAGTCGGGAATCGGCCAGTGCCTTTTCGTAGAACCGGAAGACGACTTCGCGTATGCGAGGCTCGCCACCGAGCTGCTCGTGAATAGTGATCATCACTGCCTCCGGAACCGGGAATTCGAGTTCACCCCCGATTGAATCCTGCTCGCTTTTCCGGGACGTAATTGCCGCGTAAACACCGGGCGTAACTTCACGGCCCTGCCGACGAACACCGGCCGATCCGAAGCTCCCGCCAGCGAGCCGTGCCTTTTCGAACGGAGCATCGGGAGAAAACACACCGGAAACACGCTCGGAGTCGCCGCGCAACAGAAACGCCCCAGAATCTCGCCGCGCCCGGATCAGTCCCGGATCAGTCCTCCGGGAGGACGAAGCGTTGAGAGGAGCGCGTATTGCCGCGGCAGACCAGCGACGTGAGCACGACCACCCGAGCGGCCGACGAAACGCTCGAGGACTACACCCTGCGGTTCGCACCCCGCGGTTATCGCCGATGGAGTCCTCCCGTGGTCGCGACCACGGCGCTCGGCGGAATCGCCTACCTCGCCGACTTCTCCATCGGAGCCGGGATCGGACTCACGCACGGCACTCTCAACGCGCTACTGGCCATAGCGGTGGCCGCGCTGATCATATTCACCACCGGACTGCCCATCGCCTACTACTGCGCGCGCTACAACATCGACCTCGACCTGGTCACTCGCGGATCCGGGTTCGGCTACTACGGCTCGGTGTTGACCAGCGTCATCTTCGGAAGCTTCACTTTCATCTTCTTCGCCACCGAGGGCGCGATCATGGCGCAGGGGCTGCGGGTGGGACTAGGGATACCGCTGTGGCTCGGTTACCTGATCACCACATTGATCGTGATCCCACTGGTGATTCACGGCATGTCGGCCCTGAGCAAACTGCAGGTCTGGACGACGCCGGTGTGGCTGTTGCTGATGGTCGCGCCGATGGCCTACCTGGTGCTCAGTGATCCCGGCTCCCTGGGGGAATGGCTGGCCTTCACGGGACGGGACGGCTCGGGTGGTGTGAGCGTGGCCGCTGTGCTGCTCGGTGCCGGGGTGGCGTTGTCGTTGATGGCCCAGATCGGCGAGCAGGTGGACTACCTGCGCTTCATGCCTCCCAAGACCCGGGAGAACTCGAGGCGCTGGTGGATCTCGGTGATCGCTGCCGGGCCGGGTTGGGTGGTGCTCGGCGCGCTCAAGCAGGCGACCGGGGCCTTCCTGGCGTTCTTCGTGCTGGGGCTGGCCGGTTCCGCAGCGACCGAACCGGTGGAGCAGTTCCTCGGCGTCTACGAACTGTTCCTGCCCGGCTGGCTCGCGGTGGCACTGGCCGTGGTGCTGGTCGTGGTCAGTCAAATCAAGATCAACGTCACCAACGCCTACTCCGGTTCGCTGACCTGGACCAACTCGATGACCAGGCTCACGCGACGCTATCCGGGACGCAACGTGTTCGTGTTCGGCAACCTCGCCGTGGCGCTGGTGCTGATGGAGGCGAACATGTTCGCGTTCCTGAACTCGGTGCTGAGCTTCTACGCCAACACCGCGATCGCTTGGGTGGTCACGGTCGCCTCGGACATCGTGCTGAACAAGTACCTACTGCGGCTCTCACCGCGGGTGCCGGAGTACCGCAGGGGAATGCTGCACCCGATCAACCCGGTCGGGGTTGTCTCGTTCTCTACGGCCAGTGTGATCTCGATCGCGATGTACTTCGGAGCGTTGGGTCCCGTGCTGCAGCCCTACTCCCCGATCGCGGCCGTGCTGCTCGCACTGGCACTGCCCCCGCTGGTCGCCATCGTCACCAAGGGGAGGTTCTATCTGCGACGCACCGACGACGGAATCTCCGAACCCAGGTTCGACAGTACAGGCACGCCGGTGGCGACCTCGTACCGCTGCCACGTGTGCGAGCAGGACTTCGAACGACCCGACGTGCTGGCCTGCCCAACGCACGAGGACGTCGTCTGCTCGCTGTGCGCCACCACGGACCGGACCGGAACGCATCTGCTGCCGCCGCAGTCGAGCACGCTCCCCCGTGAACGGGAGCGAGTGGTAACCGGGACATGACGGTCGGCTACCGGGACCTCGCGGTGGGGAAAACAGTCGTTGTCGCACCGTTCCCGCCGGTGAAGCAGAAAAGCTGAATCGAAATAGGACTGTGTAGGATCGTGCGGGAACTCCCGCGCGATCACTACATAGTTCTGGAGCACACGAATGTCGCTGGTCTCCGACGTGTTGGACACGCTTTCGTCACTTCCCGACGAACTGCTCCTAACCGTCGCGGGGGTCATGGCGTTCACGGAGTCCGGACTGGGGATGGGAATGTTCATCCCCGGCGAGACCGGGGTGCTGATCGCGGGCGCCTCCGTGGACAACCGGGCACTGCTCGGTGTGATGCTGCTGGTGGTCACCGTGTGCGGCTCCGGAGGTGACCACGTGGGTTACCTGCTGGGCAGACGCTACGGGCCCGCGATGCGCTCCACCTCGATCGTGCGGCGCATGGGCTTGGAGCGCTGGGACCGTGCCACCGCCGCACTGGACCGGCACGGGGGATTGGCGATCTTTCTGACCAGACTGGTGCCGATAGTCCGGACCTTCACCCCAGCGGCGGCGGGGGTCTCGCAGCTGCGCTACAACCGCTTTCTGCTGGCCTCGTTGTCCGCGGCGGCACTGTGGTCGCTGGTCTACGTGAGTACGGGTGCGTTGGCCAGGGCCTCGCTGGAGCGTGTGGGGGCGGTACTCGGCAACGCCAGCTGGGTGGTCTTCGGCGTGCTGGCCGTCGGAGTAGCGGGGTTCGTGCTCGTTCGGCGTGCTCGTGCGCGCAGCCGGCCACGGGCCGCCTCGGAGCACTGCCCCGAGGGGGAGTGCTCCGCCGAGGCCGAGTGAGCTCGCCCGTCCCGGGGCACCGGGTACGTCACTCGTCGGTTTCGGAACCGTTCCCGGCGACTCCACCTCGCGCGGAATGCGACCCGGCGGTCTCCGGGCGGCGCATCGCGAACGCGCCGAGCGACATCGTCAGTGCCCCGAGTACCAGCACGAGCACCGCGAGCCCGACGCTTCCCAACAGGTCCGAGACGGTGTCGCGCACCCCCGCGACGAGTGCCACCAACCCGCCGACGAGCAGCACCAGGTCACGGCGCCGCACGAATCCGGCCAGCAGCAGGGCTGCCACGAGCAGGGCGAGGGCGTGACCCCACCAGGTCTGGCCCACCGAGGAGACCCAGAAGGAACCGAGCAGCACGATGGTGACCCCGAGCGCCAGCGCGAAGGTCGGCGTGACCATCACCCGCCGTGCGGCACACAGGCACCAGAGCGTGCCGAGCAGCAACAGCAGCAGTCCGCTCAATTCGCTCTGCCCGAATTCCGGCCCCGGGGCTCGGTCCGGCAGCACGTGGTCGAACCAGAATCCCGCGAACGAGTGCACCGTGGCGACGGTCGCCACGGCCAGCGCGAGCAGGCCGGGTGAGGCCCGTACCGCCAGCAGGCCGAGCAGCGCGAGCACCAGCCCGGTGGCCGTCGCGGGCAGCAGCACGAAGTCGGGCACCGCCACGCCGACCGCCGAAGCGCCGGTGAGGGCGCAGAGCGCGAACAGCAGGGACGACAGTCGACGCCGTGCTCCCGGCACGGTCTCCCGGGTGTGCGGGCCCGGCCGCCCGCCGAGCAGATACAGCCCGGTGGCGGCGAACAGCAGGGTAACCGCGATCAGGATCGCGACGCGGGTCGGCCGGGCCAGGGTGTCGTAGGTGAGTTCGACCAGTAGGCCGCCCCCGGCGAGCACCAGCGCGCCACCGAGGTAGCCCGCTGCTTCCCGCAGTACCCGGCTGGATCCGGTTCGTGACTCCTCGCTCCGCCGCAGCGCTTCGAGGGCTGCCTCGGCCTGCTCCGCGCTGAGCACCCCGTTGTCGACCAGCTCGTACAACGTGGCGCGCCGCGTCCGGTTCGTCCGTGTCCGGTTCGTCACTGTTCGTCTCCGGCTCGAGGTCTCGGCCCGCTCGGCACCACCCGAGTGACCCCGGGCTTCCCGACGGTTCCGACTGCGATCGGATCATCGTATTCACCGCGACGTCGACACCCTGTTCGCGGGAAACGAATCCGTGCTCCCACCGGTTACCACTCGAGGGTGGGAGGGGCCATCGGTGATCACCGGAAGTGACGGTCCAGCCACGAAGAGCCCGTTTCGTGGCTTCACACGAACGGAGGTGAGGCATCGAACGCATCCACCAGGCGGACGGGTCGCGACACCGGCCACACAACAGGATTACGCTGCACGTTGGACGAGGGATAACAGCGGAACGAATCGGTCAAGTTCGACCGGATTCACCGCGCGAGGGAAACTGGAGCCGCGAGGAGTGTCCGTCACAGACGACCTTGCCCGTTTGACCACCAAACGAGTTCCCGAGGACTGGACCGAGCTGGACCAACGCGCCGTGGACACGATCCGCGTGCTGGCCGCCGACGCGGTCGAGAAGTGCGGCAACGGCCACCCCGGTACCGCGATGAGCCTGGCCCCGGCCGTGTACGCGCTGTTCCAGCGGGTACTGCGCCACGACCCCAACGATGCGAGCTGGATCGGCCGGGATCGCTTCGTGCTCTCCGCCGGGCACTCGAGCCTGACGCTGTACCTGCAGCTCTACCTGTGCGGATACGGGATGGAGCTGGAAGACATCAAGGCACTGCGCACCTGGGACTCGGCCACGCCCGGACATCCGGAGTACGGCCACACCACGGGTGTCGAGACCACCACCGGCCCGCTGGGCCAGGGACTGGCCAACGCGGTGGGAATGGCGATGGCCGCCCGGCGCGAGCGCGGTCTGTTCGACCCGGACGCCGAGCCGGGCGAGAGCGTTTTCGACCACCAGATCTACGCGTTGGCCTCCGACGGTGACATCGAGGAAGGTGTCACCTCCGAGGCGTCCTCCCTGGCCGGAACCCAGCGGCTGGGTAACCTCACGGTGATCTACGACGCCAACGAGATCTCCATCGAGGACGACACGCACATCGCTCTGTCGGAGGACACGGCCAAGCGCTACGAGGCCTACGGCTGGCACGTGGTCACCGTCGACGGCGGTGAGGACGTGCGGGGCTTCCTGGACGCGGTGGAGGCCGCACGCGCCGATACCGAGCGTCCGAGCCTGATCGTGCTGCGCACGGTGATCGGCTATCCGGCGCCGAACAAGATGAACAGCGGCAAGTCCCACGGCGCCGCGCTGGGCGGCGAGGAGGTCGCCGAGGTCAAGAAGGCACTGGGCTTCGATCCGGAGAAGTCCTTCGAGGTGGCCGACGAGGTGATCGCCCACACCCGCACGGTCGCGGAGCAGGGCAGGGCCGCGCACCAGAAGTGGCAGATCGCCTTCGACTCGTGGGCGGCGGAGAATCCGCAGCGCAAGGCGTTGCTCGATCGGATGAGTGCCCGTGAGCTGCCCGCTGACTGGGCGGACGCGCTGCCAAGTTGGGAGCCGGACGCCAAGGGCATCGCCACCCGCAAGGCATCCGCCGAGGTGCTGGCCTCGCTCCGGGATGTGCTTCCCGAGCTGTGGGGCGGTTCGGCCGACCTGGCCGAGAGCAACAACACCACGATGAAGGGCGCCGACTCGTTCGGCCCCGAGAGCATCTCCACGGGGATGTTCCAGGCGCAGCCCTACGGCCGCACGCTGCACTTCGGTGTTCGCGAGCACGCCATGGGGTCGCTGCTCAACGGGATCGCGCTGCACGGCGGCACCCGGCCCTACGGCGGCACCTTCCTGATCTTCTCCGACTACATGCGGCCCGCGGTACGGCTCGCGGCGCTGATGCGGGTTCCCACCATCTACGTCTGGACCCACGACTCGATCGGACTGGGTGAGGACGGACCGACCCACCAGCCGGTGGAGCAGCTGGCGAGTCTGCGCGGGATCCCCGGGCTGTCGATGGTGCGACCGGCCGACGCCAATGAGACCGCGGCTGCCTGGAAGAGCGTGCTGGAACGGTCCGAGGGACCGGCCGGACTGGCGCTGACCCGCCAGGGCGTGCCGACGCTGGAGGGCACCGACAGCGAGGGTGTCGCGCGGGGTGGCTACGTGTTGGCCGACGCCTCCTCGGGTACACCGGAGCTGGTACTCATCGCCACCGGCTCCGAGGTGCAGCTGGCTGTGGAGGCCCGCGGGATCCTGGAGAACGAGGGCGTCCCCACTCGCGTGGTTTCGATGCCGTGCGTCGAGTGGTTCGACGCGCAGGACGAGAGCTACCGGGAGCGGGTGCTGCCGTCCGCGGTCCGGGCGCGGGTCGCCGTCGAAGCGGGCATCGCACAACCGTGGTACCGCTTCACGGGTGACAGCGGCGAGATCGTCTCGCTGGAGCACTTCGGTGCTTCGGCCGACTACAAGACGTTGTTCGAGCAGTTCGGCATCACCACCGAAGCCGTGGTCGCAGCCGCCCGGCGGAGCCTGAGCAGCGCGCGGTCGAACTGAGAACGGTCGCACCCGACCGAACCGCAACCGCTGCGAACGACGGAGGTAACTAGTGAGCGGCAACAACAATCTGCAGGCACTCAGCGACGCAGGCGTGGCCATCTGGCTGGACGACCTGTCCAGGCAGCGGATCAACTCGGGCAACCTGGCCGAGCTGATCGCGAACAAGAACCTGGTGGGGGTTACCAGTAACCCCACGATCTTCGCGAGCGCGCTGTCCAACGCCGAGGACTACAACGACCAGGTACGCGAACTCGCCGACCGGGGTGCCGGGGTGGACGAGGCCGTCCGCGAGTTGATTACCAAGGACATCCGCGACGCCGCGGACGTCTTCCGCGAGGTGCACACCGCCACCGGTGGTGAGGACGGCCGCATCTCGCTCGAGGTCGACCCGCGCCTGGCCCACGACACCGAGGCCACGGTCAAGGAGGCCCAGGAACTGGCCAAGGCGGTGGACCGCCCCAATCTGTTCGTCAAGATCCCGGCCACGCTGGAGGGACTGCCCGCGATCACGCGCACGCTGGCGGAGGGCATCAGCGTCAACGTCACGCTGATCTTCTCGGTGCAGCGCTACCGCGAGGTCATGGACGCCTTCATCACCGGCCTGGAGCGGGCCAGGGAGAACGGCCACGACATCAGCCGGATCTTCTCGGTCGCCTCGTTCTTCGTCTCCCGCGTCGACTCCGAGGTCGACAAGCGGCTGAAGAAGATCGACGCCCCCGAACACCTGTACGGCAAGGCGGCCATCGCCAACGCCCGGCTGGCCTACGCGGCCTACGAGGAGGTCTTCGCCGGCGAGCGCTGGCAGCCCCTCGAACAGGCGGGCGCGCACCGGCAGCGGCCGCTGTGGGCCTCGACCGGTGTCAAGGAGCCCGCCTACTCCGACACCCGCTACGTCGACGAGCTGGTGGCGCCGCACACGGTCAACACCATGCCCGAGTCCACTCTGGAAGCGGTCGCCGATCACGGCAACGTCCTGGGCGACACGGTCAGCGGCACCGCCGGGGTGTCGCAGCAGGTGTTCGACTCGTTGTCCGAGATCGGCATCGACGTCGACGACGTCTACGCCGTGCTGGAGCGGGAAGGCGTGGAGAAGTTCGAGAAGTCCTGGGACGAGTTGCTGCAAACGGTTTCGCAGCTGCTCGAACAGGCTCGGTAACGGTGCCTCACCCGTGTGGGGGCCACTCCCCGCACGGGTGAGAACCGCGCGAACGCAGGCGGCCGCCCGGTCGGATCGAGGAATCCTGACGAGTGGGTGTTCGGCACGGACGACCGGCCGGAACACGGCGGTGGTACCGGGAAACTCCTTCCGTGCCACGCCCTCGCTCGTGAAAGGACCTCGCGAACCGGCGGCCGCCTGTAAACGTGTGCACCATCCGTCTCGTCGTGTGTTGACGATCGAACGCGAAGGAACCATATGACGACTGAAACCTCAGCCGAGATCACCGATCCTTCGCTGGCACGGGAGGCCGAGCCCCTGGTCCAGCGGCTGGTCAACGACCGTGCCGCGAGCAGACTCGCCGCGCAGGATCCGACGCTGTGGGGCCCGGAGGCCGAGTCGGAGGCATCGATCCGGCTGTCCTGGACCACCCTGCACGAAACCTCGCGCGGCCTGGTCGCCGAGATCGACGCGCTACGCGCCGAGCTCTACGAGGAGGGCCTGACCCGGGTCGTGCTGGCGGGCATGGGCGGCTCCTCGCTGGCTCCGGAGGTGATCACGTCCACGGCTGGCACCGCGTTGGTCGTGCTGGACACCACCGATCCGGCCCAGGTGCGCGACGCCCTGGAGGGCGAGCTGGAGCGCACCGTGGTGGTGGTCTCCTCCAAGTCCGGCACCACGGTGGAGACCGAGAGCCACCGACGCATCTTCGAGCGGGCGTTCTCCGAGGAGGGCATCGACCCCGCGCGACGCATTATCGTGGTCACCGACCCGGACTCCCCGCTGCAGACCACCGCGGCGGAGTCCGGCTACCGCAAGGTGTTCACCGCCGACCCGAACGTCGGCGGACGCTACTCGGCGCTGAGCGCCTTCGGTCTGGTGCCCGCCGGTCTGGCGGGTGCCGACGTCGCCGGATTGCTGGATGACGCCGAGGCGGTTTTCCCCTCGGTGAGCGCCGACGACGAGTCGAACCCCGCGATCCGGCTGGCCGCCGCGCTGTCGGCCGCCCACGGGTCAGGGGCGGAGAAGGTGGTACTCGCCGACAGCGGATCCGGGATAGTGGGCTTCGCCGACTGGGTCGAACAGCTGATCGCCGAGTCCACCGGCAAGTCCGGGGTGGGGCTGTTGCCCGTGCCGGTGGAGAACGTGGAAGCGCCCGGTTTCGCCACGGCGGGTGGCGACGCCACGCCGGTGGCCATCGGCCCCGCGGCGGGTGCCGCGGCGGTGGGCACGCACGGCTCACTGGGTGGCCTGATGCTGCTGTGGGAGTTCACCACGGCACTGGCGGGCAGGCTGCTCGACATCAACCCGTTCGACCAGCCCGACGTCGAGGCAGCCAAGCAGGCGGCACGCGGCCTGTTGGACGGCCCGGCGGGAGGCCCGGTGGCCACCCCGGCCGCCGTGGACGGGGCCATCGAGATCCACACGGCCGGTGACTGGCTCTCCCCCGGTGTCGGCACCGTGGCCGAGGCGCTTCGGGCGCTGCTCAACGCCGCGCCGAACTCCGGTTATCTCGCCGTGCAGGCCTACCTGGACCGGATCGACGACGCCTCGATCAGCGTGCTGCGCCCCGAGCTGGCTCGCCGCAGCGGGCTGCAGACGACTTTCGGCTGGGGGCCCCGCTTCCTGCACTCCACCGGCCAGTACCACAAGGGCGGCCATCAGAACGGGGTGTTTTTGCAGTTGACCGGCGCGGTCGATGAGGACATGGAGGTTCCGGGACGTCCGTACACCCTCTCGGGGCTGCAACGTGCCCAAGCCCTGGGGGACGGCCAGGTTCTCGCGCAGCAGAACCGGCCGGTGCTCCGACTGCACCTCACTGACCGGACCACCGGACTGGTGGAGCTGGTCAAAGCGGTGCAGGATCTGCGTACGGCGGGCTGAGGCGCGAGCGGCAGGAAAGGAAAACACGTGAGCTCCCCCGAGCACAATCCACTGCGCGATCCGCGTGACAAGCGGTTGCCGCGCATCGCGGGCCCGGCAGGCCTGACGATCTTCGGCGTCACCGGGGATCTGTCCCGCAAGAAGCTGATGCCCGCCATCTACGACCTGGCCAACCGGGGGCTGTTGCCGCCGGGATTCGCCCTGACGGGAGTGGCCAGACGTGACTGGGAGAACCAGGACTTCGGCGAGGTGGTCTACGAGGCGGTCAAGGAGAACGCGCGCACCCCGTTCCACCAGGCCGTCTGGGATCGACTGGCCGAGGGGATCCGATTCGTCCCCGGCAGTTTCGACGACCCGAACACCTTCGACCGGCTGACCAGGACGGTCAAACAGCTCGACGCGGAGCGCGGCACCGGCGGTAACCACGCGTTCTACCTCTCGGTACCGCCCTCGATGTTCCCGACGGTGCTGACCCACCTGTCCAACTCGGGCCTGGCCGAGCAGACCGAGGACCAGTGGCGACGGGTGGTCATCGAGAAGCCCTTCGGGCACGACCTGGAGAGCGCCAAGGAGCTCAACAGGATCGTCAACGAGGTCTTCCCCGAGGACTCGGTGTTTCGCATCGACCACTACCTCGGCAAGGAGACGGTGCAGAACATCCTGGCGCTGCGGTTCGCCAACCAGCTGTTCGAACCGTTGTGGAACGCCCACTACGTCGACCACGTACAGATCACCATGTCCGAGGACATCGGGCTCGGCGGTCGTGCGGGCTACTACGACGGCATCGGCGCGGCCCGCGACGTGATCCAGAACCACCTGCTGCAGCTGCTGGCGCTGACGGCGATGGAGGAACCGCTGTCCTTCGCGCCGGGCGACCTGCGCGCCGAGAAGAGCAAGGTGCTCTCGGCGACCAAACCGGTCGGTCCGTTCGCCGACACCACCGCACGGGGGCAGTACACCGGCGGGTGGCAGGGCGGCCAGCAGGTTCCCGGCCTGCACGAGGAGGGCGGTTTCGCCTCGGACTCCAAGACGGAGACCTTCGCGGCGATCACGTTGGAGATCGAGAACCGCCGCTGGGCCGGTGTGCCGTTCTACCTGCGCACGGGCAAACGTCTGGGCAGGCGGGTCACCGAGATCGCCGTGGTGTTCAAGCGTGCGCCGCACCAGCCCTTCGACGACACCATGACCGAGGAGCTCGGCCAGAACGCCCTGGTCATCCGGGTACAGCCGGACGAGGGCATCACGATGCGGTTCGGCGCGAAGGTTCCCGGTACCTCGATGGAGGTGCGGGACGTGACGATGGACTTCGGCTACGGCCACGCCTTCACCGAGTCCTCCCCCGAGGCCTACGAACGGCTGTTGCTGGACGTGCTGCTCGGCGAACCGTCACTGTTCCCGGTGAACGAGGAAGTGGAGAAGTCCTGGCAGATCCTGGATCCAATCCTGGACTACTGGGCCGAGAACGGATATCCGGAGAAGTACAAGGCAGGAAGCTGGGGGCCACCGTCGGCGGAGTCGATGCTGGCCCGCACTGGACGCGTATGGAGGCGGCCGTGATCGTCGATCTGCCCTCCACCACCACTTCGCAGGTCAACAAGAAAATGGTCGAGCTGCGCGAGTCCGGTGGTGCCGTCGCACTCGGCAGAGTGCTGACGCTGGTAATCGTCACCGGGGACGGGACCGAAACCGAAGAGGCGATCCAGGCGGCCAACGAGGCCAGCCGGGAACACCCGGCGCGGGTGATCGTGGTCGCCAAGGGTGCCAGGCAGGCCGCTGCCCGGCTGGACGCCCAGATCCGCATCGGCGGTGACGCCGGGGCCTCGGAAGTGGTGGTGCTGCGGTTGTACGGTCCGCTCGCCGAGGAGGGGGCGGGATCGGTCGTGCCGCTGCTGCTGCCGGACGCCCCGGTAGTGGTGTGGTGGCCCAACGACGCTCCCGAGTTCCCGGCCCAGGACCCGATCGGGGAGCTGGCGCACCGGCGGATCACCGACGCCGCCGCGGAACCGGACCCGATCGAGGCGCTGCGCACCAGGGTCCGTTCCTACGTGGACGGCGACACCGACCTGGCCTGGACCCGGCTCACTTCGTGGCGTGCCCTGCTGGCCGCCTCGCTGGACCTGCCGCCGTTCGAGCCGATCGAGGGAGCCGTGGTCAGCGGCGAGTCCGACTCGCCCTCCACGGATCTGCTGGCGGGCTGGCTGGCGGCCAGCCTCGGCATCCCGGTGCGCCGGGAGGTCCACCGGGGTCCCGGCATCGTCTCGGCGGTGCTGGAACGCTCGAGCGGGAACGTGGAGGTGGTTCGACCCGACGGCAAGGTCGGCTACCTCACCCAACCCGGCCAGCAGGACCGCAGGGTGACGCTGAACCGCAGGGCGGTACGCGACTGCCTGGCCGAGGAACTGCGCAGACTCGGACCGGACGAGATCTACGAGAACACGTTACGCGGACTCTCGGACGTGGTGCGGGGCGAGAGCTCCGAGAACGAGGAACAGGCGGAACCGGTCTCGGCGGGACAACAGTGATGAGCGACAACGAGATGATCGTGCACCCGGACGCGGATGTGCTCGCGGAGGCGACGGCCGCCAGGCTGCTCACCAGCATCGTGGACGCCCAGGTGGCCCGCGGTGTCGCCTCGGTGGTGCTGACCGGCGGGCGCACCGGCATCGGCGTGCTGGAACGGGTGCGGAACTCGACCGCCCGCTCGGCCGTGGACTGGTCGGCGGTGAACCTGTTCTGGGGCGACGAGCGGTTCCTGCCCGAGGGTGACGGCGAGCGCAACGAGACCCAGGCGCGCGAGGCACTGCTGGATCACGTGCCACTCGACCCGCGGCGCGTGCACCCGATGGCCTCCTCCGACGGCCGCTTCGGCGCGGACGCCGAATCGGCGGCGAACCACTACGCCGAGATGCTGCGCACCCTGGCGGGCACGGAGTCGGAGACCGGGGTCCCCCGGTTCGACGTGCTGCTGCTGGGCGTCGGCGAGGAGGGGCACACCGCCTCGCTCTTCCCCGACACGCCCTACGTACGTGAACGCGAGCGCACCGCGGTGGCGGTTCGGGACTGCCCGAAACCACCACCGACACGGATCTCGCTGACCCTGCCCGCGATCGAGTCGGCCTCCGAGGTGTGGCTGATGACCACGGGGGCGGGCAAGGCCGAGGCGGTGTCTCGGGCACTGACCGGGGCCGATCCGGTCGACATCCCCGCCGCGGGTGCCCGAGGACGGGATCGCACGCTGTGGCTGCTGGACCGCGAAGCGGCCCAGGACTCCCCGCTCGGCGACTGAGAACGCGTGCCGAGCGCTCGCCCCGCGCGAACTCGCTCGTAGCCTTCCGAGCACGCCTCGCCGCCCCGGTACCGCCGGGGCGGCGCCCGGCGAGAACCGACCGAGCATCCTCGACGATCGAACCGGGACCCCCCGGTCAGTCCGATCAATCCAGCCAGCCAGTCCAGCCGCTCAGCCCAAGGGGGTCCGGCTGACCACCACCCCGTCGTGATCGCTGAGCAGGTACTCGCCGGGCACGAAGTCGATCCCACCGAACTCGACGACCACATCGGACTCACCGGCGCCCGACTTGGAGCTCTTGCGCGGATTGGTGCCCAACGCCTTGACACCGAACTCCATCCCGTCGATCACAGCGGAGTCCCGGATCGCGCCGTTGACGACGAGCCCGTTCCAGCCGTTGGAGCGCCCCAGCTCGGCGATCAGATCACCGACCAGCGCGGTGTGCACCGAACCGGCCCCGTCGATCACCAGTACCGCGCCCTCGCCGGGCTCCGAGAGAATGCTCTTGAGCAGCGCGTTGTCCTGGAAACACCGCACCGTGCGGATCGGTCCGGAAAACACCTCGCGGTTGCCGAAGCTCCGCAGCTGCAGGTCGCAGCTGCGGACCTCGGCGCCGTCGCGGTCGGCCAGATCAGCGGTAGTGGTCATTTCCACTCCTTTCATAGGGAAATTTGTGGGAGACTTGCCCGGATGCTCGGGTAGCCGGCACGTGAGTCGGCGCCTTGCGGCGTTGGGCCGGCTCTTGAGTAGCGACCTACGCGGCGAGCGGCCCGGCCTCGCAATGCATCCGACTCACGCACCGGGGCCACTCGGCCCGGTTTCTTCGAGTGCTGAACCAACGCTTCATCCGAACGAACTCCTGAGAATGCGTGGCGAACCGAGTCGCACCCGGCGGAACCTCTCGCACGGCTCTCGCTGCGGGGAGACCCGACATCGAGTAGCGACCTACGCCCCGTCGGGCCTTCCTCGCGAGAGCCGCACGGGAGCACCCGCGGTCGGTACTGCTGCGAGAGTGGCCGGGGTTCGACTTGCGTCGAAGCGGAGTGTCAATTTCGCGAGAAATTGACGCCCCGGTGGGGCGGTGTGGCTGGGGCGGCGGCGATTTCGCGGGAAATTGACGCCGACTGCGGGGGCGGCCGGGGCTCGGCCCGTGGGGCAACGCACGGCGGAAAAGCAACCGAGCGAACTCCGCGGAACGGCATCGGATCAGTCGGGAAAGACGGTCACGGCGGCGATCACCAGGCCCGCTTCGAAGCGGAACCGGCCGGAGAAGCCGGTGAGTCCGCCCGCCGAGCTCGGTGCGGGAGCTTCGACCAGCTCGGCGTGGAACTCGCCCGAGGGATCGATCCGCACGAAGGCGTCCTCGAAGCCGAGCCAGCGGCCGGTCAACGGGAACCACGCCTTGTAGACGCTCTCCTTCGCGCTGAACAGCAGTCGGTCCCAGTTGGCTCCGGCGGGCAACCCGGCCAGCAGCTCGCGTTCCCGTTCCAGGGTGACCTGCCGCAGCACGCCCTCGGGCAGCGCGTCGTCGATCTCCGCGTCGATGCCCAACGAGCACACCACCGAGGCCGGTGCCACGGCCGCCGCGCAATAACCCTGGCAGTGCGTGATGCTGCCGACCACGCCGTGCGGCCAGATCGGCTCACGCCGCTCCCCGCTGTGCACCGCGAAGCCGGGATGGCCGAGCTCGTCGAGCGCGCGCCGGGCGCAGCTCCGGGCGAGGGTGAACTCGCGCTTGCGCTTTTCCACCGCCCTGGCGACGTACTGCTCCTCCGCCGGCAACAGCCGCGCTTGCGGGTCGTCGCCGAAGACCTCGGATGAAACCGCCGCTTCCGGCAGGATTCGCTCGATCACCGGTGGGCCCTCAGCAGTTCCTCGAAGGTCCGCTCCGGCGCGGCGGGCAGGATGCTGTGCAGCGGATCGCCCGGACCACCACGTCTGCGCCACTCCCGGGGATAGCCGAGCGAGACCTCCTCGAAGGGCACACCGTCGATGCGGTCGGTCACCGGGATGTGCAGGTGACCGTGTACCTCGGCCACGGCCCGGAACCGCAGGTGCCAGTCGGCGGTGAGCTCGGTGCCGCACCAGATGCCGAACTGGGGGTAGTACAACCGCCTGGTCGGATCGCGGTGCAGTGGCCAGTGGGAGATCAGCACCGTGGGCAGGTGCTCCGGGATGGCCTCCAGTCTCGGCAGGGTCTGCCTCACCCGCTCGTGGCACCACTCGGTGCGCGACTCGTACGGATCGGGGTGCAGCATCACCTCGTCGGTGCAGACCACGTGGGTGTCGTAGGCGTGTGCCAGCGCCTGCTCGGCGTCGAATTCGGGCGCCCGGAAGCTGTAGTCGTAGAGCACGAACAGCGGGGCCACCACCACCGAGCGCTGCTCGTCACGCCACACGGGGTAGGGGTCCTCCGGCGTGGTGACGTCGAGCTCCCGGCACATCCGCACCAGATGGTCGTATCGCTCCACTCCCCTGGCAGGCACGTCGTCCCCGGGTGGAGTCCACAGCTCGTGATTGCCCGGTACCCAGATCACTCGGGAGAACCGTTCCCGCAGCTTGCCCAGCGCCCAGCCGATCGTTTCGGTCGTCTCGGCGACATCGCCCGCCACGATCAACCAGTCCTCATCGGTGTGAGGCCGAATCTCATCCAGTACCGGGCGATTGTCGCGGTGCGATACGTGCAGATCGCTGGTCGCGAGTAACGACGGCGCCACCATGCGCCAGACCCTACCGGCCGGTCACCCCACTGGGGAGGAGATGTGTCACACATCCGGAGAAAGCAGGACCGCGCGAACCCGGTTCCCACGGATGGCCCCACCCCGGTCCGCCGCACGACACGGCGGCGGACCGGTCGCCGAACGGGTCCGGACACGCGGGATCGTTCGAGTAGCCGCGCGCCCGGCGGACGCGCAGACTGAGCGAGTGGACGATCGAGTTCGCGAGCACATCCGGGTAGCGGGTGTGGTGCAGGGTGTCGGTTTTCGTCCCTTCGTGTACACATTGGCCCGCGACCTGGGACTGACCGGCCTCGTGGGAAACGACGTGCACGGGGTGTTCGTGTTCGCCGAGGGGCACTCTTCACTGCTGAGCCGGTTCCGCAGGGCACTGGCGGAGCAGGCACCGCCGCTGGCGGTGGTGGACGAGGTCACCGCGACCGCGGTCGAGCCCCGTGGCGACGAGACGTTCGAGATCGCGCTCAGCGAGTCCTCGGGGCCACGGGCCACCCTCGTCTCGGCCGACAGCGCGACCTGTGTGGACTGTCTGGCCGAGCTGGGCGACCCGGGCGACCGCCGCTACCGCTACCCGTTCCTGAACTGCACGAACTGTGGTCCCAGGTTCACCATCGTGACCGACGTTCCCTACGACAGGCCGCTGACCACGATGGCCCCGTTCGAGATGTGCGCCGACTGCGAGGCCGAGTACCACGACCCGACCGATCGGCGGTTCCACGCGCAGCCGGTGTGCTGTCCGGCCTGCGGCCCCGAACTCCGGTTGACCGACTCGGCCGGAAGTGTGCTGCCCGGCGATCCGCTGGAACGAACCGTGGCGGCGCTGCGCGACGGCGGGATCGTGGCGCTCAAAGGTCTGGGGGGCTACCACCTCGCGGTGGACGCGGCGAACCCCGACGCGGCGGCGACGCTGCGCAAACGCAAACACCGCGAGGAGAAGCCCTTCGCCGTGATGGCCCCGGACCTGGCGGGAGCACGCGCGCTGTGCGAGGTCGACGAGCACGAGCGGGAGTTGCTGGAATCACGGCGCAGACCGATCGTGCTGCTCGACAGGCATCCGGATGCCGCCGTGGCCGAGGCGGTGGCACCGGGCAACCGGCAGCTGGGGGTCATGCTGCCCTACACCCCGCTGCACCACCTGTTGCTGGCGGCCACGGGGCCGCTCGTGCTGACCAGTGCGAACCTCTCCGACGAGCCGATCGCCTACCGCGACGCGACGGCGCGGGAGCGGCTGGCCGAGATCGCGGACGTGTTCCTCGGCCACGAGCGCGGGATCCACATGCGCACCGATGACTCGGTGGTGCGTTCCTTCGAGGGGCGAGAGCTGTCGGTGCGACGCTCCCGTGGCCGGGTGCCGGAGCCGGTGCGGCTGCGGCGGGAACTCCCACGCCCGGTGCTGGCCTGTGGTGCCGAACTGAAGAACACGTTCTGCGTGGCCAAGGGGGCGAACGCCTTCGTCTCGCATCACATCGGTGACCTGGAGAACTACGAGACGCTGCGCTCGTTCACCGAGGGGATCGAGCACTTCGAGCGGCTGTTCGACATCGCCCCGGAAGTGGTGGCCCACGACCTGCACCCGGAGTACCTGTCCACCAAGTACGCCGTGGAACGGGAGGACGTGGAGCTGGTGGGGGTGCAGCACCACCACGCGCACATCGCCTCGTGTCTGGTCGACAACGGCGAGCGCGGGCCGGTGTTGGGGGTGGCCTTCGACGGGCTCGGATTCGGCACCGACGGGACGATCTGGGGTGGGGAGTTCCTGCTCGCCGATCTGGCGGACTTCCGGCGACTGGCGCATCTGGAACAGGTGGCTATGCCGGGTGGGGACCGAGCGGTGAAACAACCGTGGCGGATGGCGGTGTCACAGCTGCTGTCGTGCTACGGAACCGAAGCACCCGGCGATCTGGGGGTGCTGCGCCGCAACGAATCACAGTTGTCGGCCATCGCCCGGATGTGCGAGGGCGGGGTGAACGCGCCGCCCACCTCCAGCGCCGGTCGACTGTTCGACGCGGTGGCCGCGATCCTGGGCGTCCGGGACGCGGTCAGCTACGAGGGCCAGGCCGCCATCGAGCTGGAACAGCTCGCGGACCGGGAGGAACGTGGCCACTATGCTGTGGCGCTGCCGGATTCGGGGACGCTGCCGGACTCTGTGACGCTGCCTGATTCGGGGGCGAGCGAGGTCGGGAATCCGCCGCTGTCGGTGCCCGCCGGTCAGCTGGTCCGGGCGGTGGTCGACGAGCTACGCGGCGGGCAACGGTACGAGGTGATCGCCGCCAGGTTCCACAACGGGGTCGCCGAGCTGATCGCTCGGTTGTGCGAACGTCTGCGGGACACGACCGGTGTCGACGAGGTGGCGCTCTCCGGCGGGGTCTTCCAGAACACGCTGCTGCTGCGGCGGACCGTGGACGCGCTGCGGCGAAGTGGTTTCCGGGTGCTGCTGCACTCCAATGTGCCCACCAACGACGGCGGCATCTGTCTCGGCCAGGTGGCGATCGCGGGGGAACGCGACCGCCGAGGAGGAAACTCCCCGGAGCGGGAGTAGCGACTCTCCGGTCGGGACCTCGCGGACTCCCGAGCCGGGAGTCAGCGAGCGGAGTCACGCCGCCGCGACGAACATGGCCGGGGCCCGCTCGCGTCACTCCGGCAGCGGGCACCCGGCCCGCTCGGCGGCGGCGCGGGCGAAGTGGTCCAAAAGGCCACTGTCGGACGGCTGATCGGCAGGATCCTTGTCCCAGTGCGCCGGGTCGTCCTCGCTGGGAGTATAGAGCCGGAACGAGACCGGCTCGCCGTGGCACATCACGTCGTACTCCGGCAACGAGTACTTCTCCGACTCGTGCCGCGCCTTCGCGAGCGGACCCTCGTACATCACGAAAGCCGACCTCGGCCTGCCGGGCACATCGCCGTCCGTGGAATCAAGGCTTCCGGTCCGAATGTCACAGGTACTGATCAACCCACTGGGCTGCGGCGTCCCCATCGCCCATTCCTCACCCCGCTCCCGCTCGTAATCGGGCAACGACGACCGTTCCACGAACGAACACGCCGTCCCCCGGAACGGGTCCTCTGACTGGCTGGCGGCCTCCCGCCCGACCTCGGGGATCTCCGGCAACTCACTCGGCAACGGCAATGCGTTCGCCGACTCCGCACACCCGAACCGCGCACGCGCCTTGTTGGTCATATCCACCAACAACCGCGCCATCGCCAACCGCGCATCAGGGTTGTCCAGCTCGGTCGAATCGATACTGATCGAATTTTTCAGAGTCACCTTTTCCGAGCCCATAGTGCACGACACGTACAGCCTTCCGTAGTCATGCACCACAAACCCCGGAAGATCGGAAATCGGCACCGACAACGGAGGAGGCGGCCTGTAACCGCTGGCCATGTAACCACTCTCCGCTGGATAGTTTCCGATTCCGAGCTCACCCGCTCCTATTTGGTTGCAGTCGACCGAAGGGCGGCCCTCGTCTATTTCAATGCTTGATCCTTCGGCTCTCGGATCACCAAGCCCCGCAGCCTGAATCAGAGCAACCATCAGCCTCGAACTCGTCACGCCTCCGCACGATAAGTACTCCGGCGGTGACCGCACCCAATCCGGAATATTTTTGCCTTTGTCATCAACCCCCGAGCAACCAGTCAGCATCAGCAGGAAAGCCAAACAACCGACCACAGAACTATTCGAAAGAATTCGCATGCCCTTCATTCGGTCTCACTCGCCGACACAGGTTGATGACCGGCAGCATCGGAGTATACAGCGGCGCCGTTCTGGTAAGTATTCTGCACGACTTGCTGATCGAACCCATAAGGATCGCGTTCGCTTATCCAGTCTTTCATGCTGCGCGGCATATTTCCATCGGAATCGACGAGTCTGTTCGGGTTTTCGAGTTCCTCGGATCCCGGGGAAATCGGCGGCGGGTAGACATCCTCCTGCCACATCCGGTTCTCCCACAACACCTGATTCAGCAGATTACTCGCATCGCTGGGGCCGTCTTCTTTGATGGCGGCGGTATCCCGGGTCACGACATTGGAGCTGTCCTGCTTGAGCTGCTCGGCGATCTGGTTGACGGCCTCACCGCCCACCGCACCACCGATCCCACCCGCGGCCCCGCCGACGGCACCACCAGCCCCGGTAAGAGCCCAGGAAGCCAGCGTGCCACCCGCGTCGATCATCGCGTTGTGGTCGGCATCGTCGTCGTCCTTGGCCTGGTCCACCGCGTAGGTACGCGCCTCGTCCAGCGCGCCGAACACCGATGCCGACCCCTTCGCCACCGTTGCCATGTGGTCCCGCCGATCACTCATCGACCGACCCTCGTCGCCCGCGATCTCGTCGAGCCGCTGCCCGGTGTGCACCATGTTGGCGTCGCGCAGCTGCGCGTAGGCCTCGGAATCGTAGGCCGCCGACCCCATCACCTTGTACACCTCGCCCTGGCTGAACCGGGGACTCATCTCCCCGCTCGTGCCCTTCGCCCACTTCGGGTCTTCCCCGTCCAGGCCCAGCGAACCACTGCTGTTCGGGGACACGGCCCCGGAGTCGTGCACCGCGTCCATGTTGTGCGCGAGCATGCGGCCGACGCTGTCGCGCATCGAGCCCGGCACCGTCCCCTCGCCGGGGTTCTCCATCGACTGCTCGGTGTTGGCCAACTCGTGCACCACCCCCGACATCACGCGGGCCCCTTCCGCAGTGCCCTGCTGCTCACCGAGGGTCGCCGACTCCAATGCCTTGCCGAGCACGTCGTGCCCCAGCCCCTTCTCCCGTTCGTTTGGCGTGTAGTCGCTGCCAGGTCCCGGGGCGTGATCGTAGGTATCGACAGGCCAGTCCCGCTCGAACAGATATCCCATGTGGCCGGTTTCCCGCGCCGGGTCGAAGAAGGAACCGGCGGCGTCGGGACTGTGCTCCATCGCCGTCATCAACCCCACGAGCGGGTCACCACCTCGGCCGCGATCGTCGACGTGGTTGAGGTCGCTGCTCTGGAGCCGGTCGAAGGTGTCCTTCTTGTCGGACTCGATCATCGCGTCCCCGACCGGGTTCAGGAAGTCCGCGGCGTACTCGCCGCTGTGCAGCAGCATCCCCAGCGCGCGGTAGCCGGTGTCCTCGTGATCTCCGAGGCCGAGAAAACCGGTGTCCCAGTTCTCCGCGGCCCGCACGAGCCGCTTGCCGTAGGTCTCGGCCCGGTTCTCGAGCTTGTCGTCCGCCCCGTCACCGTGCAGGTCCTCACCGAGATACCGCCTGCCGCTCTCGCTCGTCCCGGCCGCCAGCGTTTCGCCGAGGTGCTGCTGCAGCTCGCCGATCAGCTCGGAGCGGTTCGGACCGGATTCCCCGTGGTGACCGTCCCAGTGGGTCATCCCCATGTCCTGCAGGTGCTCGGTCATTTTGAGCAGCTGTTTCGGCCGCACCCGCTCCAGGAACTCGCCCGCGAACGCGGGGTCCTGCCCGTTTTCCCGCAGCAGGCGTGCGAGCCGCTCGCCTTCGGCGAAGTCCAGTTCTCCCGGCGGCTGCGAGGCCAGTTTGGCCGCCTGTTTGGCTGCCTTCTCCTGTTCGGCACGCTCCTCGCGCAGCACCTCGTCGAGATAGCCGAGCGAGTCGTCGGCTTCGCCGAGCGCGCGGGCCGCGTCCTGATCGGCCTGTTCCGCTCTGGAGAGCAACCCTTCGATCTCGGCGGCGTAGGACTCGTAGCGGGTCTGTTGGTCCTCGGGGTACTCGATCCGACCGTCGCGGTAAATCGTCCAGTGCTCGCCCTCGTTGATCTCGTCGGACAGCCGCTCCAGGCGCGCCCGGCAGGTCTCGATCTCGGATGACGCCTGTTCCAGCGTCCCGGAAACGGACTCGATCCTGTCGAGGTACTCGCGCATCTTGTCGCGGATGCGCTCGGCGTGGGCGGTGGCCGCGTTCTTGGCCTCGCCGTGCCAGGCCTCCTCGTTGTCGAGCGGGTCCCGCACCTCCGCGTCGAAGTCACCGAGAACCTTGTCGTACTTCTCGGCCAGCGATCTCCACGCCTCGGCGGCTCGGGTGATCGCCGAAGGCTCGGCTTCCGTCAGCTGCCGGTAGTCCACGGCGCTCAGACCCCCACCCCTCGGAGCTTCGCGACCGCCCACTCGTCGGTCTCCTCGTAGTTCCGGGCCGTGGCCATCAGCCTGTCCCCCATGTCGTCGAGCCAGCGGCCGAAGCCCTCGACGTTGTGCTCGCAGCTGGACTGCAGCCGTTCCAGCGCTGCCGAGAACGCCCAGTCACCGTGCGTCCGAACGGCCGCGGCGGACTCCTCGGCCGTGGCTCGCTTCAGTTCGAGCAACCTCTCCCCCAGATCAGCGGATCTCCCGCCGATCTTGGTCAGCTCCTCGGGATGAACGGCGTAACGACCACCATCGGCGGAACTCCCCATCTCGCGTCCCCCAGGAAAACGACACAGCGCTGTTGCGGATCGATAAGTTACCGAGGTGCCGCGAGATCGTCACTCCGAAGTGAGCGATCGCATACGGCGCGCGACGGAGCGGTCGAACGATGGCCGGCGGCCGCTGGGATCCGTGGCGGACCGGCGAGGTCCGTCGGGGGTCGAACGTAAGACCCCGGCGTGTCGCTGCCCCGGAAGTGACTGGTCACGGCCTCGATTCCCGCGATCCGGTAGCATTCGACTGTTCGGTGCCGGTCGTCCGAGAGAGTGAGCAGTGCCAGCCACAGTCGCGGAACGCGAGGAAACGCATTCCGATCGTTCGCTCGTGAAATCGACGGGTGTCCAGTTGGGAATCGTGGTGTCGGGAATGTTCTCCGGCGGGTTGGCCGCGATTTCCTACTACGCGCCCGGGCTGGAATGGCTGGCACACGGTTTCCTGATCTGGATCGTGCTGGGAGTGACGACCACGGCGGGGCACACGCTGCGTACGGCGGTCCGTCGGGCATCGACAGCGCTGCTGAGTGGTGTGCTGGTGTTCTATCTCGGCAAGCAGTGGGTGCACGTGCTGCAGTACACCGGGGCGGAGTACTCGCTCGACCCGGTACGAATGACCGCCTGGTTGGCTGTGGCGGTGCTGGCGGGTATCACCTGCGGGACGGTGTTCCGACACATCGGACGGGAGGGCTGGTCGGCGGCGATCGCCACGACCACCGCCATCGGGCTGTTGTCCGGTGACGCCGCCCGGGAGCTCTACCCCACGCTCAGCGCCGACCCCGTGTTCCTGGTGTGCACCCTGCTGGTCGTACTGGTGATCCTGTTGCTTGCGGTGGTGTCGAAGCGGCAGTTCGGCAGGATCGTGCTGATGGCGTTGCCGTGCGCCGGTTTCGGAGTGGCCCTGCTGCTGGCCGCGGAGCTGCTCGAGCGCCTCACCTGATAGTGAGGTTTTGTTGTGCGAATCGTGCTCCGGCCGGGGTTCGGAACAAGCCGCCGGGCCACCACGACCGCTGCACAGCTGTATTCCGTGGCACGATCGGGGAATGGACGAGGCAGCCGGTCGGGACGAGCAGGACGACATCGAATCCTCCGGACCCTTGGGGGCCGGGGCCGGGGCCGGGAAGGACCGAAACGCCGGTTACAGCGACTACGGTGAGCTGCTGCGCAGCCATTCGGCGGGTTGGCGGCTGCTGGCCGACAGGATGCACCCGGACCAGCAGCCCGCGCTGGAGAGGCTGGACGAGATCGGCATGGACAGCGCCCTGTTGCGGAATGCTCTCGACGGGTTCCGGCAGCAGGCGCTGCTGATACACAGCGCCGTCTCCGCCCAGGCACGTGCCTACGAGGAGATGATCGAGGCGGGTGGCCCGGACGATCCCGAGGCCTACGAGAACTACTGTCGAACGATCGAGTTCCTCCACGAGCTGCTACCGGGTGGCAAGCACTGAACGAACCCGAGCACCACGCTCCGGTGGCCGTGGCTCCCATTGGAAAGCTCCGACGGGTCGACCGGGTCACCGGATCTCGGCCACCAGCTCCTCGATCTTGCCGCCGAGTGCGCGCGCGTCCACCGGGGTGAGTGCGTAGACTCGCTCTCCGGTGTTTCCTCGCTCGTTGTGGTCGAGGTAGCGCCCGTCGGGTTCGACGTTGTCGAACCAGCGCACCACCCGGGAGCGGGTGACGCGCCCGTTGCGGTCCCGGACATTGGCGGCCAACTGGCCCGCCCGGAGGTGTTCGGCCGCACCGAGTGCTCTGTAGAGCGCCAACTGCCGCTCGCCGCTGCCCCCGCCGGAGGAACCCGCGGCGGGACGCAGCAAACCGTGCGTCTCGGAGTCCGCTTCGGATTCCTGCCCGGGAAAGGAACTCTCGGGGACTCGCACCGGTCCCTGGTTACCCGGCGGTGCCGGGGGCAGCGTGGGCAGCAGCGCCTGGGACAGGCTCACCCGGTCGTGGAGTTCTACGGTGAGCGGGCCACCGTAACGTTCGGTCTCCCCCGGCGGTTGCACGCCGAGCACCACCTGGTTGCCCGCGGTCACGGCGGCGACCGTGCGCCACATCGGGTACTCGCCGAACCTCGGCAACCACATCGAATCGACCCACAGGTAGGGCTTCGCCAGCACGGTCAACGCGTGCGCGAGTCCGGGCTCCACCTCGTCGTCGACGATCAGCCCTTCGGAGCGCATGGTTTCGTACTCGCGCTTGCCCACCTCGGCGAACTGCTGCCGAGTGTGGGTGAAGGGTTCCACTTCCAGCGGAAGCGTCAGATCGTCCAGTCCGAGATAGCTGTGCAGGAAGTACAGGTGCAGCGGATGCAACTGCCAACGGCCGGAGACGGCCACGGTGTTCCTCTCGTGCCGGGGTGCGCCCGAGACTCTTCAGGGTGGGGGCGCACCGTCGCTGTTGTCACTCGATGACCGGTGGAGCGGTTCTGGGCATGTCGTTGAACCACACGTCCTCCCACTCCTCCAGCCAGCTGGGACGCTCGTGCTCCTGGTCCTCGTCGCTGCCCTGACCGCGCCCGCCGGGGGCGCCCGCCATCGGCGCGCGTCCGCCTCCGGCACGCCCCGAGGTGGCGCCGGTAGCCGCCGTGCCGGAACTCGAGGAGCCACCCCGGACCGGGGCGCTGCCCGAACGACCACCCGAGCCCGGCGTGGTGCCGCCACGGCCCGACGTGGCGGGCGTTCCGCCACCCGCTCCCCCACCGACGTAACCGCCTACACCGCCGACACCTCCGACGCCGCCCGCGCCGCGCCCGGCGGCACCGCCACCCGCCCCGGTGCCGCCCGCACTTCCCGGGCCGCCCGGAGGGGCGGAGCCACCGGGACCGGAGGTCCACGCCGACTCGCTGCCCGCGGAGCCGCTGGAGTAGTCACCGGAGCCGGGAGGCTGACCTGTACCGAAACCGCCGCCACCGGACTGGCCCGGCAGTGAACCACCGTTGCCGGCCCCACCGCCGTTGCCGAAGCCACCGGAACCGGTTCCGCCGGAACCACTGCCACCCGCGCCGCCGGAGTAACCACCGGGCACGTTGCCCTGACCGGTTCGCCCCGGTGGCACGGCGGGCGGCACCGCCGGCGGTTCGTTCCCGGAGGGGGTTGAAGGCGGGGTAGCCGGTTCGCCGTTCAGCTGCCGGTAGGCGGGAACGGTGGAGTCCACGTCCTGATAGGTCGCGCTCAGCACCCGGTTCATCGTTTCCTGGGCGTGGCGTTCCTCCTGCTGCCGTTCCTGCTGCTGACGCTTCGCGTCCTGCGCAGCGCCGCCGGGTCCACCCGCGATACTCGTGATACTCGCGACCATGGACCGGCTCACGTTGTAGTCGCGCGGCGGCGGCACCATCTCCTTGACCTGGCCCGCCGCGGTACCCGCCTGCGCGATCTTGTTGCCGGTCATCCGGAAGCAGTCGCCGCTGCCACTGGCCCAGGTGGCCAGTGGTTGCGCGGACTGCTTGGCCGCCTCGGCTGCCTGCCCGGACCAGCCACTGTTGATGGCCTTTGCGGAGTCATTGTGCAGCCTTCCGGCGAGCTCGCTCAGTTTGCCGCCGATATCGCGCCAGGCATCGCCCACGGCCTTCGCGTCGGAATGGCTCAACGATTCCTGGTTGGTGTCGTAGATCTTCTTGTGGTCGTAGGACTGCCAGTTCTCGTGCTGTTTGATGGACGGCGGGTCGTATCCGGCGGGGACGTCCAACTTCCGGTTGCGCTCTTCGAGTTCCTGCCGCTGCTGCTCACCCTGCTGCTCGGCGGCCTCGGCCTGTTCCTGCTGCTGGTTCTCGGCACGCGTGTCGTACCCGAACAGCTTGCCGACGTCGTCGCGCAGCGTTCCCGGGATGTCACTGATGGCCCCGGGAAGGTCCTTCACCACGCCGCCGATGGCCTCGTCCACCGGGCCCATCTTCTCGTCCAACCAGGCTCCGATACCCATGACAGCGCCCCCTTACGCCGGTTCCGGAACGTTCGGCTCTACCTTCTTCGCGATCTCCAACGCCCTGGCGCACTCGTCGATGTCGTCGGGGAGACGGATTTCACGAATCTGGATCTGACTCAATCCTTGCCCAGTATCGAACATGAGAACACAAGCCCGAGCCTTATTGGCACCCTTGGGAACAGCACTGGCAGCAACACTCGCGCCCGTGCCCCCAGCGGCCTCGTCCGCCATCACAGCCCCCTCCAGCTCCGAACAAGCCCACCCCGACCGGACGATCACTCTAACCCACGCGAACGACCGTCATCCGGCAAACCGACAAACCCGAGCAGTGACCCACCTCACTCCAATGAGTGCGGCAAAGCCGCCAGGAACTCCGCCCACCGGTGGCAGTCCACCACCAGCATTCCGGTGTTCGGGGCCTTCGAATCCCGCACGGCTATCACACCGACCAAAAGTAGCCACCTCCACACAAGCGTCGTGGTGATTGCTGTAACTACTCCGACGCCAGTACCTCGTGGACGGTTCCATCGTGTTCATCGACGCCACCACATCGCCAGATTCCGGGTGAGGCAGTGCCCGGCGGGGCTCACCGAACCGGAACGCAGCACAAGAGGTCACCGCCCGAGTTCACAACTACCAGCGGGCTACTACCGAAGTCATCAGCCGTACCGGTGACAGAACGCTTCGCCTCTCACTCCGAAAGCTTGGTCACGAATTCGGTCCATCGACGACGGTCCACACCAGCTGACTACAAAAACAGCACCGACCACACGCGAAGACCGCCCGGCCCGCCGAAGCGCGCCGGGCGGTCACATGTCGGTTACTCGGAAACGGTCGAGGGTAATCAGCTCACTTCGAGGGTGATCTTGCCGCCGCTGTGACCGGTCTCGCTGTCATCCTGTGCGGCCGCTGCCTCGGAGAGCGGATACGTCCGCGCGTGTCGAAGGTCCAGCTCGCCCTCGACGACACGCTCGGCCAGTTCGGCCAGTACCTCCGGCGTGCGGTCCCACTCCTTTCCGGAGGAGAACGGTATGCCCGATTCGGCGGCGTTGGGATCCGCGATGGTGATGATCCGCTCGGTGCCCCCGCGCAGCTCCACCGACTCCGGCAGCACTCCCCTGCCCGCGGTGTCGAACACGGCATCCACTCGTAGCACCAACTCGCGGACCCGGTCCACCAGGCCATCGCCGTATGCCACCGGAACGGCACCGAGCGCGCGGAGATCGTCGAACCGCCCCGATCCCGCCGTGCCGATCACCGTGGCTCCGAACTCGACGGCCAGCTGCACCGCGATCCGCCCCACCGCGCCGCTGGCACCGTGGATCAACAGCACATCGCCGGAACCGAGTTCGAGCTCACGTAGCACCCGCAGCGCGGTGGCTCCGGCCACCGGCAGCGCGGCAGCGTCCCCCCAGGACATTCCGGCCGGTTTGCGCGCCAGGATCGACGCCAACGCGTACTCGGCGTAGGACCCGGTCTCGGCCCAGCCGAACACTTCCTCTCCCACCTCGAACGGTGCGGAATCACCGACCGCATCGACGACACCGGACAGCTCCAGTCCCGGTCGATGCGGCAGCGACAGCCCGGGCATCACGCCCCGCCGCAGTTTCCAGTCCAGCGGATTGACCCCGGCTGCACGCACGGCCACCCGCACCTGACCGGCAGCTGGCTCCGGCTCCTCGACCTCGACCTGCCGCAGCACTGCCGAGGAACCGGTTTCGTCGAACTGGACGGCGCGCATGAACACTCTCCTTCGGATTTCAGGTGCGACCCACTCTCCCACCGGGCGTCAATTTCTCGCGAAATCGTCGTACCGACACCGCCTTACGGATGGTGTCGATTTCTCGCGAAATTCACGCCGCGCGAGGCTCCGGTCAGACTCCCTGGTGCACCGGGGTGGAGACGTGCCCTGCCAGCCAGTCGTACCAGGCGGAAAGTCCTTCGCCGGTGATGGCCGAGACCGGCAGGATCTCCACGCCGGGATTGATCCGGCGGGCGTACTCGGCGAACCTGTCCATCTCGAACGAGAGATGCGGCAGCAGATCCGTCTTGTTCAGCAGCACCAGATCGGTGTGGGTGAACATGTTGGGGTACTTCAGCGGTTTGTCCTCCCCCTCGGTCACCGCAGCGATGACGACCTTGGCGTACTCGCCCAGGTCGAACAACGCCGGGCAAACCAGGTTTCCCACGTTCTCCACCAGTACCACCGAGCCGGACGCGGGGCGCAGCGAACGCAGGGCACTCCCCACCATCTCGGCGTCCAGGTGGCATCCCGCGCCGGTGTTGATCTGCACCACGTCGGCGCCGGCGCGCCGCAGCCGCTCGGAGTCGCGCAGCGTCTCCTGGTCACCCTCGATCACCGCAGGCGGAACGGACGAGCCGGAGTCCGCCAGGGTTCGTTCCAGCAGCGTGGTCTTGCCCGCCCCGGGCGAGCTCATCAGGTTCAGCATCAGCACGCCCCGCTCGGTGAGCCACTGCCGGTTGCGCTCGGCCAGCGTGTCGTTCTTGGCCAGCACCTCTCGCTCCAGCTCCACCCGGCGCGTGGTGCCGTCCCGCTCCGGCACCTCGGCCTCCGAGTCCACAGGTGCCCGCGCGCCGTCCTCGTGCGAGTGACCGTGCTCATGGGGGTGCTCGTGGTCATGGGCATGATCGTGGTCATGGGCATGATCGTGGTCGTGGGAATGCCCGTGATCGTGGGAATGATCGTGGGTGTGAGGATCTCCCCCGTGCCGGTGATTCGGCGAGCCGGATCCGACCTCCTCCCCGTTGTCGGTGGCGTTGCGGGCTCCCACCCGCACACCGCGCTCGTCACCGCATCCGCAGGTAGCGCACATCGTTGTTCCCTTCCCACAGCATCGAACCGACCATTCGAAAGAATCCGCGTTCCCCCGCCGCTCACGAAGCGACGGTCCCGGATTCGACTTCCACCGCTCTGATCCGCAGTTCCCGCCCGGAGAGCACCTCGACATCGGGACTGCCGCAGGCACAGACCGCGAGCTGGTCCTCCAGCGCGAGCCGCCGGTCACAGTCCCGGCACCGGCCACTGCCGGTCGGAGTCACGATGTCCAACCGCGCACCTTCCAGCGCCGTGCCGGTGACCACCAGGTCGAAGCAGAACCGCACGGAATCCGGCACCACGCCGGAGAGCTTGCCGATCTCCAGTTCCAACCTGGTGACACGCGGCTCGCCGACCGCGTCGAGCACCGCGTCCACCACGCTCTGGGTTATCCCCAGCTCGTGCACCGCAATCCCCTCCCACAACCACTTCACGGAAATCCGTTTCGGGCGGCGTCAATTTCCCGCGAAATCGTCGGGCGCCGCGAGGGTGCGTCCCCGGTGCGTGAGTCGGATGCATCGCAAGGCCGGGCCGCTCGCCGCGTAGGTCGCTACTCAAGAGCCGGCCCAACGCCGCAAGGCGCCGACTCACGTGCCGGCTAACCGACCACGCACGCGAGTTACGTTGCTGACTCTCAACAGATCCGAGGTAGGGGATCCCCTACCAGCAGATCCACGATCCGCGTCCCGCCGAAGGCGGTGTTGAGCATCACCAGCCCGGGCGGGTCCTCGCCGATCCGGCCGATCACCGCCGCGTCCGAACCGTGTGGGTGCTCGCGCATCGCCGCCAGCGCGGTGTCGACGGACTCTCCGTCCACGATGGCCACCATCCGTCCCTCGCAGGCCACGTACAGCGGGTCGATGCCGAGCAGTTCGGAGGCACCGCGCACCTCGGTGCGCACCGGAACCTCGCCCTCCTCCACGACCACGGCGACGTTCGCGGCGGTGGCGACCTCGTTGAGGATCGTCGCCACACCGCCTCTGGTGGCGTCGCGCATCGCGCGCACACCCGGGGTGGCCTCCAGCAGCCCGGCGACCATGTCGTGCAACGGGGCGGTGTCGGACTCCAGATCGGCGTCGATGTCCAGCTCGCCGCGCTCCAGCATCACCGTGACGCCGTGGTCGCCGACGGGGCCGGAGACCAGCACGGCATCCCCCGGTCGGACGGTGTCGATGCCGAGCTCGTGCTCGGTACGGCGCACGCCCACCCCGGTGGTGTTGATGTAGCAGCCGTCGGCCTTGCCCTTCTGCACCACTTTGGTGTCACCGGTGACCACCCGCACCCCGGCACGCTCGGCTGCTTCCGCCATGGAACGGACCACGCGCCGCAGCTCGGAGATCGGGAATCCTTCCTCGATGATGAACCCGGCGGAGAGGTAGAGCGGCGTGGCTCCGGACACGGCGAGGTCGTTGACCGTGCCGTTGACGGCGAGTTCACCGATGTCGCCGCCGGGGAAGAACAGCGGGGAGACCACGAAGGAATCGGTGGTCATCGCCAGCCGCGAGCCGTCCACCGCGAACTCGGCGCCGTCCTCGAGCTTCTCCAGGTGCGGGTTGCGCAGTTCCTCCAGGAACAACGCCTCGGTCAGCGTCTGGCTGGCCTTGCCACCGGCGCCGTGGGCGCTGGTGACGCGTTCTTCCTTGATCTTCGGTTTGCGGGCGCGCGCCTTCTCGATGCGGTCGAGGACCCGCTGCTCCCTGCTGCGGTAGTCGCTGCCCGGTTCGGCCGCACCGTGTGCCGGCTCGGCGGTGCTGTGCACCGGTTCGGTGGCGGTGGGCACGGTTTCGGCAGCGGTGTGCTCGGCCGGTGTCCCGGTCGTGGCGGCGACCGGCTCCGCGTCGGTCTCGTTCTCGATGCTCACGCCTTGCTCGCCTCCTTGACGCGTTCCCTGCTGAACCGGCCGAAGTTGTAGTAGGCGGCGCAGGCCCCTTCCGGGGAGACCATGCAGGTGCCGATCGGGGTCTCCGGGGTGCAGGCGGTGCCGAACACCTTGCACTCCCAGGGCTTGAGCACGCCCTTGAGCACCTCGCCGCACTGGCAGGCCTTGGGGTCGGCCACGCGCACACCGGGCAGTTCGAACCGGCGTTCGGCGTCGAACTCGGCGAACTCCTCACGCACTCGGGTGGCCGAGTGCGAGATGAAGCCCAGTCCGCGCCATTCGAAGTAGGGCCGCAGCTCCATGGTTCGGCTGATGGCGTCCAGCGCCACCTCGTTGCCGTGCCACGGCACGACCCGCGAGTACTGGTTCTCCACCTCCGAGCGGTTCTCGGACAGCTGCAGCATCAGCATGTAGATCGACTGCAGGATGTCCAGCGGCTCGAAACCCGCCACCACCAGCGGCTTGCGGTAGTCGCGGGCGATGAACTCGTAGGGTTTGCAGCCGATCACCGTGGAGACGTGACCGGGGCCGATGAAGCCGTCCAGCCGCAGGTCGGGCGAGTCGAGAATGGCCTTGATCGCCGGGATGACGGTGACGTGGTTGCAGAACACCGAGAAGTTCTCCAGCCCCTCGGACCGTGCGCGCAGCAGCGTCATCGCGGTGGACGGCGCGGTGGTCTCGAACCCGATCGCCATGAAGACCACGTGCTGTTCGGGGTTCTGCCGCGCCAGCTTGAGGGCGTCCAGCGGGGAGTAGACCATCCGGATGTTGGTGCCCTCGGCGTTGGAGTCGAAGAACGAGCCGTTGCTGCCGGGAACCCGCATCATGTCGCCGAAGGAGGTCATCAGCACCCCCGGCTGCCTGGCGATGTGGATGGAGTCGTCCACCCTGCCCATCGGGATCACGCAGACCGGGCAGCCGGGCCCGTGGATCAACGAGATGTTCTCGGGGAGGTAGTCCTCCAGGCCGTGTTTGTAGATGGTGTGGGTGTGGCCGCCGCACACCTCCATGAACTTGTACTGCCTGCCCGGCTCGCACAGTTCGGTTATCTTGGCCGATAGCGCACGCGCCTTGTCCGCGTCGCGGTACTCGTCGACGAATTTCATGGCACCTCCTCCGAAACCTTTTGAGCGAGAATCCGAGGACACGAAAACCGTTCGGAAACGTGCCCCAACTGATAGTGCGGCGTCAATTTCTCGCGAAATCGTCGCTCCGCCACGACCCAGGGCCGAGCTCCCACCACTCCCGCGGCCAAAACTCCGACCACCCTCGCAACCGGCACCGCAGCGGGTTCTCTCGTGGTGCTCTCGCGAGGACGGTCCCGACGTTGTGTAGGTCGCTACCCGATGTCGGGGCACCCGCAGCGAGAGCGCCGCGAGAGGTTCCGCCAAGCGGCCACTCTCGCAAACCGAGCCGCCAGAACCCCGCTAATCAATGTAGGAGTCCTGCAACGCTTCCAACTCGTCCTCGTACGCCTTTCCGATGTCCTCCAGGAATTCCAGCGCGGCCTGCGCCTCCTGTTCGTCGATCTTGGAAAGCGCGAATCCCACGTGGATCAGAATCCAGTCACCGGCCACCGGACGGTCGTCGTCGAGCAGACCGATGTTGATGTTGCGACGCACTCCGCTGACGTCCACCTTGGCCAGATCGGGCCGGTCCGGCAGGACTTCGATGACCTCACCCGGGATTCCCAAACACATCCGAATTCTCCTCAGTAATTTGTCGACTCGCGTTGCCGGGATCCTCGCTTGGCGGAGCCTCTCGCGGGGGTGCCGGTGGACGGGCATGGCCGGCAGCGGCTACACCGCTTGTCCGTCAATTTCTCGCGAAATCGCCGCGCCGAAGGCCCGAATGGTCACATGCGGCTGATCCGCACGTAACGCTTCACGTCCGGGCCGAACAACCACGCCAGGGTGGCGATCAACCCCACCAACAGCACCAGGAACAGAAAACGGCGCACTACCGATCACCTCCTTCGACGACTCCTCGTCCGAGTCCGGCGGACTCGGATTCCTCCTGTTCGGCGCACACGAGTTCGCGCACCCGATGCACCGCTGCCGGCACGGCGCGTTTCACGATCCGGCTCAGGCCGATGCGCTGTTCCAGCTCGGCGGGCTCGCAGCCGAGCACGAAAACCCGTCCGGGATCACCGCCCAGCAGGGTGACCAGGTCCAGCACCACATCCGGCTGCATACCGTGCGCGTCGGCCAGCGTCGCGGTGTCCCGATTGGCGACGTTCCCGATGTCGGTGGGCCGCAGCAGGGTCAGCGTCCCTGGGGGATCACCCCTGGACAGGGCGTCGACCAGCACGGTGGTCGCGTAACCGTCGAGCAGGTCGAACGCGAGGTGCATCCCGCTGGTGCCGTAGTCGCCCGCCCAAACCCCCTCGGGCAGCTCGGTTTCGGCGAGCGCACGCCCGACCTCGGGGCCGAACCCGTCGTCGCCGAGGAAGATGTTGCCGATGCCCGCGATCAGTACCCGGGGGCTCATCGCCGCACCTCGTCCTCACCGGCCGGGGCGGTTTCCTCCGGTTTTCCGGACGCACCCGCCGCCCCCGCCAGGGGGCGGACCTCCTCGGTGCCGAAGTAGCGGAACCGCCCGTTGGCACCCTGGATCTCCGCACCCGGATCGTCGTCCAGAGTCACCGCCAGGTGACTGCCGCCGTCCACGTCGAAGTACACCGCGCGCACCGTGGCGACGCGTCCGGTCAGGAACATGTCCTGCGCGTCGCTGCCGCTGCCCGGCAGCAGGGTGACCTTGCTGCCGTTGGACACCGACTGCCCGTCCACCTCGACGCTGTCGTTCTCCGGCGAGACCGCGGCGTCGGCACCGGGATCCCACCAGGGGGTCCCGGGCTCGGGGAACGGTCCCGCGGCCTCGCCGGAGATTCCCGCACCGGGCGAACCGGGCGGGGCGGGGAGGTCCGGTGGGAGGGACGACTGGTGCGAACCCTCCTGCGGCACCCCCTCGTCTCGCGAACTTTCCCGCTCCGGCACCGACTCCCGCAGGTATCGCAACGTGCCGTGCAGCCGTTCCAGCATCTCGGGCGGCATGTTGTCGACGCCGTCGATGATGCCGCGAGCCCGTTCGTCGGTCTGCCTGGCCCGCTGTTTCTCCTGCTCGGTCAGTGCCATGGTGCGCAGCGTCAGAATCTCGTCGATCTCGGTGGCGTCGTGCAGCTGTTGCGGGCTCTCCGGGGCCACCCTCGGATCGTCGTAGAGGATGATCGGGGCCGCCAGCACAGCGGCACTCCGGTCGCCGGGCCCCAGCAGTACGGGCCAGCAGCGCACGTTCTCGCATTCGGCCACCGCGGCGGCCGCCCATTCCGGTGGGTCCATCGAGGACAGCAGCGCCCCCTGGTCCAGGCCGAGCAACAGGTGGGTAGCGACGAAGGCGTGCCGCAGCGCCCGCTGCCTGTCCGCGTCCTCGGCCCGCCACTCGGAAGTGTTGGCCACACCCACCCGCAGCCGCAGGCCGCCGTAGGGTCCCGCTAGTCGTTCGGCGTCGACCCGCAGCCTGCCCCGTAGCGGACGCAGTTCGCGAACGATCCGCCCGCGGAGTTCCCCGTCCCGGTCGCGGATCTCCTCGGTGCTCCGGGCCGAATCGTCGCGGACGGCGAGTTCGCATCCGCCGGCGAGCAGGTCCCCGACCCGTGCCAGCAGGTCGTGCTCCTGCTCGACCGCCTCGTCGAACTCCTCGATCACCCGGTCGTCGACCGGCAACGAGGTCACCCTGCGATACTGCCCGTGCTCATCGAGCGATTCGACCGAGCGCTGCTGGATGCGCAGGAAACGCAGCCGGACGTGCACCCGGGCGTCCTCGGGGGCTTCCAACACGCACTCGGTGCGCAGGTCGGTGTACTCGCCGATCGAGTCGTCGGCGTGGCTCGGCGGCATCAGCACCCCGAACTGCCAGCGCACCTGGTTCTTCGGCGAATCGGCGGTGTAGGGGTAGAGCAGGTACCCCTCGTAGAGGACGGCGTCGGCCACCGCCCTCGCCTTGTCGAACAGTTCCGTCACGGGGTCACCTCGCCCGCGTTGTCCAGCAGTGTTCCGATGGCCGCGTCCCAGGTGGGAATCGCGTGCTGGGACTGGTAGCGCAGCAGCGCGTCCACCGTGTCGCGGTGCAGGCGGATCCAGTCGGCCCGCGGGAAGTACAGCTCCTTGAGCCGCTGCCACACCTCGATCGGCATGGCGTAGTCGGCCTCCAGCTCCCAGGGGATCTGGTGAACCCAGAAACCGTTGGCACCCTTGCCGAAGACGGTGCCGCTGAACAGCAGCACCATCGGCACCGAACCGGAGCGCAACGAGTGCAGGTACTTGCCCGAGGCCACCTCCATGTCGAAGGTGCAGGGCACCGGAACGTCCACCCGGATGGAGTCGGTGAATCCGGGGACCTGCGTGGCGACGTTGGCGAACCGCAGGTTCCGCAGCGTGTGGCCCCAGCGGTCCCGCCCGCCGAAGAGGTGGCCGAGCAGTTCCTCCTCGGAGCTGTCGTAGTCGCGCTTGCGGGGCTCGATGTTGACGGCGCAGCGCAGCGAGATCGCGTGAATCGGGTCCTCACCGGACTCGTCGATGCGCAGCCGGAACAGCAGGGTGGGCCCGGCGCCGTAGCGTTCGCAGCGCACGTCCTCGCACGTGACGGAGAGGTCAGCCATCACCGCGCTCCCCTCCGGACTGTCCGGAGCCGACCCGCTCGCCGCGCTGCCGGAGTCCGGTGAAGAACTCCTCGATGTGCTCGCGTGCCTGGCTGCCACCGTCGAAACCGCGCCAGTACGTGCGAACCAGCCCGACCAGCCGGTAGCAGGTGTCGACCGGCACCAGGAAGCCCTCGAACTCGGTGCCGGACTCACCGAGCTGGTTGATCAGCAGCGCCTCCACGTCCTCGGCGATGTCGGCGAAGGCCGGTTCCCCCGCGATCACCTCGTCCCAGTCCTTCGGCGGCAGCGTCGACTCGGTGGCGCCCGCCGGGCTGGGGTAGAACAGCACCGGCCCGGTGGTCGAGCTGCGGAACATGAAGGCCATGCCGACCGGTATGCCGGTGGACTCCCACAGCGCGACCCCCGGCGGAAAGTTCGGCGCGTAGCGGTAGCGCTCCGGGACGGCACGGTGTTTGCCGCTGCCGGCGCCCGGATGGGTGAAAAGCAGATAGCAGGCGCGGCAGGTGCACAGGATGCGCCGGTTTTCCACGTTGACCACGTGGGAGTGTCCCGTTTCCCACAGCTGTTCCGAGCACATCTCGCAGCTGGTGCCAGGGGCGCGTTGGGGTCGGGCGGACTCGCCGCGAGGTCGCAGGAAGCGGCGCAGCCCACCGGGTTCGGTGGTGCTCGGCCCAGCGGAAGTTCCGGAGGTGGGGAACGTTTCCGGTTTCACCGCGCGACCTCCGGAACCGCGAGGCGGACACCGCCGTGGTCGGCCAGCAGCGGCAACGGTTCCAGGTGCAGGTTCGAGTCCCGCTCCTCCCGGCCCGCCAGTCGAACGTCGTAACTCCGCGCGCAGCCGGGACACCGCAGCTCACCGCCGTGCAGCTCCGCCCGGCCCAGCTCCGTGTCGCAAGCGGGGCAACGGTCCCGGTAGGCGTAGAGCGAGCCCGCCACGTTGCACACCAGCACGCTCGCGCCACCGATCCCGACCGAGGTGAGTTCGCCCTCGGACAGGCTCACCAGCTCGTCCAGGTTGACCCACTCCGCGGTCTCGGCCACGGCGGAACCGCCGTTGTCCGATTCGGACGCCAACGGCAGCAGCGGCCGGCCGCCGGGCCCGGTGGCGGTGGTTTCCGGCTGGGCCATGCCCTCCACGGCGATGTCGGCGATCTCCGGTGCGGCCTTGCGGACGGCGTCCTCGATGGCCAGTTTCACCGTCACCGCCGAGGAGGGGCAACCGTCGCAGTTGCCCTTCAACCGCAGCCGCACCACACCTTCCTCGTCGATGTCGAGCAGCTCCACGTCTCCGGAGTGCGAGCCGAGATAGGGCCGCACGCTGTCCAGCGCGTCGGACACGCGCTGCCGCACCGGGAGGGGGTGCAGATCGTGCAGCGCGAACAGTCCACCGACCAGTTCGTCGGCCGCCAGCCGGTCGAGCAGCTCGGCGCCCGGGGCGTGCTCGGCCAGTATTGTCGTGATCCGTTCGATTCCGGCTCCGTAGAACCGCATGATGGTGGCGACGAGGTCCTCGGCGGCCTCGCGGACGCCGGGCGTCTCGACGGTGTCGAACTTGCCGAGCAGTTCGTCCACGCGGGCGGCGACCGCGCTCGCGTCGTCCTGCTGGGGAGCCGCCCTCGGCGGTGTCCCCGTGGTGGTGGATTGCGTCATCAGTGGGGAGTCCTCGTGTGAATGGGTCACGTCCCGGCGCCCGCCGAAAGCGTGGTCACCGGGGCACGGTTGTGTGGTGTACTGGGTCGGTTGTCTCACTGAGGTGTTCCGGCCGGACCGGCCGAACGAGCCGCTTCGCAGCGCCGAACTTCCGCTCCCGCGGCCCGCACCGCCGCGGGTTCTCCCGTGCGGCTCTCGCGAGGAAGGCCCGACGTTGTGTAGGCCGCTACCCGATGTCGGGCCTCCCGGAGCGAGAGCCGTGCGAGAGGTTCCGCCACCCGACCACCCCGTCAACCCGACCGGGGAGCCCCGATCAGGTCTGGCTGTCGAAGGCGTGGGGCGTGTGCGTCTTGTCCAGCTCGAACCCGTCGCCGGTGTACATGTGCACCCCGCACGGCAGGCAGGGATCGAAGCTGCGCACGGCGCGCATGATGTCGATCCCCTTGAAGTTCTCCGGGGAGTTCTCCTCGAAGATCGGGGTGTTCTGCACCGCGTCCTCGTAGGGTCCCGGTGTGCCGTAGGGGTCGCGCACGCTGGCGTTCCACGGCGTCGGCGGATAGGGGTGGTAGTTGGCGATCTTGCCGTTCTGCACCACCATGTGGTGCGAGAGCACCCCGCGCACGGCTTCGGTGAAGCCGCAGCCCACGCTCTCGTTGGGCACGTCGAACGGTTCCCAGGTCTGCGTGTTTCCGCCGCGGACCTCGGCCAGCGCCTTATCCACGAAGTGCAGCGCGGCGGCGGCGCAGTAGGCCTGGAAGTAGGTTCGGGCCCGGTTGCGCTCGATGGCGTTGCTCCACTTCGGAATCTTCCACTCCAACGTGCGCTCACCCATCGTGGCGCTCTTGGGCAGGTTGATCTCCACACTGTGACCGGTGGCGCGGACGTTGCCCATGTCCACCAGCCCGGCCAGCGCGGTGGTCCACAACCGCGCGATGGGGCCGCCGCCGGTGTCCAGCGCCAGGTGCTCGGAACCGTTGAACCAGCGCGGCGACATCACCCAGGAGTACTTGTCGTCGAAGTCCCGTTTGGCCGGTTTGGGAATGGTGTGCTGGTTCCAGGGATGGCGCTGGTCGACCGGATTGCCCAGCGGGTCGCGGTCGACGAACGTCTCCTGGCCCTGCCAGTCCTCGTAGTAGGAGCTGCCGAGCAGGATCCGGATGCCCAGGTTGATGTCGACCAGGTCGGTGGTGACCAACTGCCCGTCCACGACGATGCCCGGCGTGACGAACATCTTGCGGCCCCAGTTGTTCATGTTCTCGTACTGGAAGTCGCAGTGGTCCGGGTCGTTGAGACTGCCCCAGCAGGCGAGCATGATTCGACGCCTACCGACCTCCTCGTATCCGGGCAGGGCCTCGTAGATGAAGTCGAACAGGTCGTCGTGCATCGGCACGCAGCGCTTCATGAACTCGACGTAGCGCATCAGCCGAGTGAGGTAGTCGGTGAACAGTTGCACCGTGGCGACCGTTCCCACCCCGCCGGGGTACAGCGTGGAGGGGTGGACGTGGCGTCCCTCCATGAGGCAGAACATCTCGCGGGTGAGCCTGCTGATCTGCAGCGCCTCCCGGTAGAACTCGCCCTCCAGCGGGTTGAGCGCCCGCATGATGTCGGCGATGGTGCGGTAGCCGTGCTCGGAGGCGTTGGGGGCCTCGGTCCGCTCGGCCAGTTCCAGCACGCCGGGGTTGGTCTCGCGGATCATCTTCTCGCAGTAGTCGACCCCCACCAGGTTCTCCTGGTAGATGTTGTGGTCGAACATGTACTCGGCGGCCTCACCGAGGTTGATGATCCACTCCCCCAGTTTGGGCGGCTTGACCCCGTAGGCCATGTTCTGGCTGTAGACCGAGCAGGTGGCGTGGTTGTCCCCGCAGATGCCGCAGATGCGGCTGGTGATGAAGTGCGCGTCGCGGGGGTCCTTGCCCTTCATGAAGATGCTGTAGCCGCGGAAGATCGAGGAGGTGCTGTAGCACTCCACCACCCGCCTGGCCTCCCAGTCGATCTTGGTGTAGATGCCGAGGCTGCCGACTATCCTGGTGATCGGGTCCCAGGACATCTCCATCAGATCGGATTTCGACTTTCCCGTCTTGGCGGCGGGATCGGTCTGTGTCATGTGGGTACCTTCCTCGGATCGGATCACCAGGTCGGCCGGTAACCGGTGTGCAGCTCACGTCCCTTGGTGCGCCAGGACGGTTCCTTGTCCGCGGTCTTGCGGGTGATGCGGCGGAGTCTGCGGATCGTGGCGCCGTAGCCGCCGACCGCGGCGGTGGACAGCAGCGCACCGGGGGGTTCGTCCATGAACGGCATGAACTTGTCGGGGAAACCGGGCATGGTGCATCCGATGCAGATGCCGCCCACGTTGGGGCAGCCGCCGATGCCGTCCATCCAGCCGCGTTTGGTCACGTTGCAGTGCACGACCGGCCCCCAGCAGCCGATCTTGACCAGGCACTCGGGGGTGCCGTAGTGCTCGGTGAACTGTCCCTGCTCGTAGTAGCCGCCCCGGTCGCAGCCCTCGTGGACGGTAATGCTGAACAGCCACTTCGGCCGCAGCGCGTCGTCCAGCGGGATCATCGGGGCCTGCCCGGCGACCTGGTAGAGCAGGTACAGCAGCGTCTCGGACATGTTGTCCGGCTGCACCGGGCAGCCCGGCACGCACACTATCGGCAGGCCTGCCTTGGACTTCCACTGCCAGCCGAGGTAGTCCGGCACCCCCATGGCACCGGTGGGGTTGCCGGCCATCGCGTGGATACCGCCGTAGGTGGCGCAGGTCCCGGTGGCCACGATGCCCAGTGCCTTGGGGGCGAGCCGGTCGATCCACTCGCTAGTGGTGATGGGCTGACCGGTGTTCGGGTCGTTGCCGAACCCGCACCAGTACCCCTCCTCCTTGATGGCCTCGTTGGGGATCGATCCCTCGATCACCAGCAGGAAGGGTTCGAGCTCACCGCGGTCGGCCTTGTGGAACCACTCGATGAAGGTGTCCGCGCCCTGGTCGGGCCCGCTCTCGAAGTCGATCAATGGCCAGTGCACCTGCACCTCGGGCAGTCCGGGCAGTGCTCCCAGCACGATTTCCTCGATGCTGGGTTGCGTGGCCGCCGTCAGTGAGACGGAGTCGCCGTCGCAGCTGAGCCCGGCGTTGATCCACAGGATGTGAACCGGCCCCTGCATGCCGTCTCCGATGGTGCTGTCGGCGCCCGCTCCTCGGGTGGTCGGGTCCTCGTCGGGAACGGGTTTCATGTGTCGTTCGTTGGTCGGTGCCACGACGGATCACTCCTCACTCACGCATCGAGGCGGGTGTGCCCTGCGGTGCCGCACCGTCTCGAGTTCGGGAGAGCGCGGATTGGGTGAGTTCCCAGAGCGCGTGGTAGAGCGTGGTCTGGGCTTCCTGAATGCGGTGCACGGAGGGTGAGGGCACCACGAACAGGTGATCGATGCTGTCCGATTCGGACATCTTGCCGCCTTCGTAACCGGCGATGCCGACGGTCAACATCCCCCTGCTCTTGGCCTCCTCGAAGCCCGCGAGCAGGTTGGCCGAGTTTCCGCTGGTCGAGATGCCGACCGCGATGTCGTTGGCGCCGCCGAACGCGCCGAGTTGCCTCGCGAAGATGACGTCGAAGCCGACGTCGTTGCACAACGCGGTGACCACCGCGATATCGCTGGTCAGCCCGAGCGCGGGCAGCGCGGTTCCGCCCGCGTCCGGGTGCAGGAACTGGCTCGCTATCTCCTGGGCGTCGGTGGAGCTGCCGCCGTTGCCGAATGCGAGCAGCCTGCCACCCCTGGCGAAGCGTTCGGCCATCGCGTCGGCGCAGTGGACGAGGGTGGCACCGTCGCGCCGGTGCACCTCGACCCGCAGTTCCCTGATCTCGCGGGCCTTGGCCTCGATGGAGTGACGCACCTGGTCGAACACGGCGTCGACGTCGACCGGCGCGTTGGTCAGGAACGGGTACAGCGCCCCCGCGGATCCGATGTCGGTCGCCGATCCGATCTCGGTCGCCGGCCGGGCGGCGGTCGCGGGGTCGGTGTGGGTAGCGGGTCCGGTGTGGGTAGCGGGCTCGGGGTGGGTGTCGGCCTGGTCCACGGTGTTCACTCCTCGACGGTCGCGATGGCCTCGCCCGCGTGCACCAGCACGGTGTCGCCGACGGCGGCCGGAATCAGCGCGACACTGATCCGTTCGGTTCCGAATTCGGTCTCCACGTCGGCCATGCCGTCCGCGAGCAGCCGCAGCACCGTGACGCGCACCGCCTCGTCCGAACAGGTCACGCAGTGCTGCCCGTCGCAGCTCACGCCGGAGGGCACCGGGGCGGGAAGCGGTTCCTCGCTCATGCCGCCCCTTCCGAGGTCAACGCGCCGGGTTGTTCGAGGAAGACGTGCACCAGTTCCCAGAGGATGTGGTACACGGTCACGTGCACTTCCTTGACCACGCGCGGATCGGTGGCTCGCGCCGTGAGCACGTGGTCGATTCCGGAATCCGCCATCGCCCCGCCGTCACCGCCGACCAGGCCGACGGTCAGCAGTCCGAGGTCGCCGCTCTCGCGCAGTCCGCGCAGCACGTTGGCGCAGTTGCCGTCGGTGGAGATCCCCAGCGCGATGTCGCCCGGATCGGCCAGGTGCCGGATCTGGTGGGCGAACACCTCGTCCAGTCCCTCGCCGCTGCCGGTGGCGACTCCGGTGACCGTGGCCACGTCCGAGGTCAACGAGATCGCGGGCAGCGCGCGTTTGCCGACGATCACCGGATGCACGAACTCGACCGCCACGTGTTGCGCGTCGGTACTCGCCCCGCCGTTTCCGAAAACGACCAGTTTTCCGCCGTCGTGGAATCTTCGGGACACGGCATGACAGGCTCGGGCCACGTTGTCGGCGTTCGCCAGGATTTGATTGACGGGTTCGACACGACGTTCAAACAGGCGATCGACCGTTTCGTGCGCACCGCTGTCCGGGGACGATGACATCGGTGATCACTTCCTTGTTGTGGTATGCGGCATCACCCAAGCTAAAACGGAGTGAATCAGTTCACAACTTGATATTGGAATTCCGCAGCGCACCAGGAACCGATGAGCGAAATTCGTGAAAGCGCCACCACGACACAAAAAATAAAAATGAGATCGTTCCAGAAATGTACACGAGACGAGTGAAGAATGCCCCGTGAAAATCGAGAAGTGGCGTGTCGTCGTTGACGAATCCCGCATGATCCGACACCGCGTCCACGTCCCCGCGTGACGTGGTGTCGGATCACCGTGCCGGGGGCTGCGTAAGGTCCGTCGCCCCTGCGATAGCTCTCCCGCCAGCCATCACCACCGATCGAGCGGCGGAACTCGGCTCAGGTGGCGTAGCCGAACTGGCTGAGTCGGTGTTCGGCTGTCCGCAATTCCTCGGCGGAGAACAACTCCGCGAAGCGCGACTCGGTGGCCAGCGCTTCGACGGTGAGATCGAGCCTGCCGCGTTCCCAGAGCGCGGCGAAGCCGTCGGAGACACCCCCACCGGCGAGAAGTTTGTGCGCGGTGGACAGTCCGCCGTGCTCGGCGAGCATGCTCAGGAAGTATGTGGCGGTGTAGTGCGCCTCCTTTCGACCCCGCTCGTACAGCGAACGCATCCGCTGCTCGAACTCGGCCACCACCGGTTCCGCCGCGGGGTCGGGCTCGCGCGACCGCTCGGCCGCGACGGAGCCGGCATCGGGGTCCGGCTCGGACTCCGGCTCGCTCCGGTTGCGACGCCGCACGTAACCGCGCAGCGCGTCGACCGAGGTGAACACCTCGTAGCCGAGCTCCTCCAGCCGGGGCAGGTCGGCGTCGGCGGTGTCGAGTTCGAGCACCACCGGACTCCCCTGCCCGGTCTGCAACCCTTCGGGCCAGAACGCCTCGGCCACGGCCAGCGCTCGACCGGTGCGGGGGTCGGCGATCTCGGTGTCGGTGGACGGAGGTGTGCAGCCGAGTTCGACCAGCTCGGAGATGAGCCCGTTGACCTGGGCGACACGGGCGTCCATGTCGTCGTCCCCGGCGATGGACAGCGGTTGCAGCTCCTCCCGGTCGGTGGCCGTCTCACCGGTACGCAGCTCGGTGAGGAACGACTGCGCCGCCTCGGCCAGCAGCTCGCGCCGCGCCTGCAGGAAGTCGGGATAGCGTTCGATCTTCCACAGTTCCGGATCGGTGGGGATCCACTGCGAGGCCAGCACGCCGGGGTGTTTCTCCTCCACCTCGGCGAAGTATTCCGCCGGCGACCGGTTCCCCACCACGAGGTTGGTGTCCTGGGTGAGGAAACAGAAGTTCGCGATGGCGTTGACCTGGGAACGCTCGTAGCCCGCCTGGTACAGCAGCGACTTGGGGAACAGGTGGTGCACCTGCAGCGAGGAGTTCCTGCCCAGCATGTCGGCGCGCAGCGGCACACCGCTGCCGAAGTCGCGGGCCTGGTTGACCCTGGTCAGCATGTACAGCAGTGGGTAGAAGCGCGAGCCCTTGGTCGAGCCCTCGAAGTCGTGCGCGTGCACGTCGAGGTTGCCGCCGCGCCACCGCTCCAGCGAGGTGATCAGCCCGTCGATGCCGGACCGTTCCACGGTCTCGTAGTCCTTCTGCAGGAACGTTTCGGTGGACCCGGCGAAGCGCCCCCACAGCGCGGCGTGGACGTACCAGTACAGCACCTTGTCCTGGTGGGAACGGTCGTCGAACCGGCCGCCGTTGAGTTCCAGCAGCCGCGAGACCACCGGGAAGGCGTAGCGGGCCATCAACACCCGGTCGTGGTCCAGGCCGAGCCGCCCGGAGACCAGGTCGAGGAACCGACCGATGTATCCGGTGGACCTGTACAGCGCGTCCCGGAACTCTCCGGCCGAGACGTTGTCCAACGCGGTGAACAGGGCTCGGCCCGTCGCCACCGCGTTGGCGTTGCGCAGCAGCCAGTCCAGCGTGAAGTCGAAGTCCGCCTCCTGCCACTCCTGCAGCTTCTCGCGCATCTCGCCGCGCGCGTCGCTCCACTGCGAGCAGATCTTGGCCAGCGCGAGATCACCCTTGGACAGCTTCGTCCCGCCCGAGTTGACCCGGTTGAAGATGTCGACCACCGTGTCCACGTTCTTGTCGTTTCCGGTGATCTTCTCCGCGTAGAACTCGCGTTCCAGCAGGTTGCGCAGCCGGTTCAGCCGCTCCACGTAGAGGCCGAGATTGGCCGGGTCGTGCTGTTGGAAACTGGTGATGTACTCGCCGAGGTTCTCCAGGAACAGCTTGGTCACGTTCACCCAGCGGTAGTCATCGGCCATCCTGGACGGCGCGTAGAACTCGAACTTCTCCTCGACGACGTTGAAGTACAGATTGGCGAAGACCGCCGGGTCCCCTTCGAAGAACGCCGGGGCCTTGCCGCGCACCACGCCGTACAGCGAGGTGATGCGCTGCTGACCGTCCAGCAGCAGCAGATGGGTTCCCTGCTGACCGCTCGTCTCGCCCCGGACGGAAACCCCTTCCGCGTCGGTCTCCCACATCAGCAGCCCACCCACCGGATGCCCCCGGTACAGCGACTGCATCAACTCCCGCACCTGGTCCCGGTTCCACACGTAACCACGCTGGAACTCGGGAAGCAGCACGGAACCGGAGTCGATCTGGTACAGCAGTGTGGAAAGCGTCGGCATGTTCTACCTTCCTGTGATCGAAGCTGGTCACACGTAATCCGGAAATCTCGGGCGCGTCCGGTGTCAGTTCTGGGTGTGCAGGAACGGACTCTTGCCGCCGTGCCAGGACACGGCGAGCTGCTCCCGGGCGCGGGTGCAGGCGACGAACAGCAGACACCGTTCGCGCTGGGCGTCCCTGCGGTGTGCCGAGGCGTCCTCCTCCTCGGGAGTGATCGCGCTGGGGGGCGGCACCTGATGCTCGGTGACCCCGGCCACCGCCAGGCAGCGGAACTCCAGCCCCTTCATCCGGTGCATGGTGCCCACCGCGACCGCGTCGTCCTCCTCGGTCGTGCCGCCCTGCAGCCGCACGTTCGGAATCCCGGCTTCTCCGAGTTCGGCCACGACCGTTTCGACGAGTTTGTTGGAGCGCACCGCCACGCCGATCTCACCGGGAGCGATCCCGGTGTCGACCCATTCCCGCAGCGTGGTCACCAGCTGTTCGAGCTCGGCGCTTCTGGTGGGGAAACCGCGAACCCACGGGTGCTTGCCGCGTACCTCCGAGCGGCAGCCCGCGATGGCTTCGAGCCCCTCGTCCATGTCGTCGATGGTCTCGCCGCGCAGCAGCCCGAGGCTCCAGGCGAGGATCTCGGCAGTGGTGCGGTAGTTGACGTTCAACCGGCTCGACCGCCCGGTAACCCGGATGCCCACGTCGCGCAGGCTCACGCGGTTGTTGTAGATGCGCTGATGCGTGTCACCGGCCAGGAAGATGTCGTCGGGCCGCTCGGGCACGGCGGCGCGCAGCAGTCGCCACTGCACCGGGCTGAGGTCCTGGGCCTCGTCGACCACGACGTGCCGGTAGGGCTTGTCGGTTCGCTGTTCGAGCAGCCTGGTGGCCTCGACGCAGATCGTCTCGTGGGTCCACACGCCCCGCCGCCGCAGCTCGCTCTCGAACTCCCAGATAGCCTGCCAGACCTGCGCCCGCTGCCGACTGCCGAGGCCGCGCCCCCGGCCGTCGCGTTTGGCTCCGAGATACTGCTCGGCACTGTCGACCCCCTGGGCGAGCACGACCTGACGCCACTCCTCCGCCAGGAAGTTGGCCGAGAACGACACCTCCAGCTCGGTGACGATCGACTGCCACAGTTGCCGTTGCTCCTCCGCGCTCAGGATCGCGGGAACCTCGTGGTGTTCGCGGAAGACCCGGTTGGCGAACTGGTCCACGTGGTGCACGTGGATGCGTTCGCGCACCTCGTCGTCCTCCACCAGCAGTCTCACCCCGGTGTCGAGCGAGCCGGCCAGGGTGGCGGTGAAGGTGGTCATCAGCACGGGCCCCGCCCCGTTCACCGCCAGCTGGTGGGCGCGGTGCATCGTCACCACGGTCTTGCCGGTGCCGGGGCCGCCGGTGACGCGCGCGGGACCGTTGTAGGAGGCCTCCACCGCCGAGCGCTGCACCGGGTGCAGGTAGATCCGCCACGTGGCCAACGGATGCCGGAAGACCGCCATGAGCTCTTCGGGACCGTCGACGAGCACGACACGATCGGGGCTGCGCTCCACCGCCGCGTCCAGATCGTCCGGGTCGAACCCGGTGTCGCTGACCTCGGCGGCCAACTCCGCCCAAACCTGTTCGGGGGTGTAGCCGGTGGCCAGCCCGAACAGCACGTCGTACTGGTTGCCCGGCAGGAGGGCCTTGGCCGCGTCGAGCTGCGCCGAATCGGTCAGCGCACGCGCGAAGGCCAGGATCTGCTCGTCGAGTCCCAGCTGCCGTAGCTGGGAGTCCTTGACGTGGTCGAACAACCGGCTGGGAGCGGTTTCGGCCAGTTTGGACAGCCCGGACAGACTGTCCTCCACTGCCGCGACGTCGCGGATCTCGATCCGCCCGGTGGCCGCGTTGACCGAGGCCCTGCGCCGTTTCGCCCAGGCGTAGGCATCGTCGTGCGGCAGCACGGTGAGCAGGGTGTAGCTGTCCCCGGAGTCCGGTGCGAGCACGATCCCGCGCCAGAAGTCGCTGATCCGGATGGAGCGGAACCGGGAATCGCGCGCGTTGGCGATCTTCTCGAGGTGTGCTCCGGCGTGGCTGACCTGATCGAATTTCGCCAGGGTCTGGCTCACCCGCTCCTGAACCTGCTTTTCGAGCTTGGTGAACTCGCGCAGGAAGTCCTTGTCTATGCCGAGTCGGGCCACTTGCGTCTCCGGTACCGCTGTGCGTAGTTGTCAATGTCGTCGGCGCCGCGTCGCCCCGATCCGCGAAAGACCCCAGTCCGTCCGATTCGACCGTTTTCCCCGATGGGGCTCCGGACACCGCTGATGATCATCCTCCTCCACCCGGCAATCCGTCGAGCAGTTCGCGCACTTTGACGACGGTGGAGTGCTCGGGATGATGGGTGCGGAGCAGGTCGTCGAGCAGCGTGCTCAGGGTCGTCTCGGCTTCCTCCGGCTTGCCCGCTCCGAGCTGGAGCAACCCGATCTGGCATCGCAGGTCCAGGGTGCGGGGGTGGTCGTCGCCGAAGACGCGCTGTTCGTCGGCCAGCAGGCTGTTCATGGCCCGAAGCGCGTGGCTGTGGTTACCGCCGAGCGCGTGACAGCTGGCGTTGCGCAGTCGGCAGTGGAGAACGAGTTCGGTGTCGAGCCCGTCGCGTTGTGCCAGGTCGGTGGCCAACGCGTGGTATACCGGCCCGGCCCGCTGGTACTGGCTGCCGTCGTAGAGCACTCGGGCCCACTCCAGTCGCAGTTCGACGACGTCGCCGTCGGTACTTCCGAGAGCCCTGCTAGCGGAATCCACTGTGGACCTGAGCAGTTCGGCGGCCTCGTCGTATCGGGAACGCCGCACGTGGGATTCCGCCCGGTTCCTGGCGGCCGCCAGCTCGTCCCGGGTTATCGCGGGGGCCTCCTCCTCGCCGGGATCGGGGCGAGCGGTCCGCTCGTTCATTTCCCGCGATGCCTCGCTCGGCGGATCAGTGCGCTCCGAGGCGTTCCCCCGCTCGGGCGAGCTATGCTCGGGAGCCACCTCACCGGGAACCGCGCCTTCGGGTGGCTCTTCCCGTGAAGGCGTGCTCTCGGAGGTCCCACCCACCGGCCCCGGGAACGGGCTGTCGTGGGGAAACACCCGACTCAACACCGAGGCGTACATCCGGGTGGGGCTGGGGACCGAGGGATTCGCGAGCGCTCCCGGCAGCGCTTCGAGGTCCGCCGCGAACGGCAGCAGCCGTTGGTAGACGGTGGGCGCGCTGTCGGGGCGATCGTCGGATTCCTTGGCCAGCAGGTCGGTGACCAGCTCCGTCAGTTCCGACGGCACGTCCGGGCGGTACTCGTGCAGCGGCGCGGGCCGCTCGCCGACCTGCTTGTTCATCACGGCGTAGTCGGTGGGGCCCCGGAAAAGCCGTGTCCCCGTGAGCGACTCGTAGAGCACGCAACCCAACGAGTAGAGATCACTGCGGGTGGAGCTGGTGGCGTCCTGGATCTGTTCCGGAGCCATGTAGGCGGGAGTACCGATGTGTTGCCCGGTGCGGGTCAACCGGGAGATGTCCGCCACGTCGAGCGCCACGGCCAGTCCGAAGTCGAGCACCTTGACGGTGCCGTCCGGTTGCAGCATCAGGTTGGCCGGTTTGAGATCGCGGTGCACCAGCTGTTCCTGGTGGGCGGCGGTGAGCACCGAGCAGGTCTGCGCGGCGATCGCCGCGGCCCAGCCGAGCGGTAGCATGCCGTGTTCGGCGATCAGGTCGGAGACGCTGATGCCGTGGACGAGTTCCATGACCAGGTAGGGCCGCCCGTCGTGGTTGCCCACGTCGAAGATCGACGGCACGCCGGGGTGCCGCAGCCGCGCGGTGACGCGGGACTCGCGGCGGAATCGCCGTACCAGTTCCTCGTCGTCATCCGCGTCGGGGAACCGGACGAACTTGACGGCCACCTCTCGTTCGAGTTTGGTGTCGCGTCCCACCCACACCTCTCCCATCCCGCCTTTGGCCAGCGGAACGGCCTGGAGTTCGTAGCGATCGTTGATCACTGTCGGTTCCGCCACGATTCCTCCCAGAAATCCCGTGTGCGCGTCTCACTGCTCTTACGGTTCCACTCGAACCCGCTGTATCGACGGTCGTCGGTGGTCGTCACCGACGCCGGAATATTCCTTCGCGCCGGGCGTAATCGAGAGTTCCGATCGGAACGCGGCGTCGAGTGGCCTGATACACGGGAAGCGGGAAACTGTCGAACGCGCCTCTGCCCGGTCGTGATCAATCGATTGTCCACCTTTTCGGGCTGGTGCGGCCCCATCGACGCAGTCCGCACACCCCGAGCTCCATCACGGTTTCTCCCGGCTCCACAAGATAGCGCAGTCCGCTGCCGAACAGTTCACGCTGCCCGAAAATCCATATGTTATCGAATCGTTTCCCGAATTTCTGTAACGCTTCACAAGAGGGATTGCCTCGCCGCCGGATTCCGCATGCCTGAGTCGACAGCGCGCGGAACCGAGTCCGTGCCGGAAAAGTCGTTCCATCATGCCCCCGCCCGTTCGGCGCCCCGAAGCCTTTCGCGTTCGACGCGCACTATCCGCTGATCCATCGGGATCGCTTCGTCGTGCAGCAGCCGCTGGTCGATCGGTTCGGTGTCGACGGCGGAGGCATCGCTGTTCTTGGCCGCGCTGTCGCGGGCGTAGGCGTCGAACAGTCGTGCTTTGCCCTCCAGCACCTCGGCCAGCCGCTGGTCGACGGTGTCCTTGGCCATCAGCCGGTGCACGTGCACCTTGCGGGTCTGTCCCATGCGGTGGCAACGGGCGATGGCCTGCTCCTCGGTGCTGGGTTTGAGCTGGGGTTCGGCGAGGATCACCACCGAGGCGGACTGGATGTTCAGTCCCACTCCCCCTGCCGCGATCTGCGCCGGGAGCACGGCGTGCTCCGGATGGTTGTTGAACTCGTCGACCAGTTCCTGCTTGGCGATGGCGCTGAGTCTGCCGTCGAGGCTGTGCATGGCCCCCGGCAGTCGCCCCACTTTCTCGAGAACGTCGCGGAAGTAGCTGAACACGACGACCTTCCAGCCGTTTTGTGCCGACTCCTGGATGATCTCGCCCATGCGTTCGAGTTTGGCCGAGTCGGCGAGCTTTTCGGGCTCGTAGGCGGCCCGGCGCATGAGCTGGAATTTTCCGTCGACGACGGCTTCGCGGTAGGCATCGCCGTCCTTCGTACCGAGCTGCACCCAGTCCTCGAGTTCGAGCTTCTCGGGCAGTTCGGTGAGCACGTCCTCCTGGTTGCGCCGCAGGTAGACCGGGGCCACTGTGCGGCGGAACGCCTTGGCGCCCATCAGCGCGTCGCCGACGCGGATCTTCTCGGCCAGCGGGGGGTCCAGGTAGGACACCAGCGTCTTGAACTCCTCGACGCGGTTTTCCATCGGCGTGCCGGTGAGGAACAGGTTGCGTTCGGCTCGGGCGGCGATCTCGCCGACCGCTCGGGAACGTTTGGCTTCGGGGTTTTTGACCAGGTGCGCCTCGTCGACGACCAGCATGGCGGGGCTGATCCGGTCGAGCCCGGTGAGCCTGCGCAGCGTGTCGTAGGTGGTCACCGCCACTCCGCCGTTGCGTTTCCAGCCCTCGGCCTCGGCGTCGCGGTGTGGCCCGTGCAGGCCGCGTGCGGTCAGCCGAGTGTGCCTGCGCGTCTCGTCCACCCAGTTGACCAGTACGCCTGCCGGGGCGACGACGAGGAAGTGTGTGCTGCCACTCGCGGCGAGGTGGGCCATCGCGGCCAGGGCTTCGACGGTTTTGCCCAGGCCCATCTCGTCACCGATGACGCAGTGCTCGCGCGCCAGCGCGTACTTGGCCCCGAAGGCCTGATAACCGCGCGGCACGACGTGGAGCAGGCTGGTGTCCAACTCCACAGCGGCGGCTTCGCGTTCGACCTCGCCGGTGACGAAGCCCCGCGCCGAGGCCTCCGAGGTTTCCGCCACGCCGGTGATGCCGCTCAGCAGGGTGTTGTAGACGGCCGCGCGCTGCTGGTAATCCCGCCACGACTCCGCCGCGTTCTGCCGTCCGGCTACTTCGTATGCCCGCCGCGCCGCATCGGTGATCCGCTCGACCCACGGTTGTTCCAGCAGGTCCTCGAGCCGGGCCAGCGCGCGCAGCGAGTCCTGTTTCTTGGCGCGGCCCGCGAACATCATCCGCAGCTTGCTGCCCGCACGCCCGGCGACCGGTCGGGTCGAGTCGAGTTCGGCGGTCAACGCGTCGATGCTGTCGCCGAGCTCGTCGACAGTGGCTTCGGCGGTTTCCAGCTTACGAAGCGTGCCCAGCAGCTCAGCCTGCTCGGCATCCCCACTGTCCGGGTCGAACCGAAAGACGGTCTCACGTGCGGCGGCGTCGGATACCTTCTTCGCGGCACGGAGCGCCTCGGCGGCGGTTTTCTCCCCGACTCCGGGGTGCCGACGCAGCTGCTCGGGACGAGCGGACAGCACCTGCCGGACGCTGCGGTACCCGGCGCGTTCCAGCGCGTCGAGCCGGATCCTGCTACCGGCCGCCTCGCGCAACTTGTCCAGCGGAGTGTCCTTCAGCCGCGCGGCGACGGCACGGCGGTGGAGCTCGGCGTGCTGCTCGCGGACTTGCTCCCGCAGCCGTTCCGGTGCGGAACGAAGCCGGTCGGCGGTGTTCCTCGTTTCGTCGGCACGGGACAACGTGCCACGCGCCAGCGCGCCGACGACCGCACGATCAGCGATTTCGGGACCGGCGTCCGGCTCGTCGTCCGCAGCGGTCGGCTCGTGCAAAATCTCCCCCTCGCTCTCTTCCGACAATCACCGCTCGCGCCCAGGCCGCGATCGGAAAGCCCTCCATGATCTCGCAGAGCTCGCTAGCGGAAATCCGCCGAACGGGTGAGTAATTCGTATGCCGGACCACACGAAGTCGAGCACCGTGTACAGCACGCCACAATCCAGTCGAGTCGATCTCACCCATTCGGATTATGGCAACGCCTCACCCATTGCGGCATCCTGAAAGGCTGATCACAAACGGGTCAGCCCGGAATCTCAACGGTCCAGGGAACTCTGATGGGGACTGCGGGGCATGTCGACCGAGAACGACCAGGAATTACAGGAAGTGGTGCGCGTGAAAGCCCCAACCGCTAGTGCCTGATCCACCGACTCGGAGAACGCACGGCGGTTCTCGCGGCTTTCCTGCGCGGTCGCCGAAGCCGGGGATTCCGAGGCATTCCCGGAGCCTTCCCCGGCTTCGTTCGCCAGGGCTTCATTCACCCGGGCTTCATCCACCCGGACTTCACTCACCCGCTTGTTGCGATGTCTCCCCCAGCCGTTCGAGGATTCCCCGGGTCTTGAGTTCGGTGAGGTGCTCGGCGGCGCGCTGCGGAGCGGTCCCGCCGCGCACCCGCAGCCCCGCCTCGATGTTGCGGTCCACACCGGACTGGGTGAGGTTGGCGCTGGAGACCAGCAGTTCGCGCCGGTCGGCGACCGCGATCTTGGCGTGGGTCCTGGAGTTGCGCTCGGTGCGCTGCTCCGGCGGCCAGTGCCACAACTCGATCCCGCCGATCCCGGCGAAGGCATCGGCCGGTTCAGGGCCACCGAGCGCGCCCCGCGCGCCACGCAAGGTCTCCACGACCACGGTGACGGCCACTCCCCGCTCGACCGCCGCGCGCAGCGCCCGCCGAAGCTGCTCGTGCGGCCGTGCCGAGTAGGTCATCAGCAGCAGCTCGTGACTGGCCCGCTCGATGAGTTCGACCAGCACCCGCGCGGTGGCGCGCACCGGCACCGGGTGGGTGCCGGGGCCGCTCCAGACCGGTTCGACCGCGATCTCGGCGGCACGGCGGTTGTATCCGGCGGCCAGTCCGCGCAGGAACCCCGCGGTCTCCTCGGCCGAACGCCCCTCAGCGGCCTGAGCGTCGAGGACGGCCCGCGCGGTCTCGGTGTACTCCTCACCTGGCCCGGCCAGCACGGCCTGCTCCGGCCAGCCCGCCTGGATGCGGTCGGCCAGCGTGCGCAGCGCGGTCGCGCCGAGGCGGGGTAACGCCTCGGCGGCGACGCTTTCCAGCTCGGACGGTTCGCCGGTCATGCCCACACCCTCACGGCCGCTCGCGGTACAACGCCAGGTCCTCGTGCTCGTCGACGGGAACCACGAACCTGCGGTCCAGGAACCGGTTGCCGCGTTCGCAGGTGGTCTCGGAGACGAACAGGCAGACGTGGCAGGCGGCGCCGTGCAGGTGGTCGGCGGGCGGCTGCGGGAGCCGTTCGGCGCACAGCGGGTCGGAGGAGCAGCGCCGCGCCTCGCTCAGCGCGCGGCGAGTCAGCCGCACCAGCCGGTCGGGTTCGGCCTGCGAGACCAGCCCGCCGAGGGTGCCCTCGGCGTCGGGCACCGCGGTGTAGAGCAGGATGCCGCTGCGCGGGTCGTCCTCGGTGCCCGCGTAGATGCGTTCGGACAGGTTGGCCGAGCTGTAGCCGCACTCCAGGGCGATGGTGCGGATCAGCAGGTGCGAGAGGGTGTGCAGCGCGAGGTAGCGGGGGCCGGGCCAGTTGCGCATCTCGTCGAACTCGCCGGGGATGCGGTCGGAGTAGCGGTTCTTGCGGAACTCCGCGTAGGCCCGCCGGTGGCGGTGCATCGCCTGCGACTCGGCGGCGCGGCCCTCCCAGTCGCGCAGCAGATCCTCGGGCACGCGCAGGAAGATCCCCTCGCCGCGCACCTCGCTGGCGGGCACCCACTGCGGCGTGGACCGGGCCAGCGGGGCGCGGGTGACCAGCTTGGGGTCCTCGGGGTCGGGCGCGTCGAGCCGGGTGAACCCGGTCAGCGCGCGGACCTCGCGTAGCCGCTCGGCCTGCACCACGTCCGCGTAGTACCCCGCCAGTTCGACGGGTACCTCGGCACGCCGCAGCGTGAAGTCGTCGGTGGGTGCGGGCAGCTCGGAGGCGGCGAACACCTCCCACTCCGGGGTGCGCAGGTCGAGCTGCTCGGTCTCGCTGTCCTCCTCGCTCTCCTGCTCCATTCTGGCCCGCACCCGCTCGACCGCCGCCTCGATCTCGGCGTCGCTCCAGCCGGTGAGCTCGAAAAAGGCAGGCACGTTCTCCCGCGCGTAGGGATACATCGCGGCGGGCAGTGTGGACACCGCGTTCCAGTGCTGCTCGACCTTGGTCTCCAGTTCACTCGCCTCGGTGCGGGGTACCGCCAGCACCGACAGGTTCTGCGGGAACCACTGGTTGGAGGCGCCGACGGTGAGCACCTTGGGCGCGCACTTGCAGCCCTGCGGGTCGAACCTGTTCAGGTGCGGGTGCCTGCCCCGGCAGCGCGGCAGGTTCCGCTCGCCGCGCTGGCCCATGGCCTGCCCCATGTTGCGGTGTTCACCGCAGCTGATGCATTTGATCTCGACGTTGACGCCACGGTTGCCGCCGCGGTCCTCCATCCGCAGCCTGGGTTGTTTCGCCTTGGGGCACTCGGCTCCGTGGTGGACGAACTCCGGGTAGGGAAAGTCGTCCAGGTGTCCGGCGGTGCAGGAGATCAGGAAGCGGGAGGAGATCGCCAGCGGCGGGGCTCCACTCTTCTTGACGCCGCACCCTTGGTGGAAGAACCGGGCGTCCTGCGGTCTGCTGGGTACCTCGTTCTCGAAGCCGAACATCCGCGAGTCCACCGGGGCGAGCTCGTTACAGGCGGTGCAGCGCAGCCAGGAGGGGAACGGCACGGTCGGCACGCCAACCCGAGAGGCGGGGCCACTCGCGTCCTGCTCCATGCCGTCCAGCCAGGGCGCGGGCAGCAGTTCCTTGACGTTCTTGCCGAAGACGCCCTGCACTGCGGAGAGCAGCCGGGGCTCGGCGATCGGCTTCCAGTCGTTTCGGTCACGGACATCGTTGTAGTTCCAGTCGTCGAGACCACGGACCAGCACGGAGAAGTTGGGCATGTCGACCAGCGCGCCGACCCCGCTGGTGAACATGAGGTGGCTCGGGCGGACCGAGCCCACGCGACGGCGGTGATTAGTGGTCATAAAGCTCCTTCCGGAGCGGCTGTCAGAAGTTGTCGGGGCTTGCCAGGACCCTCGCTTGGCGGAACCTCTCGCACGGCTCTCGCTGCGGGGAGGCCCGACATCGGGTAGCGGCCTACACAACGTCGGGCCTTCCTCGCGAGAGCCGCACGGGAGAACCCGCGGATGGTCGGGCTGCGTGAGTGGTAGGAGTTCGGCTCTGCGTCGCAGCGGAGTGTCAATTTCGCGGGAAATTGACGCCGCTGTGCCGGAAAGTCCAGTGCGTGCGGCACCGCCGATACCCGGGGAAGCCGAGCGAGGGCAGGGGCGCTGTCACGGTTTGCGTTTGGGGGTGGGCAGTGCGGTGTCGCCGAGCTCGTCGCCCTCGGGGATCTCCTCGTCCTCGGCGTCGGTCTCGCCGTCCGGTGCGGGCGCGAAGGTCCACGCGGGGGCGTTGTAGAGCGTCTGGTACAGCTCCTCACCGCCGGGGACGAGCAGGTTGATCTCGTTCTCGGTCTCGCGCATCGACTGCGCCACGGTGCTGTCCCGCCAGGTGTGGTCGCCGGGCTTGGTCAGCAGGGGTGGACGTTTTTGCTCGTTGGAACGAGCGGAACCACCGGTGTAGCTGATCGGGAGTTGACCGGTTTGCTCCGTGCTCCAGAAGTCCTTGGTGCGGCTGAGGCGTTCCGCGAGGTAGTCGCGCCCCCGCTGCCCACGGACGGCCTCGGCGCGGTCGAGCATCCGTTCGGTGATGCGCCGCACGAGCGGGGAGTCCAGTTCCACTTCTTGGGCGTCGTTCTCCCTGGAGTGCGGCTCGGCGGCGTTGCGCACCGCCGCCACGAACGCGGCGGTTACCCCTCGGTCCAGCGCGCGGCGGGTGTACGGGGTGACCGACAGCGCCTCGACCTGACGGTAGAAGGTGGCGTGGTAGTGCTCGAAGTCCTCGTAGTGGGCCAAATCGCGGGGCCTGGTCCAGTTGTAGAGGGTGACCACCAGGCCCGGTCCGCTGTCGGTACGGCCCACGCGGGAGGACGCCTGGATGTACTCGGCGGTGTTCTTGGGCTGACCGGTGATCATCATCAGTCCGAACCGGGAGACGTCCACACCGACCTGCAGCATCGAGGTGGCCAGCACCACGTCCACCGGGTCGCGGCCCTCCTTGCTGCGCTGTTGGCGGCGTGCGCTGAGCGGGTGCGGCTCGGGGGTGTCCTTGCCGCGGGAGGACTTGCGCCGCTGTTCGTAGATCTCGCGCAGGTTGGAGCCGATGGCGCGGCGACGCGGGGTGGTGTCGATCTCGGCCTCGAAGCCGTTCTCCAGGTGGGTGAGCACCTCGCTGATGTCGGCCGAGGAGATGCGGGAGGTCAGTTCCTGGATGGTGAGCATCGCACCGCGGCTGAACAGCCGATCGGAGATGCCGCGCCTGCGGCCGTGCGTGCGCACGCGGGTGGCCACGTCGTCGTCGAGGGAGCGCCGCATCCCGGCGAGTTCCCTGGTGGCGTTGAAGTAGCCGACCAGCGTCATGTACGGGTCGGCTACCGCGCCGTGCTGGTCGAACAGGGTCTGCCCGGCCAGCAGCAGGATCTCGGCGACGCGGATCTCGGCGGATTTCAGCCGCACCCCGTGGGCGCAGATGCCGAGGTAGCGCCTGCCGGGTTTGTCCGCGGTGGAGACCTGGTGCGAGAAGAACGTGTCGGAGACCTCGGTGACCTGCGGCGGGAACACCGCGAGATCGCGGTTGAACACTCCACGCACCTGCTCGCCGGAGCGTTTGGTGGTGGCGGTGGAGGCGATGATCTTCGGCCCGGCCTCGTTGCCCCCGGGCGTGCGCCAGCAGCACAGCTCGTCCACGGCGGACTCGAACAGCCCGACGGTGGTGCCCAGCGCCCCGGAGATCAGGTGCAGCTCGTCCTGGATGATCAGATCGGGCGCGCGCAGCCGTGCGACGGGCTTGCTGCTCACGTTCGGGTGACCGCTCTTCTGCTGGTGCTTGTCGGCGCAGCCGGTCTTGGCGTCGAGGTCGTCGTGGCGGTAGCCGTGCCGGGGGCACCAGCGGCGCACCCGGCCGAACAGCATCCCGGCGTAGCCCTTCCAGGGCAGCTGGGCGAGCTTGTCCACTGTGGCGATGACGAGGCTGGGCAGCAGCCGGTAGATCTCCTCGTCGACGGTGAGGATGGGCAGGCCCTCGGGCGAGTGCGGTTTGGAGAACGGGCAGGCGTCGCTGCCCTCGGCGTTGGGGCAGTGCAGCAGCACCCGACGGGTGGCGGTGTCGACCTCGGCGTCGCGGTGGGCCAGCAGCGCGGAGCCGCACCAGGGGCAGGCCAGGGTCTGCACCACGTTGGCTCGTTTGCCGTCGCCTGCCTCGCGAGCTTCCCTGATCTGCTGCTCGGCCTGGCCGAACCAGTTGGGCGAGACGCCGCCGCCGACCCACAGTCCGATGCGGAACGGCTCGGCGCCCCAGGTGGCCTCGTCCTCGCGTCGGATCATCTCCGCCGCGCACACCAGCGCGGCGGCGCGCTGGAACTGCTGCGCGGTCAGCAGCCGCAGGGTGTAGCGCATCAGCACCGCCACCCCGGCCCCGCCGTCGCGGGCGTCCTCGCCGCTGCCGAAGGTGCCCTGCAACCGGCGGATGGCGAAGGTGAACGCGGTCAGCCCGAGGTATGCCTCGGTCTTGCCGCCGCCGGTGGGGAAGAACAGCAGGTCGAGCACGGCGTTCGAGTCGGCGGCGCGTTCGGCGTGGTCCGGGTCGACCAGCGAGGGCAGGTTCAACAGTACGAAGGCGAGCTGGAACGGCCGCCAGGAGGCCCCGGCCGCGCCGTTGGCCTCGACCCGCTGCTTGGCTTCGGCATAGCCGAGGCCGGTGGTCTCGCGCAGCCGCGCGAGGTCGGTGTGGCGGCGTTGGGCGGCCATGGCGCGGTTGGCGAACCGGAACGCGGCCAGCGCGTCGGCGTGCCCGGGATGCTCGGGGTCGGTGAGCAGGTCGATGCCCGCCCGCACCCGGTCGGCGGCGCGGCGTGCCTGGAAGACGGCGGATTCGGCGGTCTCGCGCAGCGAGTCGGGCAGTTCCCGCGCTTCGGACTCGCGCTGGTCGAGCCAGCGGCGGTAGTCCTCGGCCAGCGGTGCCAACCCGGTGCGCAGTTCGGATGGTTCGGCGGTGGCCAGGGTGTCCATGGCCAGTTCGGTGCCCGCCAGCGGGCTGCCCTGCTGGTTGCCCGGCGCGACGGTGGCGGGGACCTCGTAGGTGGGCAGCCAGGTGGTTTCGAGCTGGTGGGCGCGGCGGGCGCCGGGGGTGGTGTGCGGGTGCACGGCGACGTTGTGGCCGGAGGCGTAGCGCAGCTGGCCGCGGTAGAGCAGCCGCAGGTGCTGTTCCTCCGGGTCGTCCTCGGCGGTGCTGTCGTGCAGCGGGTCGTCGGCGGGCAGGAACACCGGGGCCGCGCCGTCGAGGGCGGTGGCGCGCAGTCGGGTCTGGAACATCCAGGACTCCTCCTGCGGGGTGCCCTCTCGTTGCGCGTTGACCAGGGTGAGTTCCACGACGCGCTTGCCGTCGCGGTCGCGGGCGGTCACGGCCAGCAGCACGCCGGGTTCCTCGGCGGTGTCTGCGGTCAGCGGCAGGCGGTGCGAGCCGGTGCCGTCGAGCCGTACCTCGCGGCTGACCGTTACGGGTTCGCGGGTCCAGAGCCTGCGTTTGGCGCCTTCGGCGGTCTCGGTGTCCTCCTTGGCGTAGCGGCCCCATTCCGCGGTGACGTGCAGCGCGGTGGTCTCCCGCGCGACGGTGCAGCTCAGCCCCATCGAGGAGGCCCAGATGCGGCCGAGGCTCTGCGGGCTGAGCACTTCGGGGGGAGCGCCGCCGCCTTCGCCGTTGGCCTCGCCGCCGGTCTCGGCCCCGGTGTCCGGCGCGGGTTCGGCGTCGGGGGTGGGGCGGGCGTCCTGTTTGGGGCCGAGCATCCCGACGAGGTAGCGCTCGCGGGGGCCGCTGGAGCCGTGGGGCAGCTGCTCGGCGTCGCCGTCCCACGGGCCGAGCAGGTCGCGCACGATGAGTTCCTGCAGCCCGTCGCGCACTTCGGCGCCGCTGGTGTCGGGGAACCGCTGCTCGGTGTCCAGCAACCGGGTCGGGTCCGGCCGCTCATCCGCGTCGCCGTTCGCGCCGGTGTCACCCGTGCCGCCGTTGCCGCCCGAGCCGCGCGCCGTGCCGGTAGGCATGTCGAGGCTGCCCTGCTCACCGTTGGGGTTCATGAACAGTCCGTCCGAGCTGTGCGGGGTGGTCATTTACGGTTGTGCTCCCTCTCGGTGGCTCTTCTGGGGCGGTGGCTCGCTGTCGGTGGCTCGTCTGGGGTCGGTCGCGGGAGACGGCTCCACGGACCGGGAAGCCGGTGCACCGCCGCGCCGCGCGGATCCGGCGGAGCCACGCGGCACCGCTTCGCGCACGCGCCCGCCCGGCCCGGGAATCACGCGGCCCGGTGATCATCCCGATTTCTCTCACACGGGTCCGACACCGGTTGCCGCGCCGGGCGATTCGTCCGCGTCGTGGCCGGTCAGCTCCCGCAACGGCGGGGTGTCCTCGAAGTCCCATTCGCAGTTGCGTTCGAGGAAATCGGCGACCGTTTCGTGGATCAGCTGTTGCCGCTGTGCGAGGAAGCGGGCGGGCTCGTCCGCCGCCCACAGCCGCGTCGCCTCGGGGGTGATCAGGTGGGAACGCCGCACAGCGCGCAGTCGATCGTCGGCCGGTCCAGCGGGTTCGGACAGCAACAGGTCCTCGATCTCCTCCGGATCGTGCCGCAGCACCGGCAGCAGCACCCGGTTGGCGACGCCGGTACGGCTCTCCTCCGGCAGTCGCTTCGGTGGGATCAGGGGATGCACCGCCTCGGCAGCGGTCCACCGACCGGCCAGGCTCTCGGACAGCTCGGCGCGGTCGAACACTTCCCTGTTCGCCGGATCGCGAAGATCGTTGTCCCACCAGCTACAGAGGATAATCCTGTTCGCCGCGGAATTGGCCCGGAATTCTCGTATATCGGGGACTGATCGTTCGGCGGGCCTGCCGCCCAGCGCGTGCAGCAGGTCCTGGACGGAACCGGTTTCGTCATCCGGCGTGATTAGTGGTCCGAGAGTTCGCAGGGCTCCGCTTGTTCCGCCCGGAAAGACGCCCGGTCCGAGGACGGCGGCTCGCCAGCAGAACCGGCGCAGCAGCGCGCGGTTGCGGGTAGCCGGTTCGGGATGGCTGGCGAAGAAGCGGGCCAGCAGGACGAGCGGGTACCGGAACGGCAACAGCGCCAAGTGCGGCATCGCGGCCTCGTCCTGCAGGAACGCCACGGCACGCGAGAGTGCCTCCAGGGCCGTGCGGTAGGCCGACTGGCCGATTTCACTGTCGGCGGCGCCGAATTCGTAACCAGTGTCCCGCCGCGCGGGCGGATGACGTGTGACGAGTACCGCCCGCAGCACGGTTTCCTCGTCGAGCACCCCGAATCGGCGTTCCTCGTCGAGCTGCGCGGCGATGATCGGAGGGCTCAACCGCTTCGTGGATGTGTTCGTGCCGGTGGCCTCGATCGCCGCGAAGACCGCTGCCTTGCCCAGTCTCCTGCCGGATCTGTTCATCCGGTCGAAGATGTCGCGCACTGCTCGTTCGTCGTCGTGCTCGACCAGGTGCACGGGCACGGGGTACTGCCGGAGCCGCTGGGTGATCGCAGTGGCCAGCTCGAAGTACTCGGTGATGTCCGGGTACTGCCGGAACCAGTTCATGAGCCGTCGCGGGTCGAACAGCACCGGCAGCGGGACGATCGACGGGTCCTCGTGGGCCGATGGTTCGACGAAGCGGTCGCTGTCCAGCTGGCATGCGAGCGCGAAGCGTGGATCGGCCGGGGTTCCCGGGTGGATCGCTTCGACCAGCGCGGTGACGCGCTGTCGGCCGTCCACCACCCAGACTTCGCGCTCGGTCGATGGGGTCTCGCCACGCGAGGAGTCGAACCCTCCAGTTCCGACAACAGCCGGTCGGGACCACAACAGCAGGCTCCCCACGGGGTAGTTCCTGCGGATGCTGTCGAAGAACTCGGCCGCGTCCGCCCGTTTCCATCGGAAGGCGCGGCGGAGGCGCGGCACCCGGATCTCACCCCGCCGGACCCGCTCGACCAGCTCCGCCACACTGCTCGTCGTGGCGGCGCACGATGTCTCCCCCGTTGTCGCCAAGTGACGATCTGCCTGGCTCCTCTTCGCTATGCCCGATTTCGAGTCATTCACTGTTCAAGCTTATTCGTCGTGTTCTTATCAAGGGGAACCCAATCACTTCAAGTGTTAGTGTTGTTCTACTGTACTGTCATGACACTCGCAGTAGGACTCAAGTAGATCACAAGTAATCACACAAAAAATCGGTAAATTGCGATTACATAAAAATTACTACCCGTGGATATAGTGTCAGTCAAATTAATCTATTCTTGGATTACACATTTATCCAAGCCGGATGTGTCCCCTAGGAGGATGATGCAAGAGCTTGGCCTCGACTTCGCAGAATTCAGGAAGACTTTTGTCAAGGACACAGGTCATCCATTCATGCTCATCAAAGTACCCACGAGTGCTACAGTCGCTTGGGAAGAAATTCTGGGGGTATCGGCGAGACGCTGCTACCTGTCGGATACCAAACTGAGCGATAATATCAATAGAACGAACCGCTCGCCATCCGAGATAATAAAGGCAAACATACCAGATGTCGGGTCAGTCAAGGCCGGAGACTTTGGCGAAATCCTCACGGCACTGTTCCTTGCATCAGAGGCTTACCCCAATAACGTACGCGACCCAAAAAAATGGCGACTCAAGGAAGGTCGCAACAAACCAGCACCACATTCGGATGTTGTCCAATTTATTCTACCGGAATGGCCGAATTCATCATCAAATGACAAGGTAATATGCGCGGAAGTCAAGACTAAATCTACAAATAATGATTCAAAACCGATCGCCTCTGCGATCGAAGACTCACAGAAAGACAGCAAAGGACGTTTGACCAAAACACTGATGTGGCTAAGAGAAAGAGCATTAGGAGAAGATTTAGGAACTGTAGATCTTGACCAGATCGAAAGATTCATCAAAGCAATCGATCATCCGCAAGCCAGTTATGATTTTCGCGCGGTAGCGGTGATCTGCTCCAGCTTGCTCGACAGTGAGCTAAATACAGCTGATCTGTCGCTACAAGAGGAGTGCACTCTAGTAGTAATCTCAGTTGCAGAGCTCAAAAAGAACTACGAATCTCTCTATTCTGCAATAATGGATAGCACTGAATAGGAAATTAAGAACACATGAGAAATACACTGCGAAGCTGGATAACCCACGCCGAGGATTACAGCAACAGAGAAGCTTTCGGCTTGCTAAGTCAAACCGAAAGCTTTAATAGAGCAAGCAATTCAACCGATCTCTACATTTCGCTAGTGGGCGAACTATTTGATTACTTACGAGGCGCACCCGAAGATCGACACGACTGGGCCCTTCTAGGGAATTCTCTCGCTGAGCTAGTCGACAGCTTAACAGGAGTAAAGAAATCTGACACATTGTTTTTTTCAGCGACAGCATTTTACAGCGGAGGTTACTCGGCCTCCGCTTATCTGACTATGCGTCGAGCTGATTATAGTGACTGGACATCACAAGCGTATTTAGCGTGTTACGATCTGCTGGCACGACCAAATTTTCTAGTGTCGCAGTATGTAGATGGACTGCTAGCTGCTGTTCGTGAAGGTCGAATGAACGACATTGAACAAGCCGTACGTGAGGCAGAAACAAAAAAACGTGAATCTTTGAACGCTGGCCCTGAAGAATGGGTTGCTCATCACATCTACGCGTCGCTACTAAAGCGTTTCCATCAGGTGAATATACGTTCGATTCTTCCCAATGGGGTAGATCCACGTTGGACACCACTTGTCAATTCTTTTCTCAATCGAACCCCGCCCGTATGGGATTTCTTCCCATCTCAGATCGAAGCCATAAATTCAGGGCTTCTGGTAAGTACCGATCCCCACTCTCTGCAAATGCCCACAGGTGGGGGTAAAACGGCACTTACCGAGACACTGATATTCAGTCATCTCACCAAAAACCCCCAAGATATTGTCATCATGTTGGTTCCTTCTCGGGCACTTGCGCGAGAACTACGAAATTCACTGGCCCAACGTCTCACTGATCTCGGCCTTCCGACAAGGACCATTTATGGTGGAACAGTTCCTACTAGCGACGAACCTTACGACGTTGGCAGGACTCGCATAATCATCGCTACCCCAGAAGCGCTCAATGGTTTACTGATTAGATCTCCAGATATACTTGCGAAAGTATCTCTAACGATATGCGACGAAGGGCACCTTCTAGATGAAGGAGATCGAGGAATTGTATTAGAACTACTTCTTTCACGTTTTCTCGCTCAGAGTGACATACAGCCAAGAATGATTTTTATTTCGGCTATAGTTCCTAACATCGAAGAGATCAATGCTTGGCTTGGCGGATCAGATCAAACAGTCATCAGAAGCAAGTTTCGACCAGCAGATACAGAATATGGAGTACTTCTTTCCGCCGGAAAAGGCAACAATAAAACCATTAACTTGATGGTGCGATCAGCATCAACGACTTCGCGAAGTCACACGTTGCCCGGATTTCTTCAAGCATCCGATTTCAAATACGTCAACCCAGAAACAAACTTCGTCAAAACTTACAAGTACTCATCTATCAAAACCCAGGCAGTCGCAGCCGCACGTAAATCACTAGCACTGGGTACTGTAGCTGTATTTGCACCGAACAAGTCTGGTGCTCAGGGAGTTAATGGTCTTGCTGAGGAGGTTCTTCAGCAGCTTGATTTTAGTCTGCCACTACCCGATCCTTCTAGATACATGCATTCACAGGATTCTGTGAGGCCTGTACTCGATTATCTTTCGAGAGAATATGGGAACGATTGGATTGGAACAAAAGCATTATTTTCGGGATTTATCGTACACCACGGCGACATACCTCAAGAGACACGCGAAACTTTAGAAGAACTCTTGAGCAATCAACAAGTTCGAATGGTTTTGTGCACGAACACGCTAGCCCAAGGAGTAAATTTCCCTATCCGCACTCTAGTCCTTTACAGTTTGGAATGGCGTTCATTCAATGGCGAACAGAATTCCATGCGTATACGTGACGTCAGAAATCTAGTGGGGCGAGCTGGTCGTGCGGGAAGTTCCACGAAAGGGCTTGTGATATGTGCAAACAAGAGACAATGGCCCTACATTCAACAGGTAGCCTCAGACCAACCAGGTGAGGAGGTGTATGGCGCGTTGTACCAGTTACTTCATCATCTACAGACGCAGCACGGACCCCTCCTCACGAACCAGGACCTCGAAGCAAGTCCGGAAATACATCCACTAATCGACGGCATCGATGCAACTCTTGTCGAACTGATCCACGATGAGATCGGCAGGGAACAACTACGTGAACTTGCGATGTCACTTGCCGATGGGACATTCGCCGCACAACAGAGTGATAACGGGGGACGACGACTTCTTAATGACGTATTCGAACTACGTGCGACTCGAGTCTACGAAACACAGATTTCTGGTAGACTCCAATGGGTCCGCGACACCGGCACAAAAACACGGCTCATTGATTCTGTAATCAATCAGCTTGAGCCCAGCTTTGATAACTGGGAGTCCGTCGATTCATCAATTGATGATCAACTACTTGAAGCGTTACTAAGTTGGTCTTTCAATCAGCCTGACTTTGCACAAAAAGTGAAAAAGTCTTCACGTCGAGACTTTGAACTTTCTTCTGGAAGTCTGCGCACCATAATTCAATGGTGGGTCTCTGGATGGACCTTTGTCAAGATTGCTCAGGAATTGGATTGTAACGTCGATACTTTGCTACGAATACATGGCGAGGTGGTCTCACACTCGCTTGTTAGTATTGTAGAACAAGGTATCACCATTCTTGAACGTTATCTGGGAGATCAAGGACGTGTTCTTGCTAGTGCTGTTGCCAATCTTCCCGAGTATATCCGTCTCGGGGTAGATACGCGCTCAGCTCGCGCTCTTATGAAAAAGGGGGTACGTCATCGCCAAGCGGCAGTGGCACTCGGAAACCAGTCATTCATGACACCAGAATATGCGATCCAGATTGCAGAAGCTCTTCTTCGAAGCCAAAACGGCTGGCGTGAACTACTTGGTGATCACGTATACCAACGGACACTTCACGATGTAGGAATCCATGAAACATACAGCGAATTCTACTGATAGACTTTGAAGAATTATGCCTCCTTGTCTGATCATTGAACCACGACAAATACCCAAACGAACTTCACTTGAAATTCTCTGTCAAACTGTTGATTACACCGAATCCGTCCCACTTTCCTTCTGTCTACCCTATGAATCCCTACTGATCCATCGATTGAGTAGGCACTTTCCTTGGGACGCAGATCCGAGCTCCACCACTTCCGCAATGGGCACCGCAGCGGATTCTCGCGTGCGGCTCTCTCTCTCTCTCTCTCTCTCCGGGAGGCCCGACATCGAGTAGCCACCTACGCCACGTCGGGCCTTCCTCGCGAGAGCCGTGCCAGAGGTTCCGCCGAGTAACCACCCAAGCAGACCGGCCGGAAATTCACCTCCCCGAAGCGGGGACGAGTTCGGAGCATCCGGACCAGCAGAGGTAGTCCTCGATGACTTCGGTGTCGGCGGCGATGAGGTCGTGGAAGGCGTTCTCGTCGGGTCTGTCGTACTGGTCCAGCGGCATGATCGCGATCTGGTACATCCCGAAGCGTTCTTCGGTGCGGTCGAGCACGGCCAGCGCCCATTCACGCAGCCGGGGCAAGGCTTCGGCGTCGTCGACGTGGTGGTCGGTGGGCTGGTGGTGTAGCAGTTCGGTGTAGGACCCGAGTGAGTCGGGATTAACCACCCGGTACAGCGTCATGGCGTTAGAAAACATGGTTGTCTCCTGAGTCGTGGCGTTCGGGTCGGTGGTAGGGGCATGCGCGGGGGTCGAGCGGGTCGAGGTGCAGGTACAGCTCCCCGTTGGTGGTGAGGATCAGCGCGTCGAGCGGGTAGCCCAGTGACAGCAGGTGGTGGTCGCCGCAGCTGTCCCGTGAGTCCGAATCGGTAGGGGCAGGGCCGGTGGCGGGGTTGTACCGCACGGTCACTGTCTCGCTGCGGTAGCGCTGCACGGTTCCGGCCAGCCAGGCCGCCGCGGCCTGCGGCGTGAACAACACCGCCACCGGCCGCCGTCTACGACGAGATCTGGAACAACTGGCCCGCAGATCCACATGGGCGTGCCAATGCAACGCCAGCTCGTGCCAAGCGCTCGGCGGCGGAGTCACCGGAACATCCCGGGAAACAGCTGGGAAATGGCTGGCCCCTGCCGAGGCTGGCTCCCTGGCACACAAGCCACCAGTCTTCTACGAAAGCTATTCATTGACATCCTCTTCATTATTGACCCAATCCAAAAGTTTTGGATTCGATCCAAAGATCTCGGACTGTAGCCAGCTACGCAATGACACCTTCGAGTGATCCACTGTTTTGGGAACATGAACTACTCTTGGCTCATGGTCGGATCCAAACCCGGAAACCCACGAGCACGCTCGCTAGGCGCTGAACTGCGGAAAGCTCGCAACGAGGCAGGGATCAACACTCGTGAGCTGGCTCGCAGAGTCAACATGGGGCACGCGTGGGTCGGCCGAACCGAACGAGGCGAACGTGCCGCTACTCCAGAAGACGTCGCCGGGATCGCCGTAGCTCTCGGACTCCCCACTTCAGAGCGGGAGCGACTGGTCGAATCAGCCCGTGAAGCGCACCATCCGAACTGGATACGATCAGGCTTCCCAGGTGCTCACCAGGAGCTCGTCTCGTTGATCGAGTACGAACGCACCGCGACGTACATCGCCGAAATCGCCCCGCTGCTCATCCCTGGACTGCTACAGATCGGGGACTACGCGCGGGCCGTCATGACAGAAGCTCCACCCGAGGAGCTGGAATCGCGAGTGGCGATGCGGGCGAGTCGACGCGACATCCTCATCGGTCGCAACGCTCCGGAGTTCGAGGCCATCATCATGCAGCGTGCGCTCGAAGAGCGCGTCTGCGACGCAGCGACCATGGCCGACCAGCTACGGCACATGCTCAAGACGGCGGAGTTCCCGAATGTGACCGTACGCGTGCTCCCCTCCACGGTGAACCGCTGGACACCGGCGCACTCCGGCGAGTTCGTCCTGTTCGAGTTCTCGAAGGCGCCACCGATCGTGCACTTCGAGCAGCTGTGTTCGGCAGTGTTTCTCACCGACAGCAAAGCAGTTGAGGAACACCGTCAGGCGCTCGATACCCTGCGCGAGGCGACGATGACCCCCGAAGACTCGTTGAACTTCATCGCCGACCGTGCAGACGCTGTTGAGGAGAGCATATCGTGACGGAAACGGTTACGCGCTGGCGTAAGTCCAGCCGGTCAAGCAAGCACACGGCCTGCGTCGAAGTCGGCCGAGTCGGCGACGGCGCGGCGGTCCGCGACACCAAGGACCGCTCGCTCGGCTACTTCACCACCACTAGCGCCCAGTGGCAAACGTTCCTGGACGCGGTCAAAACCGACCGGTTCAGCTGAGACAGCCCCGGCGACACAGCGCCTCCGCCAACACCGGAGGCGCTACCCGCGCCCTCACTCTCGCCAAGGTCGCAACAGGCCTGCAAGCGCAGCGTGCCGCGAGCCCCACTCACGCGGGCTCAGGAACGTTCGGCTCCACCTTCTTCGCAATTTCAAGCGCCTTCGCACATTCGTCGATCTCGTCAGAACGACCAGTCTCCTGAGCTCGGACCTGAATCATTCCCTGACCAGCGTCGAACATCACGTTGCAGATCTGCGCCTGTGTGGAGCCTTTCGTGATAGCGGTAGCTCCAGCACGTCCGTTCACCTTAGTTCGGTCAAAACTGGCCCACGTTGACTTTTCTTTGGAAGAAGCCACCGTTTGGCGCGTGTTCTTCACCAGCGTCACCCCAACAGGATCACCCATATAATCGCATCCCGGCGTCCACGGCAAGGTATCCATAGGTTTACCTGGGACTTCTAACCCAAAAGACTTCAGAGTATCTGAGGACAACATCTCGCACGGTTTTACACTCGTCAAAACCTCTTCCGAAGAAGACGCGCTCGTTGTCTCGGACGGCCCGACAGCACCGTCGCTAGGCGAACATGCAGAAGAGCCAACCAATGCTACCCCGGCAACAACCATCCACAAAGAACGTGTCCAATTCTTCATTGCGCACCCCTTCGCAGATCATCGGCAGCCTGTTCATCGGTAGCCTGATAGTTTTTCTTGGCCTGCTTGAACAAATCCGCCTTACGATACAATTCGCTAGCGAACTGTTCCAGCAAATCGGCCGCACCGGTTGAACCGTTACGGGCCTTATTTCCAAACTTCTCCGCCAACTGCTGGCCGGAGAGATAGTCCCCTAAACCCGATACCTGCTGCAAACCGTCAGCTTCCCTGGAAAGCCTCTCAGCTACTTCAGCTTCACGCCTGTACACCTCGGCCGCGTTGTCGGCGGCTTGGGGTTCCATGCTCAGCCCACCCCCAGAGATCTGCTGCTGGATCCAGGAGTTCTCGTCCCGGATCGACTGCAACGCCGCCCCAGCACCCACGAAACCGGACGCATCGGCGCTCTGCTCCGCCATCACGGCTCCCTTCACGTCCAAAGCGCACGCTCACCGTGCACGACCCCACTCGCTCACGATCACTCTAGCCGACCAAGCACCCAATTTGGCCCGCAATCAGCGAACCCGACTGTGGCAGCGAGCCCGGTCGCCCGATCGCTCCCGGCTTCGCTGCCGGTCAGCCGGGCACCCGTTCAGAACAGGGCCTCGGTGCCGTTCTGCTGGCTGGAGTTACCCGAGGTGTTCTTCTTGGGAGTGGCTTTCTTGTTGGTGCCCTTCTTCTTGTCGTGCAGGCCCTGGGCGACTTCCTGTTGGTGGCGCTCGTGGTTGAGTTCGAGCAGGCTGTCCAGGATCTCGCGCTGGGCCGCGGGGCCGATGGTGTAGCGGGTCTCGCGGCCGACCGGGTGGAAACCGTGGTCCAGGCCGCCGACCGCGTCGATGCGCTCCTGCCAGCCGTAGGCGCGCACCGTGGCCTCGTCGATCTCGCGATGAATCCGCCGCAACTCCACGATGTCCGAATCCGTGCACTCCGGATCGAACACCAGGTTGTAGGTCTTGGTCAGCCCCGAATCCCGCGTGAGCATCACTTCCCTGCGGTAGCGATCCAACTCGTCACCGAGATCCCGAAGCTCCTGCGTGAGCTCCGGCAGCGGGAACGTCTCGAAGACGTCAGAAGGAGAGTAGTTGACCCGTGTTTCCAACGTCGAGGTGTAACGAATCGCCCACCAGAAGTGTTGGGTGCTCGATAGCAAGGCCAACATCGCCGTGTCCTCGGTGGCGAAAACAGCAAGCTTATGCGAGAAAACCTGACCGGTTGGCACCATCACCGGCATCACGGCCTTACTCACCAGCGTGAGCACCAACACCCGATCCAAGTCCTCTATAGCTCTGTAAAGCTCCGGGCGATGACGTTCGTGAACCCACCAAATCTCACGAACTCTTTTGTTGTTGTTTCTCTCCCGTTCCGGCTTAACGAGACGATACACATGATCATAGCACTCAGGGTAACCTCTCGCCTTTTCCTCACTCCAGTTGTGGAAATTAATTATCCAACGAGCGGCGGTACAGTCAGAACGAGAACTGACATCCTCACCGACGAGATAAGGAAATACAACACGAGAATTCCTAGAGTCTTTATTTATCAACTCCTTAGCCGACGTAGGATCCAAAGTAAATCCCAGCCCAGTAACCTTAGTGCCATGAAACGAGATATCCCGGTTGAAAGTCAGACTTTCTATCTTACCGCTTGCGCGCGAGCGGGGCGTCAAGTACGGCGTGATACCTACAACCGGCAAGCCATCAACAGTAGACTGCGCCGTATCTCTCAGAGCGGTATGACTGGACCACACGGCGCAGTATTCCAGAGCTGCACTCTTCGACGGCCAGGGCTCGCTCTTGATCGCACGTCGGATGGTCACGCCGTCATCAACGAGCTGATCCAATCCCACTTCACGACTATCACCCTGAGCAAGGGTGTTGGTAGCAATAATTCCCGCTTGCCCTGCAGGGCTAAGCAATCGGTGCACCTGGAGTGCAAAATAGGCAACTAGGTCAGCATTGCCTTTCTTTCCTCTGGCGAGTGTATCAACGAGGTGCGATCGGTACGCTATTCCGGAGGTTCCCGTGATCTTCGACCCACCCAAGAACGGCGGGTTCCCCACCACCGCGTCAAAGCCGCCGTTCTCGAAGACCTCGGGGAAGACCAGCGGCCAGTGCAGCGTGTCGCGGCCGAAGTTGCCCTCGGGCAGGTCGGTGTCCAGCCACTCGCGGGCCTGTTCGCGGGCGCGGGCCTCGTCGGCCTCCATCCGCCGCGCGTGGTCGGCGGCGGCGATGGAGCCGTCACGCAGGCCCTTCTCGCCGCGCCCCGCGTGCGCCAGCGCGGCGCCGACGGTGAGATCCGCTGCGAGTTCTGCCTGCCTGCCTTTGAGGTTGGCCTCGGCCAGCAGCGCGCGCTTGCGGTTCAAGCCTTCCAGCGTGGTGCCGTCGATCTCGCGCAGCTCGCGGCGCTGCTCGGCCACCTCGGACACCAGCGAACGAACATCGGCGGTGAAGTCCACTGGGGACCGCTCGTGGATCGCCCGCCCCTTCCTGGCGTCCAGGTGCATGTACTCCAGCTGCTCCAGCGAGGTGATCCCCAGCAACGAGTCCCCGGCCACCAACCTGTCATCCAGGAAGGTGAACGGCCGCTGGGAATCCATCGACACCAACCACAGCGAGAGCTTGGCCATCTCCACCGCCATCGGGTTGATGTCCGCGCCGTACAGGCAGTGCTCGATCACCTGCCTGCGCGCCTCCACCACCGCCGGGTCCTCCTCGCTGTCCCCGGCGTGCTCCTGCGGCTGGTACTCGCGCACCCGCTCGTCGTCCTCGGCGATCCAGGCCTCCAGCAGCCTGCCGCCCAGATACCGCGCCGCGGCCACCAGAAAAGCCGCCGAACCCATCGCGATGTCGGCCACCCGCAGCTTCAGAATCTCGCCGCTGGGCTTGAGCCGCCACTCGCGCTGCTCGGCCGTGGTCAACGGACCGGGCTCGTAGACCAGCGGTTCCAGCGCGTGGCGCACCACGTCCTCGGCCAGGAACCGCGGCGTGTAGTGCGTGCCGGTGTTGGCGCGCAGCGGCGACTCGGTGACGAACAGCTCCCCGCCCAGCACCACCACCGGCAGCTCGCGCAGGTCGTCGCGGATCACGCCCCGGAACGGCAGCAGCCGCTCGGTCAGCGCGGCATCGCCCCTGGTGACGCCGAGCAGCTTCTTGCGCCGCTCCTCCCGCTCCACCGCGTCCGGCGGGGCGAGCCGCTTGGCCAGCTGCTTGGCCGTGCCGATGCCGGAATCCTTGAACTCCGCCGCCAGCGTCTCGGCCAGCTCAGTGGTGTCGGCGCTGTCGGCGGCGAGCTCCTCCAGCCGCCGCAGCGGCACCTCGGCCTCCCTGCCCTGCTTGCCGACCAGCCCCACCGTGGTGTCCTCGGCGCGGAACCCGTCGTAGGAGAGCAGACCCTCGTAGACGTAGCCGATCTGCTCCACGTCCAGCGAGCGGAACGACAGGGTGCGCCGCTCGCGCGACCTGCCGCTGCCCACCCAGACGTGCTGCACCGAGCGCAGCATGTGCAGCACGGTGCGGTCGTCGATGTTCAGCGGCAGCCACGGGAACGCGTCCGGGTCGAACAGCGAACCGTCGTGCGGGTGCATCGTCAGCCTGGGATGGGTCACACCCCGGTAGACCGCCTCGAACAGCGCCAACAGCCGGTACCAGCCGGTGTAGGTCTGCTGCAGGTCCTCCTCGCTGGACTCCAGCTCGCGCCGCTCCAGCTCGTCGTAGAGCCGCCCCGCCGAGTAGGTGGTGGCGTAGAGCTCGTTGTCCGAGGGCAGCAGCCTGCGCTCCTCGGCGAACAGCAGGAACACCACGCGCATCATCACCGACACCGCGCCGCGGTAGACCTCGTGCGCGGCCACCGAGTCCAGTTCGGACTCGCCACGGCGGCGCTGCTCGGTGCTGGCCCGGCCGAACGCGGCCACCAGCAGCTCCACCGCCTCACGCACCTGCACGCCCAGGGCCTCGGTGATCTCCTCCTGCGAGTCCTCGCTGGCCTTGAGCAGCTCGGGCAGCCGCTCGCCCGCCGGCACGGCGAAGAACCGCTTGCGCCCCAGCAGCGAGACGAAGGCGCGCACCACGTCGCGCTCGGCGGCCTCCGGCCACGGCACCGCGTCGAACACGGCCGTGGTGGTCACCCCGGTGCGCGGGGCACGCACCAGCGCCCACCAGCGGCCGTCGGTGACCAGGCCGAGCTCGACACCGTGGTGCCGGCACAGCTGGGCCAGCCGGTCGGCGGGTGTGGCGGCCCAGCTGGAACCGGCGAGGCGGGCGGTGGGCTGCTGGCCCGGCTCGCAGACCACGCCGAGCAGCCGCACCGCGTCCGGCTTGACCTGCTCTGCTGACTCGGCCCGCTCGCCCGAATCGGACCGCTCGCTCGGATCGGCCTGCCCCCGCTGCTCGACGTGCTCGTCGGGTTCGACCAGCGCGAAGGAGGGCGCCAGCCGGGTGTCGTGCTCGGCTACGTCGAGCGAGAGCCCCTCCAGACCCTCGCGGCGCAGCCGCTCGCCCCAGCCGAGCAGTTCGCCGAGCACGTAGTCGATCCAGTCCCGCTGCCCGGCGGAGACGTCGGCCTGCCAGGCCGAGTGCGCGCGGCGCAGCCGCTGCCTGGTGGGCTTGTCCAGCGCGTCCGGGCCGCTCGGCCAGTGCCGCTTGAGCACCGGCAGCGAGAGGAACGGGCCGCTGACCTCGACCAGGTCCAGCCACTCGCGGTGCTGCTCGGCGGCGTCCGGTGCCTTGCGGTGGAACGGTTTCGGGCTCATCGGGTCGCCTCTCGCTTCGGCACGACAACGATCACGGCTACGGGGAAACGGTGCGGCTCCTGCTCGCGGTAGCGCTCGGCGATCACGCCGAGCTCGCGGTCCCGCTCGGTGGCGAGCTGATCCAGCCGCTGCTGCCACTTCTGCCGGTCGCGGCGGTACTGGGCGCGCTCCTCCCGGCTGCGGCTGACATCGGCGCGGCTGAACAGCGCCTCCTCCGCCTGGTCCTCGTCCTCGGCCAGCTTGGCGCGCAGCGTGCTCGCGAACTGGTCGATGACGGTGTTGATGCGCTCCCGCTCGGCCTCCTCGCGCTGGGCCAGCGTGCGCCGCAGCGAGTCCCGCCGGGTGTTGGTGCGCCAGTCGATGGCCGAGAGCAGCCCGTCCCGGACCTTGGGCCAGCGGCCCACGATCCGGTTCCACACCGGCGGGGGCGCGGGGGTGCCGTCGGTCAGCGCGCGGTCCAGGATGCCGCCGAGCGTGCCGAGGTTCTCCAGCCTGCGGAACCGCCCGTTGGCCGGTGCCCAGCCGCCCGCGTGGATGACCTCCTCGTGCAGCCGCACCCCGTCGGCGCCGACCAGCACGAACCGCGAATACGCGCCGACCAGCACGTCCTCCAGCTCGGGGTCGTCACTGACCACCGCGGTCACCCGGCACAGCTCGGAGTTCTCGTTGGACACCGCCGAGCGCAGCAGGCCGGTCGACATCGACACCAGCGGGTGGTTGAGGTGGGCCAGCACCACGTCGTCGCGGCCCTCGGCCACGGCCGGGTCGAAGGTCACCGGCAGCTGGCGCGGCTGCTCGGCACGGTTCGAGTGATCTGTCTCGACCGGTTTCTCGGTCAGCCCCTCGGTGGCGCGGGTCCAGGAGCCGGTCAGCGCGGGCACGTCGTACAGCGTGCCGGGCACGGGGGCCTCGCGGTCGTCGACGTGCTCGCGCAGCGGCTGCTGCCCGGCCAGTTCCAGCGCGGTGTCGACCACCCGTTTGACGCGCCGCGGGGTGGTCCCCAGCTCGCTGACCGTGCGGTCGAGGTTCTGCCGCAGCTTGCGGACCTGCTCGCGCACGTTCGACTCCACCACGAGCCGGTCCTTCGTGCTGCCCGCGCTGTCCACCTCGTCGTCGCGGACGATCTGGCCGAGCATCCGGCGCTGCACCTTGTCCGAGAGCACCGCGTTGACCGAACCCAGGTCCTCGGCCATGCGGGCGACCTTGTCGGCCACGCGGGCGAGGAACTCCAGGTCGGCCTCGTAGGAGTCCACCGCGCCGTCCCAGCCCGTGCCGACGAAGTGCCGGACCTCGGGGACCCGGCTCTGGCCGTAGCGGTCGATGCGGCCAATGCGCTGTTCCAGCTTGTTCGGGTTGAACGGGATGTCGTAGTTGACCAGCCGGTGGCAGTGCTTCTGCAGGTCGATGCCCTCGCTGGCCGCGTCGGTGGCGAGCAGGATGCGCAGCGGGTGCTCGCTCGGGTGCTTCTGGAAGGCCAGCCGCAGCCGCTCGCGCTCCTCGGTGCTCATGCCGCCGTGCAGCTCGGCCAGCTTGTCACCGCCGAGGCCCTCCTGGCGCAGCAGGTTGGCCAGCCACTGCTGGGTGTCGCGGTACTCGGTGAACACCACGACGCGCTCGTCGGTCCAGTCCCGGTCCGGTTTGCACACGGCTTCGAGGTGCTTGATCAGTTCGCGGGCCTTAGCGTCGGGCTGGGCCTCGTGCGAGCACGCCCACTCCCGCATCCGCTCCAGCAGCCCGATCTCGTCCTCGGCCGGGTCCGGCTGCATCGGGCGGGTGCGGTCCAGCGCGTCGTCCTCGGCGTCGGCCATGTGCTCGTCGTCGTAGGTGGCGAGCTCGTCGAAGAACTCGTCCATCCACTCCGGAACGTCGTCGTCGAGCTGAGCCGAGCCGGACCGCGAGCGCAGCGTGTCCAGATACACCCCCACGGTGTGCTCGAACGCGGCGGGGCTGGAGAACAGCCGCTTCTTCAGCAGCAGCGTCACCAGGTCGGTGGCCTTGCGGCCCCGGCGGGAGGCGAGCTTGTCGCGGCGAGTGGCGGCGAACCGGGTCAGCAGGCCGTGGATCTCGCGTTCACTTTCCGGGTACTCCACCGGGATCGCCATCGCGTGGCGGCGGGCGAAGCGCGGATTGCCCTCGGCGTCGGTGATCTCGGTCTTGAGCCGCCGCACCACGGTCTCGTCCACCGCCGCCCGATCCGGCTCCACACCCCGGGCGAACCGCTGGTCGTCGAGGATCTCCAGCAACGCGGTGAACGACGCCTGGTAACCGTTGTGCGGGGTGGCCGAGAGGAACAGCCGGTGCGTGAAGTGCGGGGCCAGCGTACGGATCAGCTTGGTCTGCTGCGAGTCCACGGCGTAAACCTGCTTCGGCGCGGCCGGGGCCGCGTGGTGGGCCTCGTCCAGGATGAGCAGATCGAAGGTGCGCGGGTAGGTCGGGCCGCCTGCGGGAAGTACCTCGTTGAGCAGCCGCTGCGCCTTGGCGCCGCGCAGCCAGGGCAGGCTGACGATGGCCTTGGGGAAGATGTTGAACGGGTTGGCGGCGCTGCCGTACTCGCGGCGCACCCGCGCGCAGCACTCGGAGTCGATGATCGTGAAGTCCAGGCCGAACTTCTCGGCCATCTCGTCGCGCCACTTGGCGGTCAGCCCGGCCGGGCAGACGATCATGATGCGCTTGCCGCGCTGGCGCAGCAGCAGCTCCTGGGCCACCAGCCCGGCCTCGACGGTCTTGCCCAGGCCCACGTCGTCGGCCAGCAGCAGGTTCACGCGCGGGGAATCCATGGCGCGGGCGACCGGTTCGAGCTGGTAGTCCTCGATCGCCACGCCCGAGCGGAACGGCGCCTGCAGCGTCTTCACGTCGGCCGAGGTCACCGCCGACCAGCGCACCGCGTCCAGGAACGCGGCCAGGCGTTCCGGCGGATCGAAGTCCTGTTCGGGCAGCTCCGGCAACGAACCGGCGGGCAGCACCTGCCTGCCCGGTTCGAGTTCCCAGAGCACCTCCAGCATCTCGCCGTAGCGGCCGTCCTCCACGCTCTGCAGCCCCACCAGGGTGCTGGTCTCGCCCTGGTCGACCTCGCTGACGACCCACTTCTGCCCACGGACCGAGACCAGCGCACCGGTCTCCAGGCCCTCACTCGTTGTTGTCATCGGCTTTCCCCCGGCCGGGTCGGTTTCCCCGCAGTCGTCGCACGAACGCGACCTGCGGAAATACTACTGAAGAATGATCTTTCACTGACAGTGAGCTCGGGTATCGGATTCGCAACGACGAAGCGGCGGCTGTGGCGGTGGCCCACCGCTTCGGGGTGTCGATCTCCCGGGCGGTGTCGATTTCTCGCGAAATCGACGGTCATCCGCCTCGTCCCACGGCGGCGCGGCGTCAATTTCCCGCGAAATCGCCGCGCGGGGGGCCGGTGGTCATCGGTAGTCCACATCGGATTCCGTTTCGGAGTCGTCGGTCGGCGGCAGCAGCGCGCCCTCGGTGAGGCCTGCGGTGGTCTCGCGGAGCGCCTCGGCGGCGATCCGGTCCACCGCGCGGGCCGACTCCCGCATCGCGTGCAGCCGCCGGAAGGCGTCGCCGTAGCCGCGCTGCCGCTCCGGCGCGACCAGCGGCACCCGCAGCCGCTTGGCGTCCAGCCGCAGGATCGAACTGCCGGTGGTGGCGCTGTTCGTGTTCTCCTCCGAACCGAGGAAACCGGCCAGGAACCACGCGTCGAGCCGCTCCGGATCCGGCCGCAGCAGATACAGCTGCCGCCCCAGCAGCGCCCCCGCCTCCTCGGCCGTTGCCACGCGCACCGGCACCTGCCGCAGTCCTTTGAGCGTGTCCGGCAGGATCACGTCGCCCTCGGCGATCTCCACCGTCTCCGAGGGCGGCTGCCCGGTGGAGCCGGAAGGCACCGCGTGTTCCCACACATCGGCGGAGGTGAGCACCCGCCACGCCACTTCGGCACCGGCGGTCTCCTCCGCCGCTCCGGAGGTGGAGATCCGGTGCAGCTCCAGCGCACCGCCCCGCAGCAGGTCGGCCACAGTGGCCGAACGCCACTCGGCCGGTTCCGAACCGGCGGATCGCCACTCCGGACCGTCGAGCGAGTCGAGCAGTTCCGAACCGGCGCGTTGCAGCCGCTGCCACGACCGCAGCACCTGATCGTGCCTACGCTCGGGATCGACCGCCCCGGCACCGGTGTGTACCTGGCGTCGCGGCGTGAGGTCCACGTTCTCGTCGAGCACGTCCACGGCCGGGCGGGCGCAGGCGACTCCCGGCACGGCCTCGAACCCCTCCGGGTCGGCCAGGAAGTCGCGCCACGCGGGCAACACCCGCTCCCGCAGCGCCTCCCAGGACAACGCGGCACGCCCCGAGGCGCGCTGCTCGCCCGAGGAGTCCGGGGGCAACGCCGTTTCCTCGGCCGGGGGCTGCAGGAACAGCACGGGGGCGACCTCGCGGTGCTCGGGGTCGGGTGCGGCCAGCAGCCACAGGTGCAGCCCGAGATGCGAGGGCACCGCCGCGCCCGGAGGCAACCCGATCACCGCCCGCAGTGCGCCGGAGCGCACCAGCTGGGAACGGATCCGACGCCCGGAGGCCCGCTCCGCCACGCCGGGAGGCAGCAGCAGCACCGCCCGGCCGCCCGGTTCGAGGTGGGCCAGGCAGTGCTGCACCCAGGCCAGTTCGGACTCCGACTTCGGCGGCAGCCCGTACACCCAGCGGGGGTCGTAGGCGACGTCCTCGTGGCCCCAGTCCCGTACGCCGTACGGCGGGACGCCGACCACTCCGGCGGCACGCAACCGAGGGAAGGCGTCCGCGCGGAGGCTGTCTCCAGTGCGGATCACCCGCTCGGCCGAGCTCGCGACGTCGAGCCGAACCGAGCTCAGCGCCGCCAGCGAGTCGTGAACCTCCTGACCGAACACCTCGGCGGCACCGGCTTCGGCCGCCGCGAGCAGCAGCCCGCCCGCGCCGCAGGCCGGGTCGAAAACGGACTTCGGGAAACGCTCCTCGCCGGGAGCCAATAGCGAGACCATCAGCTCGGCCAACGGCCGGGGTGTCGGGTTGGTACCGGTCTCCGGATCCTCGCTGATCACCTCGGTGAGCACGTCCAGCGCGGCGAGCACACCGTCGGCGGCCACGCACTCCAGCAGCGAGCGCAGCACCGTCGCCGGGACCTCGTCCGGAAGCGGCCCGCGTACCCCCGAGCTCTCGGTGAGGTTTTCGGTCATCGCCCGGTCCAGCAGCTCCCACTGCCTCGGTTCGGGCGAACCCGCGATCAGGGCGCGTTCGGAATCGTCGAGCCCGGCCAACGCTGTCAGCAGCGGCAGCAATCGGACAGCCGGGCCGCCGATCTCGTCCCCGGTTGTGCGCAGCGTGTCGCGCAGTTCCTCCCGTGGTGTTCGTCGCGGGAGCTGGCCCCGCTCCGACAGCCAGGTCCGCACCTGTTCGGCGTCGTAGGCGGGACTGCTGTCGGTTCCACCCACCGGCGCCGGAAAGTCCGGGTGGCGTCGGCGCCAGTTGCTGACCGTCGCCCGGGTCACCCCCGCGATGCGGGAGATCTCGGCAGCGGTCAGCTGCGCGGCTGATTGGGGCATCGCGAGGTCCTGTCCTGTTCCGGGAGCCGAGCCGTAAACAGCCTACAACATCGATCAAATCTGTAAACACGTTTGACAGTGCTTTCAGCTTATGGTTTTATGATCACGCTTTCAACGCGGCCGGTTGTCAGGCGATCGCACCCCAGACCTGCTTTAGAGAGAAGCCAGAGCCCTTCCCCGAGAGAGGCCAAACCCGCTCCACGAGAGAGGAACGCCATGTCCATCCCCATGCCCACCAGCGAAACGGAGGGCATCCGGCTGCACGTCACCCCGTTCCGCCCGGAAGCGGTGATCGGCGCGCTCGGACTGCCCACCCTGCTGCAGCTGGTCCCCTCCCCGAAATCGCAGGAGAACCAGCAGGCGCTCAAACACGCCTCCGGCACGCTGCGCAGGCACGCCGAAGTGCGCGGGCTGGTGCAGCGGATGCTGCGGTCCACCAGCAAGGGCCGCAACGTCGCCTCCTACGCCGGCTACATGGCCGCCGGGGTGAAAGGCGACCTGGGGGCCGCGTGGTCGACACCCCCGGTCACGCTCTGGCTGGGTTCCCAGCTCGCCTCGATCGGCGAGGAACTCGTCGCCGGAACCGGCATGCGAACGGTGTCCATCGCCCCCGGCTCGCCCGTGGTGGCCATCGACGGCGAGACGCAGGTCGCCGCCTGGCACGAGCTCTACGACTCACCCGAGCGCTACGGACTCACCATCGACGCGCTGACCCGGATACGGGTGCCCTTCGAACTGTTCTGGGGCCTGGATGTCAAGGAGGCGCGGCAGATCTTCTACGACCGCAACGTCGAGGGCATCACGGTCGCCAAGAACCTGGCCATGTCGATGGACCAGCGCGACTTCGGCACCAGGCTGGCCCACCTGGTGATCGACAACGTGCGGATCGAACGCCACGGCGAGTCCGTGCCGTTCGGCAAGTTCGTCGAGACCAGGGGCAGGCAGCTCAAGGCATCCTCGCCCGAGGTCGTCACTCTCTCGGCGCTGCGTGCGCTGGTGGTGTGCACGCTGTTCGGCAGGGCGGGGCTCGCGCGTTCGGGATCGACCCTCCGGGACGAGGAACTGCCCGAGGGAGTCACCGCCGAACAGGCCACTCGCAGGCTCGTTCCGCTGTTGTCAAGGCTCATCTCGACGCTGCGGGACCCCTTCCTCACCCGCTCGGCCGTGTCCGCCCCCGCGGTGCTGGCGGGCATCGGCATCGCCGCGCACCAGGCGACCGGCTGGGCCACCAACGGCGGCACGATCACCGAGGACGAGCTGCTCCACCTGCTGTCCACAGTGCGCTGGGAACGCGAAGCCAGGTACTGGCACGGCGTGGCGGCCAGCGCCAACACCAAGGGCACGCTGAACTTCGCGGGCGGCGCCAAGGACGCCGGGGGTCGCGTGGCCGACGCCATTATCCACCCCGAGAGCCAATACGGACGAAGGATCCGCGGCCGATAACCAGAGTTTCTCGGTTCCGGTTGGCGCGGGACTCACTTGGCGGAACCTCTCGCGGGCTCTCGCTGCGGGTGCCCCGACATCGGGTAGGTACTACACAACGTCGGGGCCGTCCTCGCGAGAACACCACGAGAGAACCCGCAGCGGTGCTGGCTGCGTAGGTGGTCGTTTCGGCGCTGGCGCGCCGAAGAACCACCATGCGGCAATGCATCCGACTCACGCACCGGGGACACGCGCGCGGCGTCGCTCATGGTCGTTTCCCGACGTCGGCCTCGGCGGCGGCGATTTCGCGGGAAATTGACGAACACAAGGCCACATCAACCCAAGGGCGCGGCGATTTCGCGAGAAATTGACGCCCCTCGCACGGACAGTCCGCATCGGACGAAAGGCAAAAGCAAAATGACCTACATGCCCGTACCGCCGCAACAGCGCAGCGGAAAGTTCTCCGGTCTCGCGGTGGCGAGCCTGGTGCTGGGGATCATCGGGGCATGCGGCTCGATAATCCCGATTCTGAACATCCTGACCGCCGTTGCCGCTTTCGTGGGGATCGTTCTGGGGGCCATCGCCCTGTTCGGCACCAGGAAAGTGATGGCCGGAATCGGCACCGGACTGGGTGTACTGGCGATCGTGATCACCGTGGTGGTTCAGGCAGCGCTGGTCAGCACCATCGAAAGTAGCGGGGAAGCCACGGGTGCCACCAACAGCGAACCGGGCACATCCGTACAGCCCGCACCGACCTCGAACGGCTCGACCGCTACACAGTCCGGATCGTCCAAGACGGAATCGACGGAGTCCGGCTCCTCCGACTCCCCGGTGAAACTCGGTTTCGGTGAGAAGCACACCTGGCGCGGCGGCGAAACGATCTCCATCTCGAAGCCGAGCCCCTACACCGAGAGCAACCAGTTCCTGCAGCCGGACGCGGGCAAGCGATACGTCCAGTTCGACGTGCACGTGGTCAACAACGGCGACGCCGAGTACAACGTCGCTTCGGTGAACATCACCGCACAGCACGCGGGCAAGGTCGCCCAGCAGAACTACGCCGCCGGCGACCAGCTCCCGAACACCCAACTCCCGCCGGGCGGCGACGTCACCTACACCATGGTCTTCACCATCTCCGAGGAACCCGGCAAGCTGCAGGTCAGCGTGCAGCCCAACGTGTTCGCCGCGAACACGGTCTACTTCACGGGCGAGGTGTGACTTCGGACAAGCACGACGCGTTCCGCACACGAACGTCTGCGAACACCCGATTCACGGGGTCGAGGTTCGGCGGAACAAGCGGCTCTTCCAGGCAAACGAGCTCAGCGAAGCCCCGGAAGAGCCGCCATCGTCCCGAAAACCACCGAACCGGGGCGCTCAGCGAACGAAGAAAAGTTCCGTCGAAGACAACGAGGGAAAGTAGCATCATCCACATGCCCACCAACGAGTCCGCCACGCACGGGTACAACGAGGCAGCGGGCAACACGGCACGGCCTCGGAACGTCGCCGAGCTGGTCGAACGGATGCGGCAGGACGTGCGCACGAAGTTCGTGTTCTTCTGGGGAAATCGTCCGGAGCGGGACGGCAGTGCGGGGCGCGGCTGCTTGAGTCAGTGGTGGCCCGCGCCGTTCACCGCGCACGATCGTGTCTTCGCCACCGCAGAGCACTTCATGATGTGGCGCAAGGCGCGGCTGTTCGGTGATGACGAGATGGCCGAGCGGATCCTGGCCGCCGAGCACCCGCACCGCGCGAAAACACTGGGCCGCAAGGTGCGCGGCTTCGACCAACAACAGTGGGAGCGGGAACGGTTCGCCGCCGTGGTGGCGGGCAACGTGGCGAAGTTCGGCCAGCACGAGGAACCGCGCCGCTTCCTGCGCAGCACCGGCGCTCGGGTGCTGGTCGAGGCCAGCCCGCGCGACAAGGTGTGGGGCATCGGCCTGGCCGCCGACAACCCGGCGGCGGGCGATCCGGAGCGGTGGCCGGGGTTGAACCTGCTCGGCTTCGCGCTCATGGAAGCGCGCGAGACGCTGCGCGAGCGCGAGCCGGTCGGCTGAACCCGTCCCGACACGAAGGTCGTTGACTCCTCGACGACGCAACCAACGAAGACCGAGCGGCCCCCGGAAACCGACCTACGGCGGAAACGCCCGGGGAAGGGACGGCAGGAAGGAGGAGTGACGGAGCGCCGTCGGCTCAGCCCTCGGGGCGGCCGCGCTGCTGCCGCAGCTTGCGCAGCGCCTCGTCGAGCAGTTCCATGCCGTCCTCGTCGCTGCGTCGTTCCTTGACGTAGGCGAGATGGCTCTTGTAAGGCTCGTTGCGCTTCGGCGACGGCGGGTTCTCCCGGTCCCGCCCGGCCGGAAGTCCGCAGTGCGAGCACTCCCAGGTCTCCGGAACTCGCGCGTCCATCGCGAACGAGGGCTCGGTCAGGTGCTCCTTGTCACACCAGTAGGCGACCCGCTGTCGGGGGGCCGCCTCGCCACGGTCGACCTCGGCACCGCTCGAACTCGACCCGATGCGCATGCCACGTATCGAGTTACCACCAGTCATCCGCTTTCACCCACCGTCCCACCATCGTTCCGGTCGACATCGTGTGGACCGAGACCGTACGAGTACGCGGCCGGGGCCGCGCCCCGACCGCGCGCGTGCTCGTCAGGAGGCACCCATCTTGATCAGCAAGCCGGTGCCGATTATGGAGATCACCCACAGCGCGATGACGAACAACGTCATCCTGTCCAGGTTCTTCTCCGCGACGCTGGACCCGGCCAGGCTCGACTGCATGCCGCCGCCGAACAGCGAGGAGAGCCCGCCGCCCTTGGCCCGGTGCAGCAGCACGAGCAGCACCAGCAGGATGCTGGTCAGCAGGACCATGATCTGCAACAAAAGTGTCATAACGTCCTCGTTCGCATCACGGTTCGTGGCAAGCCTACCGAACCGACTCGCCGCCGTGGACCACCGTTGGCATCGTAGGCTCTCGATTTACGTCCGCCGGATCGGTATTCCGCCCGGACCTCGGCGCCCCGGCCCCGAACAACCACCCTCGCAACCAGCACCGCCGTGGGTTCTCCCGCCCCTGGATCCCGGGCGGCGTCAATTTCTCGCGAAATCGCCACGCCGCCCGGCAACCCTGACATTTCGCGCCGGGACTCCCGAACGTGCTCGGGAACGGATCAGGGCAGCGGTCCGCCCGCGGCCAGCGCGCTCATCTTGGCGAACTCGTCGCCGTTGAGACTGGCACCGCCGACCAGCGCGCCGTCCACGTCGTCCCGGCCGACCAGGTCGGCGATGTTGCTGGACTTGACCGAACCGCCGTAGAGCACGCGCACCTCCTCGGCGATCTCGGCGCCGTACTTGTCGGTCAGCGCGGCACGCAGCGCCCCGCAGACCTCCTGGGCGTCCTCGGCGGTGGCCACCTTGCCGGTGCCGATGGCCCAGACCGGCTCGTAAGCGATCACCGCACGGCGCACCTGCTCCTGCTTGAGCCCCTTGAGCCCCTCGATGAGCTGGTTCGTGCAGTACGAGACGTGATCGCCCGCCTCCCGCACGTCCGAGCCCTCACCGACGCACAGGATCGGCGACATCTCGTGCTTGAGGATGGCGCGGACCTTGCGGTTGATCAGCTCGTCGGTCTCGCCGTGGTGCTCGCGGCGCTCCGAGTGGCCGACGACGACGTAGTCACAGCCGAGCTTGGCCAGCATGGGAGCCGACACGTCACCGGTGTAGGCACCGGAGTCGTGCTGCGAAACGTCCTGCGCACCGTGGCGCAGCAGCAGCTTGTCGCCGTCGATCAGGGTCTGCACGCTGCGCAGATCGGTGAACGGCGGGATCACGGCCACCTCGACCTTGTCGAAGTACTTCTCCGGCAGGGCGAAGGCGATCTTCTGCACCAGCGCGATCGCCTCGAGGTGGTTGAGGTTCATCTTCCAGTTGCCCGCCAGCAGCGGCTGCCTGGACTTGCTCATGCCCGACCCTCCAGTACGGCCACTCCCGGCAGGTCCTTGCCCTCCAGGAACTCCAGTGAAGCCCCACCACCGGTGGAGATGTGCGAGAACCGCTGCTCGTCCAGTCCGAGCGTGCGCACCGCGGCGGCGGAGTCGCCGCCGCCCACGACGCTGAACGACTCGGAATCGGCGACGGCTCGCGCGACGCCCCTGGTGCCCTCGGCGAAGGCGGGGAACTCGAACACACCGGCGGGGCCGTTCCAGAACACCGTGGCGGCCGAACCGAGGATCTCGGCGTAGCGCTCCACGGTGCGCGGGCCGATGTCCAGGCCCTGCCAGCCCTGCGGGATCGAGTCGGACGGCACGACCTGTGTGTTCGCGTCGGCGGCGAACCGGTCGGCGGCCACGACGTCTACCGGCAGCACCAGCTTGTCACCGTGCTCGTCGAGCAGCTGCTTCGTCGTGGCGATCTGGTCCTGCTGCAGCAGCGAGTCGCCCACCGAGTGGCCCATGGCGGCGAGGAAGGTGTAGGCCATGCCGCCGCCGATGACCAGCTGGTCCACCTTGGGCAGCAGTGCGTTGATGACGCCGAGCTTGTCGGAGACCTTGGAGCCGCCGAGCATCACCACGTAGGGCCTGCGCGGGTCGCCGGTGAGGGTGCGCAGCACCTCGACCTCGCTGAGCACCAGCCCCCCGGCGTAGGCGGGCAGCCTGGTGGCGAGGTCGTAGACCGAGGCCTGCTTGCGGTGCACCACCCCGAAACCGTCCGAGACGAAGGCGGCCCCGGTTCCGACCAGTTCGACCAGGGCGTCGGCGAGTTGCCCGCGTTCGGCGTCGTCCTTGCTGGTCTCGCGCGGGTCGAAACGCACGTTTTGCAGTACCGCGACCCCGCCGTCGGCCAGTCCGCCGACCACCTGGTGCGCCGAGCTGCCGACCACGTCCTCGGCCAACGCGACCTCGGAGCCCAGCAGCTCACCGAGCCTGCGCGCCACCGGGGAGAGCGTGTAGCGGTCGTCCGGGGCGCCGTCCGGCCTGCCGAGGTGGGCGGTGAGCACCACGCGGGCGCCCGCGCCGGTCAACTTCTCGATCGTCGGCAGGGCGGCCCGGACCCGACCGTCGTCTGTAATGGTTTCGCCGTCCAGCGGGACGTTCAGGTCGGCACGCACCAGGACGTACCTGCCCCGAACCCCCTCGCCGAGCAAGTCGTCGAGATTCTTCAAGCCTGCAGCTCCTCGCCTGAATCACAAGGGGTGAGGGATCACAAGGGGTGATGGGACAATTCGGCCCCCGGGCGGGGTCGCCCGGGGGCCGAGGGAGATCAGGAAAGCTTGGAACCGACGAGGTCGGCCAGATCCACCAGGCGGTTGGAGTAGCCCCACTCGTTGTCGTACCAGCCGACGATCTTGACCTCGTTGCCGATGACCTTGGTCAGCGGCGCGTCGAAGATCGTGGAGGCGGGGTCGCCCACGATGTCGCTGGAAACGATCGGCTCCTCGGTGTAGCGGAGGATGCCCTTGAGCTGGCCGTCGGCGGCAGCCGCCTTGAAAGCCTCGTTGACCTGCTCCTCGGTGGCGTTGGTCTTGAGGGTGGCGGTCAGGTCGGTGACCGAACCGGTCGGGACCGGCACGCGCATGGCGTAACCGTCGAGCTTGCCGTTGAGCTCGGGCAGCACCAGGCCGATCGCCTTGGCCGCACCGGTGCTGGTGGGGATCACGTTGACGGCCGCCGCACGCGCCCTGCGCAGGTCCTTGTGCGGGCCGTCCTGCAGGTTCTGGTCGGCGGTGTAGGCGTGCACCGTGGTCATCATGCCCTGCTCGATGCCGAAGCTGTCGTTGAGGACCTTCGCCATCGGGGCCAGGCAGTTGGTGGTGCACGAGGCGTTGGACAGCACGGTCTGGGTGCCGTCGTAGGACTCGTCGTTCACGCCGAGCACGACGGTGAGGTCCTCGCCCTTGGCGGGTGCCGAGACGATGACCTTCTTCGCGCCGCCCTCGTCCACGTGCCTGCGGGCGTCCTCGGCCTTGGTGAACAGTCCGGTGGACTCGACCACGACGTCGACACCGAGGTCTCCCCACGGCAGCTTGCCCGGATCCTTCTCGGCGAGGATCTTGATGCTCTTGCCGCCGACCTCGATCCCCTCGTCGGTCACGGTGACCTCTCCGGGGACCTGGCCGAGCACGCTGTCGTACTTGAGCAGGTGCGCCATGGTTGCGACGTCGCCCAGGTCATTGGCGGCCACGACCTCGATATCGTGCTTGCTGGCAACTGCCGCACGCCAGAAGTTGCGTCCGATCCGGCCGAAGCCATTGATACCTACGCGAACGGTCACGCCGATCTCTCCTCGCGACTTACCCTGCCGAATCGTCGGCAGGTGGCGGTCATATGGACTCGTCATCGACCCTATCGCCCGACTCGCCCCTGTTACGAACTCGGGAGACGCCACACCACGACATCGCCGCGCCACTCATCGGCTCACGCGCCGACGGGCCGCGGCGTCGCCCCGGGACGAACGGCCGCCCGACATCGAATTTCCCACTTCGCGGGACGGGTCGATCCGGACAGAACCGATGGGAAACACGACTGTAACGATTCACAAACATCGGTGGAAATTCACTTCCACGGGTGACGAACAGCAGTACCGGAAAGCACTCGCACCACCGTTACTCACCCGAAAGCATCATACGACGTAACGTCGCGCGGGCGAAACCGAACTCCGTCGAATCGCTGCCGAAGAGTCACTGCCGCGGAGTCACCGTCGATGAATCGCGGTTGGCGAATCGCGGCCGGCGAATCGGGGGTTCGCCGGCCGCGGGAGTCACTCTGCGGAATATCCGCTGCCGCTCTGGCTGTCGCGTGGTTCTCCTGCCGGGCGCCGGTCAGTCGTGCTGTTCCTCGCGAAGCATTCCGTCCACACCGGACTCGAGCAGTTCGGCGGTCACCGCCGACTCGGTGTCGGGCAGGTTCAGCTCCCTGGCCCGCTTGTCGGCCATCGCCAGCAGCCGCCGGATCCGGCCGGCCACGGCATCCTTGGTCATCGGCGGATCGGCGAGCTGACCGAGCTCCTCCAGCGAGGCCTGCCGGTGTGCGAGCCGGAGCCTACCCGCCACCATCAGGTGTTCCGGCACGGAGCTGCCCAGCAGCTCCAGCCCGCGTTCCACCCGCGCGGCGGAAGCCACGGCGGCACGCGCGGAACGCCGCAGGTTGGCGTCGTCGAAATTGGCCAGTCGGTTGGCCGTGGCGCGCACCTCGCGGCGCACTCGACGCTCCTCCCAGGTCATCACGCTGTTGTGCGCGCCGAGCCGGGTCAGCAGCGCCCCGATGGCGTCGCCGTCGCGGACCACGACCCGATCGGTGCCGCGCACCTCGCGGGAACGCGCCTGGACCTCCAGCCGACGGGCCGCTCCGACCAGCGCCAACGCGGCCTCCGGGCCGGGGCACGTGACCTCCATCGCCGAGGAGCGGCCGGGTTCGGTCAACGAACCGTGCGCCAGGAACGCGCCCCGCCAGGCGGACTCCGCGTCGCACACGCCACCCGAGACCACGTGCGAGGGCAGGCCCCGCACCGGGCGGCCGCGCGGGTCGAGCAACCCGGTCTGCCGGGCCAGGCCTTCACCGTCGCGCACGACACGCACCACGTAGCGGGTTCCCTTGCGAAGCCCGCCGGAGGTGATCACGTGCACGTCGGAGTGATAGCCGTAGAGCTCGTGCAGCTCGCGCCGCAATCTGCGCGCGGTGGAACCGGAGTCGAGTTCGGCCTCCACCACCACACGCCCACCGACGAGGTGCAACCCGCCCGCGAAACGCAGCAGCGAGGACACCTCGGCTCTGCGGCAGCACGCCTTGGTCGTCGGCAACCTGCTCAGTTCGTCTTTGACCGCCGCGGTCATAGCCACCGGTCCGTCCTCCTCTCCAGTGCGGCTTTCAGACTCGCCGCGAGAGCATCCGGTTCGTGCTTCGCCGAACCGGGTGCGGCAGCGACTCGATCAAGCAAAGTCTGCGCACCAAGTCCGGTCGCCGCAGCACGAAGCCGATCCGGCGTCGGTACCGCTTCGGAATCGGCCAATACCGCGTCTACCCGCAGTTTTGGCTCGTGTTCGGAGATCACGTCCAGGTGTTGTTCCGGTGAGAAGTCCGCTGTTTCACCCGGTTGCGGGACAAGATTGAGTACCACGATCCGCTGAGCAGAAGTGTTGACCAACGCGTCGCGCAACTCGGGAACCAGCAGATGCGGCAGCACACTGGTGAACCAGGAACCGGGCCCCAACAGCACCACGTCGGCGTCCAGCACCGCCTGTACCGCCTCGGGAGCGGCACGCGGCTCGTGCCGCTGCCCGTTGACCGCGTTGAGCCGCACCCGGCGCACCCGGCCCGGCGTACTGGCGATGGCCACCTGGCCCCGGATCGTGCGCACCGCGGCGGGATCCTCGTCCAGCCCGGTGACATCGGCCTCCATGTCCAGCGGCTCCGCGGACATCGGCAGTACGCGCCCCCGCACGTCCAGCAGTCGGCACGCCTCGTCCAGCACGGCTATCGGATCGCCCAACACCTCCAGCAGCCCCGCGAACAGCAGATTGCCGACCGCGTGGCCCGCCAGCGCGCCGTTGCCCCCGAAGCGGTGCTCGAACAGTCGCGCCCAGGTGTGGCTCGACCCCGAGTCGCCCGCCAGCGCCGACAGCGCCTTGCGGAGATCACCCGGCGGCAGCATGCCGAGCTCGCGACGCAACCTGCCCGAGGAACCACCGTCGTCGGCGACGGTCACCACGGCCGTGATGTCGGTGGTTATTCGCCGCAACGCGGCCAGGCTCACCTGTAAGCCCCGTCCGCCTCCGAGGGCGACGGCACGCGGCCGATCCGGCCACGTGGTCGTACCACTGGTCTCCACGCTGCTCCCTTCCACCCTCGAACGAACCGATCGACAACCCGGTAGCGCGCCGGGTTCACGGGCCGCGCCGAGCACTTAACCGCGGCTCACGATCGGGCGACACCCGAGACAACGAAACACGAGACAGCGAGATGTGACGTGCTCATCGCCCGGGACGTGGTGATCCCCGGCTCCTTCCCGGCCCGACCGATCCGGGACGCCGCTCGGACGACCGCGATGGGACCCTCACTCACGTCCCAGATCACGGTGCACCGTCTTGACGGTCATCCCGTCGTCATCGGAAAGTCGTCGGGCCAGCTCCTCGGTGAGCACCACGCTGCGGTGCTTGCCGCCGGTGCAGCCCATCGCCAGGGTCAGGTAGCGCTTGCCCTCGCGCTGGTAGCCGGTTCCCACCAGCCGCAACAACCGCTGGTAGTTGTCGAGGAACTCCTCGGCCCCCTCCTGCCCCAGCACGTAGTTGCGCACCTCGTCGTCGTTGCCGTTGAACTCGCGCAACTCCGGTATCCAGAACGGATTGGGCAGGAAGCGGCAGTCCATGACCAGATCGGCGTCCATCGGCAGGCCGTACTTGTAGCCGAAGGAGAGCACGGTCACCTGCGTTCTGGTACCCGCCTCGGTCCCGAACGCGTCCTCGATCTTGCTCCGCAGCTGGTGCACCGACAGGCCCGTGGTGTCCAGCACGAGATCGGCCTCGGCACGGAGCTTGGACAGCAGCGAACGCTCGGCGGCTATGCCGTCGGCGAGCCTGCCCTGGCCCTGCAGGGGATGACCGCGCCGGACCTGTTCGAACCGGCGGACCAGCACCTCGTCGGTGGCTTCCAGGAACAGCACTTTCGGCTTGTAGCCACGCGCGTCGAGATCCTTGATCACCGAACCGAGATCCTCGGTGAAGGCCCGGCTGCGGACGTCCATGACCACGGCCACCCGGGTTATGGCGTCACTGGAACGCGCACCGAGTTCGACCATGGTCGAGATCAGTTCGGGGGGCAGGTTGTCCACCACGAACCAGCCCAGATCCTCCAGGCACTTCGCGGCGGTGCTGCGGCCCGCCCCGGACAAGCCGCTGACGACCGCCACCTCGATGCCGCCGTGTTCTTCGGTCACTGTTCAACCCCCTGCTGTACCGTCGCGGTTCCTCGCGGTGCCCGGTTCGGATCCCCGGACATCGCCCGTCGGTTCCGTGACGGTGCTGGAAATGTTCCGTCCCTGTGAATCGCCGGAATCCGACGACCCGGCCACCTTCCCCGAGGATCCGGTTCCGGTGGCTTCGTTCGCCACGGTTTCGGTCCCCGCCGCATCCGACCCCGCCGCATCCGACCCCGCTGCGTCCGAGCCAGCCGCATCCGACGCGGCGCCGGTCTCCGCCGCACCGGACAACGCACCGTGCACCGCCTCGGCCGTTCGCCTGCCGAAACCCGGTACGGCGCTGATTTCCTCGATCGTGGCAGCCCGGATCTTGCGCAGCGACCCGAAGTGCTTGAGCAACGCCTTCTTCTTCACCTGCCCCAACCCCGGCACGGCGTCCAGTTCGGAGTCGGTCATCCGCTTGGACCGCTGCTTGCGGTGGTAGGCGATCGCGAAGCGGTGCGCCTCGTCCCGGACCCGCTGCAGCAGGTAGAGCGCCTCGCTGGTCCTGGAGAGGACCAGTGGCTCCGGTTCGGCGGGCAACCACACCTCCTCCAGGCGTTTGGCCAGCCCGATCACGGCGACATCGGTGATGCCGAGCTCGGCCAGCTCGTCGGCGGCGGCGTTGGCCTGCGGCGCCCCACCGTCGACCACCAGCAGGTTGGGCGGGTAGGCGAACTTGCGGGGTTTGCCGGTCTCGGGATCCACCCCCGGGGACTGCTCGTGCCCCGTGGAATCGAGCCCCTGGCTCTCCCCCGTGCCGTGGCTCTCCCCCGTGCCGTGGCTCTCACCGGTGCCCTCACCCACCTCGGCACCGTCGGTCACCTCGACCGAGCCGGTGCCCGGGAGAGAGCCGGTGTTCGCGACAGGGCTCGCGTCCACGGCCTCCGCCGAGGAGTCAGGCACCTGCTCGGGCTGCTCGGCGCCGGTCTCGCGCAGGTACCGGTTGAACCTGCGTCGAACCACCTCGGCCATGGCGGCGGTGTCCCCGCCCTCACCACCGCCCCGCACGGAGAACCGCCGGTACTCGGACTTGCGGGCCACCCCGTCCTCGAAGACGACCAGCGAGGCGACCACATCACTGCCCTGCACGTGGCTGACGTCCACGCACTCGATCCGCAGCGGCGCGCTGTCCAGCCCGAGCGAGTCCTGCAGCTCCTGCAACGCCGCCGAGCGGGCGTTGATGTCCCCCGCCCTGCGCAGCTTGTACTGCTTGAACGCCTCCTGCGCGTTGGTGCGCACCGTCTCCAGCAGCGTTCGTTTGTCACCCCGCTGCGGGACACGCAATCCCACCTTGCTGCCGCGCAGCCTGCCGAGCCACTGCGCCACCGCCTCGGAGTCCTCCGGCAGCTCGGGAACCAGCACCTCGCGGGGCACCGGTGTGCCGCCCGCGTCGGCCTGATCGGCCAGCGCTGCCTGCTCGCCGTAGAACTGGGTCAGGAAATGTTCGACCAGCTCGGCGGTCTCGGTGCGCTCCACCTTGTCGATGACCCAGCCGCGCTGGCCGCGCACCCGGCCGCCGCGCACGTGGAAGACCTGCACGGCGGCGGCGAGTTCGTCCTCGGCGAAGGCCGCCACGTCGGCGTCGGTACCGTCCCCGAGCACCACGGCCTGTTTCTCCATCGCGCGGCGCAGCGCCTCCAGGTCGTCGCGCAGCCTGGCGGCGCGTTCGAAATCGAGCTGTTCGGAGGCCTGCTCCATCCGCTCCCGCAGCCTGCGCGTCATCGCGTCGGTGCGGCCTGCCAGAAAGTCGCAGAACTCGTCCACGATGCGGCGGTGCTCGTCGGCCTCCACCCTGCCCACGCAGGGGGCCGAGCACTTGTCGATGTAGCCGAGCAGGCAAGGCCTGCCCATCTGGGCGTGGCGCTTGAACACGTTGTTGGAACAGGTGCGGGCGGGAAACACCCGCAGCAGCGTGTCCAGGGTGTCGCGGATGGCCCAGGCGTGCGGGTAGGGCCCGAAGTAGCGCACCCCCTTGCGCCGGGGACCGCGGTAGACGTGCAGCCGGGGGAACTCCTCGTGCAGCGTGACCGCCAGCACTGGGTAGGACTTGTCGTCGCGGTAGCGGACGTTGAAGCGTGGGTCGAACTCCTTGATCCAGGAGTACTCCAGCTGCAGCGCCTCCACCTCGGTGTTGACCACGGTCCAGTGCACCCCGGTGGCGGTGGTCACCATCTGGCGGGTGCGCGGATGCAGCGCGGCGAGGTCGGCGAAGTAGGACGAGAGTCTGCTGCGTAGACTCTTCGCCTTGCCGACGTAGATCACGCGGCCATCGCCGTCGTGGAAGCGGTACACACCCGGAGAGTCCGGGATGGTGCCGGGAGCTGGTCGGTAGGTGGACGGATCGGCCACGCCCCCAGCCTACGTGCAGTTACCCCCCTCTTGACCAAGCCGGTCGTTGTTGGGAGGCGCGAACTCTGTTTGCGTAGGCGGTTCGGGTGGCGGAACCTCTCGCGGGCTCTCGCTGCGGGGAGACCCGACATCGAGTAGGCACCTACGCCACGTCGGGCCTTCCTCGCGAGAGCACCACGAGAGAACCCGCCGTCGGTCCTGCTGCGAGAGTGGTTGGGTTTCGGCCCACGTCGACAGGGCGCGGCGATTTCTTGGGAAATTGACGGGGCTTCGGAAGGCCGCGAGAGGTTCCGCCGAGGGAGTGCCCATCAAAATCAGGACGACAACAGCGCGTGGTCCGGGGAAGAATTCGCGGGATGCGACTTCCGATCACGGTGCACCGGGCGCGGCTCGGCAAGCACTCCTACCGGGTGATCCGGCCCAGACCCATCCCGCCGAACGTGGTGCTGCGGGACTTCAGGAACCGAGAAGGTGAGTTCGACATGCGGCTCGACGCCCGCGCCGCCCACCGGATCGGCATGGCATGGCTGCTGGCCGCGCGATCACCACGATCGCTGGTGCACTTCCCGCTGCGGGGCAGGCCGACACCGGTCACGCCGCAGTGCTGGCCGCGATGCATCGAGTGGTGCTGTCCGCTGGCTACGGACGAACCGCAGCTGGACCTGCTGTTGCTGCATCGCGGTCTGCAGTTCCGCCCTTCGCGATGGAAGGAGGTGCGTGCCCGGTTGGACGACGGCAGGCCGGAGACGGCCGAAATTCCCGCGAGTGATGTTCCGGACGAGGAGAACGTGCTTCCCTTCGAGGAGCACTGGATGGACCAGAACCCGCTGCGGCAGCACGTACACGCGGAAACACTGCTGCTCACCGGAAACGCACCGCTGTTCCGGGAGCTGAGCACGTGGTTCCTGGAACTCGCGACGAGAGGCCCCAGAATGCGCTCCCTGACGGGCGAAGCGCACCAGTGCAACGAGCTTCGCTTTCACGAGGATCCTCGCGAGGACAGCCAGCTACACATCACCTACGCCGACAAGTGGTCCGGAACCGACATCGAGCTCTGAGGGGGTGGGCAGGCACCTCGTGCTGCGGTGCCCGCAGCGGAGGACCACACCCGACTTACCCAGCACTCAGCTGACCCTCGGGAACTCAGCGCCTCGGGGGACGGTAGTTCTCGATCCGCCGCAGCAGCGCCCTGATACGCAGCGCGTACAGCGGGGAGAGCGCGTAGCCCGGGTAGCTGGCGAACCAACCGGCGCTGCCGAGGCTCACGGCGTCGGCCCCGGCCCAGAAGTACTCCCGGCAGTCGTCGAAGTTACGGATGCCGCCGGTGGCGATGATCGGCAGGGTCACACCGGCGTCGCGCAGCTCGGAGACCACCCGCAGCCCGATCGGTTTGATCGCCCGCCCGGAGAGCCCGCCGAAACCGTTGGCCAACAGCGGGTTCCCGGTCTCCGGATCCAGCCGCAGTCCCTTGACGGTGTTGATGGCGGTCAGCGCCGACACGCCGTGCCGCGCGGCCAGCTTGGCGTGCTGCAGGTAGTCGTAGTCCGGCGAGAGTTTGAGGATCACCGGGTGGTTGCTGCGCGGTACCGCCTCGGCGAGCACCGATTCGATGATCGCGTTGAAGTCGAAGTTGACGTTGTGGCAGGAGACGTTGAACTCCACCGCCGCGATGTCGCCCGCCGGAACAGCGTTGTTGATCTTGTCCACCAGCGTGGTGAACTCCTCGGTGGAGAATCCCCCGACCGAGATGATCGTGTTCTGCCCGCGGGTGCGCGGGTAGTAGTCCCGCAGGTAGGAGTCGATGCCCACGTTGCACCAGCCGAAGGCGTTGAGCCAACCGCCGTCGACCCGCTGCAGCGCCCTGCCGTAGCGTTTCAGCAGGCCGGGCAGCTCCCGCAGCGGCCAGACGTCGCGGGTGGTGAAGTGCCCCTCACGGGGCTCGACGGTGACCGTGCGGGTGGTTATGGCGCCGAACCGGTCCAGCGGCACGAACTGCGAGACAGGGCTCATGCCGTAGGGGATGAGCTTGGAGTTGGCCACGCCGTAGCCGAGTATGCTCGAAGAGGTCACCAGCCGGTTGCGGAGTCGGATGTCCCCGAGCCGAACGTGCGGCCCGGCCGTCTCGTCGGCACGGACCAACCGCAGGTTGCGCTCCTGAGCCAAGCTCACGATCTCTCCCCTCACCGTGTGCGCGGCGACCGATTCGATGTCACCGTGCTCATTCTCGCGCATCGGCGAACGACGGCACACGCGGTGGGTGCACAGGAATTCCCCACGCGAGTTGTCGGTGTGCTTCAGCTCCGACACTGCCGAACCGCACACCATTCATCGGCGCGACAGCGCCGATACCACCCTCGCAATCGGCACCGCCGCGGGTTCTCCCGGGCGGCTCTCGCGAGGACGCCCCCGACGTTGTGTAGTACCTACCCGATGTCGGGGGAACCGCAGCGAGAGCCGTGCGAGAGGTTCCGCCACCCGCCCCCCTACGGGCTGGACGGGGAGTAATCACCCATCAATGTGGCCGATCTCCCGCCGCAGGGCACGTAGGTCCCGCATGGCGCGCACCGCGTGCTCCCCGTCGAAGGACTGGATCGCGGAGATGGACTCGTACTCGTCGTCGGGCAGTTCCAGCCGCGCGCAGTTGGCCCCTTCGGGAAAGCTCACTCCCCGCACGTCGGACCAGGCGTAGCGGTGGGTCAGGATCGAGTTACGCACCTCCACGCCGTTCGCGTCGGCACGGAGTCGCGGCCTGATCGACAGCAGGATGAGCCCGGCCAGCACCGCGCCGATGCCGACCATGGCCACCTGGTCGGAGACCGTCAGCAGCAAGCCGGTCGAGGTGCGGCGCAGCATCACGGCGGCCACGCCGCAGACCACGAACACCACGAGCGCGGCGGGCACGGCCACGTTGCGCACCCGCTTGGGGCGCACCTGCACGAAACTGTCGGTACCCGCCGAGGTGCTCACAGGAAACCTCGCTCGCTGCTGTAGTCACCCCGGAGTTCACGCAGCACCAGCGCGGTCTCCAGCGCGGCCGCGGTGGCCTCGAAACCCTTGTCCTCGAGCGAGTCGTCGAACCCGGCGCGCAGCGTCGCCTGCTCGCGACTGTCCACGGTCAGCACACCGTTTCCGACAGCGGTGGACTCGTCCAGGGCGACCCGGGTCAGCCCCGATGTCACCGACTCGCACACGTAGTCGAAGTGCGGAGTTCCGCCGCGAATCACCACTCCGAGCGCCACCACGGCGTCGTAGGCGTGGGTGAGCTGCTGGCAAACCACCGGAAGTTCCATGGAGCCCGGCGCCCGAACCACCTTCGGCTCGGCGGTACCGGCCTGCTCGGCCGCCTGCAGGGCACGTCGCAACATCTGCTCGGCGATATCCGCGTGCCAGCGAATGGCCACGATCGCCGTTCGCAGATCAGGCGCGTGGGGCACCGAGACCTGCGGTCGTCCTTCCCCGCTCATGCCGTCACCTCCGAGCCGCCGCCGATCGAGGAGTCCTCCCCCTCGTCCAGGTACTGCAGTTCGTGTCCCATCCTGTCCCGTTTGGTGCGCAGGTAGCGCAGGTTCTCCGAGTTGGGGCGGATGGGAAGCGGCTCGCGGCCGACGATACGCAGTCCGTAGCTTTCCAGCCCGACCCGTTTGTCGGGGTTGTTGGTCAGTAGCCGCATCGAGCGGACACCGAGATCGGCCAGGATCTGGGCCCCCTGCCCGTAGTCGCGGCCGTCCACGGCCATGCCCAGCGCCAGGTTCGCGTCGACGGTGTCGGCTCCCGCGTCCTGCAGCTGGTACGCCTGCAGCTTGTGCATCAGGCCGATGCCCCTGCCCTCGTGGCCGCGCATGTAGAGCACCACGCCCCGGCCCGCCTCGGCCACCCTGGCCAGTGCGGCGTCGAGCTGCGGGCCGCAGTCGCAGCGCAGCGAGCCGAGCACGTCGCCGGTCAGGCACTCGGAGTGCACCCGCACCAGCAGGTCCTCGCCGTCGCCGATCTCGCCGTACACCAGCGCCAGGTGCTCGATCCCGTCCAGCAGACTGTCGTAGCCGAAGGTGCGGAAGGTGCCGTGCGCGGTGGGGATGCGTGCCTCGGCTACCAGCTGCACCTGCTTCTCGAACCGCCTGCGGTAGGCGATGAGGTCGGCGATGGTGATCAGCGCGAGCTCGTGGTCGGCGGCGAAGACCTCCAGCTCGTCGCGTTTGGCCATCTCCCCCTCGGTCTTTTCGCTGACGATCTCACAGAGCACCCCGGCGGGGCGCAGCCCGGCCAGGCGCGCGAGGTCGACGGCGGCCTCGGTGTGGCCGGAGCGGCGCAGCACCCCGCCCTCCTGGGCACGCAGCGGCACCACGTGTCCCGGCCGGTTGAGGTCCTCGGCCGTGGAGTCGGGCGCGGCCAGCACGTTGATGGTGTGGGCGCGGTCGGAGGCCGAGATGCCGGTACCCACGCCGGAGGCGGCGTCCACGGTGACGGTGTAGGCGGTACCGCGCAGGTCCTGGTTGGCGTGGTACATGGGGGGCAGGTTGAGCCGCTCGCAGTCCTCGCCGGTCAGCGCGGTGCAAACGTATCCCGAGGTGTAACGGACCATGAACGCCAGCAGCTCCGGGCTGGCCAGCTCCGCGGCGAAGATCAGGTCACCCTCGTTCTCCCGGTCCTCGTCGTCGACCACGACCACCGGCCTGCCCGCGGCAATGTCGGCCAGTGCCCGCTCGATGTCGGCGAAAGCCGTGTTGCCGACTTGCTCGGCGTCCCTGCTGTCCGGGGGGCCGTCCGGGACGGAATCGTTCGAACTCACCGCGCCTGCTCCCTACTGTCACCATTGTCCGCCGCACGCGGTGCTCCCGTGCGGGTGAGCCGGTCGAGTTGTGGGGCCATCAGCCGCTCCACGTGTTTGGCGAGCGCGTCGACTTCGATGTTGACCCGATCGCCGGGTGAGCGCAGCCCCAGGGTGGTCACTTCCAGGGTGGTGGGGATCAGGGCCACGCTGAAACCGTCCTCGGTGAGCCCGGCGACGGTCAGCGAGATCCCGTCCACGGTGATGGAGCCCTTCTCCACCAGGTAATGCGCCAGGTGGGGTGGAAGTGAGAACTCGGTGCGGCCGTCGGCATCGGCCGCGAGGAGGGTCGCGGTGTCGTCGACGTGGCCCTGCACGATGTGCCCGCCGAGCCGGTCGCCGAGCGCCATGGCACGTTCCAGGTTCACCCGGTCGCCCGTGGCGAGATTCCCCAGTGTGGAGCGGCGCAGGGTTTCGTCGACGACGTCGACGTCGAAGCCGTGCTCGGTCAGCCGCACCACGGTCAGGCAGACTCCGTTGACGGCGATGGAATCGCCCGGCGAGGCGTCACCGGTTACCACCGAGGCGGCCAGCGAGAGTCGGGCGCCGTCGGAGGATCGCTCGACCGCGACGAGCTCCCCGAGTTCCTCCACGATCCCGGTGAACACGTGGCACCCTCCTTTGGGCGTTCCAATCGGCCGTTCGGGGGACGTCGGTAGGGAGATTTCCCGTGGGGTAACCGTACCCAACGTGTTCCGAGTGAGAAGTCATTACCCGTACGACGTAGCGAACCGCGGTCGTTGCCCCCACTTTAGCCCTCGGACGGAACAGCGCTGATCCACACGTCCCGCCCGCACATCCTGACCCGTTCGAAGTGAAAGCGCCACGCCTGCGAGATACTCGCCACCCCGGCGTCGCCGAGCGCGGCACTTCCCGAGCCGAGTAGAGCGGGCGCCACGAAGGCCTCCACGAGGTCGATCCGTCCGGCACGCAGGAACGCCCCGGCCAGGGTCGGTCCACCCTCCAGCAGCACCGCCGTCACCCCCCGTTCGGCCAGTGAGCGCAGCACCCGGTCCGGATCACCACCCGCGAACCGGATCGTGGGGGCGGAGTCGTCGAGCACCTTGGCCGACTCCGGGATATCGCGATCACCCACGACCACCCGCAGCGGTTGTTCCGGCAGCGCGACACCCTGCTCGTCCCTGGCGGTCAGCCTCGGATCGTCGGCCAGCACGGTGCCGGTGCCGACGAGCACGGCGTCGCGGTGTGCCCGGATGCGGTGCACCTCGGCACGCGAGGGCTCGGAGCTTATCCACTGGCTCGTACCGTCGGAGGCGGCCGAACGACCGTCGAGACTCGCGGCGTACTTCCAGGTCACATGAGGAAGGCCGGTTCGCGTGCGGTGCAGCCAGGGGCGTAGCGCCCCGGTGGCGACCTCCTGCTCGTCGACGCCGCCGACGACGTCCACCCCGGCCTCGCGGAGCAGGGCAGCACCCCCGGAGGCGCTCGGGTTGGGGTCGGCCACCGCGTAGGCCACCCTGGTGATGCCCGCCTCCCGCAGCGCCACCGCGCAGGCGCCTGTCCTGCCGGTGTGGGCACACGGTTCCAGCGTCACCACGGCCGTGCCGTCGACAGCGGCCGCACCGGCTTCCCGCAGCGCCAGGACCTCGGCGTGTTCCCCACCGGCGGGGCGTGTGGCCCCGGTTCCGGCGAGGTTCCCGTGCCGGTCCAGCACCACGCAGCCCACCGCCGGGTTGGGGCTGGTGCTGCCGAGTACGCGCTGCCCGAGCTCGGCGGCCTGGCGCATGGCGTCGAGGATCTCCGGCTCGCGGGACCAGTCCGAACCGCTCATGCGGAACCGTGCGCCGATGCGTCCCGTGCCTGGGCACGCAGGCCCTCGACCGCGCGGACGGGGTCCTCGGCCCCGTAGACGGCCGACCCGGCCACGAAGCAGTCCACGCCCGCCTCGGCTGCTTGTTCGATCGTGTCGCTGTTGATGCCGCCGTCGATCTCGACGAGCAGATTGAGATGACCGGTGTCGACCATGCGGCGTGCCGTCCGGACCTTCTCGAGTACCCGCTCGATGAACTTCTGGCCGCCGAATCCCGGTTCCACCGACATCACCAGCAGGGTGTCGTAGTGTTTGAGCACGTCGGTGTAGGACTCCAGCGGCGTATCGGGTTTGACGGACAGCCCGGCGGTCGCACCGGCCGCACGCAGGTTCTTGGCCAGCGCCACCGGGTCCTCGGCGGCTTCGGCGTGCACGGTGACGTTGTACGCACCGGCTTCGGCGTAGCCCGGCGCCCAGCGATCGGGGGCGTCGATCATGAGGTGGCAGTCGAGCGGCGTGCCGGTACTGCGCAGCAGCGACTCGACGACCGGCAGGCCGAGCGTGAGGTTGGGAACGAAGTGTGCGTCCATAACGTCGACGTGCAGCCAGTCGGCCCCGCGACCGGGGCCGCCGACAGCGGCCATCTCCTCGGAGAGCCTTGCGAAGTCCGCGGACAGGATGGACGGCGCGATCATGGGCTGGTTCGACACAATCGGATGATAGCCCTCGGGTAGGGCGAGGGCGGTGCTCCCCGGTGGAAACCACCGGCCGCGAGGCGGAAGGTCACGAAGTGTCCCGGTGACCGAACCGTTCTCCGAGGCACCGCGAAGCGTTTCCGACGAGCGAAACCGAACGGACGGAGGCGGGAAGTGCCCATCACACAACACGGCCCCAGCGGGCTACTGCGCGGAATACTGCGGGCCCCCGTCCGGCTGTACCGCAGGGATCTCGGCTGGCTGCTCGGCCACCGGTTCCTGTACCTGGTTCACCGTGGTCGCAACAGCGGAGTGCTGCGGGAGACGGTGCTCGAAGTGGCGCGGTACCGACCGGACTCCGGTGAGGTGGTGGTGGTCTCCGGCTGGGGCGACAGGTCCCAGTGGTACCGCAACATCACCAGCTCACCGGCCGTGGAGGTCCGGGTCGGCAGGCAGCACTACCGGTATCCGCGGCAACGTGTGCTCGACGAGTCCGAAACCGCCGATCTGCTGGCCGGTTACGTACGCAGACACCCCCACGTGGCGCGGGTGCTGGCCAGGGCGACCGGCTGGCCGCTGCTGACCGCCGAGGGCCGGGCGGAACTGGCGCGGACGCTGCCCGCGATCTCGTTCACCCCGCGCGACCACATCGGCTCGGCCTGAACCACCGCCCGCCGTGCGTCAGACGTCCGCGTGTGGCTCGCCGGCCCGGCGGCTCTCCCGGCGCCGGATCAGCCAGTAGGCCAGCAGCAGCAACGCCACGAAGGGCAGGCCAGCCTTCCAGGCCATGCCGAACTGGGCGGTGAACGGTGTGGTCAACAGCACCGCGAGCACGAAGAGCATGGCGAGCACAGTGGTGAACGGGGCTCCGGGCAGTCGCACCGGCGAACTCGGCAGCCCCGCCGCGGCGCGCTTGTGGCGGAAGGCCAGCTGGCTGGCGAAGATGATCAGCCAGGTCAGCAGCGCGCCGAACAGCGCGATGCCCAGCAGCACCGGGAACGCCGAACTCGGTGCGAACGCCGAGACCGCGGCTGCCAGCGCCAGCCCGACAGCCGAGAGCAGCAACGCCCGGCGGGGTGTGCCCTGCCCGCTGAGTCCGGCGAACCAGCGGGGTGCGTAGCCGTCGCGGGCCAGCGAGTAGGTCATGCGGGCGGTGACGTAGAGATTCGTGTTCATCGCCGACAACGCGGCCGTGAGGATCACGAAGTTCATCACGCCCGCCGCGGCGGGAACCCCGGCGATCTCGAACAGCCGCACGAACGGGCTCCGCGTCAGCTCGTCGCCACCGGAGGAGCTGTTCCACGGCAGGATAGACACGATCACGAGCATGCCGAGCACGTAGAACAGCGCGAGCCGCAGCACCATGCCCCGCGCCGCCCGGGGGACGTCGCGGGTGGGGTTGCGCGATTCCGAGGCCGTGACCGAGACCGCCTCGGTCCCCAGGTAGGAGAAGGTGACCACGGTCAGCGCCAGCCACACGGCGCCGATGCCGTTGGGCAGGAATCCGCCGTGCGCGGTGAGCGCGCTCACGCCGGTGGCGGACGCGCCCGGCAGGCCGAAAACGATGTAGACGGCGCCGAGCAGGATGAATACCACGATCGTGACCACCTTGATCATGGCGAACCAGTACTCGAACTCGCCGAAGTAGCGCACGGCCGCCGCGTTGACCACGAGCATGATCACGGAGAAGGCCACCACCGGCAGCCACAACGGCACCCCGGGGTACCAGAACCGGAAGTAGATCCCGGCCGCGACTACCTCGCTGCCGATGTTGACCACCTGCGCGGCCCAGTAGATCCACCGCTGCACGAATCCGGCCATTCCACCGAGATAGCGGTGCGCGATGGCTCCGAAACCACCGGCCTCGGGGTGTACCACCATCATCTCGGCCAGCGCGTAGGCCAGCGCCAGCGCGGCCAGCGCAGCCACCACGTAGGCGATCAGCACGGCAGGACCCGCGATGGAGATCGCCAGCCCGGATCCGAGGAACAGACCGGTACCGATCGCCCCGCCCACGGCGATCATCCCGACCTGTCGGCTGCTGAGATCCCTGCGTAATCCGCTCTCGGTATCGTCGACGCGCTGCCGCACCCCGTTTTCCTCCCGCATCATCCGGAAACCGCGGAACAAACGGTCCACAATCTAAGGCAGGAAGGGGAGGAACGGTTCCACCGGGTGGATGTCGGTCGGTCGCCCGATTCGAGCATCGCGAGGGTTCGAGCGTCGCGATCGCCGTCAATTTCTCGCGAAATCGTCGGGGCGCGGCAGGGTGTGACGGCCGGGTGACGGTGACGGCGAGGTAAGGACGGCCGGATAAGCGGGCAAGGCAGTGTGGCGGTGGGCCTCAGCTGCCCACGTCCTCGTACCACAGCCGCGGGGACCGTTCGATGAAGTCGGCCATCAGGCGCACGCACTCGGCGTCGTCGAGCAGGATGACCTCCACGCCGCACTCGGCCAACCACTCGTGACCACCGTAGAAGTTACGCGCCTCACCGATGACGATCCGGCCGATGCCGAACTGCCGCACCAGCCCACTGCAGAACCAGCACGGCGACAGCGTCGTCACCATCGTCGTGGCGCCGTAACCTCGGTGCCTGCCAGCGGCTCGGAAGGCCGTGGTCTCCGCGTGGGCGGTGGGATCGTCGTCCTGCACCCGCCGGTTGTGACCGCGCCCCAGGATGTCGCCGTGCTCGCCGACCAGTACCGCTCCGATCGGTATGCCACCCGCCGCCTCCCCGGCACGGGCCTGTTCCACGGCGGCGGCCAACCAGTTCCGGTACTCGTCCAACCTCGTCACTGACTCCATCGCCCGTCTTCCGCTCCGCGCCCGGTTACGAACGTCGTCCACACCGGGACCACACCGGCTCGCCAACCGTATCCGGCCGGGGAGAGCTCGACCGCCGGGCCGAGCACCGATCGGATCGGCGGCCGGTCGGCCGGCGAGTGGTCAGCCCGGCAGCGTGAAGGTTATCGGAGTACCGCGCTCGACACTGCGACTGACCGTGCAGTGACGGCCGATGGCGCGTTGCACGGCTTCGACCAGTTTCGTCCGCTCGGACTCGTCGACGATCCCCGACAGATCCACCTCGAAGGAAACCCCCACCGACTCGAAGGTCGCGGGGTCCTGGTCGCTGACCGTGCGCTCCGCCCGGGCGGTGATCGGCGCCTCGTCACCGAGCCGCCGCACCAGCAGGTTCTGCCCGGTGAGTTGGGCGCACCCGGCGATGGCGGCCAGCAACAACTCCCCCGGCGTGAACGCGTCCGGCATGCCACCGGCCGCGATCTCGACGGTGCCGCCGCGATCGTTGGTCGCGGTGAACGTGGACGCACCTGTTCGGGTGACCTCGACGGGACTGGAGGACATAACCACCTTCCGTAGCGGTTGCTCGGCTGCGAATACACGGACTCCGCTGCCAAAACGAGGAACGGTCAGACCCGCAGCAGCGCGCAGAACATCGCGTCCGTGCCGTGCCGGTGCGGCCACAGTTGCACGGACGGTCCGTCCCCCAGCAGCGGGACATCGGGGAAGCACGGCCTGGCATCCAGCTGGCGCACGCCGGTCTCGGCGACGACCTCGGAGACCACACCGGTCGTCTCCGCCGGATGCGGGGAGCAGACGACGTAGGCCACCACCCCGCCGGACCTGGTGCGGCGCACCGCGGCGGACAGCAGTTCGCGCTGCAACCGCACGAGATCGGCGACGTCCTCGGGCTGTCTGCGCCACCGCGCCTCGGGCCTGCGCCGCAGTGCCCCCAGCCCGGTGCAGGGCGCGTCCACCAGAACCCGGTCGTAGGTCCCGGACAGGCCGGGATCACGCCCGTCCGCGACGCGCACCTTCACCGACAGCCCCCGCGTGGCCGATTTGACCAGCTCGGCACGATGCTCGGCCTGTTCGACCGCGTCGAGCGTTCCGCCGTCCAGGGTGACCAGCGCGCCCAGCAGGTTCGCCTTGCCACCCGGACCGGCACACAGATCCAGCCACCGGGTGTCCCGGCCCTCCAGATCGACATTGGTCAGCGCCAACGCCGCGAGCTGGCTGCCCTCGTCCTGCACCGCGGCGAAGCCCTCCTGGACGGGTTCCAGTTCCCCGGGATCGCCCGAACCCGCTTCGAGATGGACGCCGTAGGGCGAGTAAGGGGCGGGGTCACCGCCGGTGATCGCGGCCAGCTCGTCCGCGCTGATCTCGCCGGGCCGGGCCGTGAGGTGCACGGCGGGGCGGGCGTCGTCGGCGGCCAACGCGGCGTCGAGTTCCGCGCCGGTGTCGTCCAGCGCCTCGGCGAACGCCTGCGCGATCCAGCGGGGATGGGCGTTGCGGAACGCCGTGTGGCCCACGGGGTCGGACTCCGGGTCCGGAGCCAGCAGTTCGACCCACTCCGACTCCGTGCGTTCCCCGACCCGGCGCAGCACCGCGTTGGCGAAACCGGCCAGTCTGGAACCGCGATTGCCGCGCACCAGGTCGACCGTCGACGCGACGGCCGCGTGACCCGGGATGCGGGTACGCAGCATCTGGTAGGTGCCGAGTCGGAGAGCGTCCAGCAGCAGCGGATCCACTTCGTCCAGCGCGCGGTCGCTGCACTCGGCGATGACCGCGTCCAGCAGGCCCTGTGCCCTGGCCGACCCATAGGCGAGTTCGGTGGCCAGTCCCGCGTCCCTGCCGCTGACCCGGTACTGCCGTAACAGCCCGGGCAGCACGAGGTTGGCGTAGGCGTCGCGTTCCCGCACTGCGCGCAGTGTCTCCAGCGCCGCCGTGCGGGCGGGATCGTCGGTCGGCGGTTTCGCCCGCTCGGCGCGCCGGTTCGGCGGCCGGGAGTTCTTCGGGCGGGAGTTGGCACCAGGACGCTTGCGGTTCACTTCAGCACGGTTCCTTGTTCGATATGCACACCGCGTGCCCAGTCGGTGGCGGGCATGCGCTTCTTGCCGATGGCCTGCACCTCACCGAGCCGGACGGGATCGGTGGCTGTGCCCACCAGCACTCGCTTGCGCTGTACGAGGAGCTCGCCCGGTCGCAGCGCACGCAGTTCCGGGGAGTCGGCCTCGACCACGGTAACCGGTCCCAGTTTGAGCCGGTGTTCCGCCAACCAGGCCCAGGCCCCCGGATCGGGGCTCACCGAACGAATCACCCGGTCCACGGCCTGGGCGGGCATCCCGAAATCGACCTTGGCCTGTTCGGAAGTGATCTTGGGGGCGTAGGTGATCCCGTCGGCCGGTTGCGGTTCGGCATGCGCGGTCCCGTCCTCGACGGCGTCGAGGGTCGCCACGAGCAGCTCGGCACCGGACACGGCCAACCGGTCGAGCAGCGAACCGGCGGTGTCGTCGGAAGCGATCCCTTCGGTGACCACGCCGAAAACCGGCCCGGCGTCGAGCTCGGGCACGATCCGGAACGTGCTGGCACCGGTGATGTCATCGCCGTACCTGATCGAGGCGGGTACCGGTGCCGCGCCGCGCCAGGCGGGCAGCAGCGAGAAGTGCAGGTTGATCCAGCCGTGCCGGGGGATGTCGAGCGCCTCCTGCCGCAGCAGCGCTCCGTAGGCCACCACCGGGCAGCAGTCGGGCTCCAGTTCGGAGAGTCGTCGCAGGAACTCCGGGTCCGAGGCCCGCGAGGGGGTCAACACCTCGATGCCGTGCCGCTCGGCGCACTCGCGCACCGGCGAGGGGACCAGCCTGCGTCCGCGCCCGGCGGGAGCGTCGGGTCTGGTAACCACCGCCGCGACCTCGTGCCGCGAGTCGAGCAGTCGGCGAAGTGCGGGCACGGCTGGTTCGGGAGTGCCCGCGAATACCACGCGCATGTCTAGTGTGTTCCTCCGAAGGACGAGTACGGGTCCTGCTCCGCCACCGGCCGGACGCGCTCGAACGAGCGATCTCCCCTGGTTTGCTCTGCGGGGTGGAGCTGGGCCGGGTCGTGCTGGGTAGGTCGGGACTGTGGTGGTTCGGGCCGGGTCGGACCGGCGGAACTCTCGTCGAGCCGGTCGAGGAAGATCAACCCGTCGAGATGATCGGTTTCGTGCTGCAGACAGCGCGCCAGCAGGTCCGAACCGACGACTTCGACGGGTTCGCCGTGCATGTTCCAGCCCCGGATGAGCACGGTGCGGTACCGCGGGCACAGCCGATCGACCTCCGGAACGGACAGACACCCTTCGGGCCCCTCGTTCGGCTGTTCGTCGAGCGGACGCAGCGAGGGATTCACCAGATGCCCGGCGTAACCGGCGCAGTGATAGGCGAACACCCGAACCGGTTCACCCACTTGAGGGGCGGCCAGCCCGGCACCACCGTGGCTCTCCATCGTGTCCCAGAGATCGCGTACGAGCGCGCGCAGCCTGCTGTCGAAGTCGACGACCTCGGCGGAGCCACCGCGCAGCACGGGGTCCCCGAGCAACCGGATCGGCCGGACGCTCACGCGTGCTCTCCAGGATCGTGGGGTGCCGGATTCAGTCTAACGGCCGTCCGTGGAGTTCGGCGGCACCGAACCGTCCAGGCGCTCCCGGAGCCGCGTTCGGCCCCGGTCCGCCCGGACGGTCACGGTGTCACGAGAGCAACGTCCTCTCGCGGAGCCCGCTCGAAAAAGCCGAGTCAGGGACCGGCCGACAGGGCCGCCGCGGTGTAGTCACAGGTCGGCGACCACAGCAGGAAGGAATCGATGCCGTTGTTCTTGGCCGCATCGATCTGGGCCGACACCTTCCCGGGACCGTAGTGCACCCCGAGACTGAAGTCCTGCAACCAGGGAATCACCTGGGACCCGGTTCCCTCCGTCGTGCCGAGCCAGTCCCGCAACGAACGGTTAACGATTTTGTAGGGTTCGTTGTTGGGATCGGCGACACCGTACTCACCCGGACCCCAATGCGAGGGATAGATCATCGGAGACACGTAATCGACGTGTTCCGCGATCTTCGGAATGTTCTGGCCCACCGACTCCGGCCTGGTCACGGTGATGCCGAACACCGAGGCGCCGAGATAGGCGTCGTGTTCGCGCAGTCGTTCGCGGGTCTGCCGGAGAAATCCGGCGATGCTCTCCGAGGGCGTTTTCTCCAACCCGGCGAAACGCATTCCGCCGCGGTCGCCGTCCGGCCTGCGCACGTAGTCGTAGAGGATGTCGTCGAATCCGAGCCGGGCCGCTTCGGCGGCGACGTCGATGTTGTAGTCGCGCACCGCGGGATTCGCGAAATTGGTGAAGGAGTAGTCGCCGTAACCACCGTTGTAGGGGCCACCCGCCGCGGTGCGGACGACCCGGTCGCGGTTGCCGGACTTCCAGGAGGCCTCGGCGAGGATGGGGTCCTTGAAGGCCACCAGCCTGCCGACCACTCGCACACCCATGCCGTGCAGCCGATCGATGGCCTTACGAGCATCGAAGTACCCCTTGTCGGCCCCGATCCGCTCGGCCAGCGGAACCGCGGAGTCATACTGGATCTCACCGCTCTCGTCCTTTATGTCCAGTTCCACGGTGTCGATGACCCCCTGGCGGGCCATGCGCAGCACCGGCTCGCGGAGTTGGTCACTGGACCAGGCAAGGCCGGTCATGTGCACCGCACGCATCCCGGGGTGATCCACCTCGATCCTGACCTCGGTCGAGGAGGTGTTGCCCGCCCGGTCGGCCGCTTTCACGGTCACACTCGACGCGGCCTCGTCGAATTCGTGGCTGAATTTCCCGGAATCGTCGAGTCGCACCCGTTTCCCGGCGACAGTAACCCGCGAAGCCCCGTTCGCCTTTCCAGTAACGGTAACCGGATCCGAAAAGGATTCACTACTGACCGTTTCCGGCAACAGGACATCGGGAGCGGTGGCGTCCACTTCGAAGTTCTTGCGCAGCGTCCTGCTCCAGGGCAACGCTCCGGAGGGAACCTCCACCCGTAACTGATGGGCCCCCTCGGGCAATTCGCCCGGCCGCAGCACAGCCGCACCGTCCCGCACCCGGACACTGACGGATTTTCCGTCCACATCGGCTGTTACCTCGTCCGGGGAGTCGGTTTCCACCCGGATCGCACCGTCCGCGACCGCGGCCGGGGTGAGCGGGTGATCCGGCAGCCCGCGCACGGCGGGACGTTGCATGGTGAGCAGGTTCACCATCCAGATACCGCCGACCACGAGCAGCAACCCACCCACGGTCATCGCGATCTTCGTCCAGGACGCACGCCTGCCGCGCCCCTCGGCGGAGTCGGAACGCGGGTGCTCTTCGTGGTTTCCGGAGTCCGAATCGCCGGTTTCGGAGTTCCCCGCTTCGGAGTTGTCGGTCTCGTCGCTGTCTTCTGGCGTCGGATCAACCATCGTGTCACCTCATCTGATCCACCACGGTATGCCGACGCGGTGCCGCTCGCAGATCGCGGCAAAACGTCGTGATTCACGGTGGCAGGTAATACGGGTTCGAGCAATGACCGGCATGGAGTAACCAAAACCGGCCCGCCCTTCTCTACAGTGTGAAATCTATGGCACTTACGAGGGAATTAAACGGCATGGGGTTGTCATCCAGACATCTGGCGTCCAACCGGCTGCGTGCGCTGCTCGTCTCGACCGTCGCACTCGGACTGCTGGCCGCGAGCGGCTGCGCCACCGGCGACTCCTCACAAGCTTCGTCCAACACGGACGGAGGCGCCACCGCGCCCACCTCGACCGCCACCTCGAGTGCGGCGCCCAGCTCGAAGCCACCCTCGCCCGCCGAGGTAGGAGCCAACGAGCTGGGGAAGATTCCCATCCTGATGTATCACCGGATCACACCCGACCCGCAGAGCGTCTACGACCGCACTCCCGAAGCGTTCCGGGCCGAACTACAGCGGCTGGCCGAGGAGAACTACGTTCCGATCACCACGGCCGACTACGCCGCGGGCCGGATCGACACGCCCGCGGGAACCCACCCGGTCGTGCTGACCTTCGACGACGCCTCCACCAGCCAGTTCCGGCTCGACTCCTCGGGAGAACCAGCGGCGAACACCGCCGTGGCCATCATGCGCGAAGTGGCCGCCCAGCACCCCGATTTCCGAGCGACCGCCTCGTTCTACATCACCACCCCGCCCTTCGGGGGCGACGACGTCGCGCGCAGCCTGCGCTGGTTGCAGGAACACGGTTTCGAGCTGGGCAACCACACGCTGGATCACCCCACCCTCTCGGCGGAATCGCCGTCCGAGGTGAAACACCAGATCGCCGGGATGCAGCGGCGTATCACGAAGACCACCGACGCGGAGGTCAGCACCATCGCGTTACCGCACGGGGTGCACCCCGACAGGGAGGAACTGGCCCGCTCCGGGGAGTCCGACGGCGTCCGGTACGAGCACGACGCGGTGCTGCTGGTCGGCGCCCGGCCCGCCCCGGCACCGTTCACGCGGCGTTTCGACCCGCTCAACGTTCCCCGGATCCGCTCCCAGGGGGGCGAGGGCGAGTCCGCGAAGTTCGGCTCGACGGTGTGGCTGGACAAACTCGCGGACAACCCCTCCGTGCGCTACACCTCCGACGGAAATCCCGACGTGATCTCCTACCCCTCGAACGGTTCCCGGAAACCGGCACAGCGATACGCCGAGCGCGCCGAGAGCTACCAGCCGAGCGAGTAGCGACGAGCACGAGTCCCGCACCATCCGGCCATCGCCACGCGAGCACCCCCAGCCGGTTACCGAGGAATGCTAGATCGGTTCGAGCGGATCCAACTGCACCCGCACGGGGCCACCGCTGCCGCGACCCCGTCTCACCTGCGCCTCGTACAACGCGTCGGCCAGCAGCCTGCCGTGCGCGCGATCGACCCGCAACAGGGCCCGCTCGCGTTCGGACTCGCCCGCCACGTCGACCTCCCCCAACGGCACCGGGCCCAGGATCTCGCCGCTGCCGGGCAGCTCGACACCGTCGAGCAGCTCGTTGACGGCTTCCGGAGCACCGTCCACGGAGGCCACCCGCTTGGCGGGGGGATAACCGAGTTCGGCGCGCCCGGCGAGTTCCCGTGCCGCGTACCAGGAGGGATCCCAGCGCACCAGAGCCTGTACCGGCGGGAGTTCGGACTCGGCCAGCACCACGACACGCCCGCCTCGCGCCGCGGAACGCACCAGGGTCGCGGCGGCGAACCAACGGCGAAGTGCCTGCTCCCCCGCACGCAACTCGGGGCGGGAGAGCATGGCACGCGCGTCCAACAGCAGCGCCGCGCCATAGCCATCCGCCGCCACCGGCTCGACCCCCGGGGTGGCGACCACCAGCGCGGGAGCGGCGGGAACTCGATCCAGCACCTCGTTACCACCCGAGGTCCGCACGGTCACCCCGCCGAAGGCCTTCCCCAGCTCTTCCGCGGTACGCGCCGCACCGATCACGATGGCGCGCAGCCGGTCGTTTCCACAACTCACGCACCGGAAAGCGTGTTCGACCGCACCACACCAACGGCAGGAGGGCGGTCGCGCGACATCGCTCCTCCCCGCGGGAATCGCCAGCGGGCCCGCGCACTTTCGGCACGTGGCGCGTTCACCGCAGCCGGCACAGCCCAGCGCGGGCATGTACCCCCGCCGCGGGACCTGCACCAGCACCGGCGTCCCGTCACGCAACGCCTGGCGGGCCGCCTGGAAGGCGATCGAGGGAAGCCGGGCGGAGCGGATGGTGGGGTCCTTGGCGAGTTGCGCGTCGTCCTCACCGATGGCGGTCACCCGGGGCGTGGCGGAACGCACCTCGGCCCGACTCGCCACCAGCTCGCCCGCCCAGCCGGACTCGACCAGCATCTCCGCCTCCGCCGTGCGCGCGAATCCGCCGATCAGCAGCGCGGCCCCCGCCGAGTGGGCGCGGTGGGTCAACACGTCCCGAACGTGCGGGTAGGGCGCGGTCGGATAGAGGTGCTGGTCGTCGCCGTCGTCCCAGACCACCACCAGTCCCACCGGCGGCACCACCGGTGCGAACATCGCGGCGCGGGTACCCACCACGATCCGCGCGTTACCGCGTCGCACGGCCAACCAGCGGCGGTAGCGCTCGGCCTGCCCCAGTTCGGAGGACAGCGAGACCACGCCCCGGTCACCGAGCAGCGCGGCACAGGACTTCGTCAACCGGGTCAGATCGCGGTGATCGGGCACCACCAGGATCGCCGAGCGCCGTTCGGCAGCCGCGGCGGCTGCGAGTTCGGCAAGCCTGGTCGACCAGTCCTCGTCGGGCAGGGCCTGCCACACGGCACGAGCGGGTTTTCCCTCCCGCACCGCGCGCAGGAACGCCGCGCCGTGGCCGTACCGGGACCAGGAGGTGCTCTCGGGCGGCGACGGCGGCTCGCCCGGCCCGGCCACGACGGCTTCGTTCTCCACTCTGGCGTGTCGCGGTGGTACGGCCAACCGCGCCACGTCGTTCAGGGTGCCCGCGTAACGCCGGGCGACCGCGCGGACCAGTTCGAGCAGCTCCCCGACCAGCACCGGCTCGGACGAGACGACCCGCTGCAGCCAGGCCAACCTGCCCGCGTAGTCCGACTCGGCGACCCGCTCCAGCAGGAATCCGTCCAGCAACCGGCCGTTGAACCGTACGCGCACCCGACACCCCGGCACGGCTTCGGTGTCGAAACGGCTCGGCACCACATAGTCGAACGGCCGATCGAGGTGATGCGGTGACACGTCGACGAGTACCCGGGCGATCGGCAGCTCGGCGGCGGGCTCGGCTGATCGCCCGCGGGCTCCGGAGCCGGAACCGCCCTTGGAGCGGGCGCGTTCACCCCCGGTTGCCGACACGTCCACCTCCGACACGTCCACCTCGCGACACCGCCACCGACCGACAAGCCACTCTATCGGTTCCAGGCAGGTCTCCCTCGCGGCCGCACGGCGGCCTTTTCGAACCACGCGGGCGGTCAACCCACCCGCCTCCGTTGCTCGCCCACCGAACGAAGATCGCCACCGGAGCGCTTCTAGTATTGACGGGCGAACGGCCGCGCCGGTTCGAACGTTCGGTCGACGTCCGTGCGCCACCTCCCACGGTTCCCCAGCTGACGGGCCGAAAGGAAGCCGAGTGTTCCACGTCGTCTTCTACCACCCCGAGATTCCCGGAAACACCGGAAACGCGATCCGAATGGTCGCGGGCACGGGCAGTGCGCTGCACCTGATCGAACCACTGGGTTTCCGGGTCGGCGACGCGGACCTGAAACGCGCCGGGCTGGACTATCACGACAAGGCGGTGCTGCGCGTGCACCCGGACCTGGAATCCGCGTGGCGAGCGATCGAACCGAGGAGAATCATCGCGTTCACCGTCCAGGCCGAGCGATCGTACGAGACGATCGACTACCGCCCCGACGACGTGCTGCTGTTCGGTCCCGAATCGATCGGCCTCCCCGAGGGGGTGCTGCCCTCCGAACCCGAGACGGTCCGGGTGCGCATCCCGATGGTGCCGGGGATCCGTTCGATGAACCTGGCCAACTCGGCGGCGGTGGCCACGTACGAAGCATGGCGCCAGCAGGGCTTCGCCTAGGAAGGCAGGACTCCGTCGGACGCCCGACACGGGGGTCGGGTGGCGGAACCTCTCGATCCAATGGTTAGCCGGGTGTACAGCATGATTCCGTATGGACGGGGGGTGCGGGAGCGGAAAATTCCCGCGAAATCGCCGGGCTGCTTCGGCGCGGTGGCGAACCCCCACCACTCCCGCAAGTCGAACCCCGACCACTTACGCAATCGGCACCGCCGCGGGTTCTCGCGTGCGGCTCTCGCGAGGACGGCCCCGACGTTGTGTAGGTCGCTACCCGATGTCGGGGCACCCGCAGCGAGAGCCGTGCGCGAGGTTCCGCTACCACCGCACCCAAGCCACGAACTCCGAATTCCCGGAAAGTGATTCGGCGATAACGCTGCGGAATTGGTGGGAGATCGGTTTCAATCGGTAATGATCTCCCACGGATGAGGAGCGTTATGAACGGAATCAGTGGACTCCGACGCGGATTGATCGCGCTGGGAGTGGCAGCGGCTGTGGCGCTGCCGGGCAGTCTCCCCGCGGTGGCAGCTCCGGACACGGCCCCGGCAGGCCCGCCGGACAGGGCCACCGAGGTTGGTTCGGCGGAACTCCGGAGAAACCTCGAAGCCGTACACGAGGCCGGTATGCCCGGCATTCAGGCCGCGGCGAGCCGAAACGGCCAAACCTGGTCCGGTGCGGCCGGAGTAGCCGACACCCACACCGATCGCCCCATGGAAGCCGGTTTCGGCCATCGGGTCGGAAGCGTCACGAAAACGTTCACCGCCACCGCCGTCCTGCGGCAGGTCTCGGCGGGGCGAGTCGAGCTGGACGCCCCCATCGGGCGGTACCTGCCCGAACTCTTTCCTGGGGAACGGGGCGAACGGATCACGGTTCGAATGCTGCTGAACCACACCAGCGGCATCGCGGACTACTTTCCGGTGATCTTCAACTCACTCACCCGCGGCTCGCTGGCCGATCTGGAGCGGAACAGGTTCCGCTACCACAGCCCGGAAGACCTGATCACGGCCGGAATGAAACAACCCGCCACCAACAAGCCCGGGCAGAGCTGGTCCTACTCCAACACGAACTACATCATCGCCGGTGAACTGCTGCGCGAGGTGACCGGACAGTCGCCGGAGCGCTACATCACCCGCGAGATCATTCGCCCGCTCGGGCTGCGGGACACCTACTTCCCCCGCTTCAACCCGTTCATCCCGGGGCCGAACAGCAAGGCCTACGAAGCGCTGTACCACCTGCCGGACCGGCGTGGCGAATACAGTGTCTACAGTCCCACGGCGCTGCGTGCGGCCGGAGCACTGATCTCGACACCCACCGATCTGAACCGGTTCTACGACGCGCTGCTTGGTGGGGAACTGCTGGACGAGTCGGTACTCGCGGAGATGCGCGAGACAGTGGCGGTTCCGAACAGCCCTACCCTGCGGTACGGCCTGGGGCTGATGCGGTTCGAAACACCCGCGTGCGGAACGATGTGGGGCCACGAGGGCACGGTTCCGGGTATGGCCACGCTTTCACTGCACAGTGCGGACGGGAAACGGCAACTCAGCTACGGGCTGAATCTGACCAAGTACCAGCAACTGGATGAGAACGGCCTACCGCTGGTCCATCCGATCGACCGACGGCTCGGCACGCTGCAGGTCAACGCCGTCTGCGATGTGAGCGACGCCGCGAGCACGGCGTCCTCCGACAGCTCGGGAGTGGCGCTGCTCGCGGATCTTCACCGGCTGACCCGGTGATCGGGGCGAGCTGACGGGAGCGAACTCCTACCGGCCGGGAATGGTGGGGCGACACCACCGTCCCGGTCGGAACGTTCACCGGTCGGCCAACGAGCGGAGCGCCTCGGCCCGGTCGGTGCGTTCCCAGGGCAGGTCCACATCCGTACGCCCGAAGTGCCCGTAGGCCGCCGTCGGCGCGTAGATCGGCCGCAGCAGGTCCAGATCCCGGATGATCGCCGCCGGACGCAGGTCGAACACCTCGTTGATCGCCGCCTGAATCTTGACCGGATCCACGTTCTCGGTGCCGAACGTCTCCACGAACAGCCCCACCGGAGCCGCCTTACCGATCGCGTAGGCCGTCTGCACCTCGATCCGGTTCGCCAAGCCCGCGGCCACCGCGTTCTTGGCCACCCACCGAGTCGCGTACGCCGCCGACCGGTCCACCTTCGACGGGTCCTTACCCGAGAACGCGCCACCACCGTGCCGCGCCATACCACCGTAGGTATCCACAATGATCTTGCGGCCCGTCAGACCACAATCACCCATCGGACCACCCGTGACGAACCGACCCGTCGGATTCACCAGCAGCATGGTGTCCGTGGCCTCCAACGCCAGTTCGGAGAGCTCGGGGCGGACCACGTACTCCCGCACGTCCGCGGCCACTCCCTCGTCCGGATCGACGGATTCGGAGTGCTGGGTCGAAACGACGACGGTGTCCAGCCGGACCGGCTGGTCCCCGGCGTACTCGACCGTGACCTGGGTCTTGCCGTCGGGGCGCAGCTGGGTAAGCACGCCGTCGTGCCGAACCCGCGCCAGTCCCCTGGAGAGCCGGTGCGCCAGGGCGATCGGCAGCGGCATCAACTCCGGAGTCTCGTTCGAGGCGTAGCCGAACATGATCCCCTGGTCACCGGCACCCTGCTGGGCGATCTCGTCGATGACACCCTCGACACGGGACTCGTGCGCGGTGTCGACACCCTGACCGATGTCCGGCGACTGGGCGTCGATCGAGACGTTGATGCCGCAGGAATCGCCGTCGAAGCCCTTGACCGAGTTGTCGTACCCGATCTCCAGGACCTTCTCCCGCACGATCGCGGGCAGATCCACATAAGCCTCGGTGGTGACCTCACCGGCCAGGTGCACCTGGCCCGTGGTGATCATGGTCTCCATGGCCACACGCGAACGCGGGTCCTGCGCCAGCATCGCGTCCAGGATCGCGTCGCTGATCGAGTCGGCCATCTTGTCCGGGTGGCCCTCGGTCACGGACTCACTGCTGAACAATCGACGCTGGTCGGGTCCCATCGACAAACCTCATCGCACCGCGCGGCTGGTGACGTCGGGCATTGGCTCGAGAGTTCGGGACGGAACCCGTTCACGTGGCCGAGTACTCCAACGTTTCGGTACGAATTCTAGGCTCAGCGATCCGGAGCCGCAGCGAACTGCTCGACAACGGCGTCCCACACCCTGGCGGCGAGCAACGTCTTGGAGCCGTGCGGCACGGGGTGCTCCGCGCCCGAGGAGGCCAGCAGCCAGCCTGCGTTGTCCTCGACCTCGAAAGCACGACCGTCGCCGACCGCGTTGACCACCAGCAGGTCGCACCCCTTGCGTACGAGCTTCTTGCGGCCGTACTCCAGCACCGTGGTGTCCGGGTCTCCGGTCTCGGCCGCGAACCCGGCGATCACCTCGGTACGCAACCGACCGTTCGATCGCTGCTCGACCAACTCCCCCAGCACGTCCGGATTGCGCTCGAGTCGGACCGGGGCCGGTTCGCCCTCGTTCTTCTTGATCTTGTGCTCGGCGCTCTCGGCAGGACGGAAGTCGGCCACGGCGGCCGACATCACCACCGCGTCGGCCCCGTCGGCGACTTCGAGCAGTTCGGACCGGAGTTCCCGGGCCGTGCCGACCCGTCGCAGCCGTACACCCGCCGGAACCACCAGATCGGCCGTGTTCGCGGCAACCAGCGTGACCTCGGCACCGCGATGCGCCGCGACCCGCGCCAGGGCGAATCCCTGTCTGCCGCTGGAACGGTTGCCCAGGTAACGCACCGGGTCCAGCGGTTCACGTGTGCCGCCCGCCGATACGACGACACGGCGCCCCTCCAGGTCGCGGGGCAGCCCGGTGGGCTCGGCCAGCAGCAACCGCGACAGATCGACGATCTCACCGGGATCGGGCAGCCGCCCCTTACCGGAATCTGCCCCGGTCAGGCGTCCACTGTCCGGTTCGGCGACCACGACTCCCCTGGAACGCAGCAGCTCGACGTTGTATCGGGTGGCGGGATGCTCCCACATCTCGGTGTGCATGGCGGGCACCAACAGCACCGGGCAGTGCGCCGTGAGCAGCGTCGAGGTGAGCAGATCGTCGGCGAGCCCGTTGGCGGCCCGGGCGAGCAGGTCGGCGGTGGCGGGAGCGACCACCACCAGATCCGCCTGCTGACCGAGCCGCACGTGGGGCACCTCGGGCACGTCGTCGAACACCTCGGTTCGCGCCGGATGGCCGGACAGCGCCTCGAACGTGGCCGCTCCGACGAAGCGCAACGCCGCGGCGGTGGGAGCCACCCGAACGTCGTGCCCGCTCTCGGTCAGTCCGCGCAGTACTTCGCACGCCTTGTAGGCGGCGACGCCACCGCCCACACCGAGAACGACGCGGGGCGCCTCACGCGCCCCCTGTTCGTCACTCACGCGCCCTCGGAGTGCTGCAGCACACCAGCGTGGATCTCGCGGAGCGCGATGGACAGCGGCTTCTCCCTCGGACCCGGCTCGACCAGCGGCCCCACGTACTCCAGCAGCCCCTCGCCGAGTTGGGCGTAGTAGTCCTGGATCTGCCTGGCCCGCTTGGCGGCGAAGATGGCCAGCGCGTACTTGGAGCTGACGTTGTGCAGCAGATCGTCGATGGGCGGGTCGGTGATTCCCTCGGCCGCGCCGCTGTTCGACTGGGACTGGATATTGGAAGACTGGCCGCCGGGGAAGGCGGTCAGCGAGTTGGGGATGCTCACGTGTGTGGCTCCTGTGCTCTCCGACGGCGATCAAATTGGTCGGTCCGAGTCCCCACGGCCCGGCGCGCGGAACCGTATCGAACCACCGCACGGCACTCGAAGGGGCCGTTCCGGTGAAACGCTCCGCCCCACGGCGTCGCCGAGGCGAGCGGAGCTCGCGAAGTCTACCGATCGTTCGAGGGCAGTTCGTTCGAGGGCAGCGGCTGCCCGGGAGGGGGACCGACTATCAATCGTACCAACTCGTCCACCGCTTTTCGCACATCGGCGTTGACCACGGTGGCATCGAACTCGGTACGGGCGGCCAATTCGGCTCGAGCCGTTTCCAGGCGCTGCCGCACCACCTCGGAGTCCTCGGTCATCCGCCCGGTGAGCCGATGGACCAGATCGTCCCAGGACGGCGGCAGCAGCATCACCAGCCGAGCGTCGGGCATGCTTCGCCGCACCTGACGAGCGCCCTGCAGTTCGATCTCCAGCACGGCTGGACGGCCCGCAGCGAGCGCACGCTCGACCGGCGCACGAGGAGTGCCGTAGTAGTTGCCCGCGTAGCGGGCGTACTCCAACATCTCCCCCGCCGCGACCATGCGTTCGAACTCGGCCCGGTCGACGAAGTGGTAGTGAACCCCGTCCGTCTCCCCGGAACGGGCGGGACGGGTGGTCACGGAAACGCTGAAGTAGATATCCGGTGCCTGCTTCCGCAGTTCGTCGAGCACGCTCGACTTGCCCACACCGGAAGGTCCGGATACGACGGTGAGCCGGGGCGTACCCGTCGAGGCACGCCCCGGCAGCACGCCGTCGTCCGCGTCGATCACGCCCCGTTGAACTCGGCGAGCAACGCCTTGCGCTGACGCTCGCCGAGACCACGAAGCCTGCGGCTGCTGGCGATCTCCAGCCGCTCCATGATCTGTTGCGCGCGGACCTTGCCCACGCCGGGAAGGGCCTCCAACAGCGCGGAGACCTTCATCTTGCCGAGGGTCTCGTCGTTGTCGGCACTGTCCAAGACCTCGGCCAGGCTGGTCCCACCGCGCTTGAGGCGCTCCTTGAGCTCAGCGCGGGCGCGACGGGCGGCAGCCGCCTTTTCGAGTGCCGCAGCCCGCTGCTCCTCGGTCAGCTGGGGAAGGGCCACCATGTCCTCCGTGATGTGGGTTTTCTTGATCGGTGCGGCGACGGTACCGACCCAGGTCAGCTCGCTATAACGCGGGTCCACCTTTTTCGAGTCGGTTTCATCGGTTCTCCCGTCGCCCGGCCTGTCGGGTGGCTCGCCCACGACGCTGACGACCACCGGCCGCTGCAAGTACTACCAACAACGAGGCTGAAGTGCACTAACCCGGGGCAAAACTGGCCTCAACTGTTCGATTTCCGGGCGGTTGAGCGACGCTGAGCGATTCATCGCAGGTCAGTACCCGCCGCAACGGACACTCGGGGAAAGCTCGCGCGTGACCGCGAACATCGAAGAACGGAAGCCGGCGCCGAAGTCTCGAACCACCGCCGGATCGCGGTGTGCCACCCCCGTACGCACGAACGACCCCACCGAAGAGTGGTCGATATCACTCCGCCATGCGATCGTTCGCGCGACCGGCTACCGGGCGAACGAGTGACATTCACCGCCGAGCGGTGGGCTCCACACCCCGGACACACCACCAGAGCCAAAGCAACGCCACGACCGCGAGCACCACATAACAATCCCCGATCAAATGCTGCGCGGGTGTCCAGGCCAGTTCGCGGCGCTGTCCGTGCGGCAGGAAGTGATAGGGCGCCACGACGAAGACCGACGTCGCGAGCAACGCGGCGCCGGACAGCGGCAGGCCACCCCGACGTACCGCGGCGCCGAACAACAGCAGCAGCGCGGGCACGCACCAGACCCAGTGATTCGACCAGGAGGTGGGCGAGACCAGCAGTGAGAGCAGTCCCACCGAGACCATCCCGGTCGGCGCGTCGCAACGCCGCGATATCGCCACCACCACTCCGACCAGAATCAGGGTCACGAGCGCCCAGGTCACCACCAGCCAGGACGAGTTCGGCATCGTCCGCGCCAAGGCGCCCATGACCGACTGGTTGCTGTTGAGCAGATGTCCCGCCACTTCGGAGGCGGGACCGGAGCGGAACCAGTAATCGACCGAGGCCCGGGCATCGACCACGAAGCCGAGCGCGGTGCACACCAGTCCGACACCGACGGTCCGCAGCGCGGCGCGGATGTCACCCCGGGCCAGGAAGAAGAGCAGGAAGGCCGCCGGGGTCAGTTTGATCGCGGCGGCGAGACCGACCAGCGCTCCGCGCGGCCATCTCGACCACGGCGCCAGGCAGTCGAGGACGATCATCCCCATCAGCAGGATGTTGATCTGGCCCTGGCCGAATCCCGCGTGGACCGGTTCGAGCAGCAGGCTCGGCGAGAGCACCGCCACGCTCACCACGGCCGCACCACGCGAACCGACCGAGGGCCAGGAGTGCCGAGTGACGAGCTGGATCACCACGGCCAGCGAGAGGAGGTTCAGCGACCAGAGCAGCACGGTGGCCGCCCACATCGGCACGGCGCCGAACAGGCTCAGCGGTAACACCGCGAACGGCGGGTAGACCCAGGGCAGCAGTACTCCGTTGCTCAGCGGCGCCCATCCGTCCGGGATATGCCCCTCGGTCAACCAGGAACGAACCGCCCAGCGGTACACTTGCAGATCGCCGCGGATCTGGTAGACGGCCTCGCCTTCACCGAACAGGTATACGACGCACAGCGCGGTCAGTGCGAGCAGCAGCACCGACGAGGCGAGCACGAGCGAAGAGCACCGACGCCGAACCACCGCCGCGCGGAGAAAGTCGGCGACGCGTCGACTCGGTCTTCGACGTCCCGCTACGGATCCCGGGGAGTCGTGGCTCTTCGTGGTGGCTGTATCGGACACGGCCGGGATTCAATCATCACGAATCCCGGCCGCGCGGACATCCCGCGAGAGTCACTGTCCGAACACACCGGAGAGGTCAGCCCGCATCCGCCGGGTGGCCGAGCGGATCTCCGCCACGTCGGGGCCGTGCCGCAGCAGCTCGCGGGCGGCCGTGGGCAGCACGTTGGGCAGCACGGAGCCGAAGACCGAGCGCAGCCCCTGCACGGTGGCCCCCTGCGCCCCGAGCCCGGGTGCGAGCACGGGGCCGTTCAGGGCGGTGAGATCGAGTTCGCCGGGGCGGATCGTGGCCCCGGTGACCACACCGACGTGCCCCATCGGCGCCGCCCCCGCGTTGCTCTCCGCGGCGGCGTCCACGATGGACTGGGCCACCGTTTTCCCCTCCGAGGTGACCGAGCGCTGCAACCCGACCGCCTCCGGATTGGAGGTGCGGGCCAGCACGAAAACCCCCCGGCCGGTCTGCGCGGCGATGCCCAAGGCGGGCGCGAGCGAGCCGTACCCCAGGTAGGGGGACACGGTGATCGCGTCCGCCGCCAGCGGCGAGGAGTCGTCGAGATAGGCGGTGGCATAGGCGGTCATGGTGGACCCGATGTCGCCACGTTTGACGTCGTGGACAACCAGCGTGCCCGCCTGAGCACACTCGGCCACCAACCGTTCCAGCACCGCGAGGCCGCGGGAGCCGTAGGTCTCGAAGAAGGCGGACTGCGGCTTGACCACCGCGACCTCCTCGCCCACGGCTTCGAGCACGGTCATCGCGAACCGCTCCAGCCCCGCCGGGGTCTCCTCCAGCCCCCACGCGTGCAGCAGCGCGGGGTGGGGATCGATCCCCACGCAGAGCGGCCCTCGGGCGTTCACGGCCTCGGCCAGGCGCTGCCCGAAGGCCGCGTGCACCACAGTCATCGGGTCTCACCACTCCGATCGCTCCGCAGCGCCGCCTGCAACCGCTGTAGTGGCCGCACGCCGATGTTGCCGCGGATGGCGGCCTCCACACCCTGCACCGCCGCCGCGGCGCCCTGCACGGTGGTGATGCAGGGGACGTCGCGGGAGACGGCGGCGGTCCGGATCTCGTAACCGTCCACCCTGGGACCGGGGTTGCCGTAGGGGGTGTTGAAGATCATGTCGATCTCGCCCGCCTTGATGAGGTCGATGACGTCGCGATCCCCGCCGGGCTCGTTGCCGGCGGGCGCGGAGACGTCGGCCGGGTCCTCGTTGTGCTTGCGGACCACGCCGCAGGCGATGTCGTTGCGCCGCAGGATCTCGGCCGTTCCCGAGGTGGCGCAGATGTCGAACCCGAGATCGGCGAGGCGCTTGACCGGGAACACCATCGAACGCTTGTCCCGATTGGCCACCGAGACGAACACCCGGCCCGAGGTCGGCAGCGAGCCGTAGGCACCGCTCTGGGACTTGGCGAACGCCTGTCCGAACGCGGTGTCGATGCCCATAACCTCGCCGGTGGACTTCATCTCCGGCCCGAGGAGCGAGTCGATGCCGTGTCCCTCCGGCGTGCGGAACCGGTGGAACGGCAGCACGGCCTCCTTGACCGCGACCGGAGCGTGCGGCGGCAGGTCAGCCCCGTCGCCGTGCGGCGGCAGCATGCCCTCGGCCCGCAGGTCGGCGATCTTGGCACCGAACATGACCCTGGCCGCGGCCTTGGCCAGCGGGGCGGCCGCCGCCTTGGACACGAACGGCACGGTGCGCGAGGCGCGCGGGTTGGCCTCCAGGACGTAGAGCACGTCGTCCTTGAGCGCGTACTGCACGTTGAGCAGCCCACGCACCCCGATCCCCTCGGCCAGCGCCTCGGTGCAGCGACGAACCTTGTCGATGTCCTGCCTGCCGAGGGTGATGGGCGGCAACGCGCAGGCGGAGTCGCCGGAGTGCACCCCGGCTTCCTCGATGTGTTCCATCACGCCGCCGATGTAGACGTCGGTGCCGTCGCACAACGCGTCCACGTCGATCTCGATCGCGTCGTCGAGGAAGTTGTCCACCAGCACCGGGTGTTCCGGGGTGACCTCGGTGGCCCTGGCGATGTAGTTCTCCAGGGAGGTCTCGTCGTAGACGATCTCCATGCCGCGACCGCCGAGCACGTAGGACGGGCGCACCAGCACCGGGTATCCGATGTCGTCGGCGATGCGCTTGGCGCCCTCGAAGGAGGTGGCGGTGCCGTAGCTGGGTGCGGGCAGCCCCGCCCGGTTGAGCACCTCGCCGAACGAGCCGCGGTCCTCGGCCAGGTGGATGGCCTCCGGCGCCGTTCCCACGACGGGAACACCGGCCTCGGCGAGCTTGCTCGCCAACCCCAGCGGTGTCTGGCCGCCGAGCTGGACCACCACCCCGGCGACGGTGCCCGATGCCTGCTCGGAGTGCACGACCTCCAGCACGTCCTCGAAGGTCAGCGGCTCGAAGTACAGCCGGTCCGAGGTGTCGTAGTCGGTGGAGACGGTCTCGGGGTTGCAGTTGACCATGACCGTCTCGTACCCGCTGCCGCCGTTGTCGGGGGCGTCACGCAGCCCCATGGCGGCGTGCACGCAGGAGTAGTCGAACTCGATGCCCTGGCCGATCCGGTTGGGGCCGGAACCGAGGATGATCACCTTCGGCTTTTCGCGCTGCCGGGCCACTTCGGACTCGGCGGCGGCGTCGGACTCGTAGGCCGAGTAGTGGTACGGCGTGGCCGCGGCGAACTCGGCCGCGCAGGTGTCCACGGTCTTGTAGACCGGGCGCACACCCAGCCGGTGCCGCAGCGAGCGAACCCCCTCCTCACCCGCGAGTTCGGGGCGCAGCGCCGCGATCTGCCGGTCGGAGATCCCGGCACGCTTGGTGGTGCGCAGCAGCTCGGCGTCCAGCACGGGAGCGGCCAGGAGCTGCTCACGCAGCTCCACCAACGAGGCGATCTGGTCGATGAACCAGGAGTCGATCCCGGAGGCCTCGTGCACCTGGGCCACCGTGGCGCCCATGCGCAACGCCCGCTCGACGGTGTAGAGCCTGCCGTCGTGGCCGTCGCCCAGTTCGTCCAGCGTGGAGTCCAGGGTCACGCCCTCCGGATCCGGCACGGTCCAGAATCCAGCGCGGGAGGACTCCAGCGAGCGCATCGCCTTGCCCAGCGCCTCGGTGAAGTTGCGCCCCAGCGACATGGCCTCGCCCACGCTCTTCATCGTGGTGGTCAGCCGGGTGTCGGCGCCGGGGAACTTCTCGAAGGCGAACCTCGGCGCCTTGACCACCACGTAGTCCAGCGTGGGTTCGAAGCTGGCCGGGGTCTGCTCGGTGATGTCGTTGGGGATCTCGTCCAGCGAGTAGCCGATGGCCAGCTTCGCCGCGATCTTGGCGATCGGGAAGCCGGTGGCCTTGGAGGCCAGCGCCGAGGAGCGCGACACCCGCGGGTTCATCTCGATGACGACCATGCGGCCGGTGCTCGGGTGGATGGCGAACTGGATGTTGCACCCACCGGTGTCCACACCCACCTCGCGCAGCACGTCGATGCCCACGTCGCGCATGTGCTGGTACTCGCGGTCGGTCAGCGTCATCGACGGGGCCACCGTGACCGAGTCGCCGGTGTGCACCCCCATCGGATCGACGTTCTCGATGGAGCAGATCACGACCACGTTGTCGGCGTGGTCGCGCATCAGCTCCAGCTCGTACTCCTTCCAGCCGAGCACGCTCTCCTCGATGAGCACCTCGTGCACCGGGGACTCCGTCAGCCCCAGCGAGGCCATGCGCTCCAGTTCCTCGTGGGTGTGCGCCATGCCCGAGCCGAGCCCGCCCATCGTGAAGCTGGGCCGGATCACCACGGGCAACCCGCGCTCGGTGACGAAGTCACGCACCTCGTCCATCGAGTTGCACACCTTGCTCTCGGGCACGCCGCCGCCCACCGAGCGAACGATGTCCTTGAACCGCTGCCGGTCCTCGCCGCGCTGGATCGCGTCGACGTCGGCGCCGATCAGCTCCACGCCGTACTTCTCCAGCACACCCCGCTCGTAGAGGGCCACGGCGGTGTTCAGCGCGGTCTGCCCGCCCAGCGTGGCCAGCAGCGCGTCCGGACGCTCGGCGTCGATGACCTTTTCCACGAACTCCGGGGTGATGGGTTCGATGTAGGTGGCGTCGGCGAACTCCGGGTCCGTCATGATCGTGGCCGGGTTGGAGTTGACCAGGCTGACCCGGATCCCCTCGGAACGCAGCACTCGGCAGGCCTGGGTCCCGGAATAGTCGAACTCGCACGCCTGGCCGATCACGATCGGACCGGAGCCGATGACCAGAACGTGGTTGATGTCGGTCCTCTTCGGCATCAGCGTGCCTCGCTCATCAGTCGTACGAAGGAGTCGAACAGGTTCGCCGCGTCGTGCGGCCCGGCGGCGGCCTCGGGGTGGTACTGCACGCTGAACGCGGGAGCGTCCAGCAGCCGCAGCCCCTCGACGGCGCCGTCGTTGGCGCAGTGGTGGCTGACCACCGCGCGACCGAATTCGGTGTCGAAGTGCTCACCCGGCTCGCCGCGCACGGCGAACCCGTGGTTCTGCGCGGTGATGGCGACCCGGCCGCTGTCGGAGTCGATCACCGGAATGTTGATACCGCGGTGCCCGTAGGGCAGCTTGTAGGTTCCCCTGCCGAGCGCGCGCCCCAGGATCTGGTTGCCGAAGCAGATCCCGAACAGCGGCAGGCGCCGTGCCAGGATCTGTTTGGTCACCTCCACCGCGTGGTCGGCGGTGGCGGGATCACCCGGGCCGTTGGACAGGAACACACCGTCGGGCTCCACCGCCGTGATCTCGGACAGCGAGGAACCCAGCGGCAGCACGTGCACCTCGATGCCGCGTTCGGCGAGCAGCCGGGGCGTGTTGGACTTGATCCCCATGTCCAAGGCCGCGACCGTGAACCGGCGCTCCCCGACCGCGGGCACCACGTAGGACTCGGCGGTGGTGACGTCGCCCGCCAGGTCGGCACCCAGCATCCGGTCACCGGCGACGACCCGGTCGACCATCGTCCGATCGTCGGTGACCTCTTCGCCGGAGAAGATGCCCGCGCGCATCGCGCCCAGTTCCCGGATGTGTCGGGTCAGCGCGCGGGTGTCCAGGTTGGCTATGCCGACCACACCCTGGTTGCTCAGCTCCTCCTGCAGCGAGCGGGTGGCACGCCAGGAGGACGGCCTGCGCGCGGGGTCACGTACCGCGTACCCCGCGACCCAGATCCGTGCGGACTCGTCGTCCTCGTCGTTCCAGCCGGTGTTGCCGATCTGCGGCGCGGTGGCCACCACGATCTGCCGGTGGTACGACGGATCGGTCAACGTCTCCTGATAACCCGTCATGCCGGTGCTGAAGACGACCTCACCGAAGCAAGAACCCTCACTGCCGAAGGCCTCGCCGCGAAAGATCCGGCCATCCTCCAACACCAGGGCGGCGGGGGCCTGCGCGGTCATGTTTCCTCCTGCCGCTCAACCGCGGCCTCGTCGTCGTGCTCGGAATCGGAATCGGTGGTGGCGGTGGGCCGCAGCGTCCTGAGCGCCTTCACCCACTCGGCGGGATCGGTCTCGTCGCCGTGGCGGAACCCGCTGTCGAGCGGCTCGGCCGACGAGGAATGCCCGTCCGGGTGCCACGTGATCACCAGCATGCCGACACCGGGGACCACCTTGTTGGCCAATTTGTGATCGACACGGGCGTCGTGCAGCGCCGAGACCGGTATCCAGAGCGGCTCCTCGCCGGCCCTGTCCAGCAGCACCCCTGTTCGGTAGAGCCTGGCGGTGGCGCTCGCCCGGTTGCCGAGCGTCGCCGCGGTGACCCGGTTCTGCCAGTCACCGGCGATGGTGGTGCCCACGTACAGCCCCACCGAGGCGGGCAACAGCTCGGGCAGCGAGTCCAGCCCGGGCGGAACCCCCGGCAACGAGCCCGCCAGCGCGTCGTGCCCGCGTTTGCGCCTGTTCCAGCCCCTGCGCATCCCGTAGATGACCAGGACCGCGAGGGCGGCCAGCGCGAGAACCCAAAGCGTTCGTGCCATCAGGACCACCCTCCGACCGGTTCGACCTTGCCGTCGCGTGCGGTGATCCGCCCCTCGGAGATCGTGGCCAGTACACGTCCCGGCAGCACCATCCCCTCGAAGGGCGTGTTGACCGCGGTACTCGCCAGCTCCGCGCCGCGCACCGTCCACTCGGTGTCCGGGTCGACCAGGGTGAGGTTGGCCGGTTCCCCGACATCGATCGGCCGCCCCTGCCGGGACAGTCCGGCGACCCGGGCGGGCGTCTCGCTCAGGACCCGGGCGACCCCCCGCCAATCCAACAGCCCGGGGCGGACCATGGTGCGCACCAGCACCGCCAGCGCGGTCTGCAACCCGAGCATGCCCGGCCTGGCCGCCGACCACTCACAGTCCTTGTCCTGGTCGGCGTGTGGTGCGTGATCGGTGGCGACGCAGTCCACGACACCCTCGGCGAGTGCCGTGCGCAACGCGTGCACGTCCTCATCGGTGCGCAGCGGCGGGTTGACCTTGTAGAGCGGGTCGTAGGTCTCCAGCAGCTCGTCGGTCAGCAGCAGGTGGTGCGGCGTGACCTCCGCCGAGACCGAGCCCGCCGTCGAGCGGGAGCGCCACCACCGCAGAAACTCCGCGGTGCCCGCGCTGGAGACGTGGCAGACGTGCAGCGAGCCGCCGGTGTGCTCGGCGAGCATGCAGTCCCGCGCCACCACCGACTCCTCGGCGGCGGCGGGCCAGCCCGCCAGCCCGAGCCGTGCGGCGTTCGGCCCCTCGTGGGCCTGCGAACCGGGGGTCAGCCTCGGATCCTGGGCGTGCTGGGCCACCACACCGCCAAAGGCGCGGGTGTACTCCAGTGCCCGCCGCATCAGCAGCGGATCGTCCACGCAGTGCCCGTCGTCGGAGAACACGCGAACCTCCGCGGGCGAGCGCGCCATCGAACCGATCTCGGCCAGCCGCTTCCCGTCCAGCCCTGCCGTGACCGCGCCGACGGGACGCACGTCGACCAGACCGATCTCGCGGCCCCGGCGCCGCACGTGCTCGACCACCACCGCGTTGTCGGCGACCGGATCGGTGTTGGCCATGGCCAGCACCGCCGTGTAACCACCGAGCGCGGCGGCCGTCGAGCCGCTCTCGACGGTCTCGGCGTCCTCCCCGCCCGGTTCCCGCAGGTGGGTGTGCAGGTCCACGAAGCCGGGCAGCAGCACCGCGCCCCCCGCGTGGACGATCTCGTCGGCATCGGTGCCGGAGTGTTGTCCGATTCCGGCCACGACGCCGTCGTCGATCAGCAGGTCCACCGGCTCCCCGGTGCCGTAGGGGCGTACTTCGCGTAGCAGTATCCGCCGCCCGGAACCGCCCGTGGGGTGCTCGTTCTCGGTCACGCCGTGCTCTCCTCTCCGGCCAGCAGGTGGTACAGCACGGCCATCCGCACGTGGACCCCGTTCCGGACCTGTTGTTCGACGGCCGCGCTCGGCGAGTCGGCCACTCGCGGCGCGATCTCCATTCCGCGCAGCATCGGCCCCGGGTGCAGCACGACCGCGTGCTCGGGCAGCTTCGTGGTGCGCGCGGCGTTGAGGCCGTAACCGATCGAGTACTCCCTGGCCGTCGGGAAGAACCCACCGTTCATGCGCTCGGACTGCACCCGCAGCGCCATCACCGCGTCGAGGCCGGGCAGCTGCGGATCCAGCTCGTGCGTGACGGTGGCTCCCCAGCTCTCGATCCCCTCGGGAACCAGCGTGGGAGGCGCGATCAGCACGACCTCGGCACCGAGGGTGCGCAGCAGGTGGACGTTGGAACGCGCCACCCGGCTGTGCAGCAGGTCACCGACGATGCCGACGCGTCTGCCGGACAGCTCGCCGAGCCGCTCCCGCAGCGTCGCGGCGTCCAGCAGCGCCTGGGTCGGGTGCTCGTGCATCCCGTCGCCCGCGTTGACGACCCTGGTTCCGGTGTGGTCCAGCCACTCCGCGAGTCGGTGCGGGGCACCGGAGGCGCCGTGGCGCAGGATCACGCAGTCCGCGCCCGCCGCCGAGAGCGTGAGCGCGGTGTCCCGCAGCGACTCGCCCTTGCCGGTGGACGAGCCCGAGGCCGACACGTTGATCACGTCGGCGCTCATCCACTTGCCCGCCACCTCGAACGACACCCTGGTGCGGGTCGAGTTCTCGTAGAACATGGTGATCACGGTGCGCCCACGCAGGGTGGGGAGCTTGCGCACCTCCCTGCCGAGCAGCGTCTGCTTGAGCGTGTCGGCGGTGCCGAGCACCGTGTTCACGGTCTCGCTGTCCAGCCCGTCGGCCGTGAGCAGATGCCGTATCACTGTTTTCCTCCGGCCGATTCGGCTGTGTCGGTTCCCGGTTCGGTGCCCGGCTCCTGCCCGGAGGCGGCAGCCGACGAGGTGCCCGGGCGACGCAGCAGCACCGCGTCGGTGTCGTCCACCTCGGTGAGCCGTACCGCGACGTCCTCGCTGCGCGCCGTCGGCACGTTCTTGCCCACGTAGTCGGCGCGGATGGGCAGCTCGCGGTGCCCGCGATCCACCAGCACGGCCAGCTGCACCGCGCGGGGACGTCCCTGGTCGCGGAGCGCGTCCAGCGCGGAACGAACGGTGCGGCCGGAGAACAGCACGTCGTCGACGAGCACGACCAGCGCGTCGTCGACGCCCCCGGTGGGCACGCTGCTCGGTTCCAGCGGGCGATTCGGCTGCTGGCGCAGATCGTCGCGGTACAGCGTGATGTCCAACGCCCCGGTGGGAACGGTGACACCGCTGAAGGTGTCGATGCGCTCCGCGATCCGTCGGGCGAGTGGCACTCCCCTGGTGGGAACCCCCAGCAGCACGACGTGTTCGGCGCCGCTGTCGAGCGCGGTCTTCTCGATAATCTGATGGGCCATTCGGGCGACGGTGCGCGCGACGTCACCGGCCGAAAGCAATTCGCGCTCTCCGGCCGAAGCCGCCGCGTCCGCCGATTGGCGTGACGCCACGGAAGGACCTCCTTCCCCGCCTCACTGGACGGGCCGTTAAAGGACGCCAGGAGCCCGGCAGCTGCCGAGCTTGCCTTGTACGCTATCAGCGTCGGGGGGTCAACCGCCGGGGTGGTGTAACGGGATTCGTGCCACACTCACTCCAAGAGCAGCTTGACCTGGTGACGCTCGCGAGCGAATATTACTCTCCGTATCAATACTGAGCGTTCCTCCCCGGCAACTTGAACTAGGCTGACGGGGCGAATGAAACGGAGAACCGCCACATGGGCGACTACGCCAAGGCGCTGGGCAGCAAGCTCCGCGCTATCCGCCAGCAGCAGGGTCTTTCGCTGCACGGCGTCGAGCAGAAGTCAGGCGGGCGGTGGAAGGCCGTGGTCGTCGGGTCTTATGAACGAGGTGACCGTGCGGTCACCGTGCAGAAACTCGCCGAGCTGGCCGACTTCTACGGTGTTCCGGTAGCCGAACTGCTGCCGGAAGGGCGGGTTCCCTCCAGCGCGGAACCCGCGACGAAGGTTGTGATCAACCTCGAGCGGCTGCAACAGCTTCCCGCGGAGAAGGTGGGGCCGCTGGCCCGTTATGCGGCCACGATCCAGAGTCAGCGAGGTGACTACAACGGCAAGGTGCTGTCCATCCGCACCGAGGACCTGCGTTCCCTGGCCATCATCTACGACATGTCGCCGGGAGAACTCACCGAGCAGCTCATCGACTGGGGCGTCCTTCCTCCCGAGGCCCGTCCGGCCCGCGAGGAGTGACGAGCCCGTGGTCCGCACCCGTCGCGACACGGGTGCGGGCCACACCGGTGTCCGCCGGTCGTGGGGACGACGCGTCCGCTGACGGCTCCGGGTTCTGGGTTGGGCGGGTTGACCACCCGACCAGAACCCGGGCTCGATCGACGTGACCGCGCGGACCCGAGCAGAACCCGGTCGCCCCGGAACGTGATGATATCGTGATGTGCGTCACATCGCCATGAACACGACGAGCCCCGCACGACAGCCACGGGATTCGAATCGTCGGCCGCTACCGGAATCGCCGAAGCACCTCCGGCGAATCCCGGTGCGGAGCGACGCGACATCGCGCGGCAATCCGCGCGGTAATCGAAAGCACCGATCGGGGCAGCCGGATCAGGAAGTCCCGATCAACGCTCCGAGGTCGTGGAGGACTCCGCCTCATGGTCGGAGTCGTGCTCCGCCGCGACCGTGTCCCGCTCCTCGGCCGAGGTCTCCGGGGAACCACGCAGCGATTCCCGCTGCTGTTCGTCGATACCGGCCAACCTGCCGAGCACCCCGTTGACGAACCGGGGCGTGTCGTCCGTGGAGAGCGCCTTGCCCAGCTGCACGGCTTCGTCGATGACCACGGCCGGGGGGATGTCGTCTCCCCACAGCATCTCGAAGAAACCCAGGCGCAGCACGGCCCGGTCCACCACCGGCATCCGGGAGAGCGCCCATCCCTGCGAGTACTCGACGATCAGTTCGTCGATCCGTTCGCGGTGTTCGGCCACCCCGGACACGAGCGTGACGGCGTAGTCACCGACGACCGGCGCCTCGGTGGAACCGACACGCTCGCGGAGCAGCGTGTCGGGGGGAAGTTCGCGTAGATCGGCCTCGTAAAGCACTTCCACCGCGCGTTTACGGGCCTTGCTCCGTTCGCCCAACTCACACCCTCTTTTCGGCAGCGCGCGGTCCTGGACAGCCCAACCGGACCAGCATACCGGCCGACCGTGAGCCGGTCACTTGACGCGTCCCAGATAACGCCCGTCACGCGGGTCCACCCGGATCTTCTCGCCGCTCTCGATGAACAGCGGGACCTGCACGGTCGCACCGGTCTCGAGTTCGGCGGGCTTGTTGCCACCGGTGGAACGGTCCCCCTGCACACCGGGGTCGGTGTGGGCGATGGTCAGCTCCACCGAGGCGGGCAGCTCGACGTAGAGCGGCTCACCCTCGTGGCGGGCCAGGGTGACGGTGCTGTTCTCCAGCATGTAACCGGCCGCGTCACCCACGGTCTCCGGCGAGACGCTGACCTGGTCGTAGGTGTCGGGGTCCATGAACACGTAGTCGACGCCGTCGTTGTAGAGATAGGTCATCTCGCTGCGGTCGACGTTGGCGGTCTCGACTTTGATCCCGGCGTTGAAGGTCTTGTCCACGACCTTGCCGGAGAGCACATTCTTGAGGGTGGTGCGCACGAAGGCACCGCCCTTGCCCGGCTTGACGTGCTGGAAACTCGTGACGGTCCACAGCTGCCCGTCGATGTTGAGCACGATTCCGTTTTTCAGGTCGTTCGTGGTGGCCACGGTCGGAGTCTCTCCTGTGCTAAGGCTACAGATGTTCGCCGATTCGAGCTGGCGCGCGACCGAGAAGCGGGATCGAGCGCACGTTGTCACACCTAGAGAATGACGAGCTCCTTCGTCGTCAAGGTGAGCAACTCTGGCGTGTCCGCACGCGCGACCAGCGTGTCCTCGATGCGGACGCCGCCCCGCCCAGGCAGATACACACCGGGCTCGGCGGTGACCGCCATTCCGGCTTCGATGGTACCCGTTCCGCGTTGGGACAACGCCGGTGCCTCGTGGATCTCCAGCCCCACGCCGTGCCCCAGGCCGTGCGAGAACCGCTCGCCGTAACCGGCCTCGGTGATCACGTCGCGGGCAGCCGTGTCGGCGTCGACCACCCCGGTTCCGAGGCGGATGGCGTCCCGCCCCGCGGCCTGTGCGCCCGCGACGAGCTCGTAGATCTCGCGCTGCCAGTCGGCGGGTCGGCCGAGCACGACCGTGCGGGTCATGTCGGAGTGGTAGCCGTCCACGAGCGCACCGAAGTCCATCTTGACGAAGTCGCCCGAGGCGAGTTCGGCCTCGGTGGGGCGGTGGTGCGGCACCGCCGAGTTCGCCCCGGTGGCCACGATCGTCTCGAAGGAGGGTCCGGCCGCACCGTGGTCGAGCATCCGGCTCTCCAGCTCGCGGGCCACGGCGAGCTCGGTACGGCCCGGGCGCAGCCCGCCGTGCTCGATCAGTTCGGCCAGCGCGCGATCGGCAGCCGCGCATGCGGCGCGCAACGCCTCGATCTCGTTCTCGTCCTTGATCAGTCGAAGGTTCTCCACCAGACCCGGGGCGCGGACCAGCTCCACCCCGGGGGCGGTGCGGCTCAGCTCCTCCAACCCGTCCACCGTGACGTGTTGACTCTCGAAGCCCACCCGCCGGTAGGTCTCGGCCATCGACTCGGCGCGCCGAGCCAGTTCGGCGACGCTGGCCCGGTCGATGAGGTGCTCCAGTTCGGGGACCTGTTCGGCGGCCTGCGTCTCGTAACGGCCGTCGGTGCAGAACACCGTGCGAGCCTCGTCGGCAGCGGCGTCGGCCGCGTGCACCAGCAGGGCAGCGTTGGATCCGGTGAAGCCGGTGAGGTACCTGATGTTGAGCAGGTCGGTCACCAGCATCGCGTCCACCTCGCGGTCGCGCAGGTGGCCCCGAAGGGATTCACGGCGATGTACGTGCGATTCGGGCATGCGGGCAGCTTAATTGCCGACCGGGGACCATCGCCCGGGCACGTGGGGTCCCCGTTGTGTGGTGGGCCTGGCACCGATATGGGGTGGGAGGTACTCCCCACAGCGCCGAACCGCCCCGGTGATTCCGAGACCGCCACTTCCCCTGGCCGGAGAACGTTTTGAACGACGACATCGACCGCGCTCGCCGCAGCGCCGAGGCGGCCCTCGACCTCGGATTCGCTCCGAACCCCACCGTCGGATACGGCGGACGGTCCGCGATATTCCTGGCCGAGCACGCGGCGCTGAAGGTCTACACCCACCGGGGGCAGGAACGGTGTCACCGTGAGGCCGCCGGGCTGCGCGCGGCCACCCACACTCCCGAACTGCGCGTGCCCGAGGTGCTGGCCCACGACGAACAGGCCGAACAGCTGCCCTGGCTGGCAGCCACCCGATTGAACGGCACCCGACCGTCTCCGCACGAGGCGACCACGACGCTCGGCCAGGTCGCCGCCCGACTGCACAGCCTGCCGCCCGAGCTCCTGGCCGAGATGCCCGAACACCGCCGACGGCTGCGCGAGCTGCCCAAAGGCAGCAATCCCGCCCACCAGGCCGCGGATCGGCTCGACGCCACCCTGAGCGAGACGACCCCGGCGGCCGAGAAGCGCTGCGAGCGCGAGTGCGGGTTCGTGCACGGGGACTTCTCCGGCCGCAACATCCTGCTCGCCGACGGTGAGCACCCCGGTGTCATCGACTTCGAGGGCTCCGGCATCGGCTGCCGCTACGACGATCTCGGCGCGCTGGTGCTGCACGAGAGCCTGCTCGGCACGCGCGACCGGCGTGTGCTGCTGGCCGCCTACGACGCCGAACGCCGCCGCTTGAGCCCCACCACCGAAACCGCCAGCGGTGATCACCTCACCTACCACCTGGTGCTGCGCGCCCGCTGGATCCTGCAATGGGCCATCGACCTCGACCCCGAGCTGGCCGAGCGGGTCGCCGCACTCACCCCGTGGCTACTGACCACACTGGACGGACAGCAGCTTCCCTGACGCCTTCAACCGTTCTCGCGTTCCGGCATGACCGTGCGTGCTACGCGAAAACCGATGTCGTCGAGCCGGTTGGTGGGGTGGGTCCGGCGGCGCACCGAAGCGCGGCAGCTCCAGTGCTCGTCGAACCAGCCACCGCCACGCAGGACCCGGTAGGTGCCGTAGACCTCGGGGTCGTAGAAGTCCCAGCACCACTCCCAGACGTTGCCGAGCATGTCGTGCAGACCCCACTGATTCGGGTGTTTGCGGCCCACCTCGTGCACCTGCTCGTCGGAGTTGTCGCGGTACCAGGCGATCTCGTCGAGCGTTCCGTACCGCGGCCCGGGGGTGCCCGCGCGGCAGGCGTGTTCCCATTCCGCTTCGGTCGGCAGCCGGTAGCCGTCGGCCGTGGTGTCCCATTCGACGGACTCCTCGTGCTCGTGCACGCGATAAGCGGGCTCGAAGCCCCGCAGCCGGGACAACGCGTTGCAGAAACGAACGGCGTCCCACCAGGAAACGCTTTCAACGGGGAGCCGATCACCCCGTACCGCGCCGGGACGCAGCCCGGTGACTTCGGCGTAGTGAGCCTGGGTGATCGGAGTCGCGGCGAGGCGGTAAGGAGCAAGGTCCACCGACCAGCTTCGCCGCGTCCGGCGATCCGTGAGCACCGCCCGCCCCGGCGGCATGTCGATCAGCTCGACTTCGGTCTCGACTTCGGTACTACCGGCCATGAGTGCTCGTTTCGACGAGTACGTTCGTTCGAAGGTGTCACCCTGCCCGGCAATCGCCGTTCCCGCCCCGGTGGGAACGAGCACGGCGATTGGTGAAATCCGATGTGGCGTGGGCGACTGCTGGAGACTACCGGCTCCCGGTACCGGGAGGGCAAACCGATTTCCACCACGCGATCACCCACGCGAATCGCTTCGAGAGCGGCTCCTACCCCGCCAACCGCTCCCCGCTGTCGGCGGAGAAGACGTGCACCTCATCGGCGCGGAATCCCACGGTGACCCGCTCCCCCACCTTCGGCGGGGTGCGCGCGTCCAGCCGCACGATGAGCCGTTCCGAGTCCCCGGCGCCCTCGCCGCCGTCGACGACCCCGTGGCACAGCGCCTCGGCGCCGAGCTCCTCGACCAGCTCCACCGTCATCGGGATCCCCTCGGAGTCCAGATGCAGCGCTTCGGGACGCATCCCGAGCAGCACCGTGCCGGCTCCCGTCTCGGTGGCGGCACGCATCACTTCCCGCGACAGCGGGATCGTGGTACCGCCGAGTTCGGCGCCGTCCTCGCGCAGCACCGCCCGTGGCAGGTTCATGGCGGGCGAACCGGTGAACCCGGCGACGAACGCGTTGTTCGGGCGGTCGTAGAGCGCACGCGGGGTGTCGCACTGCTGCAGCACTCCCTCGTGCAGCACCGCCACTCGGTCACCCATCGTCATAGCCTCCACCTGGTCGTGAGTGACGTAGACGGTGGTCACGCCCAACCTGCGCTGCAACGCCGCTATCTGGGCACGCGTGGCGGAGCGGAGTTTGGCGTCGAGATTGGACAGCGGCTCGTCCATGAGGAAGACCTGCGGCTGCCGCACGATGGCGCGTCCCATCGCGACACGCTGCCGCTGCCCACCGGACAGCGCCTTGGGTTTGCGGTCGAGGAACTCCTCGATGTCGAGCAACCGGGCGGCCTCGGTGACCCGCTCCCTGATCTCGGGCTTGCTCATCCCCGCGATCTTCAGCGCGAACCCCATGTTGTCGGCCACCGACATGTGGGGGTAGAGCGCGTAGTTCTGGAAAACCATCGCGATGTCGCGGTCCCGCGGGGCCAGTCGGGTGACCTCACGCGAGCCGATGTGGATGCCGCCCCGATCGACGTCCTCCAACCCGGCCAGCATGCGCAGGCTGGTCGACTTGCCGCAGCCGGACGGGCCGACCAGCACCAGGAACTCGCCGTCGGCGATGTCGAGGTCGAGAGCGTTGACCGCCGGGGTGTCGGCTCCGGGATAGTGCCGGGTCGCGTCGTCGTAGGTGATCGTTGCCATCTCGCACACTCCTCTGCGGGGAGAATCCGCCCGGTGCTCGGAGGCTCCGTCGCAGCACCTACGGACCCCGGGCGGTGAATTTCAACCGTGAACGTCCGGATGCATCCGGTGCAGCGTCGAACGATGTGTCCGTCTGATTTGCGCGCCGTCCGAGACGTCGGAAACCGGCAGCTCCACTTCGGTGTCCACCGGCCATTCCGGCGGGCGGTCGGTGCCCGCCAGCGTCCAGGCGGCCTGCCGTGCCGCGCCGATGGCGACGTACTCGGCCGGGGCCGGAACGGTGACCGGCACGTCGAATACGCGCGGGGCCGCACGCCGCACGGCCTCGGAACGGGCGGCGCCTCCGATGAGCAGCACGCGGCGCACCGGAACGTGCTGCTCCCGCAGGGCGTCCAGCCCGTCGGCCAGGCCGCACAGCATCCCTTCCACGGCCGCGCGGGCCAGGTTCTCGGGCGTCATGTTGTCCCTGCGGAGCCCGTGCAGCGTCCCGGTGGCGTCCGGCAGGTTCGGGGTGCGTTCACCGTCCAGATAGGGCAGCAGCGTCAGCCCGCCCGCACCGGGTTCGGCCGCGCAGGCGAGCCGGTCGAATCCCGCGCTGTCGGTGCCGAGCAGTTCGGCGGTGGCGGTCAGCACCCGGGCCGCGTTGAGCGTGCACACCAGCGGCAGGAATCTGCCGGTGGCGTCGGCGAATCCGGCCACGGTGCCGTCCGGATCGCTGGTGGCCGTTTCCGAGCAGGCGAACACGGTGCCGCTGGTTCCCAGCGAGACCACCACGTCGCCGGGGGTGATGCCGAGTCCCAGTGCCGCCGCCATGTTGTCGCCGGTACCCGCCGAGACGAGCCGCCCGGAGGGAGTGCTCCCGGCCGCCTCCCCCGGGGCGAGCACGCGCGGGGTGTTCGGCGAGCGTCCGCCGAAAGCCCGTGCGAGCAGGTCGTGGCGGTAGCGTTCCTCGCGCGGGGACCAGTAGCCGGTGCCAGAGGCGTCACCGCGATCGGTGACGTACTCCCCTCCGGTCAGTTTGGCGGTGAGCCAGTCGTGCGGCAGCAGCACGTCGCTGACCCGGTCGGCCAGCCGCGGCTCGTGCTCGGCCATCCAGCGGAGTTTGGTGACCGTCAGGCTCGCCACCGGAACGGTCCCGGTCAGCTCGGCCGCCGCGGCCGCGCCACCGCACTCGGCGATGAGCTGCTCGGCCGCGTCGGCCGAACGGGTGTCGTTCCAGAGCAGCGCGGGACGCACCACCTCACCGGCGGAGTCGAGCGCGACCATGCCGTGCTGCTGGGCACCGATACCGACGGCCGTCACGCCGTCCAGCAGTCCGTCGGTGGCACTACACAGCGCGTCCCACCAGACCGCCGGGTCGATCTCGGTCCCACCGTGGTGCTCGGCACTACCGCTGCGCAGGATCTTCCCGCTCGCGGCGTCGCAGACGACCACCTTGGTGGACTGGGTGGAGGAGTCGATTCCGGCGACCAGTTCGCCGGAACCGAACGTGGGTTCGTAATCGTTGTTCATCGACTGCCATCCTGCGACTGATGCGTCGAGTTCGGAAGGATCTGTAGTTTGCGACCGGTTCCGGCGCGGAACTTGGCGACCGCGTCCTCGTAGGACTCCAGCGGGAAGGCGTCGCTGATCATGGTGTCCGCGTCGACCGCTCCGCTGCCCATGAGCTCCACGGCACGCGAGTAGCTGTGCAGCACGGCCATGCTTCCCACGATGGTGATCTCCTCGTTGTAGACCCGGAAGGGGGAGAACGAGGCGGTGGCCTCGCCCGGGGCGACTCCGAACTGCTGAAAGGTGCCGCCGGGACGAACCCTGCTCAGCCCGTCCTCGATCGCGGCGATGACACCGGTGCAGTCGATCACGACCTCCCAACCGTGGCGGGGGCTCAACGAGTCGGCCGTGGTCGCCGTGGCGTCGACCCCGAGCTGCTCGGCCACCTTGAGGCGCTCCTCGTTGAGGTCGACCACCGAGACCGAGGTGGCCCCGCCCCTGCGGGCGAGCTGTGCCATTAGCAGACCCATGGTTCCCGCGCCGTAGATCAGGTAGTGCTCGCCGAGCTTGCGGGGCAGCCGGTCGAAACCGCGAACGGCGCAGGAGAGCGGTTCGATGAGCGCGGCCTGCGCGGCGCTCACGCCCTCCGGAAGCCGGTGGCAGTTCGCGACGGGAGCCACCGCGTACTCGGCGCAGGCACCGTCACGGGTGTTGCCGATGGCGTTCCAGTCCTCGCACAGGTTGCCGTGCCCCAGCGAGCAGTAGTGGCAGCTGCCGCAGAACAACGACGGATCCACCGCCACCGCGTCGCCGACCCGCAGCGACGTCACCCCGTGCCCGAGGGCGGCCACCCTGCCCGCGAACTCGTGCCCGGGCACGATCGGATAGGGAGCCGGGGCGAAGTCACCGTCGACTATGTGGATGTCGGTGCCGCAGATACCGCAGGCGTCGACCTCGACGACGACCTCACCGGGGCCGGGTTCGGGATCCGGAACCGTGGTGACCGACAGTTTTCCGGGGGTTTCGATAACCGCTGCGCGCACTGGAATGCCTCGATTCTCATTCTCGGACGGTCTCTCCGGGGAACTCCTCGGCCGGATCGACGGGGGTGACCCGCACTTCCGTACCGAATTCCCGGATGGCCGCTGTTTCCTCTTCCGGGGTGGCCTCATCGGTGACCACCAGGTCGAACGCCGCGACGGTGCCGTGGGAATAGGTGGCCGTCTTGCCGAACTTCGAGTGGTCGACGAGCAGCACACTACGTTCGGCCGCCGCGCACATGGCTTCCTTGATCTCGGCGAAGTCCTGCATCGGGTGGAACAGCCGCCCGTCGGTGATCGCGGTGGCCGACATGACGGCCACGTCGGCACGCAGCCGGGAGAGCCCGCGCAACACATCCGGTCCGGTACAGGAGTCGAACTCGCCCCGAAAGCGCCCTCCCAGCAACAGCACCTCGCGGTCGGCCCCCGAGAGGGTCCGCGCCACCCCGAACGAGTTGGTCACCACCGTCAGGCTCTCGACCGCGGTGAGCCTGCGGGCGCAGGGGAACAGCGTGCTGGAGTCGTCCAGGATGACGGTGGTGTCCGGGCGGACCTCGTCGACCGCAACCGCCGCCAGGGCCTCCTTCTCCGCGACGTGCAGCCCGACGCGGAACCTGGTCGCCGTCTCCATCGTCAGCGACGGGAAGGACTCCACCCGGCCCCGCAACTTGTGCAGCAGGTGCCGCGCGGCCAGATCGTCGAGATCACGGTGCATCGTCATCAGACTGACGCCGAACTGCTCGGCCAGCTCGTCGATGCGTGCCCTGCCGCGGTCGACGACGAACCGCAGTACCTCCTGCCTGCGTTGCTCGACTGCTGCCTCGGACGGGCGGGCCGCGGCCATCTCCCCTCCCTTCGCTTCGCTGATTTCGGGGTGACCGGCCCGGTTTGCCCGGCCGGTCCAGTGGCGGAACCTCTCGCACGGCTCTCGCTGCGGGGAGGCCCGACATCGGGTAGGCACCTACGCAACGTCGGGCCTTCCTCGCGAGAGCCGCACGGGAGAACCCGCGGCGGTGCCGACTGCGTAAGTGGTCGGAAGCGGCTGCGCCGCTTGACCGCGACTGACGGGGAGCGGACCAGGTTGCTCGCTCGGTTCCGTCCGCGGCGGGAAGGTTGCCGGGCTTCACACGTACTTCCCTGTGGTTCCGATGCCTCCTTCCCAAGGTGACCGTGCCAGCACGCGGGTCCGGTCCCGAACACGATCATTCCTGGGGGCGCACGACCGATTTGACCGCCGTCTCGTCACGTGCCGCGGCGGTGAGCGCCTCCGGAACCCGGTCCAGCCCGAACCGGTGGGTGACCAGCCTGTCGAGCTCGACCGCACCTGAGGCGGCGAGTGCTATGGCGGTCGGCCAGGTGTTGGCGTAGCGGAAGGTGCCGGTCAGCTCGATCTCCCGGGTCTGCACGTGTGCCAGCGGGATCGGCAGCTCGTCACCTCCCAACCCGACGAACACGCCACGCCCGGCGCGGGCGAGCGTGCCGACCGCCTCGGCACCGGCCTTGGTGTTGCCGGAGCACTCCAGCAGCACGTCCGGCTCGTAGCCGCTCTCGGCCAGGCCGCGCTCACCGACGTCGATCGTGTCGGCCGCGGCCAGTTCGGCGGCCATCCGCAGCCTGGGCTCGGACACATCGGTGGTCACGACCTCGGTGGCGCCGAACGCGCGTGCGGTCTGCGCGGCGAGCAGACCGACCGGCCCCGCTCCGGTCACCAGCACCCGACTGCCGGGCGAGACCCGTGCCTTGCGGCACGCCCACACCGCCACCGAGAGCGGTTCGACGAGTGCCGCGGCCTCGTCGGACATGTCCTCGGGCACCGAGTAGGCGAACTGCTCGTGCAGCGTGACGTACTCGCAGAACGCGCCGTCGATGGGCGGGGTGGCGAAGAACCGTACCTCGGGACACAGGTTGTAACGTCCCGACCTGCACTCGTGGCAGCTGCCGCAGGGAACGCCCGGTTCCAGCGACACCCGGGTTCCGGGAGCGTGCCCGGTTACCTCGGAGCCGCGGGCGACGACCGTTCCGGAGGCCTCGTGCCCGAGGATCAGGGGCTCACGAACCACGAACCCACCGACCCGGCCGTGTTCGTAGTAGTGGGTGTCGGAACCGCACGTGCCCACAGCGGACACCCGTACCAGCACCTCGTGCGGGCCGGGTTCCGGCACGGGGCGGTCCTCGACGGCGATGTCGCCGACCGCGCGCAGTACGGAAGCGCGCATCGATGTCGGAAGTTCGTTCATTCTCCGGTCACTGCTCCCAGTGTCAGGCCGGTGACCAACCACCGGCGGACTGCCAGTCCCGCCAGCATCATCGGCACCACGACGAACGTGCCGATGGCGCACAGCTGGCCCCAGTCGATACCGGACTGCGTGACCAGCTGGCTGGCGGCTATCGGTAACGTCTGTGAGTGTGGACCGCTGAACACGAGGGCGAACGCGTAGTCGTTCCAGGCGAACACCAGGCAGAGCACGAAGGTGGTCACCAGCCCGGACTTGGTCAACGGCAACACCACGTATCGGAAAGCCTGCCAGTTGGTGCATCCCTCCACCCGGGCCGACTCCTCCAGTGCTTGCGGAACATCGGCGAAGAAGGCGTTCAGCAGCCAGATGGCGAACGGCAGGTTGAAGGTCAGATAGGCCAGAATCAGCCCCGGAACGGTGTCGATCAGCCCGACCTGGCGGAACATCAGGAACAGTGGAAGCACCACCGCGGCGATGGGAGCCATCCTGGTCGAGATGATCCAGAACGACAGGTGCTTCTTGCCCCGCATCCCGCTGCGCGCCAGCCCGTAACCGGCCAGCGCTCCCAGAATCACGGAGAGCACCGCGGAGCCCCCGGCGGCGGCGACGCTGTGCCACAGGTAGGGCAGCAGTTCGTTGCCGCCGGTGAACAGGCCGGTGTAGTGCTGGAGGGTCGGGGTGAACAGCCACTGTGGCTCGGCGGAGTTGATGGCTTCGCTCGGCTTGAGCGAGGACAGCAGCATCCACAGCAACGGGACGAGCGTCCACAGCAGTGCCAAGGTCAGCGCGACGCCGATCACGACCCGGGTTCCGGTGCCGGTTCGTTCCAGCGGACTCAGTCGTGAGCCACGGGTGCCCGCCGCCCCGCCACGGTTGTCGTCCGTTCCCCCGTCGGGGGCCGATGCGGCGCGGGAATCCGCGGTGTCGACCACGCTCATCGGGCCAGCCCCTTCCTGTCCAACATGCGTACGAACGTTCGGGCGATCACTATGGAGGCCAGCAGCATGGCGAGCCCGATGACGGCGGCGTAGCCGAAGTCGAAGAACCGGAAGGCCGTCTCGTACAGCCGGACCGGAACTATCTTCGTGGCGTTGGCGGGACCACCGTTGGTGGTGACCCAGATGATGTCGAAGTAGCGGATCGCGTCCATCGCCCTGATCAGCAGCGCGACGAGCAGTACGTTGGAGATCGAGGGCAGCACGATGTGGCGCAGCGTCTGCCACCTTCCCGCCCCGTCGAGCGCCGCCGCTTCCCGCAGCGGAAGCGGTACCGAGGTGAGCCCGGCGAGCGTGATCAACGCGATCAGCGGTGTCCACTCCCAGACGTCCATGGCCACCACGGCCGCGAACGCGGAGAAGGTTCCGCCGAGCACATCCCCGCCGTAACCGAGCTGCTCCAGCAACCAGCTGTAGAGACCGATCGTCGGGTCGACGAGGAACCTGCCGAGCAGCCCGACGAGCACCGGGGCGACGAACATGGGCAGCAGCAACATGCTCAGCACCAGGTTCCGGCCGCGGATCAGGCGCCACACGCACAGCGCGAGCAGCACCCCGAGCACCATCTCCAGGCCCAGGGTCAGCACGAAGTACAGCGCCGTTCGCAGCCAGAACCAACCCATCTCGGGGTCGGTGAAGAACCGCGCCCAGTTGCTCAACCCGGCGAAGTCCAGGCTCAGCCCGCCGAGCAGATGAACCTCGGAGAAGCTCATCACGACGATGGTGACGAACGGCAGCACCGTCAGCGCGGCGAGCAACGCGATCCCGGGGGCCATCATGCGCCCGGTGAATCCGATGCGGCGCCGTGGCGGCGCGGGCTCGGCCGGTCGGGCCGACGTGGTGGTGGGTTCGGTGTCAGTGGTCATCGCGCTGCCACCCACCCTCTGGAAACGATCCGGTCCACCTGCTTGGTGGTGTCGCGCATGGCTTCGGCGGAAGTGGCGTCACCGGCCAGCATGCGGGACAGCTCGGTGTAGACGGCGGTGTCGCACTCGCTCCACATCGGGATCTTCGGTCGCATGCCCGAGTACTCCGGTTGCCATGCCCGCTGCACCGCCGGAGCCGTGAGCATGGTGGGCATGTCGGTGGGACGCTGCTGGGCACTGCGCACTTCCGGCAGTTGGTAGATGGAACTCAGGGTGGGGGTGGCACCGCCGACCTCACCGGTGAGGTTGCGCAGCTGGGTCCGCCGGGAAGTCGCCCAGTTCAGGAACAACCAGGCGGCCTTACGTTCGTTGGGGGCGGTGTTGCCGTTGATGGCGATGCCCGCCCCGCCGTACATGTTGGCGGATTTGACCGGACCGCTCGGCAGGGCCGCGTAGCCCACCTTGCCGGGCAGCGCTCGTTCGTTGTCGGCGGCGAACTCGTGCCAGTTCGGGCACATCGCCACCCTGCCCGCCGCGAAGGCGGCGCCCACACCGGTCCAATCCCAGGTTCGGGAGGCCGGGTCGGCGACCGAGAGCAGGCGCCGGTAGAACTCCGCGGCCTCCAGGGCGGCATCGGAATCCAGTTGGCACGGCCCGGGGTCGACCGCGCCGTAGCGCCCGACGCGTTCCCCGTCGGGAAAGTACTGCCCACCGTGGGCGAACAGCACGTTGGAGAAGTCGCACATCAGCGAGTCGTGCTGTTTGGCCTGGTGGCCGGTGCCGTAGGCGACCTCGTCCACGTTGTCGTTGAACCACTTGGCTATGCGGAAGTACTCCTCCCAGGTTCGCTGCGGCCCGGGGGTGGGATCGAATCCCAGATCGGCGGCCATGCGGTCGTGGTAGGTCTCGAACAGATCCTTCCGGTACTGCCAGATCATCGTGGCGCAGTCGTAGGGCAGCGCCAGGACCCGGTCCCCGTCGCCGAACCGCCCGGAGACGTCCATCTGGAGCGGGACGAACTCGTCGAACCGCGAGGTGTCGCCGGGCAGGGACGGATCTCCCGCCGGTTCCCGCAGGTCGACCAGCCCTTCGGCGTAGGGCGCGAGCACCTGGTAGGAGTCGGCGTAGAGCACCTGGTACTGCGACTGGCCGGAAGCCAGGTCCAGCGCCACTTTCTGCACGAGGGCGGACAGTTCCAGGGTCACGATGTTGATGTGGATACCGGTCAGCTCGGTGAAGCGCTGCGCCTCGGCGGCGATGGCACTGGTGGGCGCCGTGTTCTCCGAGACGAAGTTCAGGGTGCATCCGGCGAACTGCCGCCAGGGGTCGGCCGTGTCGCGGCGGCGCACATCCTGTCGAGCGGAGCAACCACTGAGTACCCCGCCGCCGGCTATGGCGGCTCCGCCGGCGAGCGTTCCCGTCAGCAGGCGTCTCCTGCTGACGGCCGCTGGTTTCGGATCGACCATGGACTCTCCCGCTACTCACCCGTCCGTGTGACTGGGGTCATTCTTAGCAGAGAAAACCCATCTTGTTAACACTTTCTGCGGTATCTCTTTGGCAGACAGCTCTCGCGGGAAGTCTTGATCAGCGAAAAAGAGCGCTCTCACCCGAGCGGGGAGCAGCGGACCAACGCAGAGCGCCACTCGGAAGGGGAGGTCACGCGGCGAAGTGGCATCCTGCGAACGGGTGAAACGTCACGAACGACACCCGCGACGCGGCGAGTGCGGAATCATTCGGATGGCGGGACCGCCCGATCCAACCATCCGAGGAGTTGACGCTGGAGGCCCCGGCGAGCCACTCGGCCGGGCGGTCCGGAAAGCCGGGCGGTCCGGAAAGCAGCGGCTCAGGCCGCGGTGTCGACCAACCAGCGCAGCGCGAGCGCATAGCCGCGCACCCCGAGTCCCACCAGCACACCGGTGGCGATGTCGGAGATGTAGCTGTGCCCCCGGAACGACTCACGTTTGTGCACATTGGACAGATGCACCTCGAGCAGCGGCGCGCGCAGCTGGGCGCAGGCGTCCCGCACGGCGATCGAGTAGTGCGTCCAGGCGGCGGCGTTGAGCACGACGGGACGCCGCGAGTCGGCGGCCTCGTGCAGCCACCCGATCATCTCGCCCTCGTGATCGGTCTGGCGCACCTCCGCCTCGATCCCGAGTTCGGCGGCCGTACTCCGGCACAGCTCAACCAAATCGGCATAGGTGTCGTGACCGTACTTGTCCGGCTCCCGGGTGCCGAGTCGTCCCAGGTTGGGACCGTTGAGCACCAGCACGTTCACAGCAGAACCCCTTGTCCCGACTTGGCGCCGCCCTCGGCGAGCGCGGAGTAGGCCGCGGCCAGCAACGAGGGGTCCGGCCCTTCCAGCCTGCCCGGCTTGGCCAAACCGTCCAGCACCACGAAACGCAGTACCCCCGTGCGCGTCTTCTTGTCGGTGCGCATCAGTTCGAGCAGGTCGTTGAGCGCGTCCGCGTCGTAGGAGACCGGCAGCCCCAGCCGGTCCAGCACGGCACGGTGCCGATCGGCCGTCTCGTCGTCGAGGCGTCCCGCCAGGCGCGCCAACTCGGCGGCGAAGACCAGCCCGATACTCACGGCCGCACCGTGGCGCCAGCGGTACCGCTCCCGGCGCTCGATGGCGTGACCGAGGGTGTGTCCGTAGTTGAGGATCTCGCGGTGGTGCGACTCGCGCAGATCGGCACCGACCACCGCGGCCTTGACCCGCACCGCACGGGCGATCAACTCGGCCAGCACGTCACCGGCCGGGTCCAGCGCGGCATCGGTGTCGGCCTCCACGAGTCGCAGGATCTCGGGGTCGTCGATGAAACCGCACTTGACGACCTCGGCCATCCCCGCGATCAGCTCGTTGCGGTTCAGTTCCTCCAGTGTGGCCAGGTCCGCGAACACCCGCGAGGGCTCGTGGAAGACCCCGACGAGGTTCTTGCCGGCCTCGGTGTTGATCCCGGCCTTACCGCCCACCGCGGCGTCGACCATGCCCAGCAGCGTGGTCGGCACGTGCACCACCCGGACACCCCGCATCCAGGTGGCCGCGACGAAGCCCGCCAGATCCGTGACCGCGCCGCCGCCGATGGAGACGACGACACCGCCGCGATCCATACCGATCTTGCCGAAGACGTCCCAGCAGAAACCGGCCACGGCGAAGCTCTTGCCGTCCTCGGCGTCGGGAAGTTCCACCCGGTGGGCATCCACCCCCGCCTCGCTCAGCTCCTCCCGAATGGTCTCCACGGTCGTGGTGAGCGTGGGCTGGTGCAGCAGCGCGACCACCGAGGCATCGCCGAGGTACTCGACGAGCTCACCCAGAAGTCCACGTCCGACCAGCACATCGTAGGGCTTCTCGGCATTGACGGGGATCCGCTCGGGCTCGCTCATCGTGTCCTCTCGCTCTCAACGGGCTCGTCCCGCATTGTCCCGCGCGTCACCGCACCGCCGCGCGCAGGGTGGGCGTTCGGATCAACGCGAGCGATTCGCCACCTCGGCGTCCGGACACAGGAAAACCGGCCCGTGATCACACGGATCAGCGGGGCCGGCCATGTTGTTCACATTATTCACACCGCAGGCACCTAGCCGACGTCGGCGCCACCGAGGCGGGGCAGCAGGTCGTGGACGATCTCAGCGGGGGAGGACTCGTCGGTGTCGACCTCCCAGACGGCGACCTCGCGATAGAGCGGCAGCCGCTCGCGCAGCAACGCCTGGAACGTCGCCCTGGGATTCACACCGGTCAGCAACGGCCTGGGAGCCGACAGGCCGGTCCGACGCACGCCCTCGGCCAGACCCACCGACAGGAACAGCACCGGGTACCCCGCCAGCAGCGACCGGTTCCGCTCGGTCGTCACGGCTCCCCCGCCCAGCGCGAGCACGCCCGAGTGCTCGGCCAGCGCAGCGGTCAGGGCACGTGTCTCCAGCTCCCGGAAGGCCGGTTCACCGTCATTGGTGAAGATCTCCGGTATCGTCCTGCCCGCCAGTGCCTCGATGTCGGTGTCGGTGTCCCGGAACGGCACCCCGAGGCGTTCGGCGAGCAACCTCCCCACCTCGGTCTTACCCGCCCCGGGCGGCCCGACGATCACCAACCGCGGGCTCATGAGCTCTCACCCCGGGACTCGGCCCGCTCGTGCAGGGCCGTGAGGTAGCCCCGGACATTGCGTCGGGTCTCGCCGATGGAGTCACCGCCGAACTTCTCGATCACCGCTTCGGCCAGCACCAACGCGACCATGGTCTCGGCGACCACGGCAGCGCGGGGCACGGCCGTGATGTCGGAACGCTGGTGCATGGCCTGCGCCTGTTCGCCGGTGCGCACGTCGACGGTCGACAGCGCGCGGGGCAGGCTGGAGATCGGCTTCTTGGCGGCCCGCACGATCAACGGCTCCCCATTGGTGATGCCACCCTCCAGTCCGCCTGCCCGGTTACTGGCGCGGTACACCCAGTTCGGCCCGTGAGCGGGATAGAGCTCGTCGTGGGCGGCGCTGCCCCTGCGGCGTGCGTTGGCGAACGCCTCGCCGATCTCCACACCCTTGATCGCCTGGATGCTCATCAGCGCCTGCGCCAGTTTGGCATCGAGCTTGCGGTCCCAGTGGACGTGCGAACCCACGCCGGGCGGCAGCCCGTAGGCGACCACCTCGACCACCCCACCCAACGTGTCGCCCTCCGACTTGGCGGCCTCGACCTCGGCCATCATCCGTTCGGTGACGTGATCGCCGAAGGCTCGTACCGGGTTCTCGTCGATGGTGGGCAGGTCGGCGGCCGTGGGCAGCGTCTCGTGTGCGGCGTCCACATCTCCCAGCGAGACGACATGGCTGACCAGTTCCACTCCCAGCAGCTGGCGCAGGAAGTGCCGCGCCACTGTTCCCACGGCCACTCGGGCGGCCGTTTCCCTGGCACTGGCCCGCTCCAGCACCGGGCGGGACTCGTCGAAGTCGTACTTCTGCATCCCGGGAAGATCGGCGTGGCCCGGGCGTGGCCGGGTCAACGGTTCGTTGCGGGCCAACGAGGCCAGCACCTCGGGATCGACCGGGTCCGCGGCCATCACCTGCTGCCACTTGGGCCACTCGGTGTTGCCGATCCGCACGGCCACCGGGCTCCCCTGGGTGAGGCCGTGTCGGATGCCACCGATCACTTCCAGCTCGTCGGACTCGAAATTCATCCGAGGGCTACGACCGAACCCGAGCTTGCGACGCTCGAGCTGGGCGTTGATGTCCTCGGTGGTGACCTCGACGCCAGCCACCATTCCTTCCAAAACCCCCACCAATGCGGGACCGTGTGATTCCCCGGCGGTCATCCAGCGCAGCACGCCCGCGATCCTGCCACGGCGTGTCGCGTGCCGGACAGCACGGGTTGAAAAAGCACGTCGGGCTCCGTCGCACACCACCGTCTCACCCGGCGGACCGGCCGGGCTCAACCCGTGAGATATCCGGTGAGGGGTGGCCCCGGAAGATGCGGGACGGGAAACGCCGTCACCAACCAGGCGGGCAGCAGCATCGCCGGTCCGTGCGGTATCCGCCACCGCCGGGTCAGGGCCGCGGCCAGCAGGGTCAGCGTCGCCGCGGCGAGCATCACGGCGAGCACGGCCGACGGAGCCACCGCCCCCACCGGAAGGCCGAGCACGCAGGCGAGTTTCACGTCGCCGGGGCCGAGCACCGCGGGCCGGGCCAGCCGCACCAGCGCGTAACAACCACCGAACAGCAACGCCCCGACCAGTGCGCTCCACAGTGCCGCACCACGGTGGGCCGCCGCTGCCCAGTGGCACAGTGCCGCCAGCAGCGGAACGAGAGCGGAAAACGTCAGCCGGTCCGGCAACCGAGCAGCGGTCAGATCGCAGGCGGCGAGCGCGACCCCGAACCAGCCCACCAGCACCGGAACCGGCAACCATCGGAGGTCGAGGCCGCCGTAGCACACGGCGGGGGCCAACGAGGCCCACAGGACTGCCAGGGCCGCCCGGCACGGCAACACCCCGACCGGCGCCGCGTCTGCCAGCGCCAGCACCGCGAGGTGAGCACACCCGGCGCCACAGAACCAACCCAGCGGGAAGAACAGCACCCCGAGCGCGAGGGAAACCGGCAGCGGAGTGGCGAGCGAACCGTCGAACACGTCAGCAGCGTCGGGGCCTGCTTCTCGACGCGCACGCGAGTGGGGCGAGGTCACCGGCGTGTCGGGAACCGCGACCGTCGAACCGGCCGCGACCCCCGACTCACGAACGGTGACAGTGTGTGTAGCGCATCACGAGTCGATGGTGAACAGCGGATCCCCGCCGTTGACCCGCACGCCGTCGGCCATGTCCGACAACGCGTCCTGACCGACCTCGAGTGCCACCACTGGACACACCGAGGAGTAGCCCTGCTCCTCGACCTCGGTGGGATTCCAGCTCACGACCGGGCTGCCCGCCGCGACACGTGCCCCCTTGGCCGCGTGCAGCGTGAATCCCGCGCCTTCGAGCTTGACGGTGTCGATTCCCAGATGAACCAGCACGGCCTTGCCGTCGTCGGTGGAGACGACGAAGGCGTGCGGATGCAGTGTCGACAGGACGCCCTCCACCGGCGCCACGGCCTCCGAGCTGCCACCGCTCGGTTTGACCGCCACGCCGGGGCCGACCATCGACTGGGAGAAAACGGGGTCCGGTACCTCGCTTATGGGGGCCACCAGCCCCGTCACCGGACTGAGTACCTGAACGCTCACAACAAATCCTCGATATCGCTCGCGATGGTGTCCGCTTCCGGCCCCACCACGACCTGGACAACCGTGCCCTGCTGCATAACGCCGTGCGCACCCGCCTTCTTCAACGCGGGCTCGTCGACCTTGGCGCCGTCCTCCAGCTCACAACGCAGTCGCGTAATGCACGGCTCGATCTCGACGATGTTGCCCTGACCGCCCAGCGCGGCCAGGATCGCCGAAGCCTTGTCATCAGCCACCGAAATCCTCCACTCTCGATCACTCGCGCATCGAGTGTCCCCACACAGCTAACCACGTCGCCCCGGGCACGTCCGATGTCGAACCGGCAACGAATCGGCCACCCGCTTGACACCTGTTCGCCCGGAGGCGCAAGGTTCCCTCCAACTGGTTTAGACCTTACCGTACCAACAGCCCGGCGAAGGTACGAGTGATTCGGCGGACAGTAAGCCGCGGGTGCACCCCTCCCCCGACCGGGAGCACCGTGGCGAACTGACCGCGACGTGGCGAGACCGTTCCAACGCACCGGTGTATCCAGGAGGTACTCGATGAGCACCAGCGCCAGCCCGTCCTCGGGCGGCAGCAAGACTTTCGCGCAGCTACAGCGGCTGGGCAAAAGCCTGATGCTCCCCATCGCAGTGCTGCCGGCGGCGGCACTGCTGCTTCGACTCGGTCAGGATGACCTGATCGGCGCCATTCCCGGCCTGACCGAGGCAGGCAGCGTCATCAGCTCCGCGGGCGGGGCGTTGTTCGACAACCTGCCGCTACTGTTCGCGATCGGTGTGGCGATCGGGTTCGCACGAAAAGCCGACGGCTCCACCGCCCTGGCGGGCGCGGTGGGTTATCTGGTGCTGGCCGGGGTGCTGTATCAGATGACCGGCACCGAAGGCGACACCGTCTACAACAAGGGCCCCTACGGAGTGCTGGGCGGCATCATCGCCGGTCTGGTGGCCGCGACGCTGTGGCAACGCTTTCACCGGATCAAGCTCCCCTCCTACCTGGGCTTCTTCGGCGGACGTCGGTTCGTCCCGATCATCACCTCGGTGGTCATGCTGGGCATCGGCGTGGTGCTGGGCATCGTCTTCCCTTATTTCGACCAGGCACTGACAGCTTTCAGTGACGCGGTGACCGGCAGCGTCGTCGCGGGCGGCGGAATCTACGGCGTGGTCAACCGGCTGCTGCTGCCGGTGGGCCTGCACCACATCCCGAACGCCATCCTGTGGTTCAGCACCGGCGAGTACCAGGGCGCCCAGGGCGACATCAACCGGTTCTTCGAAGGGGATCCCAGCGCGGGAACCTTCATGACCGGGTTCTTCCCCATCTTCATGTTCGCGCTGCCCGCCGCCGCGCTGGCGATCTACCACTCGGCCAAGCCCTCCCAGCGCAAGCTGGTCGGCGGTATCATGTTCTCCACGGGGCTGACCGCCTTCCTGACCGGTGTCACCGAGCCGCTGGAGTTCTCGTTCATCTTCGTGGCATGGCCACTGCTGATCGTGCACGCGGTTCTGACCGGCACCTCACTGGCGCTGGTCAACGCACTGGACATCCACCACGGTTTCGGCTTCTCGGCCGGGGCCATCGACTACCTGCTCAACTTCGGGATCGCACAGAAACCACTGTGGTTGATCCCGATCGGACTGGTGTACGCGGTCATCTACTACTTCCTGTTCCGGATCATCATCACGAAGATGAAGCTGCCCACACCAGGTAGGGAGGACGACGCGGAAACCGAGCAGTCGGAAACCGAAAGCGCTTCGGCAACCACCGCCGCCGCGGGGTCGGTCGACGCCGGTGATTCCACCACCGGGGGGAGCAAGACCTGATTCTCGAGCATTCACGAGGATCGGTAGGCAACGACGAGAACGGACGAGGAGATGCCTGAACGACACGTCACCGTCGCGAGCAAGGTCGGTCTGCACGCACGGCCCGCGGCCATGCTGGCCAAGGAAGCGGCCGCGCAGTCGGTGAAGATCACCATCCGCAAGCAGGAGACGGAGCCGGTGGAGGCCGCCAGCATCCTGGGTTTGATGACCCTGGGAGCCGCGTACGGCGACGAAGTCGTGCTCGCCGCCGACGGTGAGGGAGCCAACGATGCGCTGGATCGGATCGCCGAGCTAGTCAACAGCGAGCTGGACGGCTCCTGATGAAAACTGTAGTGACTCGGTTTCCGTAGTGGGTCGCTTGGCGGAACCTCGCGCACGGCTCTCGCTGCGGGAGGCCCGACATCGAGTAGGCACCTACGCCACGTTGGGCCTTCCTCGCGAGAGCCGCACGGGAGACCCCGCGGCGGTGCCGATCGCGTAAGTGGTCGGAGTACGGCCTGCGAGGGTGGTCGGAGTTCGGCTCTCCGTGGAATGGGCGCGGCGATTTCGTGGGAAATTGACACCGCCGAGAATCCGTCACACGTAACCGTGGGCCGGTTCCCTGCCTCAGGGGACCGGCCCACGTTCGTGCGAAACATCGTGAGCCGAGGCGGTCCGGGCGGCCCCACACGTTCACCGCGGCGAACCACCCGCTCAGAGCAGCGGAAGGGGCACCCTCCCGCCGGTGGCCTCGGACAACGCGTCCCGCATCGCCGATTGCGGAGCGGGCTTGCCCGTGAACAGTTCGACCTGGCCGAACGCCTGGTGCAACAGCATGTCGAGTCCGGTCGCCAATCGACCGCCCGCCGCGTGCACGGCGTCCGCCAGCGGCGTGGGCCAGGGGTGATAAACCACGTCCAACACACGGCCCGCCGCTGCCAGCTCCCGGACACGGCCATCCACCGCCCCGGCGGGCAGGGTGGAGACCACCACATCCGCCTCGGCGGCAGCCCTCACGAGATCCAGCGAGTCCAACGCCCGGCTCTCGGCCCGCACGCCGACACGTTCGGCCGTGGCCAGCGCGGAACCGGCCCGGGCGGGGTCGCGTACCGCCAGGGTCGCGGTACGCACCCCCAGCTCGGCGAACGCGGCGAGCACGGCCAGGGCTGTGCCACCGGCACCCAGCACCAGTCCGACGCGCTCCGCCGTGTCGTCGTCACCGTGGAATCCGCAGGCCGCACGCAGCGCCCCGGTGATGCCGTCGACATCGGTGCAGTCCGCGTACCAGGCACCACCGGCACGCCGGACCAGCGTGTTGGCGGCACCGACCGCGGCGGCGCGCTCACTGGACTCCGAGGCCAGCTCCAGCGCCGCGTGCTTGCCCGGCATGGTCACCGACAGCCCGCGCCAACTGGAATCGAACTCGCCGAGCAGCGTCCGCAACCCCTCGGCGTCCCGTTCGATGCGCTGGTACGACCAGTCGTGCAACCCCAGCGCCGCATAGGCGGCCCCGTGCAGTACCGGGGAGAGCGAGTGTTCCACGGGGGAACCCACCACCCCGGCTCTCACCACACGAGATTCCACCGAATCAGGTGACTGAGCGGACATCCCGGAAGCTTCCTTTCGAAACCGGACTCTCGTACGAACCTCACGGGGCCGCTCTCGCGGACGAACGTCACACCCCGTTGCTCGCGGCCTTCTTCTGGGCCTGTTTGTGCTGTTCGAACGTCTTGGAGAAACAGGAGGTGCCGTCCGTGCGGCATTTGACGAAGTACTTCCAGTCGCCCTCGACGGGATTGGCGGCCGCCTTGATCGCCGCCGTGCTGGGCGCGGATATCGGTGTGGGTGGCAGGCCGGTTCTGTTGTAGGTGTTGTACGGACCCTTCTCGGCCCTGTCCTCGTCGTCGGTGTAGAGCTCCGGGTCCTCGGTAACGTAGTTGATCGTCGAATCGAGCTCGAGCCGCATGTCGATGGCCAGCCGGTTCTCGATCACACGCGCCACCTTGCCGAAGTCCTCGGTGATGCCCTCACTCTGCACCAGTGAGGCGATCCGCAGCAGTTCGTAGCGCGAATGGCCGGATTCCGAGGCCAGATTCGACAACCCCACGGCACGCAGCTTGTCGAAAGAATCCGACAGCACCGAACGCAGCACCTCGACGGGACCGGCAGTGGGTTGGACGTGATAAATCCCCGGCAGAATGAGCCCCTCGAGGCGTCGCCTCGGGTGGGGAACGTCCGAGACCGCGTCGGCTGCCCAGTCGGGAAGGCCGAGTTCGGCAGCCGGAGTCTCGGTGGCGGCCCGGGTCAATCGCTCCTTGGTGATACACCCCTGGGAGTTCCCCTTCCCGGTGCAGGTGGCCGCGGCCAACCGGGTGAGGATGCCCTTCTTGACCTTCCCGTGGGGAAGGTTGTGATCGGCGAGCTGCATCCCCCCACGGATCTCCACCATGCCCGCTCTGGCCTCGTCGGAGACGATGCGCTCGACGGCTGCCTCACCGGACATCTCGGACCGCATCAGGTAAAAGCCCGGCTGGATGCCCTTGATCTCACTGTTTCCCTCGGCCGCCTGGACAAACGCGGCGGCGGAGGCCACCACACCCCGCTCCGAGAGCGTGCCCGCGATGGCACTGGTGGATTCACCGGGCCGGACCTCGACGACGACCTGCCCGTTGCCGCTCCCCTCGTAGTCCTCGTAGCTGCCGAGCCGCAGTAACTGCAGCACGCCGTACCCGGCACCGCCCGCGACGATCAGCAGCACCAGAATTCCGGAGCACGCCGTGACAATGCGCCGACGACGTCGTCGGTGCAGCCGTTCCCGCTCCGCCGCACGGCCGCCGCGTGGTGTGTCTCCAGCGTCATCGGTGAACAGACCGAGATCATCGTTCACGCCGGGGTCCTCTCATTCGCTCCGGCCGCGTGCGTCGAGCCAGGACTGCAGGATCTCGACCGCAGCGGCCTGATCCACCACGTCCCGTTGACGCCTACCACGGATCCCGCGATCGGACAGCACCTTGGTGGCCGTCACGGTGGTGAGTCGTTCGTCACTGAGCCGTACCGGAACATCGCCGGTCCTGGCGTTGAGCGCGTCGGAATAGGAACGTGCCATGTCGGCCGCGGGGCCGTGCCTGCCCGCCAGGGTGACCGGCAGGCCGACCACTATCTCGACGACCTCGTACTCGCGCACCAGCTCGGCCAGCTCGTCGAGATCGGACTTGCGGGACTTGTCCCGTTTGAGCGTCGTGAGCGGGCTGGCGAGGATGGGCGCCGGGTCGCTGACCGCGACGCCCACCCGTGCCTGGCCCACGTCCACACAGATACGTCTGCCGGGGCCCGGGTCCTTCCGGTCACGGCCGGAGCCGCCCCGGTTCGGCTCGGTTTCGGAGCGTTCGGGATTCACGCCCGTGCCACCACCTGCTCCAGCTCCTTGCGCAACGCTTCGATCGCGGTCTCGATGCCCGAGGGATCGGAGCCACCGCCCTGGGCCATCTCGGCCTTCCCGCCGCCCCGACCGCCGATGTGCGCGGCGAAGGAAGGCACCAGCTCGCCCGCTGCCACCCCCCGATCCTGGGCGCCCGGACTGACCGCGACGACGAAACCGACCTTGCCGGTGTCCGGGTCAGCCGAGAACAGCGCCACGACCGAAGGACGGGAACCCAGTTTACCGCGAACCTCACCGGACAGGGCTCGCAACGAGTTGCCGTCCACGCCGTCGGCGACCCGGACCGCCACCAGGCTGACACCGTCGATGTCGACGGCACCACCGGCGAGTTCGCCCGCCGACTGCAACACCTTGGCCACCCGCAGCTGCTTGAGTTCCTTCTCGGCATCCCGGAGCCGGGTGACCATGCTGTCGATGCGCTCGGGCAGGTCCTCGGCCTTGACCTTGAACCTGTCCGCGAGTTCGTTGACGAGCATGTGCTCCTTGTTGATGTAGCGCATCGCGTCCATGCCCACCAGGGCCTCGACGCGGTGCACCCCGGAACCGACCGAGGAGTCGTTGACCAGTTTGACCACACCGAGCTGCCCGATGCTGCCCACGTGGGTGCCACCGCACAGCTCCCTGGAGTAATCGCCCATGTCGATCACGCGGACCCGGTCGCCGTACTTCTCACCGAACAGGGCGACGGCCCCGAGCTCCATCGCCCGGTCCATCGAGGTGGTGTAGGAATTGACCTCGACGTCCTGCTGCAGGTACTCGTTGACCTCCTCCTCGACACCGCCGAGCACGTCGGAGGAGACGGCCGAGGGGGCGGTGAAGTCGAACCGCATCCGGCCGGGGGAGTTCAACGAACCGGCCTGCGCGGCACGCTTGCCGTAGGCGTCGCGCACGGCCGCGTGCACCAGGTGGGTGGCGGAGTGGGAACGGGCGATGGCATGCCTGCGTTCCGCGTCGACGCCCGCCTCCAGCCGGGTGTCGACCGCGACCTCACCACCCAGCACCTTGGCGCGGTGCACGGACAGGCCGGGCACCGCCTGCTGCACGTCGGTGACCTCCAGCTCCACGCCGGGACCGACCAGTTTGCCGGTGTCGGCTATCTGGCCACCCCCCTCGGCGTAGAACGGGGTGCGGTCGAGAACCAGTTCGACCTGACTTCCCTCGCCCGCGACCGGCACCGGAGCACCGTCCCGCAGCAGCCCGAGCACCCTGCTGGTGGAGCGCAGATCGGTGTAGCCGATGAACTCGGTCGCACCGTGCTCGTCGAGCAGGGTGCGGTAGGTGGACAGGTCGCCGTGGGCGGTCTTGCGGGAGCGCGCGTCCTCCTTGGCGCGCTGCCGCTGCTGCTCCATGAGCTCGCGGAACCCCTGCTCGTCGACCGAGAGCCCGCGCTCGGCCGCCATCTCCAGCGTCAGGTCGATCGGGAAGCCGTAGGTGTCGTGCAGCTGGAAGGCCTTCGAGCCCGGCAGCTGGGCGGCCCCCTGCTCCCGGGTCCGCTCCACCGCCGTGTCGAAGATCTTGGAACCGGCCGACAGGGTGCCGAGGAAGGCTTCCTCCTCGTTGCGGATCACCGAGTCGATGCGGTCGAAATCACTGGCGAGTTCGGGGTAGCCCGGCGACATCGCGTCCCGCACCACCTTGGTGAACTCACCCAGCACCGGCTCGTGCACGCCCAACAGCCGGGTGGAGCGCACGACGCGGCGCAGCAGCCGCCGCAGCACGTAACCCCGGGTCTCGTTGCTGGGGGTGACGCCGTCGGAGACCAGCATCATGCCGGATCGCATGTGATCGGCGATCACCCTGAACCGCACGTCGTCGACGTGTTCGTCGCCGTAGCGCTTGCCCGAGAACTCCTCGGCCTTGGCGATCACGGGGCGCACCAGGTCGGTCTCGTAGACGTTCTCCACGCCCTGCAGCAGGCAGGCGACCCGCTCGACGCCCATACCGGTGTCGATGTTCTTGGTGGGGAGCTCGCCCAGGACCGGGTAGCCGTCCTTGGGGCTGCCCTCCCCCCTGATGTCCTGCATGAACACCAGGTTCCATATCTCGATGTAGCGATCCTCGTCGACGACGGGACCGCCCTCCTCGCCGTACTCGGGACCACGGTCGTAGTAGATCTCCGAGCAGGGACCACCGGGGCCGGGAACTCCCATGTCCCAGTAGTTGTCGTGCGCGTCCCTGCGCTGGATCCGTTCCGGGGGCAGCCCGCTGATCCGCTGCCAGAGCCGCTCGGCCTCCGGATCGTGCTCGTAGACGGTCACCCAGATGCGGTCGGGGTCGAAACCGAATCCACCGGAGTCCCGCGAATTGGTCACCAGGCTCCAGGCATGCTCGATGGCCCCCTCCTTGAAGTAGTCCCCGAAGGAGAAGTTGCCTGCCATCTGGAAGAAGGTGTTGTGCCTCGTGGTCTTGCCGACCTCGTCGATGTCGGCGGTCCGCACGCACTTCTGGATGCTCGTGGCACGCGGGTAGGGAGCGGGCGCGTCACCGAGGAAGTAGGGCTTGAACTGCACCATCCCGGCGTTGACGAACAACAGGTTGGGATCGTCCAGGATCAGCGAGGCACTGGGAACGACGGTGTGCCCCCGGCCACGGAAATGCTCGGTGAAACGGTTGTTTATCTCGTGGGTCTGCACGATGAAGTCCTTCTACGCGGATGCGGGCTACCGGCACGGAGCAGGCGGGACACCGGTCGGCGTGAGCGGAGACTCGCGGCGAACGTCAGCGCCCCGCCCTGCGAGCTCGCCGGCCCTGCGAACCGGTCTCCTCGAGCGTTCCCGCCATCCGTGTCACCTGCCGGTTCCCATTGTCCGGCAGCGTAATGGTCCGCTGCTCACGGCCTCCGGTGACGATACCGGTGCGCTCGGCCACGTCGTCGTGGAGCTCGCGTTCGCGTTCGGTCATGCCCGCACGAACATCCGCTCCGAACGAGCCGACCGCCTCCGCCAGCTCCCGGACGGCATCGCCCAGTTGATCGGCCACACCCGCCGGGGTGGCCTTTCGCGCGGTCCGATTGACCTTGCGGCTCAGCGCCACGCCCGCGGCGACACCGGCGCCGAGCCAGAACAGACGGCTCACTTACGACCCCCTTTGCGCCTGCGGGAATGCTTACCCGCGGCCTGTTCGTCGCGCTTTCGGCGGGCGCGCAGGGCTTTCCTCACGCCGTAGGTGAAGGCGGCTGACTTCACCAGCGGACTTCCCAGTGTAGCGGTGAACAGCGAAGACAGTGCCGACACATTGCTGGAGACCGACTGAGCGTTGGCCGTGATGCCGTCGACACGTTCCAACTGCGTGTTCACGTGGTCCAACGTCGTGTTCGCACCGGTGAACAGCGGATCGGAGTTCTCCTGCGCCTTGCGGATCGCGTTGGTCGCCTCGTCCAGGGTGCGGCCGAGCTTGACCAACGGGATCGCCAGCAGCACGACCAGCAGCACGAAAGCACCTGCTGCGATCAGCGCGGCGATCTCGGTGGGCGTCACGTATCCTCCCGGTTTCCAGCCGATTCGTGCGGCCACCGTGACGAGGCCCTCGAAACGGCGGCGATGATCGCGGCCAGGCTATCGCGTCGCGCTCACGGGTACGTGTGCGGCTTTGGGCACGAGGACGCGGCTTGGCACGGGTGGTCGGTGTGAAAGCGCGCGACCCGCACGATAGATTGCTCTTCCGGCCGGGTTGGGCTCCGCCGGACGAGTACGAGGGGACGCGTCGAATGCGCAAGCGGGCCGTATCGGCCGCACTGAGGGCAGGGTTCACCAGCCGCACGCCGCTGCTGGTGACGCTGGTGTTCACGTTTCTGGTCAGCACCTTGGCCGGAGTCAGCGGCGGAATACAGACCGCGACGGACCGCGACGTGCTTCGTGCCGACGGCGCACAGCGCATCGTGATCTCCTCGCTGAACAGCAAGGGCACGTTCGGAAGCCTCGACGACGAACGGATGGAGCTGATCCGCTCCGTTCCCGGGGTCGATCACGCGGTCGCGGACTACCCGTCGGCGATCCGGACTCCGTTGGGCACCGGCATGCCGCGCCTCTCGCTGGCCACGCACTCCTGGGGGAGCTACGTGTCCCCTCCGATCACGGGAGGCTCGGTGGCCGAGGGTGTACTCCCCGGCCAGGTGGTACTTCCGGCCCGAAGCCAGGGGGTGAACTTCACCCGCCACCTCGGGCGCACGCTGAGCTTCAGCCACAGCGACAAGCTCCCGGCCCCTCCGAGGCCGGAGGCCGGAATCGAAGAGGCCGCGGACGGCTCGCGCTCACCGGGTGTGGGCTCGGCGATCATCGAACTCGAGGTGATCGCCACCTACGACCCCCGGTGGCACGCGGACGGACCGCAGACCGCCTATCTCGCGCCGGTGACCGCCGCCCGAGTGGCCGCGGCGGGCGAAGGCAAGACCGTTTCCCAGTTGCGGGAGACCAGCAACATCGAACGGGTCGGCGTGCTGGTCGAGGAGTCGTACGAACCGAGAGCGGTGGCTTCCAGGCTTCGCGAGATGGGCCTCGGCGCCTTCCGGCTGCCGCTGCGGGAGCAGAAAATGATCGCCACAGTGGGCACCTGGCGCTACATCGCGCTCGGTGGGCTGCTGGGCGGAGCGGTGCTGTTCGGAGTGTTCACCGCCAGGCGGAACGACTCCCGAGAACGGTTCGAGCACGGGGCGCCGACAGCAGCTGCCGTCGCACTCGCCGGGGCCGTCCCCGCGACCGCCTTGGGAATCCCGGCGGCGCTGGTGTTGCGTGCTCCGATGGAGGAGTTCCTGGGCCTGCGGATCGACCACTGGATGCTGCTGCCGAGCCCGGTGTGGGTGCTGCTCGGAATCCTGCTTCCCGCGCTCGCCGCGGCCGCGGGGGTGGCGGGCGAACGAGCGAGCGGACGGTTCCGCCGCGGTTGACGCGGGGCGCGGAATCGTATCCCGCCAAGCCCCGCGGTTCCCCGCCAGGGCTCCGAAAGGAGCCTCAACCGTTGACCGGCGAAACCGGGCCACTGCCGTCGAGCACCCCGACCACGTTGCGCGCGGCCAGCTCGGCCATCGCCGTACGCGTCTCGCTCGTGGCCGAACCCAGGTGCGGCACCATCACCACGTTGTCCAGGTCGAGCAGCTCCGGGTCCACCTCGGGCTCGTTCTCGAACACGTCCAGTCCGGCTCCGGCGATGGTGCCGTCCCGAAGAGCGCGTGCCAGGGCACGTTCGTCGACCACGGCACCGCGACTGGTGTTGAGCAGCACCGCCGAGGACTTCATGGCGGACAGGGCCGCATCGTCGATCAGGTGCCTGGTCGATTCGGTCAGCGGGCAGTGCAGCGACACCACGTCCGAGTCCCGCAGCAGCCGCGGCAGCGGCAGAAAACTCGCGTCCAGCTCGCGCTCGATCCCGGGAGCCACGCGATTCCGAGCGGTGTAGACGACCTCCATGCCGAAGGCACGCGCTCTGCGTGCCACGGCACGACCGATCTGGCCCATTCCGACTATTCCCAGGGTCTTACCCTGCAGTCCGCTGCCCAACATGAACGAGAAGTGCCACGCCCAGGGGGTACCCGAACGGATCAACCGTTCCCCCTCCGCGAGCCTGCGGGTGCTCATCAGCAACAGCCCGAACGTCAGATCCGCCGTGGCATCGGTGAGGACGCCGGGCGTGTTGGTCAGCAGTACCCCGCGTCGGTCCAGTGCGGGCACGTCGACGTTGTCGTAGCCCACCGCGACATTGGCGACCACACGCAACGACGGCCCCGCGGCGTCGAGGACCTCGCCGTCGATCCTGTCGTGCAGCATGGTGACCACCGCCTCGGCACCGTGCACGGCCTCGTGCAGCTCCGCCGGGGTCATCGCTCGGCTCTGGCTACAGAGCCGCACATCACCCACCGACTCCAGCAGTCGCAGCGCCGACTCGGGAATCGAGCGGGTGACCAGGATCCGAGAACTCACTCATCCGTCCCTTCCGAACCCGACCGTGACGAGGGCCGGGTCGTCGACTCGTGGCTTGTCCGGCCGAACCGGCACGTTACCCGAAAACAAACCCGAAGCCGACGTTTCGTGGGAGGATCGCGAACCACGATGGGAGGGGCCGGCGACTTTCACCCGGGAACTACTGGCGATCCCCGCGGACGATGTTGCGCAGTTTCGGCAACCGTTCCGCCAGTGTTCGTTCCTCACCGCGCCCGTGGGGCTCGTAGTAGTTCCTCCCGACAAGGGAATCGGGCGGGTACTGCTGTTCGAGCACCCCTTCGGGGCGATCGTGCGGATAGCGGTACCCGAGGGCGTTCCCCTGTCGCTCGGCACCCGCGTAGTGCCCGTCCCGCAGATGCGCGGGTACGGTTCCGGCCCTGCCCGCACGGACATCGGCCAGCGCGGCGTCGATGGCCGTGATCACGGCATTGGACTTGGGGGCGGTGGCCAGATGCACCGTGGTCTGGGCCAGCGCCAGCCTGCCCTCCGGCATGCCGATGAACTGCACCGCCTGGGCGGTGGCCACGGCGCTCTGCATCGCGGTGGGATCGGCCATGCCGACATCCTCGCTGGCGTGCACCACGAGCCTGCGGGCGATGAATCGTGGATCCTCGCCCGCCTCGATCATCCTGGCCAGATAGTGCAGCGCGGCGTCCACGTCCGAACCGCGGATGGATTTGATGAACGCGCTGGCGACATCGTAGTGCTGGTCACCGTCCCGGTCGTAACGCACTGCCGCCTTGTCCACCGTCGCCTCGACGGTGGCGAGGTCGATGGTGGTCGAACCGGTGGCGGCCGCCGCTTCGGAAGCGGCCTCCAGCGCCGTCAGCGCGCGGCGCGCGTCTCCCCCGGCCAGCGTCACCAGATGCTGCTCGGCCTCCTCGTCCAAGCGGAACTCGCCATCCAGCCCGCGTTGTTCACTGACGGCGCGGAGCACCAACTGTCTGACCTCATGTTCACCGAGCGGTCGCAGTTGCAGCATCAACGAACGCGAAAGCAGCGGTGAGACCACGGAGAACGAGGGGTTCTCGGTGGTGGCGGCCACCAGCAGCACAGTGCGGTCCTCCACCGCGGACAGCAGCGCGTCCTGCTGTGTCTTGGAGAAACGGTGCACCTCATCGATGAACAGCACCGTGGCCTCACCCGAGTGCCCGAGCCTGCGCCGTGCCTCCTCGATAACCCCACGCACCTCTTTGACACCCGCCGATAGCGCGGACAGCGCCACGAAACGACGTCCGGTGGCCTGGGAAACCAGCCCGGCCAGCGTGGTCTTGCCGGTGCCCGGTGGTCCGTGCAGCAGCACCGAAGCGGGTGCCGCCCCCTCCACGAGACGGCGCAACGGCGCTCCGGAGCCGAGGAGGTGGTCCTGCCCGATGACTTCGTCGAGCGTCCGGGGACGCATCCGCACCGCCAGCGGCGCGTTCTCGGCGAGTCGCTGTTCGGCGCGGTCCTCGGCATCCGCGCCGAACAGGCCGCCGTCCAGCAGACCGCCGTGGAACGAACCGTTGTCGAACAGGCCATCAGTCACGTTCCCGACGCTACCCGCGCCGTACGGCACCGGTCGTGCGGGACGGCGCGGGATTGCCACCTCCAGCGGATCTCGCTGTCAGCGCGCGCCCGGCATGGCCAGCTCCACGGCGCAGGAGTTCTTGCGCCGTTGCTCCGCCCAGTGCTCGATGCTCTGGTGGCAGGCTCGGTCCAGATGCCGCAGCGGCGTCATGTCGACATGAGCGCTACTGGTGTGCGGCAGTTGTTCCAGCCTGTCCTGCAGCTGCGGCAACCGCAGGAACGTGGCGTTGCCGTGCAACCGCACCCGGGCGTGGTTCTCGTCGTGCTCGATCTCCACGGAAAGTCCGGAAACCTCCCACGCGGTCTTGATCACCGCGGCCGCGATGCCGGTGAGCACACCGATCAGCAGGTCGGTGGCCAGGATCGTCCCAGCCGTAAGCAGCAGGATGAACGCCTCCGAACGCTGTTCCCGGATCAGGTTGGCGACCTGGCGTACTCCGAGCAGCTTCCATCCCGCGTGCACCAACAGCGCTCCGAGGGTGGCCAGCGGAATGAAGGAGAGCAGCTGGGGAAGCAGCATCACGAACAGCAGGAGCCAGCACCCGTGCAGCACGCGGGAGAGTTTGGTCCGCGCCCCCGCGTGCACGTTGGCGGTACTGCGCACGATCACCGCGGTCATCGGTAGAGCGCCGAGTACTCCGCAGACCGCGTTCCCGGTTCCCTGCGCCACCAGCTCGGAGTTGTAACGGGTCTTGGGACCGTCGTGCATTCGGTCCACCGCCGCCGCGCTGAACAGGCTCTCCGCGGAAGCGATCAGCGCGAAGGTCAGAATCGATCCGAGCACCGCGAAGCTGGTAACAGCACCGAAGTCACCGGGAGTGGTGACATTGATGGTCTCCAGCAGCGAACCGACCCGGATCGTCTCCAGCGGGAGCCCGAACGCGTAGGTGAGCGCCGCCGCGACGGTGACTCCCACCAAGGGTGCGGGAACGGTCCGGAAGCGTTGGGGCAACCGGCCCCACAGCGCCATGGTGAGCAGCGTCACCGCCGCGATGGCGAGCCCGGCCCGCCCCGCGGGGGTGGTGAACACGGCCCGGAACAGTTCGGGCAGCCCGGCGAACTTGGCACCGGTGTGCGAGGGCTGGTCCAGCCCTCCGATCGGATAGATCTGGCCGAGTATCAGTACGAGTCCGATCCCGGCCAGCAGCCCTTGCACCACCGAGGGCGAGATCGCGCGGAACCAGGTTCCGATGCCGGTCAACCCCATCGCGATCTGCAGCAGCCCCGCTCCGAGCACGACCACTCCCAGCGCGGCGAGACCGTGGTCGGCGATCGTGGAGGCGACCAGCACGGTCAGACCTGCCGCGGGTCCACTGACCTGCATGGTGCTGCCCGGCATACAACCGACGACGATGCCGCCGACGATGCCGGTGACGATGCCCAGTTCGGCGGGCACACCGGAAGCCACGGCGATTCCCACACACAGTGGTAACGCCACCAGGAAGACCACGAGCGAAGCACCCAGGTCGAAGCCGAACACCGATTTGTTCCGGCGGATGTGTTCGCCGAGGGAGCCCGACCGCGTGGGCCGGGTCGATTCGAGTTGTGTGGTCACGATTCACTCCGCGAGAGTCGACAGGCCCGTGTCCGCGTTCGGACACACGTGGGCCCGCAGGGGTCATCAGTCGAAATGTGTCGCTGGTACGAGTGGGAATCCGTTCCGGAAGCCCCGAGCGGGTATTCGGATTACTCGCTCGGCTCACCGTCCGTACCGCTGCTGGTTCCTCCGGAGCACGCTTTCTCCCGGTGCGGAGAAGACTCGAAAGAACCCGCGTTGCGGACAGCTTCCCGGAATGGATTTCCAACGGACTCGCGTCGATGCGAGAAGAATTCGGCGAGGAAGCCCGCGAGCGTTGTGCCCTGTGGACCGGAACGTGCTACAGCTCGGCCTGGCAGTCGGCGAACCGAACGTGCCCCGACTCCCACCATCGCTGCCGCGTAAACGAGGCAAGGGACCTCGCGAGCGGCGCAGGTCCCCGTCGAACCGAATCGGTTGACGAATCACCTGCGGTAGACCTGGAGTCTCGCCTGGGAGTGGGCGGATCTGCACTTCACGGTCGAGTCGACCGCACCACGTGTGTTTTCGACCTCTTCCCCGGTGGCGAAGCGCTGCCTGCCGGGAAGAGTCGTGCGGTTCCGTCTGCTGCACGACCGCTCGGTGCGCCGCCCGACCCTTCTGCCGAGTTCGGCCACGCTGGGGCGCTTGCGGAGTTTCTCGCTCTCGCAAGGAGCGCTGTGCTCCGTTTTGTACTCCCCGGAGACGGCCCTGCCGACCTGTGCCGCGGCACCGACCGCGTGCAGCGGGGAAAGCACGACGAGGACCACAGCGAACAGCAGGAACAACGCCGCCCGCAGCGCCGAATTCATCCCGGCTTTCACTGTCACCCCCGACACTGCCACCTCCGACTACCGACCGAGCTCCGACCAAGGGTCGGATGTATCGGTCCACCACCCAACGCGGACATTTCCGATATTACCGGAGAAATGTGTACTCGGAGTAAACCAAAATTAACCCGAAAGGATGGAAAAACGCGTGGCGGACAGCGGAAGCACCGAACACGAAAATTTTCTCAGGTCAGCGCGATGCCCGAAAAATCAATACCGCTTTCGTGTGTAAGTTACCACACAGCGCACAAGCGGCCTCTTCCCAAATATTAGGAATACACGAAAAGACTACGTCTTCCTTGGTTTCCGCTCGAACCCGACAGGACTGCCCGAACAGCGGTGCCCACCCGCGGTTATCCACCTGCGGTTATCCACCGATGAGGCCCGTGCGAGGCTCCCCGTACAGTCCTACCGGAGCGGCGCGGCAACACGGGAGCTCCGAGGAATTTCCCGGTAGGAACGGGCGAGACGGCGGGCACGAGGCCATCGGAAGGCCGGCTCCCATTCGGAACCGGCCCCGGAGAAGGAGCCTCCGCCCGTGGCGGACGAAAACGCGGCAGCTCGCCGCGTGAGAGATCACGTTCAGCGAAAGGCCGGGTACGACCGCAGCTCCAACGCTCCGGAACCGAATCGTTCCACCAACGCCTGCACCATCCGCTCCGCGTACTCGGCGATCTCCGGCATGTCGTTGGCAGCGGCATCCTTGCCCAAGCGCTGCCAACGGTCGGCGAGCGCGGTGCTTCGACGCGGCGAAGGCATGTGGGCGTCGATGGGTCCGTCCAACTGGCCGTCCCGGGGGAGGAACCACCAGGTCGACACCCAAACCCAGAGCAGCTGCGCGTCCAGCAGGCGAGGCATCAGCACGGCGTCGTCGTCCAGGTCCGACCACACCTCGACGATCTCCGAACGCCAGGTGGCGAGCATGTTGTCCACCAGTCCGGCGGGCATGGCGTACGAGCACCAGGAGGAGGGGAACGGGAACTGCAGATAGGCGGCATCCAGCGCGATATCACGGACACACGCCCATTCGAAGTCCAGAAAACGCACCCCGTTACCAGTCACCAGACTATTGTCCGGACAGATGTCGGAGGGGCTGAAGGAGCGGTACTTGGTCGAGCCCAACAGCCCGGCGGCGGAATCGAGCCGTGCTCGCACCTGCTCGGGCAACGACAGATCCAGGGTGTTGGCCAACAGCTCGGGAAGTTCCCGCAACGAGCGCTGGATGTCGTCGGCGACCGGATCGCTCCACGACTCGAGCCCGAGCCTACGCATCAGAGCGTCGAAGTCGGCTTCCCTGCCCGCCATCGAGGTGTGCAGCCTGCCCAGCGCACGAGCCCAGGCCAACAACGAACGCTCGGCGGCGCGCGGATCGTCGGCGAACAGCACATCGGCCAGGTTCGCGCCGCGGCCGAGGTCTTCCAGAACCAACAGCCGCTTCTCGGTGTCCTGAGCGATCAGTTCCGGCCCGACGCGCAGTTCCGGTGGAAGTGCGGTGGCCAGCTGACAGCTTGCCGCCTCGTGGGCGAACGGATCCGAGTGGCCCTTGCCGGGAACCGTTCCGTAATGCTTGATCACGAGTGTGCGCGGCAACTCGAACGGTGTCTCGGCGACCCGGACCCGCATCACGACCGACCGACCGCTACCGCCCAGGTCCTCCGGGTCGGCAAGCCGGACGGGTGCCCCCATTCTCCGGGTGAGCACGGTCTCAGCAGTACCGAGCGTATCGGTAACCTCCGCACTCGCGGGCACACGAACCTCCGGCGGACCGGTGGTGATTTCCACGCTCATCGTCTCCAGACCCTACCGCCACCGCCCGCTGCTCCACGGGCCTGACCGGTTAAGTTACACCCGACTCGGGTAACGGCCTTGCGTACCGACGGTACCCACAAGAACACCACCCTCAACGGTTACGCGGCCACCGAGCGCTCGGCAACCCTTGCCACCGAGGTGAACTACCCGTTCCGACGACGAACCAATCACCACAGTGGTTGCACGATGTTCTCCACTCGTTACTGCCCGGCGCGTTACCCGCCTCCGCTCGTGGCAGCAGAACGGAGATCGACGCCGAACGGCTCCGGGAGCCGGGCGACTCCGAAATACGAGAACCCTCCCGAAGAGGGGAACATTCCGAAAGATCGAAACATTCCGAACGGCGAACGGCCAGCATTTCGCCACCGACCGTAAACCGTATGCCACCGCAGGCGTAACGGGTTTTCACGCGATCGGAGTATCGGCTGACACTGTGAAACCGCCCGAACCGAAGAGTTCCTCCCCGGCGGCACCGGGGAGGGCAGCTTCCGCCGTCGGAGCGCAGGATGAGACCGTGCTCACTCCTTGCTCGGTTGGTCGTGTCTCGAGCGGGGTAACACGAAACGAGTCACCCCTGCGACCACGCACCGTGTCGTAGTGCCACGCGGCGACACGGCTCGGCACTCCTCGACCGAACGGAAGAAGCCAACGGAGTCAGGAGCTCCGGGAACCCGCCTGCTCGGCTTCCCCGCCCCCACGTCGGGTGGGCTTGACGTCCACCCCTGCCTCCTTGCGCTGCGCCGCGGTGATCGGAGCGGGAGCGCCGGTGAGCGGGTCGAACCCGTTACCGCTCTTCGGGAAGGCGATGACGTCACGCAGCGATTCCGCGTCGCTCAGCAGCATGCAGATGCGGTCCCATCCGAAGGCCACACCACCGTGCGGGGGCGGACCGTACCGGAATGCCTCCAGCAGGAAACCGAACTTCTCGTCGGCCTCCTCCTTGGAGATACCGAGCACCTCGAACACTCGCTGTTGCATCTCCCAGCGATGGATACGGACGGAACCACCGCCGATCTCGTTACCGTTGCACACGAGATCGTAGGCGTTGGCCAGGGCCTTCTCCGGGTTCTGCTCGAAGCTGTCGGCCCACTCCGGCACCGGCGCGGTGAAGGGGTGGTGCACAGCGGTGTAACGACCGGCACCGACGGCGACGTCGTCGCTGTCGTCGACGGACTCGAACATGGGGGCGTCGACGATCCACACGAACGACCAGGCGTCGTGATCGACGAGTCCGCAGTTCTCCGCGACCTCCAGGCGGACCGCCCCGAGCAACGCACGCGAAGGGCCGGGCTGTCCGGCCGCGAAGAACACGCAGTCCCCGGGAGAGGCTCCGACCGCCTTGGCCAGCCCGTCACGCTCCTGCTCGGAGAGGTTCTTGGCCACCGGGCCGGACAACGTGCCGTCGGCGCCGACCAGCACGTAGGCCAGTCCTTTCGCACCGCGCTGCTTGGCCCACTCCTGCCAGGCATCCAGCTGCCTGCGGGGCTGGTCCGCACCACCCGGCATGACCACGGCTCCGACGTAGGGGGCCTGGAAAACCCGGAAGGGGGTATCGCGGAAGTAGTCGGTCAACTCGGTCAGCTCGACACCGAACCGCAGGTCCGGTTTGTCCGTCCCGTAGCGCGCCATCGCCTCGGCGTAGGGCAACCGGGGAATCGGAGCGGGGATCTCGTGGTCGGCCAGTTCGCGCCACAGCGCGCGGATCACCCGCTCGCTGACGTCGATGACGTCCTCGGCGTCGACGAAGCTCATCTCGATGTCGAGCTGGGTGAACTCCGGCTGCCGATCGGCGCGAAAGTCCTCGTCGCGGTAGCAGCGGGCGATCTGGAAGTAACGCTCCAGACCACCGACCATCAGCAGCTGCTTGAACAACTGTGGCGACTGTGGCAACGCGTACCAGCTGCCGGGCTGCAGCCGTGCCGGAATGAGGAAGTCGCGGGCACCCTCCGGGGTGGAGCGCGTCATCGTGGGAGTCTCCACCTCGACGAACTCGCGCCCGTGCAGCACCTCCCGCGCGATGCGGTTGGCCTCGCTGCGCATCCTGATCGCCTTCGCGGGCCCGGAACGACGCAGATCCAGGTAGCGGTGCCGCAGCCGGACGTCCTCGCCCACGTCGAGATGCTCGTCCACCGGGAAGGGCAACGGAGCCGACTCGGAGAGGACCTCGAGGTCGGTCGCGGTCACCTCGATGGCACCCGTCGCGATCTCCGGGTTCTCGTTGCCCTCCGGCCGGAGCGAGATCTCCCCGGTGACACGGACGCAGAACTCGGCGCGCAACCGGTGGGCACGCTCCGCCATCTCACCCTCGCGGAAGACCACCTGCGCCACTCCCGAGGCATCACGCAGATCGATGAAGATCACTCCACCGTGATCACGGCGACGCGCCACCCATCCGGCGAGGGTGACGGACTGCCCGGCTTGGTCGGCACGGAGCGAGCCGGCCTCGTGCGTGCGCATCACGGCTGCTGATCTCCTTACGATGTGAATCGGGTGGTCGTCCGGAGCGGGACCACTCCAGGCTAGCCAACGCCGACCATCGACCGTGCACCAGGTTTCGGGTAGCCACCGAGCACGGGTCCGGCGAGGAACACCCGAATGTCGCAACGGTCGGGCACGGATGAGGAATTCGGCGATCGTCTCCCACACGCAGCGAACCGCGCTCCCGACAACACCGTTGAAACGGCACCACCGTGACCGAAGCGGTAACGCTCATCCCCTGGGGACGTCGAATTCCCGCAATCTCGTTGCACGAACGTGATCAGTACAATTAGCGTTCCGCGGGAGGTCAGCAAGCACGAGGAGTGGTAATGGTCGTCCCCCGCACCCGAACACCCTCCACAGCGTCCCCGTTAACCGGACACGAGCACCGTCAACTGTCCCCCGAGCTGTCCAAGCTACTGCGGACCGGCCCGTTCGACGTCGCGCTGCGAGCCGCGATCCGTTCGAGCAGACTCAGCCTGGAGCGCATTCAGCATCGACTGCGTGCCAGAGGCACCCCCGTGAGCATCACCGCGCTGAGCTACTGGCAATCCGGACGCCGCAGACCGGAACGACCGGACTCACTCGTGGCGCTGCGCGCGCTGGAGGACGTGCTCGGCGTGCCGGACGGCGCGCTGTCGGCACTGTTGGGACCCCCGAAGCCGAGGGGCCGCAACCGGGAGGAACCCTCGGCGCCGACGCTGGCCACGCTCTGGTCCGACAACGCCTCGGCCGCGGGCCTCCTCAGCAGACTGGACACCAGCGCTGACGGTCACCTCACACGACTGAGCCAGCACGACGTGCTCGAGATCGACTCGGCGGGCAAACAACGGGTCCTGCGGGTACGCCAGCTGGTCCAGGCGGAGCGCAACGGGGTGGATCGTTGGGTGACCGTCTTCGACAACGCGGGCAGTGGTGTGGCACCACCCAACATCAACGCCTCACACGGCTGCACTCTCGGCCGGACACTCTCGGACCACCGCAACGGGGTGGTCGCGGCGGAGTTGCTGTTCGACCACTGCCTGGAAAAAGGCGAGACCGCGCTGCTGGAGTACGAGATCACCCACGGCCCGAACGGCCTGGTGGGAACCGAACAGGACCACACCTATTCGCGCAGGTTCCGGCTGCCCGTGCGGGAGTACCTGGTGGAACTGTGGTTCGACCCGGACAATCCACCCGCACACTGCGAGAGTTTCACCGCCCGGCCGGACGGTTCGGAGTTGGGAACCGCCAAGCCGATGTCGATCGATCCGCGCGGTCGCACCCACGCCGTTGCACTGGACTTCGGGCTCGGCGCGTTCTGCGTGAGGTGGCAACCCGTTCAGCCGACGCCGAGCCCGAGCGGAGTTCCCGGCCTCGTGAGCCGGCCGCCCGCGGCACTGGCACAGCGACTCGGATAAGGCGGACAACGCGCCCACTCGGCGGAGGCCCGGGTTCGTGTCAGGCGCTTGGACATTTCACGGTCGGTCGCCGTTCTCGCCACCGGATCCGCCCGACACGGCGAACCGACGCCGGGGCCAAGGCGCTACCAACCGAGAGTGTCGAGGCTCCGTTTCCGTGCGGACGAAACGGCCACTTCCGCTCGCTGTCTTCTTGCGCGGGAATCAAAGCAGGCTGAGCTGCTCGTGCGCGGTTTCGGGAGCCGCACGTTCCGGCGTCTCGCGCGTCCCGCCCGCGGATTCGCGAGGCATCCCGTGCGCGCGGCAGGCCTGTTCCACCAGCTCCACCACTTCTCGCTGGTAGGACTCGGGAACATAGGCCCTGTTCCGGTACAGCCGCGCGTAGAGCGGAACCAGCGACGGATACTCGCGTTGCAACCAGGCGCGGTACCACTCGCGGGCCCCGGGGCGGAGATGGAGCGGCAACGGGGTGATGCTTTTCGCTCCGGCCTCCACCAGCGCCCCCACCGTGCGGTCGAGCTGCTCCGGTGAATCGCTGAGTCCGGGTAGGATCGGCGCCAGCAACACCGAACAACCGATCCCGGCCTCGGCGAACCGCCGCACCACTTCCAGCCGCCGGGCGGGGGCGGGAGTGCCGGGTTCGACCGTCCGCCAGAGCCGCTCGTCGAGCGAACCGATGGACACCGCGACCGAAACGTCGGTCACCGCCGCCGCCGACTCGATGAGATCGAGGTCGCGCAGAATCAGCGTCGACTTCGTGAGGATCGAGAACGGGTTGGCGCGCTCGGACAGCACGGTGAGGATGTCTCGCATCAACGCGTAACGCCCCTCGGCACGCTGGTAGGGGTCGGTGTTGGTCCCCATCGCCACCGGTTCACCGCGCCACTTCGGGCTCGCCAGCTCACGGCGCAGCAGCTGCCCCGCGTTGACCTTGACCACGATCTTGCTGTCGAAATCGTGTCCGCTGTCCAGGTCGAGATAGGTGTGGGTGTTGCGCGCGAAGCAGTAACGACACGCGTGACCACACCCCCGGTAAGGATTCAGAGTCCACTCGAACGGAACACCGGACTCCCCCGGAACCCGGTTGAGGATCGACTTCGCCCGGATCTCGATGGCGTAGGCGTCCTCCGTGCCCGCTTCGATCGGCACCGGATCGGGCAGTCGCAGCCCCGCGCCCACCCGGCGGTCACCGTTCGACGGCGGTTCCGGTGACACCCCCAGGTCCAGTTCGGCCGTCTCGCCCCCACTTTCGGGGACACCCGTTTCCCCCGAAGAACCGGTCGGCGGAGTGATCCGCTGCCTCTCCCAACGCACGACCTCATTCGAACACGTATTCGAATCGCTGTCCAATCGAGGACACCGAGGCGCGAGACGACGACGAGCTCGCAGGAAGCCGAAGATAACCGGAGAGACCGCGGTCGTACCATGATGCGGTGCCGTCACCCGAAGATTCCGCCAGCGGCATCCCGAGCGATCCCCCCACCGGACACGGCCACGGACACGGACACGGACATTCCGCCCCGAGAGCCTCCAGACGCACTCGGCGGTTGCTCGCCGCGGTGTTGACGCCTTTCGCGTTGGCCGCCGTAACGGGGGCGATACTGCTGTATCCCTTCGGGCAGCACTCCACTCCCGAGACGAAACCGGGCTTCACCCGTAACCCGGTGGACGGTGTCGTGCTCGCGGCACGCGCCGCCTCCTGCACCACGGGCGGGATCTCCGGGCAGGGCACCGGAGGTTCGGGAAACTGCGTGCTGCTTCGCGTCGAACTGCACGGCGGCCCGGCCTCGGGGAGCACGATCGAACAACGAGTACCCGACGAACCGACCACCCCGGAGTTCGGCGTGGGGGACGAGATCGTGCTCTCCTACTCCGGTGACTCGCCACGCGAGTCCACCTCGTACCGGATAGTGGACTACCAGCGGGGCGGTTGGCTGCTGGTGCTGGTCGGCCTGTTCGCCGCGTCGGTGCTCGCACTGGGACGCGTCAAGGGAGCGGCCTCCCTGCTGGCGCTGACGCTGACGCTGACCGTGCTGCTCGGGTTCGTGCTTCCCGCCATTCTCTCCGGAGCCGCTCCCCTGCTGGTCGCCGTGGTGGCAGCCGGACTGATCATGTTCTGCGTGCTCTACGCCACGCACGGCGTCTCGGCACGGACCTCGACCGCCGTGCTGGGCACCCTGGCGAGTCTGAGTCTGATCGGCCTGCTCAGCGCGGGGTTCGCCGCGCTGACCGGACTGACCGGACTGGACGATTCCACTTCGTCCCTGATAAGCGCCCTGGGCCACGACATCGACGCTCGGGGACTGTTGCTGGCCGGAGTCGTGATCGGGGCACTGGGAGTGCTCGACGACGTCACCGTCACGCAGACCAGCGCGGTGTGGGAACTGCACCACGCCAATCCCCGGTTGCGTTGGCGGGAACTGTACTCGGCCGCGCTGCGGATCGGTCGGGACCACGTCGCGTCCTCGGTCAACACGCTCGTGCTGGCCTACGCGGGCACGGCGCTCCCGCTGCTGTTGACCTACAAGCTGTCCGGCCAGTCGTTCGGGGACATCGCCACCACCCAGGACGTGGCCCAGGAAATCGTGCGAACCCTGGTGGGAAGTCTGGGCCTGATCGCCGCCGTGCCCCTGACCACCGCCATCGCCGCGACGGTGGTACTGAGCGAGGACGGCACGCGGGGCGGGGACGGCTCGGAGGCACCTTCCGAGCCGCAGCGGGCGGACACCTCCGGGGTGCTCGACGTCGTGCGCCGAGCCGCCTCGGAGGGATCGACCCGTGCGGTGCTCGGTGCGGCGGGACCGCGTCGCGGTTCCCGTTCACGCCGGTGACACCGTGCTGCCGGTCGCCGTACCGCCGGTGTCCGGCCGGTTCGAGAGGGGACCACGAAGGGACCCGACAGCGCGGCCCGGCGACTCAGTCCAGCATGGCCACGAACTTCGCCACGTCGGTGTTGGCCACTCGCCGGGCCACCCCGCCGCCCGGGACCGCGGAGGCCAGTTTGTACAGCGGCCGGTCCGCCGCGGCGTCGCCGCGTGCCTCGGCCCGGAGCTGCGCCACGATCAGTTCCGAGAGCACCAGCGCACGGGTGTCCCCGGTACCGGCCAACGTGTCGGCCAGCCGCCGCAACGCGTAGACACCGAGTTCCTTCCCACCGGTGCCCGCGTACATCGCCAGCGCCACGTTCAACGTGCGGTGCCGGGGCGGCCCCGTGACGACCAGACTGATCGTGCGGGTGCCCCGGATATCGGTGATCAGCACGTCCAGCGCGGTGGCCGTCGCCAGATCCACCCGGCGCGTGCCGAAGGCACGCGCCGCCACTTCGGTGCCACACAGCCAGTAGGTCTTGCGCGCCTCGCCGTAGGCCATCAGCAGCAACGGCAGCGCCAACACCACCAGCGGGACGAAGAAACCGACCGCGCCCGCGAACAGCCCAGCGATGCCGCCGATGGCCGCGCCGATCACGACAGCGGCGACGGCGACACCGATCGCCCGCCTGCGGACGACGCGACGATCGAGCAGATCCAGCGTCACGGTCTCCTGGGACTGTTCCTCGCTCATCCGGACAGCACCGTCCGTGCCTTCTCGACCACCGAGGACAGCGGGATGCTCTCCTGCTGCCCACCGGACAGATCCTTCAGCTGCGCCGAGTCCTCGGCCAGATCACGTTCTCCGAGCACCAGCGCGTAGCGGGCGCCGGAACGGTCGGCCGCCTTCATCGCGCCCTTCAGCCCCTTGCCGCCGTAGGCTACCTCCACCCGGATACCCGCGTGCCGCAATTGACCGGCCAGTGCCACCAGTCGCCGCTTGGCCTGTTCACCGAGCGGTACACAGTAGATGTCGCAGCGGGACTGGTCACCGGGCTGCACTCCTTCCACTTCGCAGGCGAGCATGGTGCGGTCCAGCCCCAGTCCGAATCCCACCCCGGAGAGCTCGGCACCGCCGAGATCGGCCATCAAACCGTCGTACCGACCGCCACCGCCGATGCCGGACTGCGCCCCGAGCCCGTCGTGCACGAACTCGAAGGTGGTCTTGGTGTAGTAGTCCAGCCCCCTGACCAGCCTGGGGTTCTCGGTGAACGGGACATCGAGGTCACGCAGGTGCGCCTTGACCTGCTCGTAGTGCTCGGCGGCCTGGTCGGAGAGGTTGTCGGCCATCAGCGGGGCGTCGGCGACCATCTCGCGGACTTCCGGGCGTTTGTCGTCGAGCACCCGTAGCGGGTTGAGCTCCACCCGACGGCGGGTCTCCTCGTCCAGCGGCAACCCACGCAGGAACTCCTGCAGCTTGGCTCGGTACTCCGGGCGGCACGTGCTGTCACCCAGCGAGGTGAGCTCGATGCGGTGGCCGGTCAGTCCCAGTCTGCGGTAACCCTCGTCCGCCACGGCGATCACCTCGGCATCCAGCGCCGGATCGTCCACGCCGATGGCTTCCACGCCCACCTGCTGCAGTTGTCGGTAACGGCCCGCCTGCGGCCGCTCGTACCGGAAGAACGCCCCGCTGTAGTACAGCTTGAGCGGCAGCTGGCCACGGTCGAGGCCGTGTTCGATGACCGACCTGATCACGCCGGCCGTGCCCTCGGGACGCAGCGTGATCGAACGTCCGCCCTGATCGGGAAAGGTGTACATTTCCTTGCTGACCACGTCGGTGGACTCACCCACACCGCGTGCGAACAGCGCGGTGTCCTCGAACACCGGCAGTTCGATGTAGCCGTACCCCGCACGGCGAGCGGCTTCACCCAGGGTGTCGCGCACCGCGAGGAATCGTGCCGATTCCGGGGGGTAGTACTCGGGAATGCCCTTGGGGGCGGCAAACGTACTCATCGCTGACTTCTTCTGGTCTCGTCGGTCCTGGTGCTGGTTCTCGGGGGCGGTCACTCGGCCGCGACATCGGAGGCGCCGAGCCCCCGCAGGAAGGGGTTGCTCTCGCGCTCCCGCCCGATGGTCGTGGTGGAGCCGTGTCCCGGAAGCACGGCCGTGTCGTCGGAGTGCGGCAGGATCTCGTTCCGGAGTGTGTGCAGCATCCGCTCGTGGTCACCACCGGGCAGGTCGGTGCGACCGATGGCTCCGGCGAACAGGGTGTCGCCGGTCAGCAGCAGTCGACCGCCTTCGGCGGTGCCGGTCCCGAACAGCACCGAACCGCCCGTGTGACCGGGTGCGGGCCGCACGTCGAACTCCATGTCCGCCAGGGTGAGCACGGTGTCGCCGGAGAGCTCGCGCACGTCCTTCGGCACCTTCACCGGCACACCGTCGAACAGCTGGCGTCCCTCCGGGCCGAGCGCGGCGCCGGGTTCGGCGAGCATGTAGTGATCCTCGGGATGCACCCAGGCGGGTATCCCGTAGGACTCGCACAGTTCCCCGGCGGAGAACACGTGGTCGAAATGGCCGTGCGTCAACAGCACGCCCACGGGGGTGAGCCCGTGGTTGTCCAACTGTTCGCGCACCGGCTCGACGGCATCCTGACCCGGGTCCACCACTACGCACTCGCCGCCCTCGTGCGGGGCGAGCACGTAGCAGTTCGCCTGGAGCTGGCCGACGGGGAAACCAACAACAAGCACGGAGTGCTACCTCTTCAGCGTTCGGGGACGTGCGACCGGGTACCCGCGGCGCGGGGAACCACCGCACCACGTGCCGACGGGACACCCGGATCACTCCAGTGCTCCCAGCCTAGTCGTGCGGTCTCACAGTTTTCGCACACCGGGCCGTTCTACACTCCCCGAAAACGTGATCCCGTGTTGTTTCCTCGGGACGAACCCGACCGACCCCGACCGCGGAGTGGGAACAGGTGTCCAGCAACGAACAACGTCGCCAGGCGGCCAAGAGCAAGCTCGAGCGTCAGCTCGCCCGCAGGGAGGAGCAAGCGCGCAAACGCAGGACCGTGGCGGTGACCACCACGATCGTCGTGGTGATCGCGGCCGTGGTGGGGGTTTACTTCCTCACCCGTACGGGCGAGGGGGGCAACAGCGCCGCGAGTACGCCACCGAGCTCCACGGCCACCTCCGAACAGTCGAACTCGGAGCAGATATCCATACCGAGCGAACTCGCGCCCGCCCCGAGCCGCCCGGAACCGCTACCGAACCAGGTCTCCTGCACCTACCGCTCGAAGGGGGAGCCCGCCAAACCGGTGGAGCCTCCAGAGAACGGCGAGGTCTCCTCGCAGGGCACCGTGCAGGCCACGATCGAGGCGAACGTGGGCACCATTCCGATCACCTTGGACCGCTCGCTGGCCCCCTGCACGGTCAACAGCTTCGTCCACCTCGCCGAATCCGGGTTCTACGACGACACCCCCTGCCACCGCCTCTCCACCTCGGGGCTGCAGATGCTGCAGTGCGGTGACCCGACGGGCAAGGGAACCGGCGGCCCCGGCTACCAGTTCGACGACGAGACGTACTCCGACATCCAGTACGGACGCGGGTACCTGGCGATGGCCAACTCGGGGGCCGACACCAACGGCAGCCAGTTCTTCATCGTGTACGGCGAAGCGCCGCTACAGTCCAACTACACGGTGTTCGGCACCGTGTCGAAGGAGGGTCTGCAGGTGGTCGACAAGGTCGCACGGGCAGGCCACGATGGCTCGTTCTCGCGTGCCGGTGGTGGCCACCCGAACAAGAAGGTGACCTTCGAGAAGGTGACCGTGAAGTCCTGATCCGGAAATCCCGCCCCGGAAACCCGGTTCGGAACGCCGGAAAGCGCCCGCGTGGACCCGTCCGCGCGGGCGTGGTGCGGCCCAGCCAGCGTCAATTTCTCGCGAAATCGCCGCGCGGTGCGGCGGTATGGCCCCGGCTCGCGTAAATTTCCCACGAAATCGCCGCGCCACTTCGACGCAGGGCCGAGCTCCCACCACGGCCGCAGCCTGCACCGCCGCGGGTTCTCTCGTGGTGCTCTCGCGAGGACGCCGGAGACGTTGTGTAGTACCTACCCGATGTCTCCGGACCCGCAGCGAGAGCCCGCGAGAGGTTCCGCCACCCGCACCACCACGCAGCCGGACCGAGTGAGGGTCACGCTGCGGAGGTCATGCGGTACACGTCGTACACACCCTCGATGTTGCGCACGGCCTTGAGGACGTGTCCCAGGTGCTTGGGATCGCCCATCTCGAAGGAGAACCGGCTCACCGCGACGCGGTCCTTCGAGGTGGTCACCGAGGCGGACAGGATGTTGACCTTCTCGTCGGCCAGCACCTTCGTCACGTCCGAGAGCAACCGGTGTCGATCCAGCGCCTCGACCTGGATGGCCACCAGGAACACCGAGGAGTTCGACGGGGCCCAGTAGACCTCCACCAACCGTTCGGGCTTGGAACGCAGGTCGTCCGCGTTGTTGCAGTCGGTGCGGTGCACGCTGACACCACCGCCGCGCGTGACGAAGCCGAGGATCTCGTCACCGGGCACCGGGGTGCAGCAACGCGCGAGCTTCGCCCAGACCTCGCCCGCGTTGGCGCCCTCCACGCGCACACCGGAATCGCCGGAGCTGCGACGCTGCTGCTGCACCGTGGAGGGGGTGGAGCGTTCCGCGATCTCGTCCTCGGCCTGTTCCACCCCGCCGAGCGAGGCGACCAGCCGCTGCACCACGTGGTGCGCCGAGACCTGTCGCTCCCCGACCGCCGCGTACAACGCGGTCACATCGGTGTAGTGCAGTTCCTTGGCCACCGATCCGATGGAATCGGCCGAGACCAGCCGCTGCACGGGTAGTCCCAGCCTGCGCAGCTCCTTGGCGATGGCCTGCTTGCCGGACTCGATGGCCTCTTCGCGCCGCTCCTTGGCGAACCACTGCTTGATCTTGGTCTTGGCGCGCGGCGAGGCGACGAAGGAGAGCCAGTCCCTGCTCGGACCGGACCCCTCGGCCTTGGAGGTGAAGATCTCGACGACCTCGCCGTTCTCCAGCTTGCGTTCGAGCGCCACGAGTCTGCCGTTGACCCGGGAGCCGATGCAGCGGTGCCCCACTTCGGTGTGGACCGCGTAGGCGAAGTCGACCGGCGTGGATCCCGCCGGAAGCGTGATCACATCACCCTTGGGGGTGAATACGAAGATCTCCCTGGTGTTGAGGTCGTAGCGCAGCGACTCCAGGAACTCCCCTGGATCCGCGGCCTCCCGCTGCCAGTCGAGCAGCTGGCGCATCCAGGCCATCTCGTCGATCTCGACACCGGCGCCGCGGCCGCGCGCCTTGGTCTCCTTGTAACGCCAGTGGGCCGCGATGCCGTACTCGGCGGTGCGGTGCATCTCCTCGGTACGGATCTGCACTTCCAGCGGTTTGCCCTCGGGACCGATCACCGTGGTGTGCAGCGACTGGTAAACCCCGAACTTGGGCTGGGCGATGTAGTCCTTGAACCGGCCGGGCATCGGCTGCCACAGCGCGTGCACCACACCCATGGCGGCATAGCAGTCCCGGACCTGGTCGACGAGGATGCGCACTCCCACCAGATCGTGGATGTCGTCGAAGTCACGGCCCCGCACGATCATCTTCTGGTGGATCGAGTAGTAGTGCTTGGGCCGCCCCTCCACCTTCGCGGAGAGCCGCGCCGCGTCCAGGTTCGACGACAGCTCGTCGACCACGGTGCGCAGGTAGGTGTCCCTGGAGGGCGCGCGATTGGCCACCAGCCGCACGATCTCGTCGTACTTCTTGGGCTGCAGGATCGCGAAGGCCAGGTCCTCCAGCTCCCACTTGATGGTGGCCATGCCCAACCGGTGTGCCAGCGGCGCGAGCACCTCCAGGGTCTCGCGCGCCTTGCGCACCTGCTTCTCCGGCGGCAGGAACCGCATGGTGCGCATGTTGTGCAACCGGTCGGCGAGCTTGATCACCACGACGCGGGGATCTCGGGCCATCGCGATGACCATTTTGCGGATGGTCTCGGCCTCGGCGGCGTTGCCCAGTTTGACCTTGTCGAGCTTGGTGACGCCGTCGACGAGGTGGGAGACCTCCTCACCGAAGTCCGACCGCAACCGGTCGAGCGGGTAGTCGGTGTCCTCGACGGTGTCGTGCAGCAGCGCGGCCACCAGTGTGGTGGTGTCCATGCCCAGCTCGGCGAGGATGGTCGCCACCGCGAGCGGGTGCGTGATGTAGGGATCGCCGGACTTGCGCTGCTGGTCGCTGTGCTGTTCCTCGGCGATGTCGTAGGCGTACTGCAGCAACGCCAGGTCCGCCTGCGGGTGCATCTCGCGGTGCACCGAGGCCAGCGGCTCGAGTACCTGCTTGACCTGAGTAGGGCGCTGCGCGGTGATTCGCCGGGCCAACCGCGCGCGAACCCGCCGAGTTGCCGAGGCGGGCCGTTGCGCGGCAGATTCCGCCCCGCTCGCGGGAGACTCGACTTCTTGGCTCACAGCACGCTCCCGGGTGTTCGAGGATCCGCTCGGCCCGGGTCGGTTCTCCGCACGCGAGAACGCCCGTGGCGCTCGGTGCGGCGACCCGGGCATCGAGCATAACGCTACGAACGCCGTGAGCCTTCCCGGGAGGGGCGACGCCACGCCGAGCGGTCCCCACACAGCTTTGAGCCGAACCCACGGGTGATCGGTCGCGCCGATCACCGGGCAGTACGGTCACGGAGCTCGTGTCACTCCGAGGAGGCCGATCACCGCGAGCGCCGACCGCTTCAGGAGCGGGCCCGCGGTGATCGGCGGATGCTCACCGCCGCCTGCGTCCGGCGGAACGGCGTCCCGCCTTCCCCGAGGGCTGGGCCCCGCCGGAACCGGAGGCACCCGCGCCGGCCAGTTTCGCGCCGCCGGTCCCGTTGGTCCCGTTGCGGGCGGGGCGCTGCTTCTCGCCCGTGCTCGTCCCGGACTCGGAGTCGGACTGCTCATCGGTGCCGGTCCCGTTTCCCGTGGCGGTCCCGTCACTGCCCCGGTTGCGCCTGCGCTGGGCGACCTTCTCGGCATGTACGCGATACTTGGACTCGCGCATCTTCAGGTCCACCAGCAGCGGGGTGGCCAGCAGCAGCGAGGAGAGCACGCCCGCGAGCATGCCGACGCCCTGCACCAGCGCGAGGTCCCGCAGCACACCGACACCCAGCAGCCCCGCGCCGACGACCAGCAGGCCGAGTACCGGCAGCAGCGCGATCACCGAGGTGTTGATCGACCGCATCAGGGACTGGTTGACGGCCAGGTTGGCCGCCTCGGGATAGGTGCGCCTGGTGGTGCTCAACAGCCCGGTGGTGTTCTCCTTGACCTTGTCGAAGACCACGACCGTGTCGTACAGCGAGAAACCGAGGATGGTGAGCAGACCGATCACCGTGCTGGGGCTGACCTGGAATCCGATCATCGAGTAGATGCCCGCGGTGACGAGCACGTCGTGCAGCAACGCCACCAGGGCGCCGACCGCCATCCATCGCTCGAAGTAGAACGCCAGGAACACGGTCACCAGCACGAGGAACACCGCCAGCGCGATCAACGCCTGCTGGGTGATCTCGCTGCCCCAGGTACCGCTGACGGCACTGTCGCTGATCGCGTCCGCGCTGGGCTGGCCGTTGGTTCCCAGCGGTTGCAGATCCTGGAACAGGGCCGACTTGACCTGGACCAGATCGGCCTGCGACAGCTTCTCGGTGTTGATCTGCAGCGTCTGGCTGTCACCGCTGCCCACCAGCTGCACCGAGGACGGCTCGGAGCCGAGCGCCTGCTGGAAGGATTCCTCGGCCTCCTCCGTGGTGATCTGCCCGGAGGCGCCCTGTGCGGGCATCGAGATGTTGGTACCGCCCTCGAACTCGATGCTGAGGTTGAAGCCCTTGACGCCGACGAAAAGGGCGGAGACCAGCATCAGCAGCCCGAGGACGACGTACCAGTACTTGCGCTTGCCGACGATGTCGAAGGCACCGGTACCGGTGTAGAGCCGTTGCAGCACCCCACGCTTGGCCTCGGTGCCGCTCGCGTCGGTCGCGGCGGGATCGCTCCCGTTGCTGCCGGTCGTGTCCACGACTCACGCCTCCTTCGGAGTGCCGTTGGAGGCACCCTGCTGCCGGTTGCCGCCCTTTCGCTGTGCCCTGGCGCGTTCGCCCATCCGCTGGACCGCGCCGAGACCGGTCACCCCCGGACGGGAGAGGAACTTGCTGCGCGAGGCCAGCGCCACCAGTGGATGGGTGACCAGGAAGACGACGATCAGATCCAGCACCGTCGACATTCCGAGTGTGAAGGCGAAGCCCTTCACCTGGCCGACCGCGAGCAGGTACAGCACACCCGCCGCGAGGAAGCTGACCGCGTCGGCCGACAGAATCGTCCGACGGGCACGGGCCCAGGAACGCGGCACCGCGGACCGGAACGTTCTGCCCTCGCGTATCTCGTCCTTGAGTCGCTCGAAGAAGACGATGAACGAGTCCGCGGTGATACCGATCGCGATGATGAAACCGGCCATGCCCGGCAGGTCGAGCGTGAATCCGATCCAGCGACCGAACAGCACCAGCACGCCGTAGACCACCGCACCGGACAGCACCAGCGACAGGATCGTCAACAGCCCCAGCAGCCGGTAGTAGAGCAGGCAGTAGGCCGCCACGAGGATCAGTCCGATACCACCCGCCAGCAACGCGGCCTGCAGCGAGGCGATCCCCAGTGTCGGCGAGACGGTCTCGGCGGTGGACTGGTCGAACGCGAGCGGCAACGCGCCGTACTTGAGGGTGTTGGCGAGGTTCTTGGCCGTCTCCTGGTTGAAGTTGCCGGAGATCGAGGTGGTTCCACCGACGATCGCGTCGTTGATGGAGGGTGCGGAGACCACCCGGTTGTCGAGCACGAAAGCGACCTGCTCACCGACGTTCTGCGAGGTGAAGTCGGCCCAGGTGTTCTTGCCCTGGTTCTTGAACTCCAGGTTGACGGTCCACTCGGCCTTGCGCTGCCCCGGTGGGGAGGAGTTGGCGTCGCTGATCTGGGTACCGGGAATCAGCACCGGTTCGAGGATGTACTTGCGCTGCCCGTCGTCGCCGCAGGTCACCAGCGGGAGTTTGGGGTCGGCGTTGCCGCGCAGCGGGTCGGGGGCGCTGCAGTCCAGCGTCAGCAGTGCCTGCCGCTGCATGGTCGGGTTCTTGCTCTGGCGCAGCTGCTTGGCCTGCTCGATCCGTTCGGTCCTGGTCAGCTGGTCACCGTTCTGCTGGTTACCGCCCTGCTGGTTACCGCTCTGCTGTTCACCGTCGCCGGACTGCTGCTCACCATTACCGGACTGGGAGTTCTCGTCCGGTTGGTCCTGCGCCGGGGCCTGCCGCGCACCCACCGCCTGGGGCGTGGTGCCGGAGGGCTGGTCCTGGGAACCGCTCGATCCGTTGTTCTGGCCGGACTGATCACCCTGGCCGGAGTTCCCGTCCTGGCCTGATTGATCACCCTGGCCGGACTGGTTGCCCTGGCCGGACTGGTTGCCCTGCAACGCGCTGACCGGAACGACCTGCTTGACCTTGCGCAGGTTCAGCTCCGCGGTCTGTCCGAGCCGCTTGGCTTGCTCACCGTCCTTGCCGGGCACCGTGATCACCAGATTGGTGCCGTCGACGGTGACCTCGGAGCCACTGACACCGAGCCCGTTCACACGCTGCTCGATGATCTCGCGAGCCTGCTGCAACGACTCATCGGTGGGGGGTTTACCGTTGGGGGTCCGCGCCGTGAGCGTCACCCGGGTACCGCCCTGCAGGTCGATGCCCAGCTCCGGAACCGGTTTGCGGTCACCGGTGAAGAACACAAGGCTGTATATGCCCAGCAGAATCACCACGAAGGCCAGCAGGTAACGCGCCGGCCGGATCTGCCCGCGTGGAGGTGCCACGTTAGGTCCGTCTCCTCGTCCGGGGTCGGTGCCGAAGGTCCGGCAGTCGTCCAAAGCCGCCGTCGCGCCCGGCCCTTCACGGTGCCGACACCGCACGTGGCTGACGCGACAACGGCGTCCAGTTTGACAGGTCACATTCCGACGGCGTCGCGCAGGTACTGAATCGTGATGTGCGGGCGGTGCGTGACACGAGTGATCGTCATCGTGACCTGGGAACGCTCCCGCATGGACAGCGAGGACACCCCGACGGCGGAAAATCGACACGGCCACCGGCCGAGCGACGTATCTCCGCGCGGCCGGGGGTCACCGCCGGGGGTCACCACCGAAAGGCTGCCGGAGTCGTCGTCGAAAGCACGCTCCACACCCGCATCGCCGCTACACCGCGACGCCCGCCGGGAGCCGTCGAACGGCCTCAGCCGGTCTTCTGCGTCTCGGCGTTCTCCGCGACCTCGGACTCCTCGTCGGACGAATCGCGGTCCGAGGAGTCGGTGATCTCCTCGTCCTCGTCGTCCTCATCCTCGTCCTCGTCGACCTCGGTCTCGACCCGCTCACGGATCGCCTGGCGCAGCCAGGTCGTGACCACACCGTCGGCGATCTCGAGTTCGATCGAATCGTCCTCGGTCTCGACCACGGTGCCGAACAATCCGGAAGTGGTCATCACTCGGTCCCCGACCGTCAGCGAGTTCTGCAGCTTCTGCTGCTCACTCATCGCCTTGCGCTGCTTGCGCATCTGGAAGAACAGCAGCGCCGCGAAGGCGACGAACAGAATCGGGATCAAATACTCTGTCGTCAATCTTGCTCCATCCACGGACGTCACCCGGACAGCGCGGCGACCGCGACAACGGAGCCGTGCCCCACCGGCGCCCGGACTATTCGGATGTACCGCTCCCCAGTGTGCCAGGTTCACCAGCACACAACCGCCCCTGCCCTTGCGGTGGACACACCGCCCGGAAGGATCGAGCAGTGATGCAGCGCACAACGCCGCCTCCGGTTCGCCTCACCCACCGGCGCGGTGCGGGGGCGCACCGCTCGTCGACGCGCTCTCGAAAGGGCCGGGCTCACTCGTCGAACAACCCGGGTTCGGGTTCAGCGGCGGGCGCCGCGCCGAAGGCGTTGGCCGGCGCCACCATGCCGAGGTGATTCCAGGCAGCGGCGGTGGCGACCCGCCCACGCGGTGTCCGGGCCAGCATGCCCGCCCGCACCAGGTACGGCTCGCACACCTCCTCGATGGTGCTCTGCTCCTCGCCCACGGCCACCGCCAGTGTCGAGGCTCCGACCGGTCCACCGCCGAACGAGCGGGCCAGTGAGCCGAGCACGGCCCGGTCGAGGCGGTCGAGTCCGAGCTCGTCCACGTCGTAGACCTCCAGCGCGGCGCGGGCCACCTCGACGGTGACCACCCCGTCGGAGCGCACCTCGGCGTAGTCGCGAACCCGCCGCAGCAGTCGGTTGGCGATCCGCGGCGTTCCCCGGCACCGCCGGGCTATCTCGGTGGCACCGTCCGGGCGCAGGTTCACCCCGAGGATCCCGGCCGAACGGTTGATGACCTCCTCGAGCTCGGCGGGTTCGTAGAACTCCATGTGCGCGGTGAACCCGAACCGATCCCGCAACGGGCCGGTCAGCGACCCCGATCGCGTGGTCGCCCCCACCAGGGTGAACGGGGCGATGTCCAGCGGGATGCTGGTGGCACCCGGCCCCTTGCCGACGACGACGTCGACCCGGTAGTCCTCCATCGCCAGGTAGAGCATCTCCTCGGCCGGGCGCGCCATGCGGTGTATCTCGTCGATGAACAGCACGTCCCCGCCGGTGAGGTTGGACAGCATCGCGGCCAGGTCCCCGGGGCGTTCCAGAGCCGGACCGGAGGTCACCCTGATGGCCGAGTCCAGCTCGGTCGCGAGGATCATGGCCAGGCTGGTCTTGCCGAGCCCGGGTGGCCCCGCGAACAGGATGTGATCGGGCTGCTCCCCCCTGCCGAGGGCACCCTGCAGCACCAGGCGCAGCTGCTCGCGGACGCGCTGCTGGCCCACGAAGTCGTCGAGCTTGCGCGGGCGCAGGCTCGCGTCGATCTCCTGTTCCCCGTTGGCGCGGTGCGGCGAGAGGGTTTCCTCGGAGGCATCCGTCGCGTCCGGGGTTTCGGCTTCCGGCTCCACCGGACCGTCCTCGTGCATCGTTTCCTCAGAACTTCGCTCGTGCCATTTTCGATTGTCGCGCCGCCGTCGTCCCGAACCGCACTACTCGGGGCTGCCGGGCCGCGCTACTTGGGACCGAGACCGGCCAGGGCCTTGCGCAGCACGGTGGAGGTGTCGGTCTCACCACCGTTCTCGGCCAGCACCGCGTTCACGCTCTGCTCCGCCTGTTTCGCGGAGAACCCGAGTCCGACCAAGGCCTCGCTGACCTCGGAGCGGATACCGGCGGTGTCCACGGCAGCGGCCCCGGGCGCGACGCCCGTCTCCGTGGTCGTCCACCCGGAATCGACACCGGGCTGGACGGACAGCGCCGCCACCTTGTCGCGCAGCTCCAGGGTGAGCCGTTCGGCATTCTTCTTGCCGATTCCGGGAACACGGGTCAGTGCCCCGATGTCGCCCTGGCTCACCGCGTCGCGCAGCTGGGCGGGGTCGAGCACCGCCAACGCGGCCAGCGCCAGCCTCGGCCCCACGCCCGAGGCGGTCTGCAGCAGGGTGAAGAGGTCACGGGCCTGCGCGTCGGCGAACCCGTAGAGCGTCAGCGAATCCTCCCGCACTATCAGCGAGGTGGCCAGGTTCGCCTCGGAGCCGCGTCGCAGCCCACCCAGCGTGGCCGGTGTCGCGTACACGGCCATTCCCACGCCGCCGACCTCGATCACCGCGTGATCCAGTCCGATCGAAAGCACCTCACCCCGCACCGAAGCGATCATCGGTGGTTCCCCCTTGTACCGGACGAGTCTCGTGCTGCCTCTCGCAGCCGCTGTTGATGATTGCGCGCGAGTTCGGTCGCGCGTTGCTCCGCCTCGGCGAGTCTGCCCGCCATGGGAGCCCGCCAGAGATGACACAGTGCCAGTGCCAGTGCGTCGGCCGCGTCGGCGGGTTTCGGGGGGCTCGACATTCCCAGCACCTTGCCGACCATCGCGGTGACCTGTCGCTTGTCGGCCTTGCCGGAGCCGCTGATGGCGGCCTTGACCGAACTCGGCGTGTGGAAGGCGACCTGGATGTCCCGCCGTGAGGCGGCCAGCGCCACGATTCCGGAGACCTGCGCGGTTCCCATGACCGAGCGCACGTTCTGCTGACTGAAGACCCGTTCGATGGCCACGACTTCCGGTTCGTGCCGGTCGATCCACTCCTCCACCCCGTCGGCGATGGCCACCAGGCGCCGGGGCAGCTCGTCGTCCACGGGGCTGCGCACCACGCCGACCCCGAGACAGCTCACCCCGCGCCGATGCCCGCCCTCGACGACACCGACTCCGCAGCGTGTCAGTCCCGGATCGACTCCCAGTATGCGCACACCCTCATCCTCTCGCGCGAGCCCGCTTTGAACACGCGTTCGAATGATACCGGCCGGTCGGACGGAACCGAGCACGGCGACACGCACGCCGCACCGAGCGGAGGAAGCAGCACCGACCGGGCGAGGCCGCACCCGCGGCAGGATCAGCCGGGCAGACTCGCCCGCAGCGTGAACAGTAGAGGGATGCGCGGAGCACCGGGCGGCAGGCGGTACCAGTGGGCGCTTTGAGTCCCCTCGACCAGGGGATCCGGGACGTGCTCGTCGGGGACCGCCTCCGGCTCGGGGCGTCCGGTTCGGTCACGGCACGTGCTTCACGCAGCGCACGCGCGGGCGCGTCCGGTGATTTTCGGACCGCCCGGCGGATTCGGCGGCGGGTCCTCAGGCGCCGTCGTGACCGGGCCTCCAGGTCTCGGGAGCACCGCTCCGGGTCAGCACCGGCTGATAGGAGGCGAAGCCCTCGGGAGCGTGCTCCGACCAGGGGAACAGCCCGGTGTCCGGGGTGGGGAGCACCAACTGCAGCGCGGGGAAGTCGTCGTCGCCGTAAACCAGCATCGCGCTTCCCAGGTACTCCGGGTAGTACATCCCGGCCACGCGCTCGAAGGTGACGGGCTGTTCGGCCAGGAAACCTTCGTAGAGCCTGCCGGTGATGAACCGCTCGCCACGGCCGACGCGGGCCACGTAGGTCTCCACCACGCTCCGGCCCACCTGCTCGGGTAAACCGATCACCACGAGCTCCGGTTTGCCGAACCGCCGCCACGCGCCCACCGAGAAGGAGTACGGGGCGTGGTCCTCCTCCTCGGGAACGTGCAGCACGGCCGCTCCGTACCGCTCCGAGGTGTCGACCAACCAGCGTCGCAGTTCGTCCGTCGAGCTCGCCGTCCCGGTCATCACGTGTCACCTCTTCGTCGACGGGTTCGTTCGCGGCGCGACCGCGCGTCCCCGGTGAGCGCCGCGTCGGGGGCGAAGCCTAGTTCACCGGTGGGCGCCGGGGACATGCCGTCGTCGGTCGCGAAACGGGAAGTTCGACGGACTACACGAGCGATCTTGACTTCGAGTTCACTCGAACTCGCATGCTCGGTGGTGCCGCACGAAAGCGCGACACCGGGCACAAACGCCACCGGGCACAAACGCCACCGGGCACGAACGCCACCGGGCACGAACGCCACCGGGCAACCACGTATCGCACATACCGGGAAACCACGAACCAGGAACGAACAGAAGACCGGGAGAGCACCATGAACAATTCGATCTCGGGGGAGCACTTCGAGCAGACCTACCGGGAGGGCAACCCGCCGTGGGTGATCGGCGCCCCACAGCCCGCGGTCGTCGAACTGGAACGGCAGGGGTGGATCGGGGGCTCGGTGCTGGACCCCGGCTGCGGCGAGGGCGAGCACACCATACTGCTGACCGAGCTCGGTTACGACGTGCTCGGCGTGGACGGTTCCCGGACGGCTGTGGTCCGGGCCCGGGACAACGCGGCCGAGCGCGGGGTGGCCGCGCGTTTCGAGGTGGCCGACGCGTTCGATCTCGGCACCGAACCGCGGTTCGACACCGTCGTGGACAGCGCCCTGCTGCATGTGTTCGGCGAGGTCGAACGACGCGCCTACACCCGAAGCCTGCACGCGGTGTGTGCACCGGGAGCCGTGGTGCACGTGCTCGCGCTGTCGGACGCCGAGGACGCGGGCGGGCCGCGACTGAGTGCCGAGCAGGTGCGGGACTCGTTCGGTGCGGGTTGGCTCGTCGAGTCGCTGCGACCCGAGGTCTACCGGGGAGTCGCGAACGAGGAGTACGCCGCCCGACTCGGCGTCTCGCCCAATGAGCAGGTCGACACGGCCGCTTGGCTGGCACGGGTCCGCAGGATCTGAGCCTCAGCGGGTGGACCGGGCTCTGGCGAGGACGGCCGAGGCGGCTGCCTCGGGAGCCTGGGTTGGAATCCAGTGGCCGACGCCCCTGAGCACGACCTTCTCGTACGGCCCGGTCACCCACCGGGCGGTCGCGTCGACACCGGCGCGGGCGACGCCGCTGTCGGTCACGTCGAAGTTGAGGTCCTCGTTCGTGAACGTGGTGGGGGTCGCCGGCACGGCTGCCTCCCGAGGCCCTGTTCGGACCGCACTTCGGAATCCGTCAGCGCCGGAGAGTATCCGTCAGCGCCGGAGAGTAGCAGCGATTCGTGAAAAGATCTCGACCGAACCGGCCGGGGCGGGCACGAACCGGTCGCGGCACGCGGGCACGAACCGACCGCGGCGGACAGGGAACTTCCGGACCACGTGGTCCGGAAGTTCCCCCGGATCACGCCGAGACCTGGGCCATGATCTCGTCGCTGACGTCGAAGTTCGAGTAGACGTTCTGCACGTCGTCGCAGTCCTCAAGCACGTCGATGAGCTTGAAGACCTTGCGCGCGCCCTCGCTGTCCAGCGGCACGTTGACCGACGGCAGGAAGCTGGGCTCAGCGGAGTCGTACTCGATGCCCTCGGCCTGCAGGGCCTTGCGGACCGGAACGAGGTCGCTGGGCTCGCAGAGGATCTCGTAGTTCTCGCCGAGGTCCTCGATCTCCTCGGCACCGGCCTCCAGCACGGCGCCGAGGACGTCCTCCTCGCTGAGACCGTTCTTGGGCAGGATCACCACGCCACGCCGGTTGAACAGGTAGGCCACCGACCCGGCGTCGGCCATGGAACCGCCGTGCTTGTTCATGGCGGTGCGCACCTCGCCCGCGGCGCGGTTGCGATTGTCGGTCAGGCACTCGATCAGCACGGCCACCCCATTGGGGGCGTAGCCCTCGTACATGACCGTCTCCCAGTCGGCGCCGCCCGCTTCCTCACCGGCGCCGCGCTTGCGGGCGCGCTCGATGTTGTCCTGCGGTACCGAGGACTTGCGCGCCTTCTGCATGGCGTCGAACAGCGTGGGGTTGGCCTCCGGGTCGCCCCCACCCGTACGCGCGGCGACCTCGATGTTCTTGGTCAGCTTCGCGAAGAGCTTGCCGCGCTTGGCGTCGAGGGCGGCCTTCTTGTGCTTGGTCGTGGCCCACTTGGAGTGGCCGCTCATTTTTCCTCCGTGGTATCAGGTCGTCCCGGGCCGGTGTGCCCGCTGTTCTCGTTGATCATCCGCACGAACAGCCGGTGCACGCGGTCGTCACCGTTGACCAGCTCGGGATGGAAAGCCGTGGCGAGCACCGGTCCCTGCCGAACCGCGACGATGGTACCCGCACCCGTCTCTTCCGGTCGTCCGTCCGACGGCTCGGCGGGAGACGGCACGCTTGCCAGCACGGTCACCTCGGCACCCGCCTTCTCGACGAGAGGGGCCCGAATGAACACGGCGCGCAACGCCGGGCCTTCGATCCCGGCGAAGTCGAGATCCGCCTCGAAGGAATCCACTTGCCGCCCGAAGGCGTTGCGGCGGACCACCACGTCCAGCGCCCCCAACGATCGAACGCCGGGACTGCCCCGAACCTGGGGGCGGTCGTCGAGCACGCTGTCCGCGAGCAGCACCATGCCCGCACAGGACCCGTAGGCGGGCATGCCTTCCCGCAGCCGCGTACGCAGCGGCTCGAAGAGTTCGAAGGTGTCCAACAGCCGCGTCATGGTGGTCGACTCCCCGCCCGGAAGCACCAGGGCGTCCACTCGGGCGAGCTCCTCGGGACGACGCACCGGGAACGCCGTCACCCCGATGCGCCGCAGCGCGGCGAGATGCTCGGCGACGCCGCCCTGCAGAGCGAGCACACCGACTACCGGTTGAGCTGGGTTCACACCACGATTGTCCGGCAGTGGCGCGCACGAGCAACGTCCGGGTCAGCTCCGTTCGAACCCGTGCCCGGCTCGATGGCGGTACCCGTGCTCGGCAGGAGCCGGACAGTTCCACCGGGCGAGCCACCGGGTGAGCCACCGGGTGAGCCACCGGGTGAGCCACCGAGCCCACGAAGCTGTGGCAGCCCGTCCCCGCGCCCTGGCAACCCGTCCCGCGCCGTGGCAGCACTGGCCGCCGAGCCGTCGCCGCGCTCACAGGGCACGCAGTCCGGCCGTGACACCGGCCGCGACGAGCACGACGACCACGAAGGGTGCTCTGCGCCATGCCAGCACACCCCCCACGAGCACCCCGACCACACGGGGCCAGCCCGCGAACGAGCCCGACTCGTAACCCGCGCTGACGGCCACGAACGCGGCGAGCAACGTCACCGCGGCCACGGAGAGCAGCCACCTGCCGCGTTCGGAGATATGCAGTCTGCCGCGCAGCAACGGCCCCGCCGCACGCATCGCGTAGGTCCCGGCGGCCAGTGCCAGTACCAGGCCGAGTGTCATACCGTTTCCCCTTCCGAGACCTCGGTTCCGCGCCTCGCGCGCGGCACGGGCAGCAGCGCGGCGGCGGTGCCGAGCAGCGCGACCAGCACCGCGAGTCCCTCCTCCAGCAGTGGGACGGTGAGCACGGCGAGCAGACAGCCGAGCAGCACGGCACGCGCGGTCGGGCGATCGCGCACGGCGGGCAGCACCAGAGTGAGCAGCCCGGCTGGCAGTGCGGCGTCGAGCCCGAGCAGCTGGGGGTCACCGAGGCCGCGTCCCAGCAGCCCGCCCAGCAGCACCGAGGGCGTCCAGACCGCGTAGAGCGTCGTCCCCGCCACCCAGTAGGCGCGTCGCCTGCGCCCCGGCTCGGATTCGGCGAGCGCGAAGGCCACGGCCTCGTCGACCAGCAGGTGGCTCCCGAGCAGTCTGCGTCCGAGACCGCCGTCGAGGACGTCGCCCATCGCCAGCCCGTAGGGCAGGTGACGTGCGTTGAGCAGCCAGCCGCCCAGCAGCACGGTCAGTGGTGCGGCTCCGGCGGTGGCCAGCCCCACGACCAGGAACTCGGAACCACCGGCGAAGACGAGGGCGGCCATTACCGTGACCAGCCACAACGGAGCGCCACTCGAGACCGCGATGGCTCCCAGCGAGGCCCCGACCACCACCAGCGCGAGGGCCATCGAGGCCACGGCGGGCAGTAATCGAGCGCTGTCGGAAGCACGGTCCGTTCTTTTTGGCGAACGCATCGTCTTCTACAATGAACAAAACGAACTGCGTTCGTCAAGACGAACGATCGGTAGTCCAGAAGGAACGGCTATGCGGGGATCCGAGACCGAGGCGATCGAGACGATCTCGATCGCGCTGCGCCACCACCGCGAACGCGCGGGAATCTCGCTGTCCGAGCTGGCGAAGCGAGCCGGAGTGGCCAAGTCGACGCTGTCGCAGCTGGAATCCGGGGAGGGAAACCCGGGAGTGGAGACGCTGTGGGCGCTGGCCGTCGCGTTGAACGTGCCGTTCAGCAGGCTCGTGGAGCTGCCGACTCCCCGTATGCGGGTGATCCGCGCGGGGCAGGCGCCCCGGATCCGGGCGGAACACTCCGGCTTCGCGGCGGGACTGCTGTCCGCCTGCCCCGCCGGAGCGAGCCGGGACATCCACGAGATCGCACTGGACGCCGGGGAGATCCGGCGGGCGGAGCCGCACCAGCCGGGCACGGTCGAGCACCTGATCGTGGTCTCGGGAAGCATGCGCAGCGGCCCCGCCGACGAGCCCGCCGAACTCGAACCGGGCGACTACACCACGTTCTCCGGAGCGGTGCCGCACGTCTACCAGGCGGTGAACGGCCCCACCACGGCGGTGCTGGTCATGGAGCACTCCTGAACAGGCGCTCGTGGTCTCGCACGGGGAACCGCCCCCGGAGCCGACGAGTGGACCGGATCCGGCGAGGCGGTTCCCCGACATCTCAAGAGGAGACGTCACCAGCCGCGCTGGGCGTAGTGCTGCTCCTCCGGAAGCTCGTCCACGTTGATGCCGACCATCGCCTCGCCGAGCCCACGGGAGACCTTCGCGACCAGCTCGGGGTCGTCGTAGAGGGTGGTGGCCTTGACGATGGCCTCGGCACGCGCGGACGGGTCCCCCGACTTGAAGATGCCCGAACCGACGAAGACTCCCTCGGCACCCAACCTGCGCATCATCACGGCGTCGGCCGGAGTGGCGATCCCGCCCGCGGTGAACAGCACCACCGGCAGCTCACCGGTCCGCGCGACCTCGCGCACGAGCTCCACCGGCACCCGCAGTTCCTTGGCCGCGGCGTAGAGCTCGGTGCTGTCCAGCACCGACAGCCTCCGGATGTCCGCGCGGATCCGCCGCATGTGCCGGGTCGCCTCGACCACGTTGCCGGTCCCGGCCTCCCCCTTGGAACGGATCATCGCCGCGCCTTCCGAGATCCGGCGCAACGCCTCGCCGAGGTTGGTCGCGCCGCACACGAACGGCACCGTGAAGGGCCACTTGTCGATGTGGTTGTCCTCGTCGGCGGGGGTGAGCACCTCGGACTCGTCGACGTAGTCCACCCCGATCGACTGCAGCACCTCGGCCTCGACGAAGTGGCCGATGCGTGCCTTGGCCATGACCGGGATGGACACGGAACGCACGATGCTGTCGATCATCTCGGGGTCGGACATCCGGGCGACACCTCCCTGGGAGCGGATGTCGGCGGGCACGCGTTCCAGTGCCATGACCGCGACCGCCCCGGCGTCCTCGGCGATCCTCGCCTGTTCCGGCGTGACGACATCCATGATCACGCCGCCCTTGAGCATTTCCGCCATGCCTCGCTTGACACCGTCGGTTCCGGTCGCCTGGGTGTCGGCGGACGGGCTGGTCGTGTCGCCGTTGGTCACGTTCGATCGATCCTTTCGCGCGGTTGACTCCCGGCACGGGCCTTCCGGGAAGAGCTCGCCCCGACCACCGGCGACGTGCCGGACCCGGCGTGCCGAGCGTCGCCCGAAGGGCTCGGCGGTGCCCGAACACGGCTGGACCGGCCGAACAGGAGTGGGCCGCCCGAACACGAGTGGGCCTCCTGAACGTGACGGGGTCGCCGACACGCGCCGGGTGGGGTCGACACGACCGAGCCTAGGAGGAATCGCGGCACGGCGAACGGGCCACTGCGTGGCTTTCTCGCCAGTCCACTTCCGGCGCGCGAACGACCGCGACGCGCCGTACACCCGGGTTCGACCTTGCGGAGTCCTCCCACCGGGTGTGTGCTCGGCACCACATCCGAGTCCGGTGTGCCACACGGCAGGGGGCAGTGATGGGGAACAAGCGCACGGGCAACGGGCAGGCTCAGTCGGTACCGGTGACCACCGACCCCGCCGCCGTTCGCAACGTGGTGCTGGTCGGGCCGTCCGGTTCCGGCAAGACCACGCTGGTGGAGCGGTTGCTGGCGACCACCTCGGCCATCAGCAGGCGCGGCTCGGTCACCGAGGGAAGCACGGTCTGCGACCACGAGACGGCGGCGGTGGAGCAGCAGCGTTCCGTGGGCATGGCGGTGGCCCCGCTGTGGCATCGCGAGACCAAGATCAACCTCGTGGACACGCCCGGATACGCCGACTTCATCGGCGAGCTGCGCGCCGGACTGCGCGCGGCCGACGCGGCGCTGTTCGTCGTGGCCGCCACCGAGGAGGTGGACTCCGCGACCCGGACGATATGGCAGGAGTGCGACAGGGTCGGCATGCCCAGGGCGGTACTGATCTCGCGCATGGACCAGCCGCGCGCGGACGCCACGGCGGCGATCGAGTCCTGCGTGGCCGCCTTCGGCAGCGGGGTGGTTCCGCTGTACCTGCCGCGCTACCACGGTGGATCGCCGACCGAGCTGTTCGGGCTGCTCACCGGAAGCAGCTACGACTACTCGCAGGGCAGCACACCAATAGTGCGGGCGAGCAGCGAACCGCCGGACGAGTCGACCGAAGCCGCCAGGGATCGCCTGCTGGAGGGGATCATCGCGGGCAGCGAGGACGAGACGCTGCTGGAGCGCTACCTGGGTGGCGAGAACATCGAGGAGGCGACGCTCATCGGCGACCTGGAGACGGCGGTGGCCCGCGGCGGGCTGCACCCGGTGATCCCGGTCTCGGCCGAGACCGGGATCGGGATGACCGAACTGCTGGACGGCATCGTTCGTGCGTTCCCCTCCCCGTTGGAGCACGTGCTCCCGGAGTTCACCGACCCACGCGGCGGCGATCCGCGCCGCTTGGAGTGCGATCCGAACGGCCCGCTGGCGGCCGAGGTGGTGCACACCTCGGTGGACGCCTACGTGGGGCGGGTCTCGGTGCTTCGCGTGTTCTCCGGGACGATCTCGCCGGACCGCCCGGCGCACGTGTCCGGTCACGGCCTGTCGGAGCGGGGACACCCCGATCACGACTCCGACGAGCGCATCGGCCACATCCACAGCCCACTGGGGGCCGGACTGCGCGAAGTTCCGTACTGCGTGGCGGGCGACCTGTGCGCGCTGACCAAGCTGACCTCGGCCGAGACCGGCGACACCGTCTCGGATCCCCGGGACCCGCTGCTGCTGCAACCGTGGGACATGCCCGACCCGCTGCTGCCGATGGCCGTCACCGGGCACGGTGACGACGACGCGCTCGCCCGCAACCTCAACCGGCTGCTGGCCGCCGACCCCACGCTGCGACTGGACCGCTCCACCGAGACGCACCAGATGGTGCTGTGGTGCATGGGCGAGGCGCACGCCGAGGTGATCCTGCAGCGGCTGCGGGAGATCGGTGTGGAGGTGGACACCGAGCCGGTGCGGGTGGCCTTCCGGCAGACCTTCCGCGGCCCGGCGAAGGGCCACGGCAGGCACGTCAAGCAGTCCGGCGGGCACGGGCAGTACGCGGTCTGCGACATCGAGGTGGAACCGCTGGAACGCGGCGCCGGGTTCGAGTTCGCCGACCGGATCGTCGGTGGTGCCGTACCCAAGCAGTTCATCGCCAGTGTCGAGAAGGGGGTCCGGGCTCAGCTGGCGCGGGGAATCGAACCGGACTGCCCGATAGTGGACCTGCGGGTGACACTGGTGGACGGCAAGACGCACAGCGTGGACTCCTCCGACGCGGCCTTCCAGGCCGCCGGGGCCCTCGCCCTGAAGTCGGCGGCGGAGCAGGCCGGGCTGGTCACCCTGGAGCCGGTGGACGAGGTGGAGGTGCACATCCCGGACGACCACCTGGGGGCGGTGCTCGGTGACCTGTCCAGCCGCAGGGGCAGGGTGATCGGCACCGAGCCCGAGGACACCGGCTGGACGGTGGTGCGGGCGCACGTGCCCACCACGGAACTGACGCGCTACGCGGTCAACGTGCGTTCGCTCAGCTCCGGCAGCGCCAGCTTCAGCCGCAGCTTCGCGGGCTACGAACCGCTGCCGCAGTGAACCGGGCGGGCGAGCCGCACCACGCCCTACACCTTTCGACGGAAGGTGTGGCGGTACTCGGTGGGAGTTACGGCCAACCTGCGCAGAAAATGATGCCGGAGCGCGGCGGCGTTGCCGAACCCGCAGCTGTCGGCCACGACTTCGAGGGCGCTGTCGGTGTCCTCCAGCAGTTGCTGCGCACGCGCGACCCGTTGCGTGGTGAGCCAGTGGTGCGGCGTGGTTCCGGTTTCCGTCCTGAACCGGCGGGCGAAAGTGCGCGGGGACATCCGCGCACGGCGGGCGAGCTCGGTGACCGGGAGTTCCTCGCGGAGGTTCTGCTCCATCCAGTCGAGCACCGGCCCCATCGTGTCGGTCGAGGTCGGCACCGGCAGCTCGATGTACTGTGCCTGACCGCCCTCCCGGTGCGGTGGCACGACCATCCGGCGGGCGATGGCGTTCGCGGTACGGGCGCCGGACCGCACCCGGACCAGGTGCAGGCACAGATCGATCGCGGCCGCGGTTCCCGCGCTGGTGAAGATTGGCGGATTCGCCGTGTAAAGCACCGACTCGTCCACTTCGATCTCGGGGAACCGCCGACGGAAATCGGCTGCCTTGTACCAGTGCACCGCCGCTTTGCCCTCCCCGAGCAGTCCCGCCTCCCCCAGCACGAAGACGCCGGAGCACAGCGCTGCTACCCAGGAACCCGCTTCGACCGCCTCCGCCAGCGCGTCGATGACAGCACGGGAGACCTCCGGCGGAGCGGGTTCGTCGATGGGAGGCACGATCACCAGATCGGCTTCCCGCAATCGTTCCAAGCCGTGAGTGGCGATCAGCCGGAAACCGCTCTTGGTCCGGATCGAGCTCGTGTTTTCGGAGCACAACGCGAACTCATACGTCGGCAGCCCCTGCTCGCCGCGGTCCGTGCCGAAGACCTCGCAGGCGACTCCGAGCTCGAACGGAGCCACGCCGTCATCCACCAGTACCGCCACATTCCACGAATGAGACACGACGCGATTGTGGCAGAAAGTCATCGACGATCGACAGATCTGCCACTCGTTGCTGCCGCCCGGGACGGAGCATGCTGTCAGGTGTGATCACCCGCTACCAGCGGCCGGCCGGCGAACTCGAAGACCGCGAACGAGGAGACCGAAATGCGACGGTTGAGGGCCTTCTGGCACGTGCTCCGCGAATTCAACGCCGACAACGTGTGGTTGTGGCAGCGCTACCTGAACTCACTGCGGCCGTGGGAAGTAACGCGGGACGGAGCGGCGGACGTTCGGGCGGAGGTTCGGACAGCAGCACCGAACGAGGCCGCACGAGCACTCGAACCTTCCGCGAATGCCGAGACGCAGCTACCCGTCGGCTGAACCATCGACCGCCCGAAGTGCGGAGCACGACGGAAGCTCACAGCAAGTGGGCACGGTGCGGCGACGACCACCGGCGGGGCGGGTACCGAGGTACCGCCGCCTCGCCGGTACGTGGCGCGGGTCGGCACCAAACCGCACGGCCCGGCCGTGCTCTCCCGTATCAGCCCAGTGAGCGCAGGAAAGCCGTCCAGGCTCGACGGTCGAACAGCAGCGCCGGGCCGTGCGGACGCTTGGAATCCCGCACAGCGGTGACCTCACCATCCGACAGGGAAGCGGCTTCCACGCACGAGCCCCCATTGGGTCCACTGCGACTGCTCCGCCGCCAGGCCACATCGGTCAGCTCGGCCGCGTTCGGCACACTGTCGTAACGCTTCATGCCAGCTCCTTCACGAGTTCGGAGAGGAAATCGGCTGACTCCGCCGGAGACAATGCCTGCTCGGCCAACTACTCCACCACTAAGCGAGGTGGCCTCTGCCCCGCTACGGCCGTGCGAGTGAAACATCGGCCACAGCCGCGATACAGCCGCGATGGTGAATAACGGGCCAGCGTAGCCGCGCCTTCGGCTAGGGTGATCGTGGGTGAGCGGGGTCGTGCACGGTGAGCATGCCTGGGACGTGAAGGGAGCCGTGATGGCGGAGCAGAGCGCCGATGCGTCCGGTTTCGTGGGTGCTGGTGCGGCGTTGCAGTCGATCCGGGACGAGAACTCCTGGATCCAGCAGCAGATCTCCGGCGGCGGGCTGAGCATGGAACCCCAAGCCGCCGACGAGGCGGCCGAGGTGTATAGACGTGAGGCCGAGGAAGCTGACAACCTTGCCAGGAAGGCTGGGAACTTGCAGCAGGTTCCAGGTCTGGGGGCCTACACCTCTGGGCAGCAGTTGGCGGCCAAGTTCGGGAACAAAGCTCAAAACGGCTCGAGCGGTGCGGCGGACCTGCTAGGTCAGTTCGCCGAAGAGCTGCGGCGCAAGGCGAGTCTGTTCGAACAGGCCAAGGAGAACTATCAGGCTACCGATGAGCAGGTTGCCGATGATCTGCGGAGGAGTGCGGAGTGAAGCTGTGGACACGGTCGTTGTTGGCGGCCGCTGCCGGTGCAGCGTTGATTAGCGCTTCCGCATGTTCGCCGAGTGAAGGAGCTGGTGACGGCTCGTCAGAGACCACTGGAGCCTCACCGTCGGGTGAAACATTGGCGAGTGTGAAGCCGTGTGAGCTCCTCTCGTCGGAAACCTTGAAGTCCTTCGGACTAGAGGTTCCGGGCGAAGCTATGAATTCGTTGCCGTGGCGACCGGGTTGTGGCTATCAAGGTGAGCCTGTTTCCGTCACGTTGTACAAAGACAAGCGGAATACGGTCGCCTCGAATGAGCAGAAGTCTACTTGGGCAGAGTTCGAGCGTCTTGAGGTGAATGGTCGTTCTGGTGCGCGAGCGATCACCCAGGGAACTACGAAGGCGCGTCTGTGCAACGTGATGTTCGACGCTGGACAAGGATTGATCCAAGTGCAGGCTCGAGAAGACCGCCTTCCCGATGACGTGGACGAGTGTGCAAAGGCATTGGAGATCGCGAAGAAGGTAGAGTTGAACGTTCCTGAACCCGCGTGAGTGGGTATCGCGGCACGCTTCGCCTATACGTATGCTTCGGTCTCAGCGATAGTGGGCGCGGGTAGCGCCTCCGGTGGTGTCGGAGGCGCTGTGTCGCCGGGGCTGTGTCAGTTGAACCGGTCGGTTTTGACCGCGTGCAGGAACGTCTGCCACTGCGTGCTCGTGGTGGTGAAGTAGCCGAGCGAGCGGTCCTTGGTGTCGCGTACCGCCGCGCCGTCGTCGACCCGGCCGACCTCGACGCAGCTCGTACGTTGCTGGGATCGGCTCGATTTGCGCCAGCCTTGCGGGGGCATCGTCATAGTTGCCCTTCCATTTCGTCTTTGATTTTGGCGATGAGCCCGAGCGAGTCTTCCGGTGTCATCGCCAGCTGTTGCAGGGTGGTCGCCGCCGTATCGTACGCGGCAACATCCCTACTCTTGTGCAAGAACGTGGTCGAGTGGAAGTTCTCGACGTGCACGATCGGTGCTGACCTGGGGAAGTGGAAGACGAGGAACGCACCGGCGTGAGCGGGATGCCACCGCGTGCTTCCCATCGGAATGACCCGCACTGTGACGTTCGGGCGTTCGCTCATCGTCATGATGTGTTGCAGCTGGTCGGCCATCGTCCGGTGGCCGCCGAGTGGTTCGCGCAGCGCGGCTTCCCAGATCAACGCGATGAACTCGGGAGCCTCGCGCTGCAACAGCACGTCCCGCCGTCCGACCCGCATGGTCACGCGGGTATCGAGATCGCTGCTGGTCTCGCCGAGGATGGCTCGTGCGTAGTTCGCTGTCTGAAGTAGCCCTGGAATCACGATGGTGGCGACATCCGTGATGCGCCGAGCGGTGCGCTCGAACTCGATCAACGTGGTGAGTTCACGACGAGCGCCGGTGTGGCCGGTGTCCAGCCAATTCGGCTGGTCGGCATCCCGCGCCATGTCGACCAGTTCCGCGTACCTCGCGCCCGTGATGCCGAGCGTGGCGAGGATCTGAGCGACATCCTCGGGATTCGGAGTACGCGCTCCGGTTTCATAGCGCGAAATCGAAACGTAGCTCACGTTGAGTCGCTCGGCGAGTTCACGTTGCTTCATGCCTGCGGAAACGCGGCATTGTCGCAGTTCCGCGCCGAGCACACGTGCTTTCGGAGGATGCTCGTTGTTACCAGCCATGAAATTAGCGTAGATATCGGTTGCTTACCGGACAAACACCCAATCGAAGGATTGTTGGATATTTACCAGATAACCAATACTTGCCTGGTAATCAACAAGTCTTTGGGTATCTCGGAGGCAACCCCATGTTCACGAGAGGCAGATCCTCGTGCTTCCAGTCTCGGGAAGTGTCCGTTGTGGTGGGTGCGAGTCGTGCGCCTGCTCGCCTCGCGTCACGCGGTGATGGTTGGACAGTGGTGAGTCCGGGCGAGCGCGTCGGGCGGAGAGCGCCTCGCCCAGCGGTTGACGGGAAGCTCTCGTGACTCCGCCGCCGAGTGCTTGGTACGACCTGGCGTTGCATTGGCATGCCCATGTGGGTCTGCGGGCCAGCTGTTCCAGGTCTCGCCGTGGGCGGCGGCCGGTGGCGGTGTTGTTCACGCCGCAGGCCGCGGCGGCATGGTTGGCCGGGACGGTCGAGCGTTACCGCAGCGAGGCGGTTGCGGTGCGGTACAACCCCGCCACCGGCCCTGCCCCGTCCGACTCGGAGTCGCGGGACAGCTGCGGCGACCACCACCTGCTGTCGCTGGGCTATCCCCTCGACGCGCTGATCCTCACCAGCAGCGGGGAGCTGTACCTGCACCTCGACCCGCTCGGCCCCCCCGACTGCCCCTACCACCGACCCGAACGATCCGAACGCCACGAATCAGGAGACAACCATGTGCCGTAACACCATGACCTTGTACCGGGTGGTCAATCCCGACTCGCTGGGTTCCTACACCGAACTGCTGTGCCACCAGCCCACCGAGGACCGCGTGGACGACGCCCAGGCCTTGCCCAGGCTGCGTGAATGGGCGCTGGCCGTGCTCTACCGCACCGAAGAACGGTTCGGGATGTACCAGATCGCGATCATGCCGCTGAACCCGCGCGGCAATCCCGACGAGAACGCCTTCCACGACCTGGTCGCCGAGGACACCGAGGTCATCGAGGACTACCTCTGCTGGTCCGGGTGCTCCGAACTCGTCCCCGCCGGGGAGCGGTGAACGCGCCCGGCTTACCGGGGTGGTTGCTTGGCGGAACCTCGCGCACGGCTCTCGCTGCGGGTGCCCCGACATCGGGTAGGTACTACACAACGCCGGGACCGTCCTCGCGAGAGCCGCACGCGAGAACCCGCGGCGGTGCCGATTGCGGGGGTGGTGGGAGTGCGACCTGCGAGGGTGGTGGGAGTGCGGCTATTCGTCGGCGTTGGTGGCGCGGCGATTTCGCGAGAAATTGACGCCCACCTCTGCCGTGCCGCCCCAGCGGAGCGGCGATTTCGCGAGAAATCGACGGTGTTCGGAGGCCGGTTCAACTCCCCTGCCGCGACAGGTAAGCGCCTGCCAGCCGCTGTCCGACGGTGAACACCGAAGCCGCGGCCAGCAACCACAGCGCGACGTCGAGCACGTACGGCACTCCCAAGCCGTGCAGCCCCGTTCCGACCAGCAGCACGACCAACCGTTCGGCCCGTTCGGCCACCCCCGCCGTGGCGGAGAGGCCCTGCGCCTCCGCCCTCGCCTTGACGTAGGAGATGACCTGGGCCGCCACCAACGAGAGCAGCAGCGCGAGCCCACGTGTCTCGTTCCCGCTCGTGACCAGCGCCCACCACAGCAGCGAGCCGAACACCGCGCCGTCGGCGATGCGGTCGCAGCCCGCGTCCAACACGGCCCCGAAGTCACCGCCGTGCCCCGAGGCGCGAGCGACCGCGCCGTCGAGCAGGTCGAACAGCAGGAAGACCGTGACGACCAGGGTTCCGGTGAACAGCCAGCCGCGCGGGAACAGCGTCACGGCAGCGGCGACGCTGCACACGGTACCCACCACCGTCACTACGTTGGGTGATACCCGGTGCCGTACCAACCATGCACCGACCGGGTCGGTGATCCGGGAAATCGAGGGTCGCGCGAAAACGTTCAACATCGCTTCGTTTCATCCGCCGCCGTACGGGCAGTCACCCGCACAGCGCAGCTTAACCGGCGGCGATCAGCGCAATGCAGCGCACCACGCACCACGCACCAACGACTCATCCGGAATGAGTTCCGCCACACCAGGGATTGCCAGGACCCGGCAAGGCGTTGTCTTGCTCGGAAACTATTCCCGACTCCCTCCGGAGGTCCCGACATGACCGAAACCACTTCCATCCCCGGCTACACCGTGGGCACCTGGGACATCGACGCGGTGCACTCCGACATCGAGTTCACCCTGCGCCACATGGGGGTGGGGCGCTCGCGCGGGCGTTTCGACAAGTTCGAGGGACAGATCGTCACCGCGGCGGACCCGCTGGAGTCGAGTGTGACCGCCACCATCGACGCCGCCTCGATCAACACCGGCAACGCCGACCGGGACGCCCACGTCCGCAACGAAGACTTCCTGGACACGGACAACTACCCGACCGCGACCTTCCGGTCCACCGGCATCCGCCAGGACGGCGAGGACTGGATCATCGACGGTGACTTCACCCTCCACGGCGTCACCGTGCCGGTGTCGCTGGAAACCGAACCCGGCGGCTTCACCGACACCTCGGACGGCGGCAAGCTGCTGGGGCTTTCGGCGAGCACCACGCTGAACCGCACCGACTTCAAGGTCGGCCCTGACGGCGGGGCCATGCTCGGTGAGAAGGTCAAGATCACGCTGGAGATCGAGGCCACCCTGCGGAACTGATCCCACGGGGCCGAGAGATCATCGGGGCCGCGCGGACGATCGCGCGGCCCCGAAAACTCATTCCACCCGCTGCCAGGCCTCGGACAGCAGCTCGCGGGTGTCACCAAGCAACTGGGGCAGCACCCTGGTGTGGCCGATCACCGGCATGAAGTTGGAGTCGCCACCCCAGCGCGGGACGATGTGCTGATGCAGGTGCGCGGCGATCCCGGCCCCGGCCACCGGCCCCTGGTTCAGTCCGATGTTGAAGCCGTGCGGCGCGGATACGCTGCGAATCACCCGCATGGCACGCTGGGTGAACTCGGCGACGGCCACCGTCTCCCCCGGTGTGAGCTCGGTGTAGTCGGCGACGTGCCGGTACGGCAGCACCATCAGGTGACCGGGGTTGTAGGGGTAGAGATTCAGCACCGCGAACACGAGCTCGTCCCTGGCCACGATCAGCGAGTCCTCGTCGGAACGATCGTCGCCGAGCAGGTGGCAGAACGGGCAACCGTCGCTGTTCTCCCCGCTGGGTTTGTTCTCACCCTGGATGTAGGTCAACCGGTGCGGGGTCCACAACCGCTGCAACGCGTCGGGGACCCCGATACCGCGCTGCGTGCTCGTCTCCGGGTCCGAATCGTCCACCGGGCTTGATTCCCCGAGGCCGGAGGTTCCCGCACCGGTCTCGGGCTCCTCCGGCTCGTCGTCGGCGCCGTTGTGGGGCAGTCGTGTCACGCCAGCTCCGCTCCGAAGTTCTCCGCGCTCGGCGAAGCGTTCTCGCGACGCTCCACCCAACGGGTCAGCGCCGCCGCTGCCTGCTCGACCGGTACCTCGTTGAGCTGACTCCCGTCGCGGAAGCGGAACGAGACCGCGTCGGCTTCGACGTCCTTGCCGCCCGCCAACACCATGAAGGGCACTTTCTGGGTGGTGTGGTTGCGGATCTTCTTCTGCATCCGGTCGTCCCCGCTGTCCAGCTCGACCCGCAGTCCGTTGGACCGCAGCGTGTCGAAGACGCGCTCCAGGTGCGGCAGGTGCTCGTCGGCGATGGGGATCCCCACGGCCTGCACGGGCGAGAGCCAGGCGGGGAACGCCCCGGCGTAGTGCTCGGTGAGCACACCGAAGAAACGCTCGATGGAGCCGAACAGCGCTCGGTGGATCTTGATCGGGCGCTGCTTGGAACCGTCGGCGGCGGTGTACTCCAGGTCGAACCGTTCCGGCAGGTCGTAGTCGACCTGGATGGTCGACATCTGCCAGCTCCTGCCGAGGGCGTCTTTGGCCTGCACGGAGATCTTCGGGCCGTAGAAGGCCGCGCCACCCGGATCCGGAACCAGTTCCAGCCCCGAGCTCTCGGCGGCCTCGCGCAGCGAGTCGGTGGCGCGCTGCCACTGCTCGTCGGTGCCCGAGTACTTCTCCTCGTTGCGGGTGGAAAGCTCCAGGTAGAAGTCCTCCAGCCCGTAGTCCCGCAGCAGGTCCAGCACGAAGCCGAGCAGCGACTTCAGCTCGGCCTGCAACTGGTCCGGGCTGCAGTAGATGTGCGCGTCGTCCTGGGTCATGCCGCGCACGCGAGTGAGGCCGTGCACCACCCCGGACTTCTCGTAGCGGTACACCGACCCGAACTCGAACAACCGCAGCGGCAGCTCACGGTAGGAGCGCCCGCGCGAGCGGTAGATGAGGTTGTGGAACGGGCAGTTCATCGGCTTGAGGTAGTAGTCCTGCCCGGGTTTGCGCAGCTCCCCGTTCTCGTCGTACTCCTCGTCGAGGTGCATCGGGGGGAACATGCCGTCGGCGTACCAGCCGAGGTGCCCGGAGGTCTCGAACAGCGCGCTCTTGGTGATGTGCGGCGAGTTGACGAACTGGTACCCGGCCTGTTCGTGCCTGCGCCGGGAGTAGTCCTCCAGCTCGCGGCGGATGATGCCGCCCTTGGGGTGGAACACGGGCAGCCCGGAGCCGACCTCCTCGGGGAAGGAGAACAGGTCCAGCTCCGCCCCGATCCTGCGGTGATCCCGGCGTTCGGCCTCGGCCAACCACTCCAGGTGCGCTTCGAGCGCCTCCTTGGACTCCCAGGCGGTGCCGTAGATCCGCTGCAACTGCCGGTTGCTCTGGTCGCCGCGCCAGTAGGCGGCCGCGACCCGGGTCAGTTTGAAGGCGGGCAGGAAACGGGTGTGCGGCACGTGCGGCCCCCTGCAGAGGTCGCCCCACACGGTCTCCCCGTGGCGGTCGATGTTGTCGTAGACCGTCAGCTCACCGTCGCCGACCTCCATGACCTCGCTGGTGTCGACCTCGTCTGAGCCTGACTTGAGATCGACGAGTTCGAGTTTGTAGGGCTCCGAGGCCAGTTCGGCACGCGCGTCGTCCAGCGAGGCGTACTCGCGGCGACTGAACTTCTGCCCGGACTTGACGAGCTGCTTCATGCGCTTCTCCAGCGCCTGCAGGTCCTCCGGGGTGAACGGCCGATCGACGTCGAAGTCGTAGTAGAAACCGTCCTTGACCGGCGGTCCGACGCCCAGTTTGGCCTCGGGGAACAGCTGCTGCACGGCCTGCGCCAGCACGTGCGCTGTGGAGTGGCGGATGACGCTGCGCCCCTCCTCGGTATCGGCCGCCACGGCCGCCACCTCGGTGTCGGTTTCGGGCACCCAGGCCAGGTCACGCAGTTGTCCCTCGTCGTCGCGCACGACGACGATCGCCTCGGGGCCCTTGGAAGGCAACCCCGCCTGTTGCACGGCGTCGCCGGCCGTAGTGCCCGCCGGTACCTTCACCCGGGATTCCTGCTGGGCTTGGGACGGCGAGACTGACACGGTTACTCCTACGGTTTGCTGCTCGAACGAACGTGTGCCGGGACCCGGTTCGGCGGGGTCTCGGGGAGAAGCCCACCGCCGAACCGGGAAACTCTCCTGTCGATGCTATCGGCCGCCGCCACGGTCACCGTCATCCGGCTCGTGGGCCTCCCCACACGGGACCGACCCTACTCCGGACCGGCCCTACTCCGGACCGGCCCGCACCGGACCGGCCGCGAACCGGTGGGGCGGGTTCACCCCGCCCCCTCCAACGAGTCGGCGAGCACCTGCTCCACCTCACCGGCCGAGAACGGTTCACCCGCGTGGCGGCCCCGCACCGCTTGGACACCCTTCTCGCGCAACCGTGCGGCCTGCCCGCGGGTGTCCACTCCACTGGCCACCACCGACATCCCCAACAACCGGGCCGCGGTGATCACGCTGTCGGCCAGGTGTTCGTCCAGGGGGTCGGACTCCGGCCGATCGGTGAGCCGGGCGAGGTACTGGCCCGAGATGTGCACCGATGTCACCGGCAGGTCCCGCAATCCGCGCGTGTCGGTGTAGCGGGTACCGAAATCGCGGATCGCCAGCCCCGCGCCGAACTCGCGAACGATGCCGATGGTGTCCACCGGATCGCCGACCTCGTCGAACAACGCGTCCTCCGGCACTCCCAGCCGCAGCCGATCCGCGGTTACTCCGCTGTCGGCGAGGATACCCCGGAAATCGTTCACCAGGTCCGGATCTCGGAAATACCTCCCGGACAGATCGACGCTCGCGACCGGTGCGCGATCGCCCAACCGGCGCAGCCAGCCACGGGCGTGCTCACAGACCTGCCGCAACAACCAGTCGCTCAAACGAGTGATCATCCCGGTGTTCTCCGCCAGCTCGACGAAGCGCGCCGGGGCAAGCTCGCCGAGCTCGGGGTGATCCCAGCGCAGCTCGGCGTGCACCGCCACGATGCGCTCGTCGTCGAGGCTGCGTACCGGGTGGTACTCCACGAAGAACTCGTTGTTGTCCAACGCGGCGGGCATGGTGGCCGAGAGCTCGAACCTGCGACGCGCTTCGCTGTTGCGTTCCTCGTCGTAGAGCACCCACTGCGCCTTGCCCTCGTCCTTGGCGCGGTACAGCGTGATGTCGGCCTCACGTAGCAGCAGTTGCGCGTCGGTACCCGCGACCGGTCGCTCCACCACCCCGGCACTGGCGGAGGCCTTCAACTCGTGGCTGCCGATCCGCACGGGCTGCCGGATCACCTCCAACGTCCGCTCGACGAGCGGCACCATCCCACCCGGCCCGTCGGTGTCCGGAACGAGCAGCACGAACTCGTCGCCGCCCATCCGGGCCGCCAGCGCACCGCGTTGTTCGGCGACCTCCTTCATGCGCAGCGCCACGGTGCGCAGCAGCTCATCGCCGATCGGATGCCCGAGACTGTCGTTGATCGTCTTGAAACCGTCCAGATCGAAGTAGCAGATCCCGACGCGCCGTCCGCCCGTTCCGGGAGCCAGGGCCTTGTCCATTTCCGTGGTCAGTCGGGTGCGGTTGGCCAGCCCGGTCAACGGGTCGGTGGTGGCCTGCGTGTTGAGTCGCTCGTTGAGCAGCCGCAGGTCGGTGATGTCGGCGTAGAGCACCACCTGGTACTCCGGTTCACCATCGGCGTCTCGCACCAGCGCACCGGAGACCTGGGTCCACACCACCGACTCGTCGTCGGTGGTGAACGGGACCTCCACCATGAACCGCTCGTACACCTCGGCCACGAGCGCGTCCTGGTTGTGCTGGACGTCCTCCCGATATTCGGGGTCGCACAGGTCCAGGATCCGACACCCGAGCAGTTCCGAGGGATCGGTGCGGAAGATCGTCCCCATCGATTCGTTGACGTCCTGCACCCCACCGTCCAGGTCCACGATGGCGATGCCCAACGCGGAGGTGTTGAACACCGCCCGGAAACGTGCCTCACTGGCCCGCAGCGCTTCCTCGGCCACGTCCCGGGCGTCACGCACCGCCCGCTGCACGAGCTCCTGATCGGCGAGCACACGCCGCTTGGCCGCGGCGGCGAATCCCTCGCCGAACGAAGCCAGCAGTTCGTTCATCCGCTCGGTGGTGTCGCCACGAACGGCTCCCAGCTCCCGAGCCAGCTCCGGCAGCCGCGAACCGAGCAGTTCGAGCGTGCGGCGCAGCGCGAGAGGGTCGACGAGGTGGATCCGGACCAGATCGGCGGCCACCTCGGTCACGTTTCCGGGGTCGAACGAGTCCGCTGTCAGCGCTCGCAGCAACCGTTCGGCGCGCTCTTCCAGGAACTCCCACAGCTCGGGACGTCCCATCGGCACGTAACTCGTGCCGATCACCACACGTGCCCACTGGCGGGCGAACTCCGCCACGCGCGGCTCCCGCTCGGACGCGGCCGCGGGTTCTTCGGGGTCGGAACCACCCGGTTCCGAAGAAGTGTCGTTCATCGGACTACACCTTTTGGCCGAGCGCGCCGTAGAGCAGCGAGCGCGCCGGATCCTGCCAACGGTCCTCCTCGGTTTCCGGGCGCCAGTCCGGCACGTGGACCACTCCCGGCTCGACCAGCTCGAAGTCCGCCAGTAACTTCGTTATCTCGGCGCGGTCACGGGCGGTAGCCGGATTACTGCTGTTGAGGTAGAGGTCGACCAGGCTCTGGGTGAACTCGGGATAGTCCTCGCTGGTGACATGCGAGAAGCCGAGAAAGCTTCCCGGCGCCATTTGCTCGTGGTAACTCCGGATGATCTCGGCGGGGCGCGCCGAGTCCGGCACGAAGTGGAACAGCGCGACCATCATCACGGCTATCGGCTCTTCCGGGTCCAACAACCGCGCGGCCTGTTCCGACCCGAGGATTCCGTCGATCTCGGTCAGGTCCGCTTGCACGACATCGGCGCGCTCGTTGCCCCGCAGGATCGTACGACTGTGCGCGACGGCCACCGGCTCGTTGTCGACGTAGAGCACCCGCGACTCCGGGTCGATCTCCTGGGCGATCTCGTGCACGTTGCCGACGGTGGGGATGCCGGAGCCGATGTCGAGGAACTGCCGGATTCCCCGTTGGAGGCAGTACCGGACCACCCTGCGCAGGAAGGCCCGGTTGTCCTGCGCCAGTGATTTGATGTGCGGCACCCGCTCCTCGGCCTTGCGGCCGAGCTCACGGTCGACCTCGAAGTTGTGCGAGCCGCCCAGATAGTAGTCGTAGCACCGCGCCGCGCTGGCTGTCTCGAGATCCACGTCCGGGGGCAACCGATTCGGGTCGGTCATGGAAGCTCCTTTGGTCGTGGGCCACCAACGGCACCCCCCGATACCTCGGCCCGCTTGTGTTTGGTTCGTTCGGTCCACGGTGCGCCCACCCCGTCCCGGCTTCACCGGGAACACCACCGAGAGATCAACACGAATCCTATCCCTCACCGCACGCTCCTGATCACACACGGTCGGTACCTACCCCCTTTCGATAAGCCACTACTCCGATCGGGGGTGTAACCAGCGTCACCCGTCCACATCGCGGGTCAGGCATTTAGGTATGCCTAAGCTGTTCGGGGAGGGTCGTATTCGCCGGGCGACCGACCGCGAGCCGAGGTTCTCGGCAGTGCGGAACGGGCGCCGGTCAGGCCCCGCCCATGAACCGATCTCAGTCAGCAACGCGAGGGCACCGCGCCCAGGAGGACCGCCGTGAGCCATCCGCTTCGAGTAGCAGTGATCGGAGCCGGCCCCGCCGGCGTGTACGCCTCGGACATCCTGACCAAATCCGAAACACCGGTCGAGATCGACCTGTTCGACAGAATGCCCGCGCCGTACGGACTGGTCAGGTACGGAGTCGCACCCGACCATCCCCGCATCAAGGGCATCGTCAGCGCCCTGCACAAGGTGATGGACAAACCGGAGATCCGGTTCTTCGGCAACGTGGAGTACGGCGTGGACTGCAAGCTGGCGGATCTGCGACAGCACTACGACGCTGTCGTGTTCTCCACCGGAGCCGCCGACGACCGCGAGCTCGACATCCCTGGGATCGACCTGCCGCACAGCCACGGCGCTTCCGAGTTCATCTCGTTCTACGACGGGCACCCGGAGGCACCTCGCGACTGGAACCTCGACGCGAGCAGCGTGGCCGTGCTCGGCGCGGGCAACGTGGCCCTGGACATCGCACGCGTGCTCGCCAAGCAGGCCGACGACCTGCTGAGCACGGAGATCCCGGACAACGTGTATCGGGCGCTGTGCGACTCCTCGGTGACCGACGTGCACCTGTTCGCACGGCGCGGTCCCGCCCAGACCAAGTTCACTCCGCTGGAACTGCGCGAGCTCGACCACCAGTCGGAGATGGAACTGGTCGTGCACCCGGAGGGATTCGAGCTCGACGAGGCCAGCGAAGAGGCCATCAGGACCAACAACCAGGTCAAGTCCGTGGTCAAGACGCTGCAGGACTGGGCACTGCGGGATCCGAAGAACGACACGCGGCGGCGGTTGCACTTCCACTTCCTGCGGCGACCGGTCGAGGTACTCGGAACGGACCGGGTCGAGGGGCTGCGCACCGAGATCATGGAACTGGACGGCAACGGCTCGGTGAACGGTACCGGCGAGTTCGAGACCATCGAGGTGCAGTCGGTCTACCGCGCGGTCGGCTACCTCAGCTCGGCACTGCCGGACATCCCGTTCGACAACCGTTCCGGCACGATCCCGCACGAGGGGGGTCGGGTGCTGGACATGGACGGCGCGCACATACCCGGCGTCTACACGACCGGTTGGATCAAACGCGGCCCGGTGGGACTCATCGGCCACACCAAGGGCGACGCGCTGGAAACGGTGAACAACATGCTGGCCGACATCACCGAGGCAGCGGGCCACGACGGGGAGGCCGTCCCGCGCATGCTTTCGGAGCGCGGGGTCGCTTACACGACCTGGCAGGGCTGGAACCTGCTGGACGAGCACGAACGCTCCCTCGGGGAGCAGCGCGGCCGGGAGCGGATGAAGGTCGTCGAACGCGACGAGATGGTCCGCGTCAGCCGCGACGGCGACAGCTGACGAAACACCGCCTGAGGCGGTGACGCGGCGCGCCACCGCGTGCCGAAAGTTCGACCGGAGTCGGTAACGCTCCTACCGTCCCACCGGAGGAGGCCCGCGCCGTATCCACACCCGCGCGGGCCGGTCGGGTCGTGGAGCGGAGCGGCGATGGGTTGGGACTGGTTCTGGGCACCGGAGTACGGCCCGGCGCGGTTCGTGGTGCGGCGGTTGCTCGCGCTGTGCTACGCCATGGGCTTCCTGTGTGTGATCAACCAGTTTCCCGCCCTGCTCGGTTCGCACGGACTCACCCCGACACCGCGCTTTCTGCGCGCCGTGAGCTTCCGTCGCGCCCCCAGCCTGTTCCACCTGTACTACTCTGACCGGTTCGTGCTGTGTTGCGGCTGGTTCGGGCTGCTGCTGAGCGTGGCCGCGTTCTGCGGGCTGGCAGACCTGCTCCCGCTCTGGGGCTCGATGGCGGTGTGGTTCGTACTGTGGGCGCTGTACCTGTCCGTGGTCAACATCGGCCGGATCTGGTACGCCTTCGGCTGGGAGTCGCTGCTGCTGGAAACCGGCTTTCTCGCGGTGTTCCTCGGACCGGCTCACATCGAACCACCCGTGTTGGTGATCTGGCTGCTGTGCTGGTTGCTGTTCCGGGTCGAGTTCGGTGCGGGGCTGATCAAGATGCGGGGTGACCCCTCCTGGCGCGACCTGAGCGCGCTGCACCACCATCACGAGACACAGCCGATGCCCGGCCCGTTGAGCCGGGTTTTCCACCGGCTGCCCGGCGGGCTGCACAAGGTGGAGGTGCTGACCAACCACTTCACCCAGCTGGTGGTTCCGTTCGGGCTGCTGGCACCGCAGCCGGTGGCCACGATCGCCGCGCTGATCATGATCGTGACGCAGGTCTGGCTGATGCTCAGCGGCAACTTCGCCTGGCTGAACCTGATCACCATCACGCTGGCGTTCGCGGCGATGGACACCACGCTGCTCGGTTGGATACCGGTGGACGCGCTCACCCCGGGTTCGGTGCCCGGCACCACCGGTCCGATGTGGTACCGGGCGACGGTGGCGGCCCTGACCGTGCTGATCCTCGTGCTCAGCTACTGGCCGATCCGCAACATGATCGGGCGCGGTCAGGTGATGAACCGCAGCTTCAACAAGTTGCACCTGGCCAACACCTACGGCGCCTTCGGCAGCGTGACCAGGGTTCGGTTCGAGGTGGTGCTGGAGGGTTACGGCGCGGACGGCCAATGGCGGGAGTACGGCTTCCGGGGCAAACCTGGGGACCCGACGCGGCGTTCCCCGCAGGTGGCGCCGTATCACCTGCGGCTGGACTGGCTGATGTGGTTCGTGGCGATCTCACCGTCCTACGGAAGGGGATGGCTGGAACGGCTGTTGGTGGCGATGCTGCGCGACGAACGGCGAATCCTGTCGCTGCTGCGGCACAACCCGTTCCGGGAGAACGCCCCGCGCTACGTGCGTGCCCGGCTGTTCCGCTACCGGTTCAGCACCGCGACCGAAAAACGCCGGTCCGGCGCCTGGTGGGTACGCGAGCCGGTGTCCGAACTGATCCCAGCGGTGTCCCTGGACGAGGTGGCGCCGAACGACTGATCGACGCGTTCAAGAGACCCCGCACCCGTAGTACGTTCACCTGAAGCACGTTCTCGCGGCAACGAGCTCCGGTCCATCACCGGACCGGGCCTCGTTGTTCGCTCGGTGTCCGGGAAGGACACCGCGAGCGAGTTTCAATCGGCACGGGGAACCGGTGCGGTGGAAGGGGAGCCCCGGTACGGGACCGGGTTCGACTCACCAGTCCGGACGCAGCGGCATGGGGCTGATTCCGCCCGCCGAACGCACCCCCAACATCTGGTGCAGCTGGATCTCGTTGCTCTCGAAGGCCAGCCGGGATGCCGCCATGTACAGCCGCCACACCCTGGCTCGGGCAGGTCCCACCTCGGCAACGGCCTTACGCCAGTTGCGCTCCAGGTTCGCGCACCAACCCGCCAGTGTCAGCGCGTAGTGCTCACGCAGGTTCTCCTCGTGCCGCACCTCCAGGCCGTGGTCGTGCATCCGGGACATGAGCTCGCCGGGCGGTTCCAGCTCACCGTCGGGGAAGACGTAGCGGCTGATGAACTTGCCCGCCCTGGCCGGGTAAGAACCATCGGGACGTGTGATGCAGTGGTTGAGCAGTCTCCCGCCGGGACGCAGTTTGCCCCGCAGAAAGTCGAAGTACTCCGACAGCCGCTTCCGCCCGATGTGTTCGGTGAGCCCGATCGAGCTCACCGCGTCGAAGCCGGACTCCGGAACGTCACGGTAATCCTGATAGCGCACCTCGGCCAACTCGCTCAGTCCCCGGTCGGCGATGAGCCGCTGCGCCCACTCCGCCTGGGACCGCGAAAGCGTGACCCCGATGGCGCGCACACCGTAGTGCTCGGCCGCGTGCAGCACCATGCCGCCCCACCCGGCGCCGATGTCCAACAGCCGCATGCCCGGTTCGAGTCCCAGCTTGCGGGCGACGAGATCGTGCTTGGTGTACTGCGCCTGCTCCAGACTCGCGTCGGCTCGCTCGAACACCGCACAGGTGTAGGTCATCGAGGAGCCGAGCACCCATTCGTAGAACAGGTTCGACACGTCGTAGTGGTACGAGACGCTTTCGCTGTCCCTGTGTTTGGAATGTCTCCTGCCGTTGTGGAGGCGGTTCTCCTGCTTCGGCGGCCGAACGGGCCACCAGAAGCGGTACCCCGCGAGCCTCACCGCCAGCTCGGCACGCAGCTTCCAGGAAACCTCGGACATCACGACGGACGGAAACGCGGCCAGGGCGGTGTACATGTCGCCCCGCACTTCGAGGTGGCCGTTGATGTAGGCCCGCGCCAGCCCCAGTTCCCCCGGAGCCGCGGCCAGGTGTGCCAGTGCCAGCGGAGAGTTGACCACTATGGCCGATGAGCAGCCGGAAGGCCCGCTCCGGCTACCGTCGTAGGCGCGGAACTCGATCGGCGGATCATCACCGAACAGACGTGCGAACACGGCTGCCAATGCCATTGTCGAACCCTCCATATCGACCTGACGGCGACGACCGGTGCTCGGGCCGGTAGTCGTGGGAGAAACCGAGCGTGCTCAGGTACCCAGCACACACTTCTCGTAGAGGTCGGGCAGCTTGCCCGCTTCGTCGTAGCGCTGTTTCAACCGCCGGTACGTGGTTCCGTCATAGCGGCGCCAGAACTCCTCGGGCTCGTAGTACGCGGTCGAGTACAGCGACTTGTGCCCGTCGAGCTCGCTCACCTTGGCCTCGATGGCCCGGTTGTGCGTACCGACGGACTGCCCCTCCCCCAGCGGCACCGTGGCCCAGAACCCGACGTTGACGTAGAGCGTCGCCGGGTCCATGGGGTAGAGCGGCCAGCCCTGGCCGTCGCGCAGCCGCACCGGACACAGCCACACCGGACTGATGCCGATCTCGCTGTGGAAGAACTCCAGGAACTCGGCCAACCGGTCGAGCGGAATCTCGACGTCCTGAATCACCGGCTCACGGCTGGGGCGCCCGCGCAACCGGTAGAACCGTTCGGACAGGCCGTGGCGCTGATCGAGGGACACGAGCCTGCGGTAGACGTCCGACCGCAGCAACCGACGTGGCCAGAACGGGCGGATCGCGGGGTGTTGCGCGCCGAAAGCGCGGGAACACCAGAACCAGTCGGTGTCCCAACGCCACAGGTAGTCGTGCGTACGCAGGTGGTCCACCTCGCGGCCGCGGATCGAGCGGTAGTAGATCCGGTTACCGGTGTAGTCGTTGGTGTACGGCGCTCGTGAGGTGAAGGTGCCCAGCGTCAGATACAGCTCGTTCGCACCGAACACGGTGCCGTCCAGAAAGTCCACCCGCTGTTCGTTCCAGCTCCCCGAACGGCCGATGTGCTCGATCACCCCGGCACAGGCCGCTGTCGAGTCGAACGGCACGTGCCGCAGCCGCACGTAGTCCCGCACCGGCTGGAGTTCGATCAGCACTCGCAGTGCGTAGCCGAGCGAGCCGTAGGAATTCGGGAAGCCGCGGAACAGTTCGGCGTGCTCGTTGTCGGGCCGCGCCAGCACGACGCTGCCGTCACCGGTGAGGATCTCCATCTCCAGCACGGATTCGTGCGGCAGCCCGTTGCGGAACGACGACGCCTCGATTCCCAGCCCCGCCACGGCCCCGCCAATGGTGATCGTCTTCAGCTGCGGAACCACCAGTGGCATCAGCCCGTACGGCAGCGTAGCGGCGACCAGGTCCTCGAAGGTGGTCATGCCCTGGACGTCGGCGACCCGCTGTCGCGGATCCACTCGAAGAACCCTGTCGAGGCCGGTTACGTCGAGCCCGCCGCTGACCGGAGCACGGAACCGGAACAGGTTCGAGGTGGACTTGGCCAGTCGGACCCGTTCGGAGGTGGGGATGCGACCGTAACGGGCGGCCAGCGCGGCCACTTCGTCGGAGTGTTCGCCACGATCGGGTGCGGCAGGCGGATCGCTCTCCATGATCTACGACTCTAAGCCGCAGCGGCGTCGCGGGCATCCCGGTTCGCGAGAATCGTGCCGGAGTACGCCGGACGTCCACTCGATACTACTCCGGGGGCATCAGTCCTGTCGGACATCACTCGGAGCGACGCAGCGCCCAAGCCCGTAGGCCGCGGAAACCGGAGACCTTGTTCGGCCCGAGCGAGGTCAGCACGAAACCCGACTCGGAGCGCAATCCCGCCGCGCACTCGCGGTCCACCAGCACCGAGGAGGGCCTGGCCAACGTGGTCAGCCTGCTCGCGATGTTGACGGTGGAGCCGTATACGTCACCGAACCTGGCCAGCACCGTGCCGTGAGCCAGGCCGATCCGCAACGGCGGCAGGTCGGGTTCCCGGGCGACGTTCTCGTTGAGCGAGAGCGCTATCTCCGCCCCGTCGCGGACCGTGTCCGCCACGAACAGCACCTCGTCCCCCACGGTCTTGACGATTCGCCCGTGATTCTCGGCGATCACCCTGGTGACCAGGTCCTCGAAGTCGTCGATCAGCCGCGCCAGTTCGCGTTCGCTGTAGTCGCGCACCAACCTGGTGTAGCCCACGATGTCGGCGAACCCCACCACCACGGTCGGTTCTTCCGGCCCGGTGTCGGCCTCGCCCAATTCCCGTGCGGCGATGGCGGAGAGGTGCCTGCGCCAGACGTAGCCCTGCAGGTTCTCCATCACCGGCAGGATCGCCTCGGCGACCTCGGCGGTGGTTTCGATGTCGGTGGCGAAGGTGTCACCGAGCACGGCCTTGAAGATCCCCAGCTGCCACTCGGCCAACCGCGACATCGTCTGCGCCAGTGAACGGGCGACCGCGGTCTCCAGCTCCGGCGGAATCACCTCGGCCGATACGAGCTTGTCCACCGTTCGCATGGCATCGACGTCGAAATCGGTGAACACCACGGCTTCGGGAGCGACGTGCGCGAAGCCCATCGCCTGCCAGAGCCGCTCGGCCCTGGAGAGTTCGACGCCGGCCAACCGAGCCACGTCGGCCTTACGGTAGCGGGGCTCGCCGCCGAGCAACGCCCGCTCCACCGGATTGTCCGGCGCCACGAAATCATCGTGTGGTTCGAACGACGAGCACATCGCACTCCGAACGTCGGGATACCTCCGAGGGCACCGATCCCAGGATTCGTCCTTTCAGTGTGTTCAGGCCGCGGCTGCCGACCACCAACAGATCGGCCGAATGACGCTCGGCGGTCTCGATCAGCGAGTCGATAGGCGGACCCAACACGGACACGGTATCGACACTGCCCGCTCCGGCGGAACGGGCGTGATCGGTGGCGTCACGCAGACTGTCCTCGGCGGGCGCGGAACCGACCACCTGGAAGGCCTCCTGCCCCATCTCGTCCTGCGCGCGCTCCACCTCACGCCTGCTGTTGGGATAGTACGCGCAGACGATCACCAGTTCGGCCGAGTCACCCGCCAACTGCGCGGCGCGCCGGACAGCGTGCATCGAGGGGGACGATCCGTCGGTCCCGACGACCACCTTGCGGTAACCAGCCATCGATCTCTCACTCTCCGCCCCATCAGGACTGCTCGGACGTTCGACGAGCTTCACCGATCGACTCGCCGGACCGGTCGCACCGCGGGGACGACCGCACGAGCGCGCGGTACGACACCGAAGGCGCCCGGCGAGCACACGCCCGGTCAACGTTCGCGATCGGGAAACGTCAATAGCTCAACGAGCGCGCGGTGGAATCGTCACGGTGGTTTCGCACCGCGTTCGTCCCGCCCACCACCGCCGGAGCTCCGGAACGCCGAGCGGTTGGGGAACGGCCCGTTCAGCTCCGCGGCCGGAGCTCGGTTTGCCGGAACAGCAACAGTTGCAGCTGAACACTCAACCGTTCCGCGGGATCGTCGAGATCGATACCGCTGATCTCGGCGGCACGCCGGACACGGTGGCGCAGGGTGTTGGGGTGCACGTGCAGCGACAGGCTGGCACTCCGGACATCGCCGAAGAACTCCAGGTAGCACAACAGCGAGCGGGCGAACTCGGTACCGTTGGCGGCGTCGTGGGCGCGCAGGGTCGCCAGCCTGGGATCGCGCACCCGCTCGTTGTCCCGGAGCATCGTCAGCACCTCGCTGAGCAGCACCCGGGACCGGACGTCATCGATGGTGGCGACCTCGGCGGTGTGGTCGTGCCCGAGCGCGTCGAGGATACGGTCGGCCTCGATGCGGGATACCGGAACATCGTCCAGTGTGGCGACAACCGAACCGATCCCGGCCTGGACGCCGGAGCGAAGCTGGCCCCGCGCCGCGGTGACGATCTCCTGGGCCAGTCCGGAAACCGCCGATTCGGCGTGTCGGTCCGGCAGATCGGGCAACAGCACGTACACCCGGGAACCGATCGTGGTCACCAGCGCGCTGCGCCGGTAGGAAGCGGCGTGCACCGAGATCAGGCTGGTCATCTCGGCGCGTTCCAGCTCGATCTCGGAACGGTTGGAAACACCGGTGTGCTCCCTGGGACGCAGGGTCAGCACCACCACCACGGCGGATTTTCGGGGATCCGCACCGATGTTGGCCGCGGCCGAGTACCCGTCGATGCGGCTCTCCAGCAAACCGGTCAGCAGGTTCTCCCGGAACCGGGGCGCCATGGTCGACTCGCTGCGCTGGCGGATCAACTGCAGCGCGGCCACCCGCGCCGCCCCGATCAGCGACCGGTCACTGTGCTCGCTGAGGCCGCGCGCGCCCTCCTGCACCCAGATGGTGCCCAGCGGTTGCGCACCGGCGTGGATGCCCACGGCCATCCGCCGCCGGATCCCCAGGTCGGGGCGCGGCTCGATCCGGACGACCTCCTCCCCCGCGCGCAGTCGTTGGTAGATCCCCCACTCCCGCAGCATGGCCAGGTAGGACTCCGGACCGCGTCTGCCGAGAATGGACAGCCTGCGCAGTTCGTCGACCTCGTCGTCGGAGCGCGAATAGGCGAGCACGCGGTTGGCGGTGTCCTCGATGCTGACGATGCCCTCGGTCAGCGCCGCCACGGTCTGGGCCAGCGAGAACAGGTCCCCCAGCGCCTCCCCTACGTCGGCCTCACCGGTCAGCCGGGCGTTCTCCACGGCCGACCGGGCGAACGACTCCAGCTGCTCCCACCGCACGTCGGGACGCACTCCGAGCAGCGCGATGCCGCCGCCGATGGCCGCCTCCCGCAGCGCCCGGGCGTCCTGATCCGCGTCGACCTTGACCGCCACGGCCGCGGCGCCGGAACGGGCCACCCGCCGCACCAGTGGCACCGCCGAGCGGCCACGGGTACCGATCACCAGCACGAGATCCCCGGCGCCCGTTCCGGGGGCCTCCTCCGGGTCGAGGATGACCACGTCGTGGACGGCGACGTCGAACCCACCGGGGGCCGCCAGCACGTCGACCAGCGGCTCACCCACCGCGATCAACAGCTGCCGCAGTGCCACCCCGGTGGTACCCGGCTGTTCCTCGTTGCCACCCGCGCTCGCCGAGTACCACTCATCGGCAACCGGTTGTTCGATCGACCAATCCATCACCGTCAACGATAGCCGCTCGTACAAGCCGACCGGGCGCTCGAACTTCTATCCTCGGCAGTTGGAAGGGCCGGTAGCGACACCTCCGGCCCACGACCGACACCGACGTCGCGCGAGGAGGCGTAAGGTCATGGATGCCATCACTTCGGTCCCGGTGCCGGCCAATGAGCCGGTCAAGTCCTACGCCAGGGGAAGCGCCGAACGGGAGTCGCTGCAGCGGCGTCTCGCCGAGCTGCAGGCCGAGCCGATCGAACTGACCACGACCATCGCGGGCAAACAGCGAATGGCGAGCGGCGAACGGTTCAACGTTGTCCAACCGCACAATCATTCCCGCGTGCTGGGCGTTTGCGCGCAAGCGACCAACGCCGACGTGGCCGAGGCGGTGCAGGCGGCCAAGGACGCGGCCGCGGACTGGGCGGCGATGCCCTTCGACGAACGCGCCGCCGTGATGCTGCGCGCGGCGGACCTGCTCTCGGGCCCGTGGCGGGACACCATCAACGCCGCCACCATGCTGGGGCAGTCCAAGTCGGTGCACCAGGCCGAGATCGAGGCGGTCTGTGAAATGGCGGACTTCCTGCGGTTCAACGTGCACTTCGCGCGCCGCATCCTCGCCGAACAGCCCAACTCGGTACCCGGCGAGTGGAACCGGATGGAGTACCGTCCGCTGGACGGGTTCGTCACGGCGATCACCCCCTTCAACTTCACCGCGATCGCGGCGAACCTCCCCACGGCGCCCGCGCTGATGGGCAACACGGTGGTGTGGAAGCCGACGCCGACCCAGCAGTTCGCCGCGCACCACACCATGCGCATGCTGGAGGCCGCCGGGCTGCCGCCGGGAGTGATCAACATGGTCACCGGCGACGGGCAGGCCGTCGGCGAGGTCGCGCTCACCGACCCGGACCTGGCGGGACTGCACTTCACCGGTTCCACCGCCACGTTCAAGAAGCTCTGGAAGACCATCGGTGAGAACCTGGACAACTACCGGAGCTACCCGCGCATCGTCGGTGAGACGGGCGGCAAGGACTTCGTCGTGGCACACCCCTCGGCCGACTCCGACAAGGTGGTGACGGCCCTGGTCCGCGGCGCCTTCGAGTACCAGGGGCAGAAGTGCTCGGCGGCCTCGCGTGCCTACGTCCCGCGCTCGCTCTGGGAATCCGGCATGCGGGAGAACCTGGTCGAAGCCACCCGGCGCGTCACTTACGGTGATCCGAGCGACTTCTCGCACTTCGGTGCGGCGGTCATCGATCATCGCGCCTTCGCCAAGCACAAGGCCGCGATCGACCGGGTGGCGGACGAGCCGTCGCTGGAGATCCTCGCGGGCGGCGAGTACGACGACTCGGTGGGCTACTTCGTGCAGCCGACCATCATGGTGGGAACCGACCCCTACGACGAGGCGTTCACGACCGAGTACTTCGGACCGATCATGGCGGTGCACGTCTACGAGGACAACGACTACGAGCGGATCCTGGGAATCGTGGACGAGACCAGCCCCTACGCCCTGACCGGAGCGGTCTTCGCCGACGACCGGAGCGCGATCGGGCGGGCCCACGAACAGCTGCGCCACGCGGCGGGCAACTTCTACGTCAACGACAAGCCCACCGGCTCGATCGTGGGCAGGCAGCCGTTCGGCGGCGGGCGTGCCTCCGGGACCAACGACAAGGCGGGGTCGATGTTCAACCTGCAGCGCTGGGTCAACCCCCGCGCCGTCAAGGAGACGTTCGACGCTCCCACCGAGCACACCTACCCACACCAGGGCTGAGTCCGGCACGATCCGCTAGGAGATGAAAGATGCTGCGCAGTGTGATGCTGACCGCGGCCCGGTCCGATGCGATACGTGGGCTCGTGGAGGCCAATCCACTCACCCGCACGGTGGTGGACCGGTTCGTGGCCGGCTCGGACTCCCGCGAGGCGATCGGGGTGACCGCTCGGCTGACCGAGGAAGGGTTGCACGTCACCCTGGACCATCTCGGTGAGGACACCACCGACGCCGCGCAGGCCGACGACACGGTGCGGGCTTACCAGGGGCTGCTCTCGGAACTGCACCACGCCGGGTTGGCCGACCGCGCGGAGGTCTCGGTCAAGCTCTCGGCGGTGGGACAACAGCTCTCCCCGGACGGGGAGAAGATCGCGCTAGACAACGCCCGCCGGATCTGCGAGTCGGCGGCCGCCGTGGGCACCACGGTCACCCTGGACATGGAGGACCACACGACCACGGACATGACGTTGCGGACGCTGTCCGACCTGCGTGTGGACTTCCCCTGGGTGGGGGCGGTCCTGCAGGCCTATCTGCACCGCACCGAGCAGGACTGCCGGGACCTGGCCACGGCGGGCTCCAGGGTCCGACTGTGCAAGGGGGCCTACTCCGAGCCCGCCTCGGTGGCCTTCCAGGACAAGCGAGAAGTGGACCGGTCCTACGTACGCTGCACGCGGGCACTCATGGCGGGTGAGGGCCACCCGATGATCGCCACCCACGATCCCCGCATGATCGCCATCGCCGCCGAGCTGGCCGAACGTCACGGGCGCGGTGCCGACAGTTACGAGTTCCAGATGCTCTACGGCATCCGGCCCGCCGAACAGCGCCGCCTCGCCGCCGCGGGGCACAACCTGCGGGTCTATGTGCCCTACGGCGAGGAGTGGTATGGCTACTTCATGCGCAGGCTGGCCGAACGCCCGGCCAACATCGGGTTCTTCCTGCGCTCACTGCTGACACGCTGAGTACGCGCTTCCGCCCGCTCGTCCCGCTGTCACCGCCGACCGGGGGACAAGCGGGCGGAGTTCGTGCGCGGGACGGCTTCGATGCGCGCTACCTCCGCAGCCGGTGCAGCGCTTGTTCCTCGGAACTCCCCCGGTCCGCGGTCACGAACACCATCTGCTGGTCGTCCTCGGGCAGCGGCACCACGTCGCAGTTGAGCCGCAACGGGCCCACTCGCGGATGAGTGATCGTCTTCCGGCGGTGACTCGGCACACGTACCGGAGCCGTGCGCCACACACGTTCGAAATTCCGGCTCTCGGTGCGCAACTCCGACACCAGCGCGGCGAGCGACTCGTCCAGCGGATAACGCGCGAGGGAACCGCGCAGGCGCGACACCGCGATCAGCTCGAATTCCTCCCCACCGGAGATTTCCCGGGGCTCGCAATTCAGGAAGTGCCTGCGGGCCAGATTCGGCTCCCGCCGGAGGTCACCGAGCAACACGTCCGCGAGCGGGGAGAACGCGACGACGTCGTAACGAGCGTCGGTCACCACCGCAGCCACGTCCGGCATCCGGTGCAGCATGTACTCCACCTGCTGACCAACCCGGTGGGGAGGACGGAGCGGCGGCTCCGGACTCACCCCGGCGGTCCGGAACAGATGAACGCGTTCGGCCGCGTCGAGCCGCAGCACCCCTGCCAGGGACTCCAGAACCCGTGCCGAGGGATTCGGTCCCCTGCCCTGTTCGAGTCTGACGACGTAGTCCACGGACACGGCCGCCTGTTCCGCGACCTCCTCACGCCGGAGGCCGGGGGTGCGCCTGCGCCGCCCCCTCCCCCGACCGACCTCGGCGGGTTCGAGCCGTTTCCGGTAGTCGCGCAACAACCGGGCCAGTTCCTGTCTCGCCATACGCTACCTCACCTCGTTACTGGCTCTCCTCGTGACTGGGACGGGTTGTACCTGGATCCGAGTTCCGGCGAGCCGCACGCTCGATGCCATGAACGATTCCACAGCACTGGTGACCGGTGCCAACAAGGGCATCGGCAAGGAGATCGCACGCCTCTTGGCCGCGGCCGGGTTGCGAGTCCACCTGGGTTCGCGGGACCCCGAACGGGGACGTGCGGCCGCAGCGGAGATCGGTGGCGACGTCACTGTACTGCCGATCGACGTCACCGATGACACGAGTATCGCTCGTGCCGCGCGGGAAATCGACGAGTTGGACATCCTGGTCAACAACGCGGGAATCAGCACCGACGAGGTACCGGTAACGGAGACCGGTCGCGACGACTTCCGGCGAACCTACGAGACGAACCTGTTCGGGGTCGTGGCCGTCACGAACGCCTTCCTGCCCGCGCTGCGCCGTTCCCGGCGTCCCAGGATCGTGAACATCTCCAGCGGCACCGGCTCGCTCGACCTGAGCACCGGGGCGAACCGGTGGTTTTCCACCACCGGAACGGACGCCGCCTACCGTTCCTCGAAAACGGCGCTGAACGCGCTGACGGTGTTCTACTCCCACGAGCTCGCCGAAGAGGGATTCAGGGTGAACTCGTTGGCCCCCGGACTGCGGGGGACGGATCTCAACGAGCGTGCCACCAGGGACGGCAAGGATCCGGCAGAGGCGGCCGAGACAGCGGTCCAGCTGGCCATGCTAGCTGACGACGGACCGACCGGCCTGTTCCACTCCTGGGACGGCAGCCTGGTTCCCTGGTGAGGCAGTCTGGTTCCTGGTGAGGCAAGCGGGGTAAACAACCTGTTCCCGCGGAACAAACGGCGAGAAGGTCCCGGTCACCGGCTCAGGCCGCCCGGGATCCTCCAAATCGGGTGACCGGAATGAGCCGGAACAACCCACGGCTCGACCGGTGGTGGCCGTCCGAGCCACTGCCCGGGTACGCCCCGCAGCAGCCGGATTGCTGGTTCGGTGCGCGATACTGGGATCGAACCAGTGACCTCTACCGTGTCAAGGTAGCGCTCTCCCGCTGAGCTAATCGCGCGAGGCGGAGGCGGGAATCGAACCCGCGTACAGGGCTTTGCAGGCCCTTGCCTGAGCCACTCGGCCACTCCGCCGAAGCCACCGGCTCAACGTCACTCGGACGAGCCGGTCGCAGAGCGGATGACGGGATTCGAACCCGCGACCCTCACCTTGGCAAGGTGATGCGCTACCGCTGCGCTACATCCGCACTCACGACGGAGCCGAGATCCTTCGCTCGGCGCCTCCGCCGTGTTCGGTCAAAACTCTAGACCACGCCGTGAACGGCGATCGAAGCGGGGGGTCCCGTGCGGACAATCAGCACGACAGCGGGCCGGAGCCCGCCGTCACCACCCGCGGGCGGCCCCAACGCGGTTTCCCAGGCGACGCACGGTCACGAGAGATCGTGCGGCAGCAACCTCGTGATCGCCTCGTCGATACTGACCCAGAGTCCCTCGTTGCCCGGCACCACCACGTCGTAGGTGCGATCCAGGAAGTCCGCCAGTTCCTGGGCGGACGCCTCGAACACGGCGTGTCCCGAGGGTGAGCTCAGCTCGATCACCACGACCTCGGGGTCGTCGGCGGCGGGCCTGATCGCCACGTCGCCCTCACCCGCGTGCGCGATCAACCCGTCGGCCAGCAGATCACGCGCGAACACCCATTCGACCCAGCCCGCACGACCGGTGCGGAACGCCGCGACGACGGCGTAGGGGTCGCGAGTGTCGTACCGCAGTTCCACCTGAACCGGAACGGCGGGCGTCTGCGGGGCCAGCAGATCGAACACCGCTGTCGAACGAAGGGTCACATGATCGTTACGCATCGTCCTCGCCTTCCTAACTCCCTCCCGGTCGCAGCGAAGCCGACCGAGCTACACAGTTGTGACGGTTATCCGGGTCCGTTCGCTCGCAAACAGCGAATAGATCACCCGTACGGGGGAAAACTAATTCGCTGAGCTACTACAGAACTCCGTAGCGTAGCCAACAACTCCGGGGGCGGACAAATTCCGCGATTCATCAACACGAGCCTCACCGCCTCGAAGAAAACCACCGATCTCACCGATCCGCAATCGGCGCCCCGGTCGGTTCCGCGGCGAGCCGAAACAATGCTTCCGGACCTTCTCGTGCGACCCACCCGCACCACCCCCGGTCGGGCACATGTACGAACCCGTCGACGACGCCCCCGGAGGACCACCACAACGCTCAAGGACCGAACCGGTCGATGCCTCGCGGCCACCACGGGACGCTGGTTTTCAGGATAGTCGATAGTTGTACGACAAGCCGTTTCACACAAGAGCCCCGGGAGAGGCACACCACAAATGTTCACCGAAACGGGCTAATATCAAATACTCCACTCTCGGGTTTTCACGCCTGAACCCGAAACCCAAAAGCGAGACCGGCGTCACAATGTGATATACACGATCACATCATCGCCGCGCCCATGACGAACACCCGGAACGAAATATGCGCCGCACGAGCCACTCTACAGGCACTGCCGCAGCACGTAGGCTGAGACACTGACGGGGAGTCCCTGTAGTACCGACGGGAACGACATGGGACCGAGAGAGCACCCGGAAAGCAGGATCGGTCGGCAGGCAGGTGTGTTCTGAGTAAGACAGCAGAGCCCGGTTCGCGACATCACGAGAACGAACCGCCGAACGCACACCTCTCGGGCTGGCGCGCACGCGTGCACCGCTTACGAGAGCGATTCCGCGCGCGCCGGGAGCGGATACGCGCCAGACCGGCGCTGAACACCCTTTATCGCTTCGGTCTCGGACTGCTCGGCGGGATGGTACTCCTGCTGGGCCTGGTACTCATTCCCTATCCGGGTCCCGGTTGGCTGTGCGTGTTCGCGGGCCTCGGGCTGCTCGCCACCGAATTCGCCTGGGCACACCACGTGAACATGTTCGCCAAACGCCACTACCAGCGCTGGATCCACTGGCTGTCCCGGCAACATCCGGCGACCCGACTGGCGGTGATGACGGCCACCGGCGTCGTAGTGGTGGCCACTCTCTGGCTCATCGGCGCTTTTGACCTGGTCGGAGACTTCCTCGGTCTGCGGTGGAGCTGGCTGGCCTCCCCCCTGTTCCAGGCGTGAAAAGGATCGTGTAAGCTTCTTGTTGTCGCTGCGACAGGGCGGCAACGGGCGATTAGCTCAGCGGGAGAGCGCTTCGTTCACACCGAAGAGGTCGCTGGTTCGAACCCAGCATCGCCCACCGAAGTCGGCCCGGGATGACATGATCCCGGGCCGCTCTCTTTCCCGGAGATTTTTTCTCCTTCTTTCGGGTAGCGTGAGACGCCGCACCGTAATGCGCGGGTTTTATTCGTCTTCCATGACTCGGACGAGTGTTGACAACTCACTCCGTACCGGTTCCGTGAGTGATATCGGACGGAACGTGACCACGCATCCGTGAAGTCAATCTTCAACGAACTTCGCCACGAGTGACCACCGACTCATGATTCCTCCGAGACCGCCGTTGTTCCCAATTTTCACACAAGCCGTTTCGGATGAGGATTTTCGACATAGTCACGGACCCGATCGACGGGACTTCGGATCATCTCCACCACCTCGCGTTCGATATCGTGCTTCGAATCATTATTTCATGACTCTTCGTGTTCAGCCGAAAACCGAAAGTGACTTTAAGGTGGCGCGGGATCAACTGTTCCCCGAGGAGAACGGATCGGTTCCACCGATGCCGGTGTAGACGACCGCGCCGGTAACGAGTCGATTAATGACCGCGGCGCCGACGAGCATTCCGACACCAATCCGAGAACAGGACGAGTTTCACCGTGCCGCACGAAGCCACGAGGCATTACCGACGAGGAAAGGGACGGAACTCGCTCGCGTGGCCGCCCCTCCCCCCAGCAGGGGCTTCGCCCACCGCCGGTAGCAGGCTTTCGGCACCCACCGCCCTCGTTCACGGTCACACCCGCGGGAGACGACATCGAAAGTCGTTCTCGGACCCGCTTCGGTCCCAGCACGTCGAGCGACCCGGCCGGACGCTTCCGATCAGTCGCCGAGCGAGGTGGCCCGGCGTACCAGCCCGTGCAACGCACTGCTGACAACGGTGACGATGATCGCTCCCCAGAAGGCGGGCCAGAAACCCTCGACGTGGAACGGAAGATCGAGGTTCCCGGCTATCCAGCTGGTCAACCAGAACAACAGCGCGTTGACCACCAGGCCGAACAACCCGAGGGTGAGGATATAGAGCAGGCACCCCAGCGTCTTGGCGACCGGCTTGAGCACCACGTTGACGATGCCGAACACCACGGCCACGACGAGCAGTGTCAACGCCTGGGTGGCCACCCCATCGGTTCCGGCCCCTTGGTCGCCGAGCGTGATCCCGGGCAGTGCGGTGGTCACCCAGACCGCCACGGCTGTGATCAGTATGTGCACTACGAGCGCCACGATGTTCCTCCTCGTGGTTGCCTGCCGTTCGCACCGCACACGCTACGCGGGAAGATCACCCTCTCCCGACTCCCCGCCGTGTTTCCCTCGGTCGTGCTAGCGGAGTTCCCGGCAGGAGAGCGGAGTCCCGTGGCGAGAGGGCCGCCTTATCGCTCAGGGAGGGCTCACAGCGTAGGGCGAGGGGCCCCGATGCGCGGAGCGCATGGCACCGCGACGGGATGTTCCGGGCGCGGGGACTGCCGAACCGCCGTACTCGTCGGTAACCTGTGTGCGATTCGGTGGTCCGGCACATCCGTTCCGAGCGTCGAGCGCGGGTGGGCGAACCCCACGGGCAACACAACCGGCAGGAAGCGAGCAGTATGCGGATCGGGATGCCGCTGAACTACAGCGGGGGATTCAAGGAGACGGTCGACGAGCTGGTCGACTACGAAAAGGCCGGGCTGGACATCGTCTATGTCCCGGAGGCGTACTCGTTCGACGCGGTCAGCCAGTTGGGGTTCATCGCGGCGCGCACCGAACGTCTGGAGATCGCTTCCGGCATTCTGCAGGTCTACACCAGGACACCGACGCTGACCGCCATGACGGCGGCCGGAGTGGACTTCGTCTCGGACGGACGGTTCACGCTGGGTATCGGCGCCTCGGGACCCCAGGTGATCGAGGGCTTCCACGGGCTGCCCTACAAGGCACCACTGGGCCGCACCCGGGAACTGGTCGAGATCTGCCGCAAGGTGTGGCGCCGGGAGAAGCTCGCCCACGAGGGCAAGCACTACAACATTCCGCTGCCTGCCGAAGAGGGCACCGGTCTCGGCAAACCGCTCAAGCTGGTCAACCACCCGGTTCGGGAGCGGATACCGATCATGATCGCGGCGATCGGGCCCAAAAACGTGGCGATGACGGCGGAGATCGCCGAGGCGTGGGAACCGATCTTCTACGTTCCGGAGAAGGCCGCCGAGGTATGGGGCGACTCGCTGGCCGAGGGCCGCGCGAAGCGGGACGCCACACTGCCGGAGCTGGACACGGTGGTGCAGGCACCGCTGGCCATCGGTGAGGACCTGGACGAGCTGCTCGACTCGATGCGTCCGATGCTGGCGCTCTACATCGGCGGCATGGGCGCCAAGGGCCAGAATTTCTACAACAACCTGGCCCGACGCTACGGCTACGAGGCCGAGGCGGAGCGAATCCAGGACCTCTACCTGGACGGCAAGAAGGACGAGGCGGCAGCGGCGGTTCCCCGCGAGCTGCTGACCAAGACCTCGCTGATCGGACCGGAGAGCCACGTGCGCGAGCGCATCGCCGCGTTCCGCGAGTCGGGTGTTACCACCCTGAACGTGACGCCGCTGGCGGGCAGCGCCGCCGAGCGCACCGCGCTGATCGAGCGGGTGCGCCACCTCGCGGACGAGGCCTGAGTCCCTCTCCCGCGCCTGTCGGAGGCGACAGGCGCGGGAGGCGGATCATTTCGCTCGGTCCGCGTTGAGCACCCGCACCGGCGTGCCCGCCAGAAACTGCCGGATGTCCTCCACCGTTTCGGTGAAGAACGCCCGGTAGGTGTTCTCCGAGACGTAACCGATGTGCGGAGTCAACACCGTTCGGGGCGCGTGGCGCCACGGATCGTCCTCGGGGAGCGGCTCGCGCTCGAAGACATCGATCCCGGCACCACCAATACGGCCCTCGTGCAACGCGGAAAGCAGCTCCCGCTCGTCGACGATCGGGCCGCGGGAGGTGTTGACCAGTATGGAGTCCGGCCCCAGCAGGTCGAGCTCGGCGCGACCCACGAGTCCGCGGGTTCGCTCGCCGAGTTTGGTGTGTACGGTGACCACGTCGGAGGCGGCGAACAGCTCACGCTTGTCCACCGCTGTGGCGCCCGCCTCCCGTGCGCGTTCCGCCGTGAGGTTCTCGCTGAAGGCGAGCACCTCCATGCCGAACGCACGGCCCACCGTGGCGATCTGCGCACCGATACGGCCGAGCCCGAGGACTCCGAGCGTGCCGCCCGCGAGGTCCTTGCCGACGGTGTGCTGCCAGCCCCCGGTGCGCACGGCCCGATCCTCCCGCGGAATCGCTCTGGCCACCGCGAGGATCAGACCCCACGTGAGTTCCGAGGTGGTGCTCCAGTCGGCTCCGGCCCGCATCCCGTTACCGGTGCCGCACACCGTCACCCCCAGTTCGGCCGCTGCCGCCGTGTCGATGGCAGCATTTCCCATGCCGGTGGTGACCAGCAGCTTCAGGTTCGGCAACGCGCGCAGCACTTCCGCGGGGAAGGCTGTCCGTTCCCGCATCGCCGCGACCACCCGGAACGGTTCGAGCTCGCGTACCAGTTCCGACTGGTCCGCGATGTGCTCGTCGAACACGGTCACCTCGGTGTTCGCGGGCAGGGTGTGCCAGTCCCCGAACTCGCGGGCCACGTTCTGGTAGTCGTCGAGGACGGCGATCCTGACAGTGCTGTCCGCGCTCGCGGTGGCGTCCTCGGCGGCGGAACCGTCGTGGGCGGGGGTGCTGTCGGCTCGCATGGGGCTCCCGGTTCGTGATCGGAGTGCTGCGGTGTCCGTGTCGCTCATTCGCTCGATCGGCCACACTACCCGCCTGCTCGCCGGGCGCGGTTCGCCAGGAAACATCACCGGTACGAAACGAACTCCGAGCCGGTACCGCCGCGGCGGGGCCACCTGACAACGCCACGGCGGCCCCCGGGAAACTGACCCCTGTGAATACCTCGACCTTGTTCCACCTGCTTCCGTCGGAGTCCTACCACTCGACCCCGGGGGAGACCATCGGCGCGGACTCCCTGCGGCGGGAGGGGTTCGTGCACTGCTCACCGGATCCGGAGACGACGTTGGCCGTGGCCAACACGCTCTACCGTTCCGCCGAGGAGCAGCTGGTACTGCTCGAACTCGACGCCACGGCGTTGTCCGCCCCCGTACGCTGGGAACCTCCCGCTCCGAGCCCGCCGGAAGGCGTGGCCGCGGAAACCCTGTTCCCCCACGTCTACGGTCCACTGGACCGGGCGGCGGTCCGCGGGGTGCGCTACGCGCGGCGGGACACCCACGGCCGTTTCGTCTCGTTCGAAACCAGAGGTACCACCGCCGAACTGCTGGATCTGCTGCCGCACCCGGAGGGCGGCTGGTACCGGCGTACCTGGACCTGCGCCACGACTTCTCATCCGCCGGATCGTGGTCCGCGCCCCAGTGCGACGGCGATCCACTACCTGTTGCCCGCCGGGGAACGTTCGCGGTGGCACCGGGTCGAGTCGGACGAGTTGTGGATGTGGCACTCGGGACCGGCACTACTGATGCACGGCGCGGGCAACGGCGCTGAACCGGCGGAGCGGACGGAGACGATCACGCTGGGTGCTGACCTGGCGGCGGGCCAACTGCCCCAGTCACTTGTTCCCGCCGGCCACTGGCAGTGTGCCGAGAACACCGGTGACGCCGACGTCCTGGTCAGTTGTGTGGTCTCCCCCGGATTCGACTTCGCGGACTTCCGAATGATCTGACTCGGCCGCCGGTGGAGTCCGGGGTTCCGGCAACGATCGGTTCGGTGTCCGATGTGCTCGCGCGGTGCCGAGTCGAGTGGGTCTGAAGGGTTCGGTGCCGACGAACCGCTGCTCGACCCAGTTCATCGCCAGCAGGGCGATCACGATCGTTCCGATGCCCGTGGTGGCCGTGACCGCGAAGACCGCAAGAGAATTCACCAGCAACCACCCCCGAGGATGCTTCGGCTCGTGTGTCCGGCGCTCGCGCAGCGACTCCCGCGAGGACTGACGCGGGAATTCCGGTCGGAAGAATTGACCGTTTCGAGCGTGTCGACTCCATCGACAACGGTAACGGCTCACCGGGAACCTCGCTGACCGAGAAACGGGACTCCCTCGATCAGGTGACTAACTGATCATCTCACTGCGGAGCGTGAACACCGGCCTCGTGTCGTTCACCTCGCCGGGATCGGCGATTTTCCCGCCCGCGGACGAACCCGCCCTCCGGCCCGGGCGCCGGCACGGGGAACCCACCCTCCGGCCCGGGCGCCGGCACGAGCTCACGGCGGCTCGACAACGAGCGTGCCGGGAACCGTGGCGGTAACATCTGCCCGGCGAATCGCGAGTGAGCTCCCGGAATCGTTCGCCACCGCCGAACACCTCGCCGGAGAGGGGCGACACGGTGCGGAACTACGCGGTCCACCTCATCTGCCATCTGCTCGTCGTGTCCGCCGGGCTCGTCGGCGGGATCGCGGCCGGGCTCTGGTTGTTCGACAGCAACGCCGCCGCGGGATGGTTGGCACTCCTGGCGCTGCTAGTGGCGCTGGGAGTGTTGGCACTGCAGACGGGCTACCTACGGCGCGAACGCGCGTTCCCCGAACCGCGCGCCCCACGCCACCCACACGGACGCCGCACCCTGCCGGAACCGGGGACACGCTGAGAAACCGTTCGTCCGGCGTCACCCCGTGACAGGAACCGACACCCCAACACTCCGAAGCGGTGCGGATCTCACCGTGTCCGAGGAAGTGTGACCACCGAACCGTCAGCGACCGAACGGCGTGCCGCCTCGATCACTTCGAGTCCCCGCAGGGCGTCGGCCGGATCGACCGGCGGGGCGACCCCCGACTCCAGTGTTCGCACGACTCCGGCGTAGAAATCCTGATAACGGCCGGGCCTGCTGGGCCAGGGACGGGTCTCGGGCTCGACACCGAGGGAGCCCCAGTTCTCCCTCGGCTCCTCGCCCCACCCCGGCTCCCCGGGAAGGCTCCCCTGCCGCAGTGCCGCTTCCTGCGGATCCAGTCCGTACTTGGTGAACGCCGCGCGATCTCCCAGGACCCGAAACCGCGGTCCCTGCTGCGCGGCGAGTTTGCTCACCCAGAGGTGGCTGTACTGACCCCCGGTGTGCCGCAGCGCCAGGAAGGTGTCGTCATCGGCGGCCACGTCGGGACGAATGGTGTCCATCTCCGCGTAGACCGATTCGACGTCGCCGAACAGACACAGTGCCTGATCGATCAGATGGCTGCCCAGATCGTAGAGCACACCCCCGGCCTCTCCCGGACCGCCCTGGTCGCGCCAGGAGTCCTTCGCCACGGGAACCCAACGCTCGAACCGGGACTCGAACCGGTGCACCCGCCCCAGCGAGTCGGAGTCGAGGAGTTCCCGAACGGTGAGCATGTCGTTGTCCCAGCGGCGGTTCTGGAAGACGGTCAAGGGGACACCGCGATCCTCGGCACGCGAGATCAGTTCCCTGGCCTCCTCCGCCGTGGGGGTGAACGGCTTGTCGACCACCACCGGAACTCCGGCGTCGAGCGCACGCGCGGTCAGCTCCGCGTGACTGCTGTTCGGAGTGGCGATCACGAGGAGATCCATTTCGTCCGCCCGCCGGAACAACTCCGTGGCATCGGAGTGGACACGGGCCTCCGGATACCGGGACACCACCTGCTCCGCACGCTGCCCGCTGGAGGTGACCACGGCATCCAGCCGCAACCGCGGCTGCGCCGCGATGAGCGGGGCGTGAAAGGCGGAACCCGCCAGACCGTAACCGAACAGACCGACCCGAAAACGTCCCTCCGAATCCATGCCCCCATTACATCAAGCGGGCCATCGGCCCCCGATGTGCCCGTCTCGGACGGAGTCGCCGCTCTTACGGCGGACGGGGATCTCGGGGTCGGGCGCGGATCCCGGCACGGACGGGCCGCGTCCGGGGCGGACCAGCCCGGTTTCGTAGGCCAGGATGACGAGCTGGGTGCGCGAACTCAGGTTGAGTTTCTGCATCACGTGGTAGACGTGCGACTTGACGGTCAACTCGGCGAGTCCGAGGTTCTCGGCGATCTCGGCGTTGGAGCCCCCGCGCGCCACCTGGAGCAGCACGTCCCGCTCCCGATCGGTCAGCGGCGCCAGTTCGAGCGAGGCGTCGCGCATCTCCAGCGCGGCGAACCGGTGCAACAGCCTACGCGTGACGCTCGGGGAGAGCAGGGCGTCGCCCGACGCCACGGTGCGAACGGCGCGGAGCAGTTCCTCCGGCGGTGCGTCCTTGAGCAGGAAACCGCTGACTCCGGCCCGCAGCGCGGAGTAGACGTACTCGTCCAGGTCGTGGACCGTAAGCATGATCACGGCTGTGCGTCCGTGCGTGGCTCGAATGATCTCGCGTGCCGCGACGATGCCGTCGGTACCGGGCATCCGTATGTCCATCAGCACCACGTCCGGCATTCGCCGCCGAACGGCGGCCACGGCACTGCGGCCGTCATCCGCCTCGGCGGTCACCCGAAGATCCGGCTCGGCCGAGAGCAGGGCCACCAACCCACCACGAATCATCGCCTGGTCATCGGCGACCAGCACGTCCGTGACCGACTGCGTCACCACCTACGGACCTCCTCGGAACACCCCGGGTCCGAAATTTCCGGGCACGGTAGCACGGCAGACAAGTGAAAACCGTTCGAAACAGGATGCGCCGTCAAGGTGCCCCCGAGCAACGACACCCGCTCCCGAAGTCCGATCAAACCATGCCCGGTGGAACCGGGATCGCCCTGCGCCACCTGTCTCGCGTCGTGGTCCGTCGAACGGACCCGGCCGAGGAAATCGGCGGTGTGATTGTTCACTTCGATGTCCAGTCCGGAGGCCCGGTAGCTCAATGACACGCGCGCGTACCCTCGCCCGGCGTGCTTGAGCACATTGGTCACCGCCTCCTGGATCACCCGATAAGCCGTCATCTCCACCCCCGCGTCCAGTTCGCGCACCCGGCCGATGCGCTGCAGTCGCCAGGTAACCCCGGTTCCACGCACCGAATCGATCAACTCGTCCAATTGCGCCAGACGAGGCGCCGGGGTGCGATCATCGCCGCCCCCGGAAGGAGCTCCCTCAACGGAGTCGGAGCCGTCCCTGGAATCGCCCCTGCCGTCGGGAACGGCCCCCTCGTCGCTGTCTTCCCCGGGAACCGCGCGCAACGCGCTGACCAACTGGCGCATCTGCTCCAGGGAGGAACGCGAGGTCTTCTCGAGCTCCCGGAGCGTGTCCCTGGCGTGGTCGGGATCGCGATCCACCAACGAGCGGGCCACTCCGGCCCGCAGCGCCACCACCGAGAGATTGTGCGAGACGATGTCGTGGAACTCGCGGGCGATGCGGGCTCGCTCCACGGCCGCCGCTTCCCTGGCGAGCTGGTCCCGCGCCCGGTCGAGCAGATTCACCGCCTGTTCGAGCTGTGCGGCCTGCCTGCGTTTGATCCGCATGGCCCTCCCCCAACCGAGCACCATGACCACGTTGACCAGTGCGCCGAGCAGCATCACCGTAGCGGCGTACGGCGACATCGAGGACAGCCTGCTGAGGGGCCAGATCATCGCCACCGCCCCAGCGGAGACCGTGGTGGGGAGTTCACCACGTACGCACACCGAGTAGACGCTGATCAGGATGGCCAGATTCAGCGGCCCCACCGGCTCCTCGACGCGGGTGAGCACGATGGCGACCGTCACCAGCACCACCAGGCTCACCCACGGCAGGAACCGGCGTAACAGCAACACGGCCAAGGCGGGCAGACCGAGTGACAACGACCAGCGAAACGCCTCTCCCTGATGGGAGGGCAGGAAGACCACGAGCAGGTGACAGCAGACGAAGACGGCGACCAGCCCGATCTCCAGCAGTGCTCTGTACCACCGCTTCGGAATCGGGACCGGTAAGGAGACCGCCTCGGAATTCCCGTTGCGCAACAGGGAGCCCTTTCGGAGTACCGGCGTGGGGATGCACAACAGTACTTGCCCGCGCGGTTCCGATCACCCGGGCGAAACGACTTCCTCACCGCACTCCCGGCAGGGTCGGGATCGGCGGGCTCGGAACCGTCGGGCGAGCTCGGACGACTCCGGCCGAGAAAGTCCTGTTCGGACCGGTCCCGGAAGCGCCCCTCCGAGGTTCGGGCTTTCGGCGGAGTGTAGGACGACGAAGCTCGGTAACTCGGCAGGACTGCTCGGGTTGCCGTTCGGAGTTGATCTCGGATCCAATGAACGGCATGAACGTTCGAATGTGCCAGCCGCCGTCGGCTCCGATGAACGCGAACCGCCGCCCCGGGGCCGCGCACTGTCCGGGCGGGCCACTATCGCACCGCTTCGGAAGAGAATCCAACCGATGAGTACGCCAACATCACCATCCTATGTGGATTTCACGAGCCAGTTGCCCCTGCGCCTGGGTGCCCTCGTCCCGCTGACACGGCCCGGCTGGGTCGAGGCCGGTCGACACCTGCTCGCAGGACTGGAGCTGGCGGTTCGCGAGGTCAACGACTCCGGCGGGATCGGTGGCAGACCGCTGGAACTGGTGATCCGGGACACGGCTGCCGATCCGGAGCGAGCCGCGGCGGCAGTGGACGAACTGGCCGGTCTGGACGTGGCCGCCGTGATGGGCGAATACCACAGCGTCGTCGCGCGTTCCGCCGCCGTTCGGGCCGATGCCATCGGCGTGCCGTTCCTGTGCTCCTCCGCCGTGCTTGACGCGCTCACCGACGAACCGACGGAGTGGGTCGCGCGACTGGCCCCGGCCCAGTCCCACAGCTGGCGGGTCTACGCGGACTTCCTGCTGGCAGCGGGCCGGGCTCGGGTCGCGGTGGCGACCCAGCCGAGCGTTTACTGGGCCTCCGGCACCAGCATCCTGCGGGAGCACCTCGCCCCCCGGGGCGGCACCGTCGTCGAGCTCGACACGAACACTCTCGCTCCCGAGGAACTGTGCGACGCGCTCGTCGAGAGCAGCGCTACGGCACTCCTCCTACTGGTCGGCCATCCGGAGCCCGCGATGCCGATCGTCCGGGCCGTTCGGGGCGACCGACGACTCGCGGAAATCCTGATCGGTGCTCCGGCCGGGCAACCGGAGTTCACCGAATGGAGTGCGGCGCTGGGCACGGCAGGTGCCGGGATCCCGTTCCTGAGTTACCTGCCCGAGCAACTCGGCCCGCTCGGCGAGCGCGTCGAAAAGGAACTCGGCGAGCTGCTGGGCAAAGCGCCCTCCTTCGTCGCCTTCGAAGGATGGGACACCGTCGCCGTCCTGACCGAGGTGCTTCGTGCATACGGCACGGACCGGGCGGCTGTGTCCGGGGCATGGCCGCTGGTCACGGTCGAGGGCACCCGCGGGTCGATTCGGTTCACCCGCGCGCCGGGCGGCAGTGTTCGGCAATGGGCTCGGCCACCGGTCCGAGTCGTTGACCGGGACCCGGCGAAGCTCGCTCGGCTCCGGATTCGCCACACCGGCTGAACCCACTGTGCGCAACGAAGCGACCGTGCTGGTCATCGGCGACGACGAGCCGTCGTGACCAGCACTACGGAAACGGCTACAAAAACCGAGGCCACGAAGTCCCGTTAGTACCCCCGGTTCTTCCACTCGCTCAGCCGCGGCCGCTCGGTGGCGATCGTGGTACTGGGGCCGTGGCCGGGACGGACGATGGTGTCGTCCGGCAGCGTGAACAACCGGTTCGCGATCGACTCGATGATCACGTCGAAATCCGAATAGGAACGACCCGTGGCGCCCGGTCCTCCGGCGAAGAGGGTGTCGCCGGTGAACACCGTGTTCAGTTCCGCCGAGTACAGACTCACCGCGCCGGGTGCGTGCCCCGGGGTGTGCAACACCCGCAGCCCGGCCCCGGCCGCTACGCCGATCACCTCGTCATCGACCAGCATCCGGTCCGGTTCCCGGTTCGGATGCGTCATCCGCCAGAGCACCGAGTCGTCGGGGTGCAGCAGAATCGGCGCTCCCACGGTGTCGGCCAGTTCGGGAGCGAACCGGACGTGGTCGTCGTGTCCGTGGGTGGCGATGATCGCCGACACGTCACGCTCCCCGACGAGTTCCAGGATCGCGTTCACGTCGTGCGGGGCGTCCACGACCACGCACTCGTGATCGTCACCGATCACCCAGACGTTGTTGTCGACCTCGTGGGTCTGCCCGTCCAGCGAGAACGTGCCGGAAGTGGTCGTGTGGTCGATACGCGCGTTCACAACACCACCACCGAACGGAGAACGTCGCCGCTGCGCATCCTGCCGAACGCGGCTTCCACCTCACCCAGCTCGATCCGCTCGGTGACGAACTTCTCCAACGGCAGTCTCCCCTGCAGCGACATCTCGATCAACGCGGGAAAATCCCTGGTGGGCAAGCAGTCGCCGTACCAGCTCGATTTCAACGCGCCACCTCTGGCGAACACGTCCAGCAGTGGTAGATCCAGCCGCATCTCGGGCGTGGGGACCCCGACCAGCACGACCGTACCCGCCAGGTCACGGGCGTAGAACGCCTGTTCGTAGGTACGCGGGCTGCCAACGGCCTCAACCACCAGGTCCGCACCGAATCCGTCGGTGACTTCGCGGATCGCCTCGATCGGATCGGTTCGGCCCGCGTCCACTGTGTGGGTGGCGCCGAATTCACGGGCCCACTCCAACTTGCGGGGGTCGGTGTCGACGGCGATCACTCGACGCGCCCCGGCCATGACGGCACCGGTCACCGCACCGTCGCCCACACCGCCACAACCGATCACGGCCACCGAGTCCCCGGGCCCCGCCGCCCCGGTATTGACGGCAGCGCCGATACCGGCCATCACACCGCAACCGAGCAGACCGGCCACCGTGGGACTCGCGGACGGGTCGACCTTGGTGCACTGTCCCGCGGCCACCAGGGTCTTCTCCGCGAACGCACCGATGCCCAACGCGGGTGACAGTGGGGTGCCGTCGCGCAGCGTCATCGGCTGGGTCGCGTTGTGGGTGTCGAAGCAGTACTGCGGGCGTCCCCGTCGACACGCCCGACACCGGCCGCAGACGGCACGCCAGTTGAGCACCACGAAATCACCGACCACCGAATCGGTGACGTCGGGCCCCACTTCCTCCACCACACCGGCGGCCTCGTGCCCCAGCAGGAAGGGGAACTCGTCACTCACTCCGCCGTCGCGGTACTGCATATCGGTGTGGCACACCCCGCACGCCTGCACACGCACCAGCGCTTCTCCGGGCCCGGGCTCGGGAACCCGGACAGTGGTGACCTCCACCGGCCGTTCCGCGCCGGTCGCGACCACCCCACGAACCTCAGTCGCCACCAACAACCTCCGGTAATCAAGCGAAACCTCGCGATCCGATCATCGTCGTACGGCGGGGCCACGAGCACAACCACGACGCCGGAACCGTCGCTCGATCGAATTGTCGAGGACCGCCAGGCATACTGCCGACGCCGGCAGCGGCCGATCACATCGGTGAGCACGCTGAGTCATCGTTGGATCACACTGCGATTGTGGCGTTCACCGCTGCCGTAGTCGGTGCACCCCGGACTCATGGTGAACATCTCCACCACAGGTAGTGCTCTGTAACGCCGCGCCCCCGGAGGAGACAAACAGGATGTGGGCATGAGCTGGGACGATTCCCGACACCGGCGGCAACTGGACCTGACGCGTCCCTGCGGCGCGCGAATCACCGACGCCTTCCTCGGGGGCTGCCACAACTTCGGTGTCGAGCGGGAGTTCGTGGAACGTGCCGAGCGGAGGATTCCCGGCATCACCGCCACGATGCGGGAAAGCCGGGCGTTCCTGCGTCGCGCGGTCGACCACTCCCTCGCCTCGGGGATCAGGCAGTTCATCGACCTCGGTTCGGGCCTGCCGACCGTGGGCCACATCCACGAGATAGCGGGCAGGCTCACTTCCGAATACCGGGTCGTCTACGTGGACAACGAACCGTTGACCGCGACGTACGGTGCTCGGCTGCTGGCGGACGAACCGAACACGGGGCTGCTGCACGAGGACTGCCGCGAGATCGACTCGGTGCTCGCCGCGCCGGAACTACGACGGCTGATCGACCTGAGCGAGCCGGTGGTGCTGGTCCTGACCGGTGTGGTGCACTCCCTGCCGGAGAGCTCGGACCCGCGTTCACTGGTGAATTCCTACCGCCGGAAGCTGGCGACCGGCAGCCACCTGGTGCTCGCCCACTTGACCGACAGCTTCCAACCGGAGTGGGCCCGAACCCTGCAACGACTGTACGCGGAGAGCTCGGATCCGGTGTTCGCCCGCGGTACCGGTTGGATCGACACGCTCTTCGGGGACTTCGAGATACTGGCCCCCGGGACGGGACCGCTCACGGCCTGGCGCCCCGATCCCCGGGAAACCGGGAAGACCGAACGCTGTCGGATGCTCTACGGCGGAATCGGCCGCAAACATGACCCGGCGGAAGTCGTTTCGGCGACAGCCGGTTCAGTGGGCACGCCGCACCGTTGTGCGGCGCCACACGATCCACAGCGAAACGGCGGCGAGCAGAGCCACCAATCCAGCGGCGGACCACGCCTCGGCCAGTCCGGCGTGCGAGGCCACCACCCCGAATAGCAGCGGCCCGGCGCTACCGCCGATGTAGACGCCGGTCTGGCTGACCGAGGTCGCGCCCGCGACCCGTCCGGGGTACAACCCGGCCACCGCGAAGTTGAGCAGCCCCGGCCACGACCAACCCGCACCGAAACCGACAACGGCTCCGATCAGGAATGCCACCGGCAGCGGCAGCGCCATCAGCACGAATCCCGCGGAGCCGATCAACAGCAGCAGCGTGATCACCGCTATGGGATTCGGGTTCCTGCGGTCCGCCAGCACCCCCATCGTCAACCGCATGCACAGTCCGGCGACCGAGCCCACGGCCAGCACCAGCCCGGCGGCGCCGGGGTCGAAACCGACCTGCACTCCGGTGGTGGTCACGAAGGAACCCAGCGAATTCGCCGCCGCCGAGGCGAGCCCCGCTGCCAGGGTTATCAGCAGCAGCACGCTCCTGCCCGGCTCGGCCGAGTCCCGTTTCGTACCTGCGGCGGAACCGCCGTGTCCGGTCACGCTCCTCGGCACGGACAACGCGGCACCCAGTCCGACCAACGCCGCCCCCGCGAAGGCCCAGCGCCAGCTGAACGTCAGTGCCACCGCCGGCACGGCCAACCCCGCCAGCAGAGTGGACGCCGGAATGGCGGACTGCTTGATGCCGAAAGCGGTGGCGCGACGGTTCGCGGGCACACACCGCGCGATCAGCAGATTGGAGGCGGGCTGCCCCAGGGCGTTGGGAAGCCCGGCCAACCACAACATCACCAGCAGCCAACCCAGATTCCGAGAAGCCGCGATCCCCCCGGCGCAAACCGCGCTGCCCACCGCGGCCAGCCGCATCGCCGGAACGGGCCCGATCCGCTCGGAGAGCCAACCCATCAGCCGGGAGGAAAGCGCCGCCACCGCGAAGAACCCGGCGGCCCCCGCACCGAGCACGGCGGGGCCGAAACCGAAGTCCTGTTGCAGTTGGACCCCGAGACCACCGACGAGAAACGCGGGCAGGATTCCCACTGTCACCACCACCGCGACCGAGGACATCACCCGTTTGGGCAATCGGACCACGGGGTCACGTGTCAGCGGCATCGCTTCCGGCATCACGGCACCAGTCCTCATCGGCTCCGGTAACGGGCACCCCATGTCCTAGCACCCCGTACCGTTACACCGAACGGACTAGTGACCGATCCCTCGCCCGAGGCTCCGGTTCGCTCGCCCACACCCCGGTGCACATTTCGCGGGAAATCGACACCGCCCTGCCTCACCGACGCTTCCCTGCCGTGTTGTCGGGCGGGATCGGTCTTTTACGGTTCCGAAAACACCGAAAGCCACCTCACCAACGCGACCACCCGCAGGTTCTCCCGTGCGGCTCTCGCGAGGACGCCGGAGACGTGGCGTAGTACCTACTCGATGTCACCGGCCCCGCAGCGAGAGCCGTGCGAGAGGTTCCGCCGAGCGAGCGACCCACCAACCCGACCGGAAAACTTCAATCAGTCCCGGAAGGCCTGCATCCCCGTCATCGCGGCACCGATCGTCAGCGCGTGCATCTCGGAGGTTCCCTCGTAGGTCAGCACCGACTCGAGATTGGTCATGTGCCGCATCACCGGGTACTCCAGCGAGATGCCGTTGGCGCCCAACACGGTCCGCGCGGTGCGCGCGACCTCCAACGCGCCGCGCACGTTGTCCAGCTTTCCGAAACTGACCTGCTGCGGCAGCAGCCTTCCCTCGTCCTTGCGCCTGCCGAGGTGCAGCGCGAGCAGCCGGCCGTTGTGCACCCGCACCGCCATGTCGGCGAGCTTGGACTGGGTGAGCTGGTGGCCGGCCAGGGGTTTGCCGAACTGCTCGCGCGTGGTGGAGTAGTCCAGCGCCGTGCGCAGACAGCTGTGCGCGGCACCGGTGGCTCCCCAGACGATGCCGTACCTGGCCTCGTTCAAACAGCTCAGCGGACCACGCAGTCCGGTCGCTTCCGGCAACACGGCGTCCTGCGGCAACCGGACGTCGTCGAGGACGAGCTCACTGGTGACGGAGGCGCGCAGCGAGAGCTTGTGACGCATCTCCGGCGCGGCGAATCCCGGTGTGTCGGTGGGCACGACGAAACCACGGATGCCCTCATCGGTGCTCGCCCAAACGACCGCGACATCGGCGATCGTACCGTTGGTGATCCACATCTTGCGACCGTTGAGGACCCAATCCGTCCCGTCCCGGCGTGCCGAGGTGCGCATCGAGGCCGGATCCGAGCCGTGGTCGGGTTCGGTCAGGCCGAAACAGCCGATGGCCTCACCGGCCGCCATGCTCGGCAACCAGTGCTGCTTCTGCTCCTCGGAGCCCCAACGCCACAGGGCGAACATCGCCAGCGACCCCTGCACCGACACCAGCGAGCGGAGACCGGAGTCACACGCCTCCAGCTCCTCGCAGGCCACGCCGTAGTCCACAGCCGACATCCCGGCACAGCCATAGCCGTCCAGATGCATACCGAGCACGCCGAGCCCACCGAGCTCACGCGCCAGCTCGCGGGCCGCGGGCAGCTCACCGTTCTCGAACCACTCCCCCACGTAGGGCTGTACCCGGTCGCGACACAGCGCACGGACGCTGTCCCTGATGGCCAGTTGTTCGGTGCTGAGCTCGTCGTCGATGCCCAGCGGGTCGCGGGGATCGAAGTCCGGGCGGGTTCCGGCGTTCATCTGCTCATGCCTCCAAGGACGCGTCAGATCGGGTGATTGTCCATCCCCGAACCGGTGAGATCGCGAGCGCGCGAATCCGGTTCGGGCGCGGCCGGGGGCACCCCGCGGCCGAGCAGCCAGTCGAGGATCTCGGTGTTGTGTTCGCCCAACCGCGGTGGCGGGGAGGGATGGGCGTGGCCGGACTCGGACAGTCCTATCGGGTTGCGTACCGACGGGGAGTCCCCGCTGCCGGGGGCAATGGTGGGGTCCAGGCCCAGGGACTCCGCGTAGCGCACCGCACCGGCCAGATCGTTGACCTGCCCGCAGGCGATTCCCACCCGTTGCAGCCGGTGTTGCCAGGCGGCGGCCGGGCGCGCCCCGAGCACGTTCTCCAGCTCGACCACGAGTTCCTCGCGGTGGTGTACCCGAGCCGCGTTGGTGGCGAATCGCGGGTCGTCGGCCATTCCGACGAGCCCGAGGGTTTCGGTGAACCTGCGGAACTGCTCGTCGTTGCCCACCGCGACGGCGAGCGACGCGTCCTCACAACGCAGTGTCTCGTAGGGGGCGATACTGGGATGCCGGTTTCCCATACGTTCCGGACTCTCACCGGTGGCGAGGAAACCACCGACCTGGTTGACCAGCCCGGAAAGCAGGCTGGAGAGCAGGTTGACCTCGATGTGCTGCCCGCGTCCGGTGGACTCGCGCTGCCGCAGCGCGGCCAGAACACCGAGCGCCGCGTCCTTGCCGGTGAGCACGTCGACGACGGCCACACCCACCTTGTTGGGCGGCCCGTCCGGCTCCCCGGTGATGCTCATCAGCCCGCCGACGGCCTGCACCACGAAGTCGTACCCGGCCAGCTCCGCCCCTTCCGCACTGCCGAAACCGGAGACGGAGACGTAGAGCAGGCCCGGGTTCTCCGCGTGGAGGCTTTCGAAGTCGAGTCCGAACCGCTCCAGTGCGCCCGGCTTGTGGTTCTCCACCAGCACGTCGGCGCGACGGGCGAGCTCGATCGCGGCAGCACGGTCGCGCTCCGCGGTCAGATCGAGGGTAACGCTGTGTTTCCCCCGGTTCAGCGATTCGAAGTAGGCAGAGCCCGATTCGGTCCACGGCGGACCCCAGGCCCGGGTGTCGTCCCCGGTGTCGGGGCGTTCGACCTTGACGACGGTGGCACCGAGATCGGCGAGCAGCATCGTCGCGTAGGGGCCCGCGAGCACCCGGCTGAAGTCCGCGACGAGCACCCCCTCCAACGGCAGAGTCCGCGCCATTCGGCTCCCACTTTCTCGCACTCGCGGCGCGTGTCGCGTCCTGTCGGTGTCCTCCGCCACCGCCGTACGGCGGCCTTTCGGACGGCCGAGTGTGCTCACCTCCACGGCTTCGGTGGTACGGAAGGCTCGCGCGGCGTAAGGTTGGATCCAATATACAGTCGAGCGAGCACCGGTCAAGCCGAACCGAATGTGAGAGGAACTACCCGTCCGACCGCATCGGTCCAGTAACGGCTTTCCCGGAAACGGGGCTCGGCGGGCGCGCCGAAGAGGTGCCGGGCCCCTCGACTCCGACAGCGGATCACGGGAGCCATATGCCACGACCGCCGACAACCCAGCAGTTCGTGCTCGACGAGCTGCGCAGGGCGATCCTGTCCCGTGAACTGGCACCGAACCAGCCGATACGGCAGGACAGTGTGGCCCACGAGCTGGGGGTGAGCCGGGTACCGCTCCGGGAGGCACTCAAAACGCTGGAGGCGGAGGGGCAGGTGGTCTACCGCCCGCACCGCGGCTACACGGTCGCCGAGCTGTCACTGGCGGATCTGCTCGAGGTCTACCGGTTACGCGAACTGCTGGAGACCGAGGCCTCACTGGTTTCGGCCACCAAGGCCGACGAGGCGGACTCGGCGACGGTGCGGGCGGAACTGCGTGCCGTCGCCGAGGCGGCGACGAACGACGACCTGGTGGAGATGATCGCGGCCAACCGCCGGTTCCACTTCGCGATACTGGAACCGGCGGACATGCCGTGGCTGATGCGCATGGTGCGCACGCTGTGGGACACCACCGACGCCTACCGCGCGGTGTACTACAACGCCCCCGACAACCGGAGTCGCGTGCTCGCCGAGCACGAGGCGATCGTGCGTGCCTTCGAGGCTCGCGACGGTGCGGAACTGGCCGAGCTGCTGCGGCAACACCGGGAACACGCCGTGGCGGCGCTGCGGGCGACACTGAGCGACGCGGCGAACGGCTGAGTGGGCGCCGCCGTTCGGGAGCCCACCTCGCGTGGCCGGACTTCAGTAGTCGTAGAACCCTCGCCCCGACTTCTTGCCGTTCAGTCCGGCGTCGACCATGCGCCGCAGCAACGGCGGGGCCGCGTAATTGGGATCACCGTACTCGGCGTGCATCGAGTCGGCGATGGCGACGATCGTGTCCAGCCCGACCATGTCGGCCAGTGTCAACGGCCCCATCGGGTGAGCACAGCCGAGCACCATCCCGTTGTCGATGTCCTCGGCCGAGGCGAAACCGCCCTCGTACATCCGCACCGCGGAGAGCAGGTACGGCACCAGCAGCGCGTTGACCACGAAACCGGCCCGGTCCTGCGCCCTGATGGGTTGCTTACCGAGCTGTTCGGTGGCGAACGCGGCGGCCACCCGGACGGTTTCCTCCGAGGTGACCAGTGCGGGCACCAGTTCGACGAGTTTGAGCACCGGTACCGGATTGAAGAAGTGGACACCGATGACGCTGCCGGGCCGCTCGGTGGCGCCCGCCAGCTTGGCGATCGGGATGGAGGAAGTGTTGGAGGCCAGCACCGCGTCCCGGTCGGTGACCACCCTGTCGAGCTCGGCGAACACGCCGGTCTTGATGTCCGGGTTCTCGGCCACGGCCTCGACCACCAGCTGCCGGTCGGCCTGCTCGGCCAGTTCGTTGGTGATGCGCAGCCGGGCCAGTGCCGCGTCCCGGTCCTCCTCGGCGAGTTTGCCGTTGCCGACCGCGCGGTCCATGGACTTCCGGATCCGTGCCCGGGCAGCCTCCGCCGCGCTCTCGTCGATCTCGGAAAGCACCACGTCGAGACCTGCCCGAACACTGACCTCGGCGATACCCGAGCCCATCAGGCCGCCACCCACGACACCGACACGTTGGATCTGCCCCACCACTGAAGTCCTTTCGCGCGACGACCGAACACCGAGCCCACGCTCGGCGTTCGGGAAGTACTCGACCGAGAATTACCGAACAGTAACCCCGATTACCCTAGTAGCTCCACCAAGGCACGAAAACAGCCCGCACCGCGTGGGAACGGACCCGCCCGCGAAGTGAGGACTTCGAGGCGTCGCACGGCCATCGCCCGAGTGCCACCCATACCCCGAATGCCCCCTCCGGAGTCAAGCGGTGGCCGTGGTGGACAGATAACGGGAGAACCAGGCACCGGCGGCCTCGGCAACCTGCCGCAGCGCACCGCTCTCCTCGAACAGGTGGGTGGCGTCGGGCACCCGGTGCACCTCGTGCTCGCTCGGGAGATGTCGGGCCACGTTCTCGTTGAGCCGCAGCACCTCGCTGTCGCGCTCTCCCACGATCAACAGGGTCGGCGCCCGCAGCGCGGCTACCCGCTCGGTGGTCAGATCGGGACGTCCGCCGCGTGAGACCACCGCCCGCACCTCGTTCGGCCTGCGGACGGCCGCCCCCAGGGCGGCGGCCGCACCGGTGCTGGCACCGAACAGCCCCAACGGGCGTTCCCGCAGTTCGGTCCGTTCGGAGATCCAGTCGAGCACCCCCAGAATCCTGGTGGTCAGCAGCTCGATGTCGAATCGGAGCCTGCCGTCGCGCTCGTCCTGGAGCCGTTCCCGCGGCGTCAACAGGTCCAGCAACAACGTGGCCAGCCCCATCTCGTTCAGCCGTTCGGCCACGGCGATGTTGCGTGGGCTGTGCCGCGAGGAACCACTACCGTGCACGAACACCACGAGACCACCCTGGTTCTCCAGCCCGGCCAGATCACCGGTCAACTCCTCGGGGCCGCTCGCTTCCCTCGCGGGCAGCGACACCTCTCGTCCCACCGAGGTCGCGGCTGTGGTGTTTCGTTCAGCGTCCATCGTCCTCCACCCGTTCGGCGTCCTCCTCCGGAGCCCGTTGCACCACTCCGGAGTCGGTGGCCTCGATGCCCTCGGTGGACGAGGCGCTGCGCCCGGTACTCTCCACCTGTTCCGCTTCCAGTACGTCGGCGTGGAAGGTCCGTATCGGCCGCTCCTCCTCGGCAGCCGCTTCACCGCCGGGACCACCGCTCTCGTTGGGCTCACCCCCGGACTCCGTCGAGTCGCTCACCGGCGAGGAGTCGAGCACGTCCGCACCACCCGCGTCGAAATCCGGGCGTTGCTCCGTCAGCTTGCTGTCCAAGCCGGTCCCCTCCGACTGCTCATTCGGTGTCGGGCGCTCTCTGCTCACCCGGGACCAGTCATCGGGCGGTTCGATCCCTTCCTCCAACGGGTCCGCGGCGAGCTCGTCCTCGTCCAGATCGGCGGCCGACTGCAACTGGGCCGGGTCTCTGGTCCCGTCTCCCTCGGAGACCGTCTCGTCTGCCGAAGGTGTCTCCCCCTCGAACGGATCCGACATGGTCGCCTCCGTCTCGCTTCCACTGGTTTCGCCCCGCCACCGGCGGGAACGGTTGCCAGCACGGCTACCCGCGAGCGCGTTTCACGCAAACCACGCGGGACTCCACCCTCGAGCGGCTGAGCGGGAGCGACACACTCGAATCGTGGCTGTCGCGGACGGGCGGGATGTATCAGAATGCGATGAGACCAGGGGTTTCCGGTGCTTCTTCGGGGACGACAGCGTTTCACCGTGACTCCTCGACAGCGTGAATCCTCGGCGGACGCGGAGAGGAGTTCGGCGTGGGGCAACTGCAAACCGAGGTCGAGCCCACCGATGTGGGGCTCTGCCCGACGCGGCTGGAACGAATCGAACAGCATTTCGCCGACTACGTCACCGACGGCAGGCTGCCCGGCTGGCTGGTGCTGATCGCGCGGCACGGCAAGATCGCTTATCTGCGCACCCACGGAATGCGTGACCTGGAAGCCGGGCTCCCGGTGGAGACGGACACGATCTTTCGGATCTACTCGATGAGCAAACCGGTCACCTCGGTGGCCGCGATGATGCTCTACGAACGGGGGTTGCTGGAACTCACCGACCCGGTGGCCGAGTACCTTCCGGAGTTCGAACAGCCCCGCGTCTACACCGGGGGCTCGGCTGCCGCCGCACAGACCCGCCCCGCCACCGAACCGATCAGGATCTGGCACCTGCTCACCCACACCGCCGGGCTCACCTACGGCTTCCACCGGATCCACCCGGTGGACCAGATCTATCGCGAGCGGGGGTTCGAGAACGGCTATCCGGCCGAACTGGATCTGGCGGGGGTGTGTGCCGAATGGGCACAACTGCCGTTGCTGTTCGACCCCGGCACGGCCTGGAACTACTCGGTCGCGACCGACGTGCTCGGGCGAGTGATCGAGGTGATCTCCGGCAGCCCGCTCGACGAGTTCCTCCGGGCGAACGTCTTCGAGCCACTGGACATGCGCGACACCGACTTCGCGGTGGCGGAGTCGGAGCTGGATCGGCTGGCCGCACTCTACAGTGTGGACCGCGCGCGCCACGCCGTACGCAACGAGCGGTTGAACCGGGTGAGCACCCGCCGCCCCCGAGTGCTTTCCGGAGGGGGCGGACTGGTCTCGTCCGCACGCGACTACCACCGTTTCACGCGGATGCTGCTCGACGGCGGAGTGCTCGACGGCAACCGGCTGCTGAGCAACCGCACCGTGGGGTTCATGACCCGCAACCATCTGCCGGGTGGAGCTGACCTGGCAGAGACGGCCGTGGGGTCGTTCTCCGAGTCCACCAACGCGGGGAAGGGGTTCGGACTGGGCTTTTCGGTAACCGACCGCCCGCAGGCCTCGAAGGTGCTGTCCTCGCAGGGACAGTACGCCTGGGGCGGGATGGCCAGCACCGCGTTCTGGGTGGATCCCGGCGAGGATCTGACCGTACTTTTCCTGACCCAGCTGATGCCCTCCAGCGTCCACCCGATCAGGACACGACTGCAGGCGCTGGTGTATCAGGCACTGGTCGACTGACTCCGCCACCCGCGCCACACACCCGGGTGGGCGTGGGTGGCGCGGGGAACGGCCACCCGTCGACCCCGCGGGCCCGTCGCCCCAGGGGAGAGCCGAAGCCGGACGTCGGACATCTCTCCCTGGCCGCGAGAGCGCTCACTCGGCTACCGCGAAAACGCGATCAGCTGCCGCGGTTCTCTCCCAGCTCCTCCACGATGGGATTGCTCGCGGTCTCGGTCTCGTGCTCGGCCAGCCCGTCCGCGGTGCGTCGGGTGTTCTGGTCGGCCTTGTCGGCCTCGGTCTGTCCCTGCTGGGAAGCGGGGTCGAGCTGGAGCGAACGCCCCACCTCGGTGAGGTTCTCGTACTCGTCGGCACGCGGCATGGCCCGCAAGGCGGCGAGCAGCTCCTCGTCGGCACCGTTGTTCTCGGCGTACTCGACGATCCGGTTCTTGCCCGCCGGGAAGTCCAGTCCGGACAAACTCGTTTTCAGATCGGCTCGGTCCACAGCCACGGTGGGCTCCTTCTCGTTCGGATGATTGGCTCGTTTTCGGGTAATGGGTCGTCGTTCGGGTGAGGGGCCTGAAAACGATTCGGTCGCCACCTCCCACGTCGCTGTTGGCGATGGGGGCCGGTGGAGCGCGAACCGGTCAGTGGCCCGAGACTCCCGCGCGGAGTCCCGAACCCGCCGGTCATCCGGCCCCGGAACCCGGTCAGCCCGTGCCCGAGCCCGGTCAGCCCGTGCCCGAGCTGGGCGCGCTGCGGGCTTGGGCACGATGCCTACCCTCGGCCAACTCCTCGACCGCCTTGTCGCAGAAAGCGTCGAGATCATCGGGACTACGGCTGGTGACCAGGCCGGAATCGACGACGACCCGCTCGTCGGTCCACTCCGCTCCGGCGTTGCGCAGGTCCGTGGCCAGGCTCGGATACGAGGTCAGCCGTCGACCGCGCACCACGTCCGCCTCGATGAGCATCCACGGGGCATGACAGATCGCGGCGACCGGCTTCTGGGCGGCGAAGAACTCGGCGACGAAACGAACGGCTTCCGGCACCCTGCGCAGGGCGTCCGGGTTCGCCACACCGCCGGGTAGGACCAGCCCCCCGTAGTCGGCCACATCGGCGTCGGTGACTATCCGGTCCACCGAGAAGGTGTCCGCCTTGTCGAGATGGTGGAACGCTCGGACGGAACCGGAGGAAACCGAAACCAGCTCCGGTTGCCCACCGGCCTGCTCGACCGCCTGCCAGGGACGTGTCAATTCCACCTGCTCGACCCCCTCACCGGCGACCAGGAAAGCCACGCGCAGTTCGCTCAGACTCCCGGCCATTCCGCCAACACCTCCACTCGACATCGGGCGATCCGTGCGGTCTCGCGTTACCCGGGGGCAGGACGGCTCAAACCTCACCCGACCACCGGGACCGTCCGGACGGGTAGGTTCGACAGGGACCGAAGCCGATCATCGGAGGGGAGTTCGTCGCGGAACGCCCCCACGGATCGGCCCGGGCACGCGAGCCGAAACGGCATCCTGAAAGGAGTTCCTGGTGCAGTCTGGCGAACTCGTACCGGATTTCGAACTGGCCGATCAGCACGGCGCACACCGCACGCTGTCCGAGCTGCTGACCGGTGGGATCGTGGTGCTGTTCTTCTACCCGGCCGCCATGACATCCGGTTGCACTGCGGAGAGCTGCCACTTCCGGGACCTGGCGACCGAATTCGCCGTACTGGACGCCCAGCCGGTCGGTATCAGCCCGGACCCGGTGGACAAGCAGGCCCGGTTCGCAGACATGAACTCACTGGGATTCCCGCTGCTCTCCGACGAGGACGGGACGGTGGCACGTTCCTTCGGCGTGCGCCGCGGTTTCGGCCCGCTGCCGATCAAACGGCACACCTTCCTGATCGACCGCGACAGCCGGATCCTGCGGGTGATCCGCAGCGAGTTACGCATGGCGGTCCACGCGGACAGGGCGATCGAGTTCCTGCGGCAACGCGGGTGACGACCGCTCTCGGCAGCGCTGGAAAGGACGGGAAGCACGTGGCCGAACGAACCGTCGGCATCGTCGGGGGCGGCATCGTGGGCCTGGCTGTGGGCCGTGAGCTCAACCGACGTCACGAGAACACCCGAGTGGTCGTGTTCGAGAAGGAGAACCGGCTCGGTGCGCACCAGACCGGGCACAACTCCGGTGTGGTGCACGCGGGCCTGTACTACAAGCCCGACAGCCTCAAGGCGGAGTTGTGCGCTCGCGGTCGGTCGATGCTGCGCGAGTACTGCTCCGAGCGGGAACTATCCTATGTGGAGTGCGGCAAGCTCGTGGTGGCTGTCGACGATTCCGAGCTCGCCCGCTTCGACGCGCTCGAGGCGAACGCGCGGCGCAACGGTGTTCCGGGACTGCGACGTGTGACCGGTTCGGGGATCACCGAGATCGAGCCCCATGCCGCCGGAGTGGCCGCGCTGCACTCTCCCGAAACCGCGATCACCGACTACGCGGCGGTGGCCCGGGCCTTGGGCGAGGACATCGAGCGGGCAGGTGGCAGCCTCCTGCTGTCCACGGCCGTGACCGGAGTACGGCGGCGGGTAGGGGGTGTGGAGGTCGAGACCGCGGCCGAGGTCCACTCGGTGGACCGGCTCGTGGTGTGCGCCGGCCTGCGGACCGACCGGGTGGCCCGCTGGGCCGACGGTGCTGACGGACCGCGAATCGTGCCGTTCCGAGGCGAGTACATGCGGCTCGCTCCCTCGGTGCGCGACCTGGTTCGCGGCATGATCTATCCCGTCCCGGACCCGCGTTATCCGTTTCTGGGGGTGCACTTCACCCGCCGCCTTTCCGGGGAGGTCGAGGTGGGGCCGAACGCGGTCCTGGCACTGCACCGGGAGGGCTACCGTCGTCGCGACGTGTCCTTGGCGGAGCTGCGCGGCTTGGCCGGCTGGCCGGGATTCCGGCGGATGGCCCGCGAACACTGGCGTGCCGGTGCGCTGGAGATGTTGGGCAGCCTCTCGGTGCGGGCCTACATGCGCACGGCGCGTCGCTACGTCCCCGAGGTGAAAGCCACCGATGTACGACGCGCCGGCGCCGGAATCCGGGCACAGGCCGTGGACCGGGACGGTTCGCTGGTGGACGATTTCCGGATCAACCACGAGGACGGCATCACCACGGTGCGCAACGCGCCGTCTCCTGCTGCCACCTCCAGCCTGGCGATAGCCGAGCACGTCGTCGACCGCATGGAACGGGACTGAGTACCAGCTCGGACGATCGGGGCCGCGGCAGAGCCGATCCACCTGACCGACGCCGAAGGGCAACCTCGGTACGAGACCGCACGTCCCCCGGTTCGGAGCATGCGCCCGTCCCGAACCCATTAAGCTTGGTGACCGAGACGGTGAAGGGGGAACTCAGTGCAGCCGCTGCTGACCAGCGAGCCGAGCAAGGTCGGCGACTATCGGCTTTTCGCCAGAATCGGCAAGGGGGCGATGGGCGCGGTATACCTCGGATGTTCCCGAGGGGGACGTCCGGTGGCGGTGAAGGTGGCCAAGCCGGAACTGGCGGAGGACGCCGACTTCCGGGAACGGTTCCGCCGCGAGGCCAGCATGTCGGCGTCCGTCGGGGGGTTCTGGACCGCGACCGTGGTGGACGCGGATCCCGAGGCGGAGCATCCCTGGTTGGCCACCGAGTACGTGCCCGGTCCCACGTTGCACCAGGCGGTGAAGGAGCACGGACCGTTCCCGGAACACACCGTGCGCAGGCTCGGAGCCGGTCTTGCCGAAGCACTGCAAGCGGTGCACCGGGCGGGGCTGGTCCACCGCGACCTCAAACCCGCCAACGTGCTGCTCGGCCCGGACGGCCCTCGGGTGATCGACTTCGGTATCTCCCGGGCGATGGCCGCCACCGGCATGACGGCTACCGGGATGTTCTTCGGCACCCCGGGCTTCTTCTCCCCGGAACAGACCACCGGTGGCGAGGTGGCACCTCCCAGCGACGTGTTCTCACTGGGAGCGGTGCTGGTGTTCGCCGCGACGGGAGACGCGCCGTTCGGCAACGAGAACAGTGCCGCGATGCTCTACCGGGTCGTGCACGCCGAACCCGGCCTGGAGTCGGTCCCGGCCGCGTTGCGTCCGCTGATCGCGTCCTGCCTGGCCAAGGACCCCAATGCCCGTCCGAGCACCGGCGAGCTGCTCGATCATCTCGGCCATTCGGGGTCACCCACCGGCGAGTGGCTCCCACGAGGTGTGACGACGCTGATCTCGGCGCACACCGCGGAGCTGGACCGGGTGTTCCGGGGCGAACCGCTCGCGGCGGGCAACGACGGTACCCGAGTGGAAGAGCGGCGTGGCTCGGTCGCGGCCGGGGCGACCCCCGCAGCCGTCGCTCCGGGCGGCACGGCCGCTGCCCCTCCCCAACCGCCTGCCCCTCCCCAACCGGCTGCCCCGCCCCAGCCCTCGAACACTCCACCGGACGGTTCCGGTGCGCTCGGGGGATCGCGTGCTGCCACCGCGAACGAGCGCCCCGGAGTCGCGAGCGGCACCCCGGAACGGGACCTGCCGGGGCGACCGCTGGTGCGGCCCGACCTCGCGGGACCGGTGTTCCGGAGCGGCAGGCGGATCAACGCGCTGCTGTGGGCTGCGTTCTCGGGAGCGCTGGCCTACGGCACGGTGACGCTCGGCGCGAATGCCATAACCCACGGCCCCAGCCGGGCCCTGCTGGCGCTCGGGGTGTTCCTGCTCGTGCTCAGCTGCGTGCTGTGTATGGCGCAGGCACTGACCCCGGAAATCAGCCTGAAGATCAACAGCGACGGCCTGCGGATATCCCGCATGGGGTTGCACCGCGAGATTCCCTGGAACCGGGTGGGCAGAGTGGGCCTGGTGGGCAACGGCAAGAAGCAGGCCCTGACAGTGTGGGTGCACCAGGGGTTCACTCCGCACTCCAAGTGGTGGCACCGCACCCGTGAGTACTACGGCGGCAACAAGATCTTCCTCGTCGGGGCCACCGGAGGATGGTGGGCCAGGCGGCGCGAGGCCCGCAGACTCCGCACCGCCCTGCAGCAGTACGCACCGCGAAGTTACGACGCCAGACTGCTCTGAGCTCGTCCGAACCGGGAACGCCGCTCCGGACGAGCTCCGGGCACTCAGCTCGCCGACAGGCGCTGCGTGGAGAGGAATCCGGAGACGTCGGGCAGAAAGCCCTGCTCGTGACCAGCGGCGTCGGGGTGGAAAGACTCCTCCACCGGGTAGGAGAGTCCGTTGATCCAGGGTTGCGCACCGCACACGCCGTGTCCGGAGAAGTTGTCGCGCACGTCGAGGAACGAGAAACCGGCGGCCGCCGCCTGCTCGGCGATCACGCTGTCGAGGGTGTCGGCGGCGTCGTTGAGCCTGCCCCGCTCGAACTCGCTCAGCAGGGACAGACAGGAACCGAGTTCGAACAACCTCGGATAGCCCACGGCGGCCACCTGGGCTCGCGGGGCCGCCGCGGCGATCGCGTCGTAGGTCTCGGCCAACTCGGCGGGAAGCTGTTGGGTCGCGTAGTTCTCCGCCTCGGTGACCGCGTCGTCACAGGTCTGGTCGCCGCCTGTGTTGCAAGTGGTGATCACATCGACGAATCCGGCGTCGTTGCCGCCGATCGAGACGGTGACCATATCGGTACTCGAGCTCAGCGCGGTGACCTGCCCGTTCAGCACGTCCGGGGTCTCTGCCCCCGCGCACGCGACGAAGTCGAGGGAATCGACCGTTCCCCGGTCCGCCAGCAGTCGCGGATAGGCCTGCGGACTCCGCAGGCAGTCACCGCTCTCGGGGGTGTAGTTTCCGATTCCCACGCCGGAGGCGTAGGAGTCTCCGAGAGCCACGTACTCGACCGGATCGGCGCGGTCGGTCGCGGCGCTCGCGGCGGGGGCCAGCACTGGGAGCAGGGCGGCAGCCAGGACGGCGGAACAACGGTTCGACAGCACGGATTTGCGCACGGATACCTCCGGTGGCCTTGATCGACCGTCCGTGATTATCAACACACCGAAGGTCACGGAAGACGCACACGAGGAATCCGCCGGAATTGGCTGCGATCGTGTGAGACCCCCTCACCGGAAAGCCGGAACGGGCGGGAGGCCGTACGGAGCAGCCCAGCGGTTCGGAAGGCGCGGTGCGGGAAGGGCGTGCGGAGGGTGGGGAGAGACATGCCCGTCAAGCGAGGAAAGCGCACAACGAAGACGTGCACACCGGGACGACGACGCAACGAACAACCGAAGGAAGCAATGTGTCGCGGCTGAAAGTGTTGCCGTGACGACATAGCCTGTTGCCATGACCGCGGCCGTACCGAGCGTGCGTGGCACGCCTACCGAGACATCCGAGTTCCTGGGACTGGACGAGACCTACTCCGCGCACAACTACCACCCGCTTCCGGTGGTGCTCTCGAAAGGCACCGGAGCGTGGGTGACGGACGTGGACGGTAACGACTATCTCGACTTTCTGGCCGGATATTCGGCGCTGAACTTCGGGCACCGCCACCCCGACCTGATCGCTGCCGCGACGGAACAACTCGAACGTGTGACGTTGACCAGCAGAGCGTTCCACCACGACCAGTTCGGCCCGTTCTGCCGGGAGCTGGCCGAACTGACCGGCACGGAAATGGTGCTGCCCATGAACTCCGGGGCCGAGGCCGTGGAGTCGGCGATCAAGGTCGCCCGCAAGTGGGCCTACCGCGTCAAGGGGGTCGCCGAGGACCGCGCGGAGATCGTCGTGGCGGGATCCAACTTCCACGGCCGGACCACCACGATCGTCTCGTTCTCCACCGACCCCGAGGCGCGCGCGGACTACGGCCCCTACACCCCTGGCTTCGTCGTCACCGATTACGGCGACGCCGCCGCGGTCGAGTCGGTGATCACTCCCCGGACGGCCGCCGTGCTCGTCGAACCGATCCAGGGCGAGGCGGGGGTGATCGTTCCCGAACAGGGCTACCTGCGCGAACTGCGGAGGCTGTGCGACGACAACAACGTGCTGCTGATCGCGGACGAGATCCAGTCGGGGCTGGCGAGAACCGGCGAGCTGCTGGCGACCTCGCACGACGGGGTCCACGCCGACCTCTACACCCTGGGCAAGGCGCTCGGCGGGGGAATCCTCCCCGTTTCCGCGGTGGTGGGGAGCCGCGCGGTGCTCGGTGTGCTGCGTCCCGGCGAACACGGCTCGACGTTCGGCGGCAATCCACTGGCCTGTGCGGTGGGCCGAGCGGTGGTGAACCTGCTCTCCACCGGATACTTCCAGGAGCGGGCGCGCGAGCTCGGTGACCAGCTGCACGCACGCCTGAACCAGCTGGTCGGGAACGGTGTTTCCGAGGTCCGCGGCCGCGGTCTGTGGGCGGGCGTCGACATCTCCCCCGGCGGTCCCGAGGGACGTAACGCGGCCACGGAACTGATGCGGCGCGGTGTGCTCTGCAAGCAGACCCAGGAGAACACGCTGCGGATAGCCCCGCCGCTGGTGATCACTCCGGAGGAGTTGGACTCCGGACTGGACGCCGTGGCACACGTGCTCACCGGCGAACACTGACCGAACCAAGGCGGCAGGCTACCGGTGGACCTAAGCCGCCCCACTCGTTCAGGAGATGGCCAACTCCCTGGAGAGCGCGGTGAGCCTGCTCAGCGCACGCAGATACTTCTTGCGGTAGCCGCCTGCCAGCATCTCCTCATTGAACAGGGCGGACAACGGCTCGCCGGAGACGCGCACCGGTACCGCGCGGTCGTAGAGCCGGTCGGCCAGCGCCACCACCCGCAGCGCCACCCCCTGGTTCGGTACGGTGTGCAACCCGCTCAGGTGAACCGCGGTGACATCGTCGACCATTCGGCCGTACTTGGAGGGATGCACTCGCTGCAGGTGGGCGCACAGCTGTTCGAAGTCGTCGAACGTGGCAGCGGGGGTGGCACTGGCCCGCTCGGCGAGTTCGTTCTCGTCGAGTGGTTCGGGAGGTTCGGGCTGATCGCGGTGCCGATAGTCGGGGCCGTCGACACGCACGACGCGGAACCGCTCGGCCATCGCGTGGATCTCCCGCAGGAAGTCCACGGCGGCGAACCTGCCCTCGCCCAGCTTGTCGGGCAGGGTGTTCGAGGTCGCGGCCACCCGCACTCCGGCGTCGGTGAGTCTGCTCAACAGCTGGGTGACCAGCATCGTGTCACCGGGGTCGTCGAGTTCGAACTCGTCGATGGCCAGCAATCGATGGTCGGAGAGCCTGCGCACGGCATCGTTGAAACCGAGCACGCCCACGAGATTGGTCAGCTCGACGAAGGTGGCATAGGCCTTCGGCCGCTCGACCTCGTGCCAGAGCGAGGCGAGCAGATGCGTCTTGCCCACCCCGAAGCCCCCGTCCAGGTAGAGCCCGGGCAGCCCGTCGGAGTTGCCGTTCCTGCCGCCCCTGCCGAACAACGAACGCAACCAGGAGGCTCCACCGGAAGCGGGGCGGCCGATACCGGCGGCGAACTCTCTGCAGGCGTCGACCGCCGCGGCCTGACTCGGCTCGGCGGGGTTGGGCAGATAGTTGTCGAACCGTACTTCGTCGAAGCGCGGCGGAGGGGTCAGCGCGGCGACCAGTTCGTCGGAACCGAGCTCGGGGTGGCGGTCGACCAGGCGCGGCATGCTCATGCTGGAACTGTAACCGGAGGCTGGTGGCTGCCCGTGGCCGTGCTGAGATGGAACCATGCAGCAGCTGTGGCCCGTTCCAGAGCCGAAACAGGTGGGCAGCGAGCCGGAAACGGCCGACGAGCTGGAGGGTTTCTACGAGTACCCACCGGAACTGAGCCGCCCGTGGGTGAGGGTGAACTTCGTCTCCAGCCTGGACGGCGCCGTGGCGGTGAACGGCGGCTCGCGCGGGTTGTCCAGCGCCGCGGACCGACGCGTGCTCTCGCTGATCCGGGATCTCTCGGATGTCGTACTGGTCGGAGCCGGGACCGCGATGGCCGAGGGGTACCGGGGGGTAAGGCGCACCGAGGCACGCACCCGACGCCGCGCCGAACGCGGGATGGGCGAAGTGCCCCCGATAGCGGTGGTCACCGGCAGCGGTTCGGTCGACCCCGCATCACCGTTGCTCACCGACACGGTCGCCACCCCGATCGTGCTCACCAGCGAGGCGGCTCCCGCGGAGCGCGTCACCGCGCTGACCGAGGCGGGTGCCGAAGTGGTGATCGCGGGGCGGGACGAGGTCGATCTCCCGACGGCCCTGCGGGAACTGGCACGGCGCGGGCTGTACCGCATCGGTTGCGAGGGTGGCCCCGGCCTGTTCGGATCACTGATCGCCGCTGATGTGGTCGACGAACTCTGCCTAACCGTCTCACCACTGCTGACCAGCGGGGACACCAGTAGGATCGCCACAGGCCCAGCGGCCGGAACACCGCGTGGCATGCGGCTGCTCTCGGCGCTGTACGCCGACGAATCGATGCTTCTGCTCCGCTACGGGAGACTGGCCGAGTGACCGACGGGGTCGATTCCGACCAACAGCTCGACGAGCGCGTCCGCGACGACAGCGCACTGCTCATGGCGGCCGGGAACGGCGACACCTCGGCGTTCGACTCCCTCGTGCGCACGCACACCGACAAGCTCTACCGCGTGGCTCTGCGAATAGTGGGAAATCAGGCGGAGGCGGAGGACGCCGTGCAGGACGCCTGGGTCTCTGCCTGGCGCTCGCTGACCACGTTTCGGGGTGACTCCGCCGCGTCGACGTGGCTCTACCGAGTGGTCACCAACGCGGCACTGAGCCAGGTCCGCAAACGGCGTCCCACGGTTCCACTGGATCCGACCGACGAAGCCATGACCCCGGTGGGCGAGACGGGAAATCCGGAGGGGGCGGCGTTACGCGAGGAGGAGACCAGACGAGTGCACGCGGCGATATCCCGCCTCGAACCCTCCCAGCGACTGCCACTGGTGCTGCGTGAGCTCGAGGGCATGAACTACGAGGAGGTCGCCGAGGTGCTGGAGGTGAACGTAACCGCGCTGCGGTCCCGACTCCACCGAGCGCGGCTGGCGCTGTTGGCCGAGTTGAAGGAGGTGCCTTGAACGAAGAGAGCTTCGCTTCGGACCGGCGCCTGCCCTGCGGTCACCGCCTCGGCGAACTGATCGGATATCACCTGGAGGGTCTCCCCTCGGAGTTCGAGGAGCACCTGTGGGAGTGTCCGCACTGTCGCGCGGAGCTCGCGGAGACCTCCCGGCGCTGGCAACCGGTGCGACGACTGGCACGGAGTCACACGGCTCCCTCGAACGACCTGGTGGATCGAACGCTGGCCACCCTGCGCGGACTGCGCGACAGGCACGGTGGCCAACCAATGGAACTGTCGCAGGAACACGGCACACTGCTCATCCAGCCGGCGGCGACGCTGAGTCTGACGCGGCGGTTGAGCACGGAGGTCCTGGAGGACTTCTCCGGCATGGCGGTGCGCTCGTGCCTGATGACGAAGGAGACGGTGCGGGTCGATCTGGTGGCCACCCACCGGACGGCCGCTCAAGAGTTGCTTCCCGAGATCCGGCGAAGACTGCTGGACGCGCTGCACGGGCATCTCGACGCGGGCACCCCGGAGGTCTCCGTGCGGCTGGCCAATGTCCTCCCCCCGTGGGACGGCACCACGGAAGAACCCGAGCATCCCCCAATCGGGTGATAACGCATGGCGGGCCGGAAGGCCGCGACAGGAATTAGCATCTGATCGGGTACCAGTTCACGCCGGGAGCCCCGGCAGCAGCGCGGAGGGCAGGGCGACCGGTGTCCTCGAAAGGAGTAGGCATGACGCAGTCGGGCAGCAGCTCCACCCGTTCGGGCAAGTCGGAATCCACGCAGTCGGAACAGACGGGTAGCACGGACGCGACCAGTATCCCGGAGTCGCGTTCGGGAGGCTCACCCGCGCGCCTGGCGGACGACACCTCGGAGGGTAGGACCAGCATCTCCTCCTCCGTGGTGCAGAAGATCTCCGGAATCGCCGCGCGGGAGATCTCCGGGGTGTACTCGATGGGGGGCGGCGTGTCACGCGCTTTCGGCGCCCTGCGGGAACGCATCCCCGGCAGCAGCGGGAGTTCGAACGTCTCGGGCGTACAGGTGGAGGTCGGAGAACGCCAGGCCGCGATCGACCTGGACATCGTCGTGGAGTACGGTGCCGCGATCGTGGATCTCGCCCGTGCGGTACGCCGCAATGTGATCCACAGCGTGGAACGCATGTGCGGCTTGGAGGTGACCGAGGTCAACATCTCGGTCAACGACATCCACCTCCCCTCCGAGGACGAGGAGGAAACCCAGCAGAACGGGACGGGCTCACGAGTGCAGTGACCGGCTGAGCAACGGCTGCTGCCCCACCCCCGTCCGAGGACGTTGTGCGTCCCGAACCACGCCATGACAGCACGGGAGCACGGAATGACCACGGAACACGAGAACGGGCGGGAGCACGAGCACGTCGCCGAGCGGATAGCGGCCGCGGCTCTGGAGCACCCCTGTGTGGTCCGGCTGGACGGCGGGGAATACGGAACCGTCGCCACCCACCTGCCCGGGCGGCGAGTGACCGGTGTCCGAACCACCGCCGACACCGGCGACACGACCGAGGTGTGTGTAGTACTGCTGCTGCGGCGTCCCGTTCCCGAACTGGCGGCCGAGCTCCGGGAAAGGATACGCGAAGTGACCGGCGAAACGAGGATCGACGTGACCGTCGCGGACGTGCTCACACCGGAACAGGAACCGGAGTCGAACCACGGGGCGGGTGAGACGAGGTGACCGGTTCGTGCCGGAGTGCGGACTCACGCCGGGATTCGGATGACGCCAGGGAAGCGCGGATCCGGCTGCGGGAGTTCGTACGTGCGAACCATCCCGACGTCGGTGGTGATTCCGAAGTCTTCGCCGCCGGTGTCGCGGAACTACAGTCGATACGGGACGGAATGCGCTCGCCGGACGAAACACCGAACCCCTTGCCCGACGAACGGGGAGAGGGACCGGTGGTGCTCGTGCGTCGGCACGGTCTCCGGGGGCTGCTCGCCCGGCTACGGAAATGGCGAGCACGCCGCGGGCGCGGGCCGCGAGTCGTATGACCGCGGCGGTCACGTACCCGACCGAACACACACCGGCTCGCGGGACGAATAGGAAGGTTGTGCCATGAACGCGACACAGACCGGCTTGATCGCCGGGCTGATTCTCGGCGTAGCGGTAGCCATTGGTGGTTTCACCGCCTTTCTGATCACGTTGGCGGTCGGTCTGATCGGCTTCGTTGTGGGCCGGTTCGTGGACGGCGACATGGAGCTCGGTGACCTGTTCGGACGGGGCAAGGACCGGTGACCGGGACAGTGGGTACCACCGAGGACGCCGCGACGACACGTTCCGAGCGCGGCGGGTTCACCGAGCCGTCGGAGCGCGGTGAACTGCGTATCGACCGCGGCGTACTGCGCAGCATCGCCGAACACGCGGCGGACTCCGTACCGAACTGTGTTCGGATGCGGCGGCGCGTGGCGGGAGTCGGTACGGGCGAACACGGCACGACGGCCCGGTTGACCGGACCGGAGCGACAACTGCGGATACGTCTGGACCTCGCACTGCGCTACCCGGCACCGATCGCCGAGACCGTGAGCGCCGTTCGCGAACGGGTACGCACCGAGCTGGAACGCCTGGCGGACTGCCGTGTCTCCGCGGTGGACGTCACGGTCACCGCGTTGGTGCCACGCCCCACAGCCCCGCGGGTGGAGTAGCCGCTCACACTGGAAGGACTGCCGACCGATGCGCGCGTTCGTTCGATTCCTCACCACGCTGTTGGGACTGCTGTTCCTGGCCGCTGGTCTGCTGCTGGTGGTCGAAGTGGTACGAGCCGCGGTCTCCACGGGAGCTGACCCGCTGCTGGTGGCACGTGCCACCCTGCGAGACGAACTGGCCGGGGTCTCCTGGCGGGACACCCTGGTGCGAACGGGGGCGGCCGTCACCGCCGTGCTCGGCCTGTTGCTGATTCTCGTGGCCGCACGGGCGGGGAGGGGGGAGATCAGACTGCACAACCCCGCTCCGGGGGTGGTGGTGGTCACCCGTCCTCGGTCACTCGCGCGGCTGGTCGGCCACCGGGTTCGGGAGCAGGACGGAGTGGCACGCGCATCCGTGGTCGCGCACCGTAAAGCGGTGCGGGTCAACGCGGTCGGCCAATTCACCGATGTCGGTGACCTCGAACCCAGACTGCGGGAGACCGCGCGGACCGCGACGGAGGAACTGCCACTGGTCACACCCCCCAAGGTCTCGGTCGCGGTCAAACCGGCGAAGCAGCGATGACCACAAGGCTGTCGAGGAGCGATCATGGCGGTTGAGCAGTCGAGCACACCGCGGCAACCCGAGCGTACGGCGAACCGACTGGGACGCTCGCTGACCTTCGAGCGGACGATCGTTCACGTGGTCGGGACGCTGGCGGTACTGGCGGGTGCGCTGACACTGCTGGTGGGCTCGGGAGCCCTCGGGATGTACCGGGCGGGCCGCCCGGTACTGGACCCGTTGCTGGAGCAGTGGATCCGGGACAATCCGCGGTTGAGTCTCGCGGCGGTGGCCGCGCTGGGCGTGCTGCTGATACTGCTGGGACTCTGGTGGCTGATCCACGCGTTGCGCCCGGAGAACCGCCCGGACATCCACATCGGCGACGGTGCCACGGGGACCACTTCGCTCACGGGGGCGGCTTTCACGGACGCGGTGCGGACCGACGCGCGCGAGATCAGCGGTGTTACCCGGGTGCGGGTGCGTACCACCGGCAGTCCCGAGAACCCAGGACTGCGGATGGTGCTGTCGTTGCAGCACGGCACCGATGTCCGGCAGGTCTGGGAGGAACTGGACGAGAAGGTGCTCTCCCGAGCCCGCGAGGCGCTCCGCGTCGAGACGTTGCCGACCGTGGTCCGACTGGACCTGGACAGCTCCCCGGCGCAACGCGTGCGGTGAGAAGGCCCGTCTCTCAAGCTCGCCCACTGTCGCGAGTCGCTCCGATCGAGGCGAGCACCACGCACAGCACCGCGAGCCACTGCCCCACGCCGAGCGCCTCCCGCAGCACCACCAGCCCGGCCAGGGCGGCCACGGCGGGCTCCAGACTCATCAGCACCCCGAAGACCCGCGGCGGGATGCGGCGCAGCGCCTCCAGTTCCAGTGAGTAGGGCACGACGGAGGACATCAGGGCAACCACCAGACCCACGAGCAGCACGTGCGGATCGAGCAGCGCGGTGTTCGACTCGACCACCCCGAACGGGAGCACCAGCACCGCGCCGACGGCCATCCCGACGGCGAGCCCACCCCCGCCCGTGGTGCGGTCGCCGAGCTTGGCCCCCATCAGGATGTAGCCCGCCCAGAACACCGCCGCCAGCAGCGCGAAGGCGATCCCCAGTGGATCGAGTCCGCCCTCGACGCGGGAGAGCAGCAGCACGCCGGTGGCGGCGAGCAGCGCCCAAACCACGTCGAGCTTGCGACGGGAACCGAAAACGGCGACCGACAACGGCCCCAGGAACTCGATGGTGACCGCCACACCCAGCGGAATTCGCTCGAAAGCGTGGTAAATGCTGGTGTTCATCCCGGCGAGCATCGCGCCGTAGCCTGCGACGACCGGAAAAGTTTTGCGGTCCATCCGCAGCGCGGGACGCCACACCAACAGCAGCACCAGCGCCGCGAAGGTGAGTCGGATCGCGCTCACGCCGAACGCGCCGGCCATGGCGAACAGCTGCTTGGCGAAGGCGGCGCCGACCTGCAAACTGATCATGCCGGTAACCACGAGCACAGGCGGGGGCACGGCCCCGAAAGCACGGGTGGCCAGCGCGCCGAACCGCCCGTCGGGCTGCCCTCCGGCGGACGATGCCTCGTCCAGTTGTGCCACGGTCGCGTTCCGCTCCTGTCCGAATCGATGCTGTCCGGGGCGGCGACGTTCGTCACCACCGCTACCGGAGGCCCTGCCGGTCGGCAGACTACTGCAACCGCACACGAGCGGGACCACCGCCGTGACCCCGTCACCGCCGTAACCGTTCACCCACTTCTCACACCGGTCGTGCGATGATTCCCGGAGTGCACAGGGGGGTGCACAGCGGGGTAAGGCGCCCGTCCGAGTCAGCACACCGCGCCGAGAAGGAGTTCACGTGCCGCGCGTCATCGGCAGAGTCGGTGTCATCCTGCTGCTTCTGGTGCTCACGGCATGTTCCGCGGGACCGTCGGATCGTCCGGCCGTGGCCTATCGGGACGACGGGAACTCCGGTGCGCGAACCCCTCGGAACTCCGAGCCACGAACCGTGCCACCGCTGGGGCCGTCGACCCAGAACGCGCTGAACTGGTCGGACTGTACCGGTGCGACCAGGAGTGAACTGGGGGCGAGCCACTCCCCCGGCGACATGCGGTTCTCGTGCACGAACCTGCTGACCAGTACCGATCCTCCCGGGGCAGTACGCGGTGGCACCACACAAATCGCACTGCTGGCCGCGGGCTCCGGCGACGTCCCGTTGGTGGTGGTCAACGACATCCGTGGCGCTCCGGGAACCACCTTCGCCGCGCGTCTCGCCACGCGGCTGCCCGATCGGATGCTGCGCGAGTTCAGGATCATCGGAATGGACCGCCGGGGTACCGGGGAGTCCGATCCGACGAACTGCGTACCCGAGCAGGAACGCGAGGCCATCACTCGGTTCGACTCGCGAGCGACCGACGAGGCGACGCTGGCCAGGTTGTTGGAATCGGTGCGCACGGCCAGCCAGGAATGCCTGCTGGAGCTGGAGCGACGAGCCCAGACCTACGACACACGCCACGCGGCGGCCGACCTGGAGGAACTGCGGCTGCAACTCGAGGTACCTCGACTGCACGCCATCGGACGTGGCGAGGGCTCACGCGTGTTGAGCGTCTACGCGCGTGACCATCCGAACAACGTGGGCCGAATGGTCTTCGACGGCGCGCCGGACCCGACGCTGAAAACCCTGGCGCAGCTGAAACGGCGTGCCGACAGCGCGGAGCGGACCTTCGACGTGTTCGCCGCGACGTGCGGCGAGTCCGGGGAATGCGCGCTGGGTGACTCGCCGAGGCAACGGTTGGACTCGCTCATCGAACGCACCCGCGGGCAACCCCTACCGGCGGACGGAGCACCACTCACCTCGGGAGAACTGGCCAGAGCGGTGCTGCACGGTCTGGGGAGCCGGGAGGACTGGCCCCGGTTGATCCGGGCCATCGCGGCGGCCGAGAACGGCGACGGCAGCGCGTTGGCGGGCTTCGTCCGGAACTCCGAGGTCGGGGCCGACCGGCTGGGACAGCGAATGGTCACGCGCTGCAACGACACGATGTTGCGGCTCCCGCCGGAACGTGCGCGCAACATCGCCGAGGAATGGGTCGACAGCAGGCCACTGTTCGGCGGCGTGTTCGCACAGCGGCTGATCAGGTGCTCCACCTGGCCCAGGCCACAACAGGCCTTGCCTTCGCCCGGTAACGGCCGACTGCCGCGTATACCGGTGATAACCACCGAGCACGATCCCCTGACCCCCGCGACCGGTAGTGAGAACACGGCAGCCACGCTGCCCGACGGCAGCAAGATCAACTGGTTGGGAAGCGGTCACGGTGCGCTGGGACGGTCCGACTGCGTCACGGAACTCGTCGGTGAATTCCTCGTCGCGGGCAAGGTTCCGCCCCGCGACGCGGCCTGTCCGGCGTGATGTCCGTCCCGACCAGCGGGATTTCCCGACGGGCTCTCCCGCCTGCGCTCTCGCGAACAAGGCCCGACGTGGCCGTAGTCGGCTACTCGACGTCGGGCCTCACCACGGCCGGAGCAGACGGGAGGTTCCGCCCAGCGAACGACATCGCGGACCCGGGGGCCGCGGGATCTCGTCAGCAGCTGCTGCAGCACCCGCAGGAGGGTCCACTGCAACTGGCGCAGCAGCTGCACCCACCGAACTGTGTTTCCGTCGCGGTCTGTGCCACGGCTTGCTCCATGACAGCCTCCTGATCGCAGGAACATCGACACGTCGATGCTGCCCCGCCGTCCGCGTCACGGATACCGCTGGACGGGCGACAGCCGCGATCGAACACCGTTCTCGGTTCGGTCTCGGTGGTGCTTCGTCGGGCTCTTCCTCGACCGCTCGGCCGCGCCCCCACCCGACCAGCCGCGTGGGTTCCGTCCGAAACGGCACGGGAAAACCGCTCGGACGGGAGTCCCGGCAGCGGCTTTCCGAACCGATCAGGTGGTTTCGGAGAACGTTCGACACGGGCGCACTGAGGGGCACTGAGGGTTACCGTGGGAGCATGTCACGCGCCGAGCACGGCGAACCGGACGAGCCGGCCGGCCGTTTCGCCGACGACCTGATCGGGCTGGACCCGCACGACCCGGAGGCACAGGCGTTCGCCGCGCATCTGGATCGGATGCAGCACTGTGGCTCCCGAGCGACCGTCGAGGGCATGTTGCAGGGGGTCGGCGACTTCGCGCAGAGCGCGAACCGGCTGCGGGGCGAGCGCAGACTGCTCGCCGTCGTCGTGGTCACACTGATCCTGCTTGGGGTGGCCTTCACGATATGGAACGCCCTGGTCTTCATGGTGGCGGCGTTCTCGGGGTGACCCGCCTGAGGATGAGTGCCGCCTCCCGTGGAATCCCGTCCCCGGGGAGTCCCGCTTTTCGAGGGACCGCGCCTCCTGCGGTGCCGCCGTACTCGCACGGAATTATCGTGGAGGTATGGATCCGGTAGTGGGAACCACCCCCAAGGTCGTCAAGTCGGAACAGCAGTGGCGGGAACGACTCGACCAGGACGAGTACGCCGTGTTGCGGCAGGGAGCCACCGAAGCGCCGTACAGCGGTGCCTACGTGGAGGAAAAGACCCAGGGCGTTTACGAATGCCGCGCCTGTGGCGCCGAACTGTTCCGCAGCGGCACCAAGTTCGAGTCGCACTGCGGCTGGCCGTCCTTCTGGGACCCCAGTGACTCGGAAGCGGTCCTGCTCCGAGAGGACCGTTCGCACGGCATGGTGCGCGTGGAGGTGCTCTGCGCGTCCTGCCACAGCCACCTCGGCCACGTGTTCGAGGGAGAGGGCTACCCCACCCCCACCGACCAGCGCTACTGCATCAACTCCGTCGCGCTGCGACTGGAGCCGGACGAGAACGCCTGACCGGCGAAGAAAGCGGCAGACGACGGGACTCCGGCCGGGGCCGGCTCATCCGGTGACGAAGCAGTACGTGCTGCCCTCACCGCCGGTGAGCACGGTCTCGGCCGGGACCGAAGGAGAACGTGGTGAGAGCCCATGCCGCCCTCCGACCGATCGACAGTGCTCACGCGACGAGCTCGACAGTCGAGGACAGTCCGGGGGCTCTGGCAAGCCGAGCGTCGGCGGTCAGCAGGGGCACGTCCAGGGTGGTGGCCAACGCGACGTAAAGAGCATCGTAGAAGGTAACCGCACCGCGCAGTGACCAGGCCATCTCGGCGAGTGGCCCGACGTGAGGGTAACGTTGATCAGCTACATGTCTGCTCGCACGCAGCGCTGCGTGAGCGGACTCCTGGTCCAGTTCCCCCCGCAACTCCTTACGTCGCAGGACGTTGCCCACTTCGGCGTCGAACTGATGCGGGACATGGCACTCGAGTTCGGGAAGGCGCGTTCGGAAGGAGCGCGCGGCGGATTCGGAGCTCGTGAGAGCGAGAAGCGCCGCTGAAGCGTCGATGACGACCAGTGACGTCATCGACGCTCGGCTTCCCGGTCCTCGACGATGCTGTCCACTGTCACGCCAGTCCCGGTGTTCGTCTCCAGCACTCGCTCCATCGTCGCCAGAACCTCCGCCTTCGGGGTTCTCGACGCCTCCTCTTCCAACACACCACGTAGATACGCCTGCAGCGACTGACCCGATGCACGAGCCCGGGTGCGGTGAACCTCGTAAGCGCGTTCGGAGAGATCGCGAACTTGTATGGTCGCCATAGCACAACATTAGCGCTGAATCAGCGCAAAATCAATTCGGCGCCGAACCTCACGGCAGCCGCGCGACCAAGTCCTCCGCCTCCACACGCGGCCCGGTGTAGAACGGGGTCTCCTCGCGCACGTGCAGCCGAGCCTGGGTGGCGCGCAGGTGGCGCATCAGGTCGACGAGCCTGTGGAGTTCGTCGGCCTCGAAGGACAGGATCCACTCGTAATCGCCCAGCGCGAAGGCGGGAACGGTGTTCGCCCGCACGTCCGGATAGTCCCTGGCCTCCTTGCCGTGCTCGACGAGCATGTCCCGCCGTTCCTCGTCCGGAAGCAGGTACCACTCGTAGGAGCGCACGAACGGGTAGACGCACACGTAGGCACGCGGCTCCTCACCGGCGATGAAGGCCGGAACGTGGCTCTTGTTGAACTCGGCCGGCCGATGCACGGCCACATTGCTCCACACCGGCTCGCTGGCCCGCCCGAGCGGGGTCTCGCGCCGGAAGTCCGAGTAGGCCGTCTGCAGGTCCTCGATCCGGGAGGCGTGCCACCAGATCAGGAAGTCGGCGTCGGCACGCATACCGGAGACGTCGTAGACACCACGCACCACGAGGTCCGAGGACTCCTCGAGTCCTTCCAGGAACCGCCTGGTGCTCACCCCGGCCTTCTCCCTGTCCTCGGGGAGTTCCCCCGGCCGGACGCGGAACACCGACCACATGGTGTAGCGGATCGTATCGTTCAATTCGGCGTAGTTCAGGCGGGCCATACCGACCAGTCTGCCACCGCTCCCCTCCACCGCGGAGGACAGGTGCGCGGGGATGTGCCTCAGCTCGCTGCCAGCTGTTCCGCGATCGCGGCCGCCGCCGACTCGCCGGTGCCGACGCAAGCGGGTACCCCCACGCCGTGCAGCGCGGCGCCCGCCACCGCCAGCCGCGGTGTCCGCGAGACCGCGTCCTCGATCCCGGCGACGATCTCGGAGTGCCCCACGCCGTACTGCGGCAGCCCACCGCCCCAACGAACGACGCGGTGCTGCGTGGGCGTGGCGGTCACTCCGGTGAGTTCGGCCAGATCGGCGCGTACCCGGCGCAGCAGTTCGTCGTCGTCCGGCCGGAGTTCGGCGGGGTCTCCCCTGCCCACCGAGGCCCGGACCAGCAGCTCCTTCTCGCCGCCGCGCAGATGCGGCCACTTGCGGCTGGAGAAGGTGAACGCCTTCGCGGCGAACGGAGTCCCGTCCGCGTGCCGCTCGCCGCGGGCGATGAGCACTCCGGAGGCCGTGGGCAGCTCGACGTGGGACGGCAGGGCCAGTCCAATCACGGCCATGGAGGCGAGTTGGAGACGACCGAAGCGGTCGGCGGCATCCGGGACGGGTTCGGCGAGCAGCTTGCGGGCCGCGGGGGCGGGCACCGCGAGCACGACCGCGTCCACCTCGAGCGTCCGAGGATTCGGAGCGGAACCGATCGACAGGCTCCAGCCCCGGGCCAGCGGACGCAGGGCGCGAACCGGCCTGCCGAGTTCGAAACTCGCCCGCGAGTGCTTCCGCAGTTCGTCGAGCAACGTGTCGTAGCCCTGCCGGAACGCCCCGAACACGGGAGGCCTTTCCGTGCCGGGCGGGGGCGGTTCGGGCATGGCCGCGTTGACGGCGGCCGTCAGCGACTCGGCGCCCGCGTCCAGGGCGTTCGCCAGCGCGGGCATGGTGGCGCGCAGGCCCAGGGCGTCGGCCGAACCGCCGTAGACCCCGCCGAGCAACGGCTCCACGAGGCGTTCGACGGCCTCGGATCCGAGCCGCTCCCGCAGCAGGGCACCGACCGAGGCGTCACCTCCGGACAACCGCAGCGGTTCGAGCGACTCCTCCCGCTCGACGGCACGGACCCCGCTCTCCGAGAGAACCCCGTTGACGGCCCGTCCGGAGGCGGGGACCCCCATGAGCATCCCCGCGGGCAGTGAACGGCTTCCCCCGCCCGCACGCACCGTCGCCGAGGCGGAACCGGGGTGCACCAGCTCCTCGTCCAACCCGAGCTCAGCGGCCAGTCGAGGGACTTCCGGACGTCGCGCCAGGAACGCCTCGGCCCCGAGATCGTAGCCACGATCGGCGAGCCGAGCGGTGTACAGCTTGCCGCCGGTTCGCTCGGCCTGGTCGAACACGACGATCTCGGCATGCTCGCCCAACAACTTCCGCAACCGGTGCGCGGCGGTCATCCCGGCGATGCCGCCGCCGATCACAGCGACTCTGGACATGGTCCCCGCTCCGGTCAGTCTCGGCGGGAGTGCACGAACTCGACGAGCCTGGTCAGCACTTCGGGGTCGGTGTCGGGCAGCACGCCGTGCCCGAGGTTGAAAATGTGCCCACCGGCCGACTCGCCCTCCGCGAGGATCCGCTCCGTCTCGCCGCGCACGGAATCCCAGTCCGAGAACAGCACCGCCGGGTCGAGATTTCCCTGCAGCACGGGGCGCGAGGGGTGCGACGGCTCGATCCGCGCCGCGGCCGTGTCCAACGGGACCCGCCAGTCGACCCCCGTCACGCTGGCGCCGGCCTCGTGCATCGCTCCGAGCAGTTCACCCGTCCCCACCCCGAAGTGGATCCGCGGCACCTCGCCGCCGGTGTACTCCGCTACGCCCCGCAGGATCCGGCTGGTGTGCGGCTGCACGTAGGTGACGTAGTCACGGGGGGAGAGCGCGCCGGCCCAGGAGTCGAACAGCTGAATCGCGTCGACTCCGGCGTCGACCTGAACCCGCAGGAATTTCAGCGTGGTCTCGGCGAGCTTGCCGAGCAGCGCGTGCCAGGTTTCCGGGTCGGAGTGCATGAGCGCCTTGGTGCGCTCGTGGTTGCGACTCGGACCACCCTCGACGAGGTAGGACGCCAGTGTGAACGGGGCCCCTGCGAACCCGATGAGCGGTGTCCGACCCAGCTCGCCGAGCAGCAACCGGATCGCCTCGGCCACCCCTTCGACGTGTTCGGCCTCCAACTCGGGCAGGGCTGCCACGTCGGCGGCACCCCGCACGGGCTGGTTGACCACCGGGCCGGTGCCGGAGACGATGTCCAGCCCCACACCGGCGGCGTAGAGCGGAAGCACGATGTCACTGAACAGGATCGCGGCGTCCACGCCGTGCCTTCGTACCGGTTGCATCGTGATCTCACAGACCAGTTCCGGCGTGAGACAGGCCCGCAGCATGGGCACGCCTTCCCGCACCCGGCGGTACTCCGGCAACGAGCGCCCCGCCTGACGCATGAACCACACGGGGGTGTGTTCAGGAGTTCCGCCGTTCGCGGCCACCAGCAACGGAGCATCGTCGAGCCCGCGTCGGTTGGAGACGTGCGTGGGATGGGTCATCGGAATCCTCCGCCGATTCGAAGGGATCAGGGGCGCCGTAGGGCCGACTCCGGGCCCCGGCCGCCAACGTGACGAAATGTCGCGGAGCCGGAAGGACCACGTCCGGACAAGCGCAACGGGGCTCCTCGGAAGTCCTTGCGGGACGGCTTGCGCGGGTGGCCGGGTAACGGCACGCCAACCGACGTCGCGGGCTCGCCGGAGCCCCTCCACCCGGGTGGTCGGATCCGTGCGGGACGGATCCGACCTCATGTTCGCACGCCGTGCGAGTAAGCCGAGCGTCCGGTCCACTGTTCGTGATCTCCGGCGTGGCGTCGCCACGTGATTGCGAACAGGTCTTACAGTCACCTGCTGTGACCGAGATGTCGGCTGTTCCCATGGTTTTTCGGGACGCGGTGGCAACACTGCAGGCCCCACCTCCCCGCAGGGAGATAGAGCTCAGCGAGATACGCCCACCGAAACGGCTCGCTCCGTGGACCTATGCGCTGGCGGCCGAGACGAGTGGCCCCGAGGGCACGGCCGTCACGGCCCGCCTCGTACTGCTGCACGATCCGGAGGGGCAGCCCTCCTGGGAAGGTGTGCTGCGACTGGTCCTCTACCTGCGGGCCGATGTGGGAAGCGAGCTGGCGGGCGACCCCGGGCTGGCCGAGCTCGGTTGGTCGTGGCTGACGGAAGCGCTGCACTCGTGCCGCGCGGGCCACACGGCGCTGGGTGGCACGGTTACCGCGACCTGTTCGGCCAGGTTCGGTGAGATAGCGGAACCGGCGCGCGAGCACGAACTGGAGCTGCGGGGTTCCTGGACTCCTTCGGACAGCGAACTGACCGCGCACGCACGTGCGTTCCAGGAAGTGATCGGCGCCGCGGCCGGGCTGCCGCCGGTCGGCGTGAGCGTGTTGGGCAACCGGACAACGGAACGCCGCAGGCACGGCTGAACACCTCCGGCGGGTGGCTCGCTGTCGAGCGCTGCCCGGGTGGATGCAGGCGAATACGCCCGCCCCGTCGAACGGTCACTCAGCGGCGGGACGGGCTCACCGGATACCGCTGAGGCACCTCCCGCGGCCCACGGAGCCGTCGGGGCGGCCGCAGGAGCGGCGCGAGGGGACGACCGTCCCGCATCGTTCCGATACCGCCGGAGACACGAAGATCGAAAGATCTGTATCGAATCACCACGCTTCGGCGTTAACACTGTTTTCTAGTGTCACCCGAAAGAAGTAGGCAGAGTCACATCGAGGACAACTCGATCGGGATACATACCCGTTTGATCGTCCCAATAATCCGCTCGGACGGTTACGCTACAACCTGAACGACACCACTTTCGGTCGATCAGTGGCGCGGCTGATCGGCCGAGAGTCCCGGTGCCGGTCGGGGGGCACGACCGACTCCAGGGAGGTAGTGACGTGGCTGCCGTCGGCTTAGGTCAGGCCGCTCGTACCACGCCAGCCGGTGCATTGCCGGCTAACATGGTTCCGCACCCGCGGGAAGAGCTGTTCACGGTGCTCGTGGTGGACGATCATCCGCTGCTCCGGGAGGCCATATCCTCTCGGCTGCTGCAGATGGGGGCCGGCACGGTGCACGAAGCCGCATCGATGGCCGAGGCCAAGGCGCGTGCCTTGGCCACCGGTCCGTGCGACCTGGCAGTCCTCGATCTGGGACTGCCCGATGGGACAGGTGTAGACCTGGTTACGGAATTACGTACCCAGGGCTGGCCACGGATCGTGGTGCTCGCCTCGTCCGACGACCCCTATGCGGTTCGGGCCGCGTTTCAGGCGGGAGCACAGGCATACCTGCTGAAATCGGCATCACCGACCGTGGTCACGGACGGCGTGCGCCGCGTGCTGGACGGCGGTGTGTACGCCGATCCGAACGTGGCTCCGGTGTTGGCCGCCGGTACCCGGGTTCCGGGCACCGACAACACTCCGCGCGAGCTCTCCGCTCGTGAGATCGAAGTGTTGCAACTGGTGGCGGACGGCCGATCCAACAAAGAGATCGGCGAAACGCTCAATTTGTCCGCTCTGACGGTGAAGAGTCACCTGTCGAGGATCGGACGCAAATTGGGCACCGGAGACCGGGCCCAGATGGTCGCGTTGGCAATGCGAGCCGGAGTGATTCGATGACCTGACACCCCCCATCGAACCGGTCGGCGGACGGTGAATCGGACCGTTCGGTCCCCTCAGCCGATAGAGGGACGTATCGTCTGTGAGCCGTGGATGCTGTTCACCCCGAATCCGCCGAACCGGACCATTCCGAACCAGTGTTGCTGACACGTCCCTCCGGTGGTGTCCCACCGGTGGTCGAGCAGCCCCGATCCCTGCGTCTCGCCGCCGCGGCACTGGCGGCGGGGAGTGGGCCGATCGCGATCGATACCGAGCGTGCCTCCGGGTACCGTTACTCGCAGCGGGCGTATCTGCTGCAGTTACGCCGGGAGGGCACGGGCACGGTACTGATCGACCCGATCGCGCTCAACGGGGATCCGGGGCCGCTCGTCGCCGCACTCGGTGACACGGAATGGGTACTACACGCGGCCTCGCAGGACCTGCCGTGCCTGGCCGAACTCGGCCTGCGTCCGGACCGGCTCTTCGACACGGAACTGGCGGGCCGACTGGCCGGCTACGAACGGGTGTCACTCGGCGCTCTCGCGGAGCGACTGCTGTCGTACCGGCTGGAGAAGGGACACGGTGCGGCCGACTGGTCGCGCAGACCACTGCCCCACGAGTGGCTGGTGTACGCGGCGCTGGACGTGGAGCTGTTGGTCGAACTACGTGCCGCGCTGCGGGCGGAACTCGACAAGCAGGGCAAGCTCGACTGGGCCATGCAGGAGTTCGAAGCGGTCCGCACGGCTCCGCCGCCACCCGCACGACCGGAACCGTGGCGTCGGACGTCGGGAATCCACCGGCTGCGCACTCCGGTCCAGCTGGCGATCGTGCGCGCACTGTGGCAACTGCGGGACGACATCGCCCGCCGCCGGGACATCGCGCCGGGACGGATTCTGCCGGACAGCTCGATCATCCGGGCGGCGCGGGAGAACCCGGCCACCAGGGAGGACCTCGTCGCACTGCCGGTGTTCGGCGGCAAACAGCAGCGCAGAAGATCCGAGCAGTGGTTCGAGGCGCTGCGCGGCGCACGCGAGCTGGATCACGAGGAACTACCCACCACCGCCCCACCGAACGACGGACCACCGCCAACGAACAGGTGGGCGGAGCGGGACTCGGCCGCGGCCTCCCGGCTGAGCGCGGTTCGGAACGTGCTCTCCGGTATCGCCGAGCGGAACAATCTGCCGGCGGAGAACCTGCTGCTGCCGGATCTGGTGCGCAGGCTCTGCTGGCAACCTCCCTCGGACGGAAGCGTGGCCGCGATAGCGGCACAGCTGCGTGAACGCGGCGCCCGGCCCTGGCAGGTGGAACTGACGGCGGAGCCGATCGCCGAGGCGATGGGCGAGTCCGACGACAAAGCTTCCGACCAGGTGAAATAATCCGTTCGATTCCCGGTCCGCGGCTTCGGATCCCACTGTTCCGACGGTGGTCTCCCGGATGTGGTCCAGCAGACATCGATCCCACTGGTTACCGTTCGGTAATGAGCGCTAGAGTGCACGTTACCGGCCGGTAGCGGCATGGCCCGCCGTCGGGCAGCGGAGCCGTCCGGCCTGGCGCGTACCCACATCGACGCGTACCCACATCGACAAGGAGCACGCCGTGGCAGCACCTGCGTCGGCAGCAGCCGACACGAGCAGCGGCCCCGCATCGGCGGGAGCGCCGCGTGCCCTCAGGAACGTGGTCTTCGTCGACGGCGTCCGCACGCCGTTCGGCAAGGCAGGCACCAAGGGCATCTACGCCGAGACCCGGGCGGACGATCTCATCGTCAAGGTCATTCGGGAACTGTTGCGGCGACAGCCCGACCTCCCCCCGGAGCGAATCGACGAGGTCGCCATCGCGGCCACCACCCAGATCGGCGATCAGGGACTGACGATCGGCAGGAACGCGGCCCTGCTCGCCGGACTGCCCAAATCCGTACCCGGCTTCGCGATCGACCGGATGTGCGCCGGCGCGATGACGGCGGTCACCAACGTCGCGGGGGGCATCGGATTCGGCGGCTACGACATCGCCGTGGCGGGCGGGGTCGAGCACATGGGCAACCACCCCATGGGGGAGGGGGTGGACCCCAATCCGCGATTCGTCTCCGACAACCTGGTCGACTCCTCCGCACTGGTGATGGGCTCCACCGCCGAGAACCTGCACGACCGGTACCCGAACCTGACCAAGGAACGCACCGACGCCTACGCAGCGCTCAGCCAGCAGCGCTACGAAGCGGCAGCGGAAGCGGGCAGGATCGGCGCGGACCTGGTCCCGGTGGCCACCCGCTCCAGCGAGTCCGGCTGGGGGCTGGCCACCGCCGACGAACCTCCCCGCCCCGGGACCACCGTGGAGTCCCTGGCGGGACTCAAGACTCCGTTCCGGCCGCACGGCCGGGTGACTCCGGGCAACTCCGCCGGACTCAACGACGGTGCGACCGGATGTGTGGTCGCCGACGAGGACACCGCCCGCGAACTGGGGCTTCCCGTCGGGATGCGCATGGTCGGCTACTCCTTCGCCGGGGTGGAGCCCGAGGTCATGGGAGTGGGCCCGGTACCGGCCACCGAGAAGGCTCTCCACCGGGCGGGACTGTCCATCGACGACATCGGACTCTTCGAGATCAACGAGGCGTTCGCGGTCCAGGTACTGGCCTTCCTGGAACACTTCGGAATCGCCGACGACGACCCCAGGGTCAACAAGTGGGGCGGGGCCATCGCCTGCGGACACCCGCTCGCCTCTTCGGGCGTGCGGCTGATGACCCAGCTTTCCAGGCAGTTCACCGAGCATCCGGAGGTTCGCTACGGCATCACCACCATGTGCGTCGGCTTCGGCATGGGCGGCACGGTGATCTGGGAGAACCCGAACCACGACAAGACCGCCGGGGGCGCCAAGTGAGCATCGACAGCGAAACCACAGCCCTGTTCCCCGACGAGGTCGTGACCCGAGCCCACACCCGGCTCGTCGAGGTCCCGGGACTGGACGGCAGGGTCGCGCTCGTCACCATCGACAACGGTCACGACCACACCAAGCCGTCCACCTTCGGTCCGGCCGGTCTCGCCTCGCTGGACTCCGCACTGGACGAGGCGTTCGCGGCGGAACCGGCCGCCATCGCGGTGACCGGTAAACCGTTCGTGTTCGCCGTCGGGGCCGACCTCTCCGGAATGGGCCAGCTCGGCGAACGGGAGTACGCGCACCGGATCGCCAAGGCGGGACACGACGTGTTCCGGCGGCTGACCGAGTCCGAGATCCCCACCTTCGCCTTCGTCAACGGGGCGGCCCTCGGCGGCGGGCTCGAACTGGCCCTGTCGTGCCACTACCGCACCGTGGCCGACAACGCGGGCGCGATCGCGTTCCCCGAGTGCTTCCTGGGGCTGTTCCCGGGCTGGGGCGGCACCCAACTGCTGCCCAACCTGGTCGGCGCCGACCAGGCGGTGACCGTGATCCTGGAGAACTCGCTCAACCAGAACAAGATGCTCAACCCCGGCAAGGCCACCGGCATGGGCATCTTCGACATCCAGCTCGAGTCCCCCGACTTCCTGGAGGAGTCGCTGCGCTGGGCCGTGCGGGTGATCAACGGATCCAGCACCGTACAGCGCGCGGAGATCGACCGCGGTCAGGGCTGGGACGACGCGATCACCCGCGCGAAGGAGATCGCGGCGAGCAAGACGCACGGTGCCTCCCCGGGCGTGGACAAGGCCGTCGAACTGCTCGAACTCGCCAGGAACAACGATCTCGACGCCGGTTACGCGGCCGAGACCGAAGCACTGGCCGACGCGCTGATGACCGACGAGCTGCGCGCCGGGCTGTACGCCTTCGACCTCACGCAGAAGCGGGCGAAGAAACCGGCCGGAGCGCCGGACAAGTCCCTGGCGAACGACGTCAACAAGGTGGGCGTCGTCGGCGCCGGGCTGATGGCCGGGCAGCTGGCGCTGCTGTTCGCACGCCGGCTGGAGGTGCCGGTGGTGCTCACCGACATCGACCAGGAGCGCATCGACAAGGGTGTGGCCTACGTACACGGCGAGATCGACAAACTCGGCGCGAAGGGGCGGCTCTCCTCCGACGGGGTGAACCGGATCAAGGCCCTGGTCACCGGTTCGCTGGACAAGAGCGCCTTCGCCGACGCCGACTTCGTCATCGAGGCCGTGTTCGAGGAGATATCGGTCAAGCAGCAGGTGTTCGGCGAGCTGGAGCAGCACGTCTCGCCGGAGACGGTGCTGGCCACCAACACCTCCTCGCTCTCGGTCGGCGAGATGGGGGCGAAACTCGCCCATCCGGAACGGGTGGTCGGTTTCCACTTCTTCAACCCCGTCGCGGTACTGCCGCTGCTGGAGATCGTGCGGGGCGAGCGGACCGACGACACCACGCTGGCCACGGCCTTCGCGGTCGGCAAGAAGCTCAAGAAGTCCTGCGTGCTGACCGCCGACACGCCTGCTTTCGTGGTCAACCGGCTGCTGACCCGTTTCCTCGGCGAGGTCATCGCCTCGGTCGACGAGGGGACCCCCTTCGAGGTGGCCGACCGGGCGCTGAACCCGCTGGGACTGCCGATGAGTCCGATGGTGCTGCTGCAGCTGGTCGGTCCCGCTATCGCCCAGCACGTCAACGAGACCATGCACGCCGCCTACCCGGACCGGTTCGGTCTCAGCGACAACCTCCGGCGGTTCGTCGACGCGGGCAAGACGGGCGTGTGGACCACCGACGAGGCGGGCAACCAGATCGTCGACCCCGAGGTCGCCGAGCTGTGGCAACAGGGCGACGAGCCGCTCTCCGAGGAACAGGTCCGTGACCGCGCGCTGCGCGCGTTGGCGGAAGAAGCGCGGATCATGTTGGACGAGGACGTCGTCGTCGAGGCCGCGGATCTCGATCTGTGCATGCTCCTCGGAGCGGGATGGCCGTTTTGGCTGGGCGGCATCACCCCCTACCTGGACCGCTCGGGCTACTCCGAGCGGGTCAACGGCAAGCGCTTCCACCAACCCGGAGTGGCCAGCCTGCCCAGCAGCTGAGCGATCGCTCCGGAGACTCCGGCCGGGAGTCACGGAGTGGCCGGTTGTTTCGAGGCCGGGGCGGTACCCACCGTCCCGGCCCTTTTGGTGTGGAGTGGTCCGCGACGCCCTCGGCGCACGAAAAGGCATTCCCCCCCCAGGGGGGGGGAGCCCGTGCCGATTCGCTCCCGGTGACGGCCGCTCGCGTGGGTATCCTCGGAGCACAGCTGCCCCAGAGCACGGCGAATCGCACGCACGGCGGCTCGGCGGTCGTGGCATGATGGATCACGAACGAGGTGAGGTGATGCTCGGTGACCGCGCTTGTACAGCACGAGATCGGCCCGTTCACGATCGACGACTGGCACGCGTTGCCCGCCCGCGCCGACGGGTCGCGCCTGGAACTGCTCGAAGGGTACTGGCTGGTGACGCCACCACCGAGCGGCCCGCACCAATGGGCCGAGAACGAATTTCTCATCCTGCTCAAAACCGCGCTCCGGACCGCGGAACGAAGGGATCTGTTCGCGGTGGGCGGCATCGGCGTGGAGATCAGCACCGCGCGGCGGACGGCGCTGATTCCGGACTTCGTGGTGCTGGACACCGCTCCCATCGGCAACTCGTTCGGTGCCGAGCACGTACGGCTCGCCGGGGAGATCTGGTCACCCGGCAACACCGCACGGGAACAGCGCGACAAGCTGGACGCCTGCGCCGAGGCCGGCATCCCGTTCTTCTGGAGCGTGGCCCAGGACGGTCGCGGGCCGACCGAACTGGTGGCCTACCGGCTGGACGAGGGCAGGTACACCCCGGCCACCACGGTGCGGCTGGGTGACGGACCGGTACGCGTCGAGGAATCCCCAGCACCGCTGGAACTGGACATCGCGACTCTCCGACTCTGAGAACCCAACCCACGACTCCGAGAACTCAGTACAGCGGTGCTCGCCGGGGTGGTGGTTAACCGAATTCCCCGGAGCTCACCGCGCGGCGGGCAGCCACACGGTCACCGACAGCCCGCCACCGGGAACCGGACACGCCGAGACTGTGCCACCGTGCGCGCTCGCCGCGGCCCGGACGATGGACAGGCCGAGCCCCGCACCGGTGCGCGCGGTGCGTTCCGTGCCCGCCCGGCGGAACGGTTCGAACAACCCTTCCACCTGCTCCGAGGAGACCTCGGCCCCGGATGAGGAAACCGTCAACGAGGTCCACTCCCCCGAAACAGCGGTAGCGACGTCGATCCAGCCGCCCTCGGCGTTGTAGCGCACCGCATTCTCGAGCAGGTTGCCCGCCACCCGTTCCAGCAGTGCCGGATCCCCCAGGGCGAAAGCGGGCGCGGGACTCACGTCCGTTCGCAATCCCGCTCCGCGGGTCTGCTCCTCCAGCGGCCGCAACGCGCCGCGTGCCAACTCGGTGAGATCGACCGGCTCGCGACTCGGCAGCTCGGCACCTTCGGTACGGGCGAGCAGCAGCAACGATTCGACGAGTCGCTGCGATTTGGCCGTCGCCTCGCGCACCACCCCGGACATCCGGCGCAGCTCGGTCACATCGGCGTCCGGATCGGACAGCGTCACGTCGAGCTCGGTGCGGATCACCGAAAGCGGAGTGCGCAGCTCGTGACTGGCATTGGCCACGAAACGGTGCTGGGACTCGAACGCGCTCTGCAGCCGGTCGAGCATCCCGTCGAAGGTGTCGGCCAGCTCCGCGACCTCGTCCCTGGGACCGTCCAATCCGATCCGTTCCCCCAACGAGCGCGCGGAAAGCCTCCGAGCGGTACCGGTCACCGAGTGCAACGGACGCAACACCCTGCCGCACACGGTCCACGCCGACACCGCGGCAGCCAGCACGACGGCCACGAAGGCGAGCCCACCGATCAGCAGCACCCGAGCCCGTGCCCGAGTGCGCAGCGCCTCGGCGAGTTCACTCGCGGAGACCGGCACGCCGTCCACCCGCACCGTCGTTCCGGGTGGCATACGCGGCACGGCGGCCACCACGTCACCGACCAGCAACCAGCCGAGCCACAACAGCAGACCGCTTACCAGGGCGACCAGCACGGTCGACAGGAGCGTCAACCGTAGCCGCAGTCCGGGGCCGCGCCGCGCGGGTGAATCGACGCGTACGGGACGTTTCCCCGAACGATCCCGGAACAGCATCACTTCTCGCCGGCACCGGAGACTTCGGTGTCCGTCTCGGACGAGACCCCCGATCCGGCGGAGGGCACGCGGTAGCCGGCACCGACCACGGTGTCGATAACGCTCGGCTCACCGAGTTTCTTTCGCAACGTCATAACGGTCACGCGCACGGTGGTGGTGAACGGATCGGCGTACTCGTCCCACACCCGTTCCAGCAGTTCCTCGGAGCTGACCACGGCGCCGCGCGCGGACAGCAGCACCTGCAGCACCCCGAACTCCTTGCGGGTCAGCTCCACCTCGCCACCACTCCTGCTTACCCGCATCCTGGCGGAGTCCAGCTCGAGGTCGTGCGCGGTCAGCAACGGCGGTGTGGCGGGTGTGGAACGTCTGCCCAGCGCACGAACCCTGGCCACGAGCTCGTCGAACGCGAACGGCTTCGCGAGGTAGTCGTCGGCACCGAGCGAGAGCCCCTCGACGCGGTCGGCCACCGTGCCGCTCGCGGTAAGCATCAGAACCCTGGTGAGCTCCTCGGAGGCGACCAACTCGGCACACAGCCGGTCGCCGGACAACGAGGGCAGGTCGCGATCCAGCACCACCACGTCGTAGCGAGTTACCGCGACCTTCTCCTGAGCGTCGAGACCGTCGTAGGTCACGTCCACGGCAAGCCCTTCCCGTCTCAGCCCACGCGCGATCGCGTCGGCGAGCGGCTGTTCGTCCTCCACCACAAGGATCCGCACGTGTTCACCGTGCCACAGCACAGCCGTCCCGGACGATCAGGGAGCTCGGGATCACTCGGCTCTCGGCGTGTCCAGATCGGTGGTGATACCGGTCTCGTGCTCGTCCAGCTGCCCTTCGAGCCGGTCGGCCACCCATTCGGTGATCCGGCGGGCCACGTCCTGCTCGGTGAGTCCGAGTTCGGCGAGTACCTCACCCCGCGAGGCGTGTTCCAGAAAACGATTCGGAATCGCGAGGTCCCGCAGTGGGACGTCGATGTCCGCGTCACGCATGGCGGCCGCCAACGACCACCCGAAACCACCGTGCCGACCGCAGTCCTCGAGCGTGACGACGAGCCGGTGGTGCCGGGCCATGTCGAGCACGGCCCCCGGAACGGGCACCACCCAGCGCGGGTCCACCACGGTCACACCGATCCCCTGTGCGGAGAGTCGCTCCGCGGCGGCGACGGCGAGTTCGCCGAACGCGCCGACCGCGCTCAACAGCACGTCCCGCTCCTCGTGCTCCCCCGGGCGACGCAGCACGTCGACACCGTCGACCCGTTCGAGTGCGGTCACCTCGTCGATGACCGTTCCCTTCGAGAACCGCACCACGGTGGGGCCGTCCTCCACCGCGACCGCCTCCCGCAGCTCCTCGCGCAGCGTCGCCGCATCGCGCGGGGCGGCGACCCGGATCCCGGGGATCACCCCCAGCACGGACAGGTCCCACATGCCGTTGTGGCTCGGCCCGTCGTCACCGGTGACCCCGGAGCGGTCCAGGGTCACGGTCACCGGCTGCCGATGCAGCGCCACATCCATGAGCAACTGGTCGAACGCGCGGTTGAGAAACGTCGAGTAAACCGCGAACACCGGGTGCAGCCCGCCCATCGCCATACCCGCGGCCGAGGTCATGGCGTGCTGCTCGGCGATGCCCACGTCCACGCAGCGCTCGGGGTAGTTCCGGGCGAACTTGTCCAGACCGGTGGGGCCGAGCATGGCGCCGGTGATCGCGACGATGTCGTCGCGTTCCCCACCGATACGGACGAGCTCGTCCGAGAACACGTTGGTCCAGCTGGTCGCGCTGGGGCCGGTGGGGGCCCCCGTGGCCGGGTCCATGACCTTGACCTGGTGCATCTGGTCGGCCTCGTGGTTCTCGGCGGGAGCGAAGCCGTTGCCCTTCTGCGTGACGGCGTGCACGATCACCGGGCCACCGAACGTCTTGGCCATCCCCAACGCGTAGTCCAGCGCCTTGAGGTCGTGCCCGTCCACCGGACCCAGGTACTTGATCCCGAGATCGGAGAACATCACCTGTGGGCTCAGCGCGTCCTTGATGCCCCGTTTGGCCGCGTGCAGACCGGTGTAGAGCGGGCGGCCGACCACTGGGAGACTGCGCACGGTACGACGACCGTTCTCCAACGCCCGCTCGTAGCCGGGCCGCAACCGCAACGAGGCCAGGTGCTCGGCCAGCCCGCCGATCGTGGGGGCGTAGGAACGCCCGTTGTCGTTGACCACGATCACCAGCGGGCGTTCCTGATCGGCCGCGATGTTGTTGAGGGCCTCCCAGCACATGCCTCCGGTCAACGCCCCGTCGCCGACGACGGCGACGACGTGGCGGCCGGACTCGCTCAGCTGGATCGCCCGCGCCAGGCCGTCGGCATAGGACAACGAGGTGGAGGCGTGGCTGTTCTCGACCAGGTCGTGCTCACTCTCCGCCCTCGAGGGGTAACCCGACAGGCCGTCGCGTTTTCGCAGCCAGTCGAAACCCCGCTGCCTGCCGGTGAGCATCTTGTGCACATAGGACTGGTGTCCCGTGTCAAACACGATGGGATCGCGCGGTGAGTCGAACGCACGGTGCAACGCCAGGGTCAGCTCGACCGCACCGAGATTCGGCCCGAGGTGACCACCGGTACGCGATACCTTCTCGATCAAGAAGGATCTGATCTCGGCGGCGAGCTCGACCAACTCACCGTGCTCCAGGCGCTGGACATCGGCCGGGCTGTGCACGGACTCCAGCAGCGTCACCGCTCCACCTCGCTCGTCGTGACCGACTACAGGTCTTGGGGTACGGACACCTCTCCCGTTCGCGGAGTGGCCCGTCGCCCAGGGCACGCGGCTCCCGTTCCGGGTACCGCGCTTCGGACTTTCACTTCTCACATCACGTGCCTGTCGTGATGTATTACATCGTCGTGTGTTTCGGGATCATGCACTACGGGGTCATGTAATACAGGGTCACCACATGACTTCGCCAGTCTACGGAGCCACGAACAATGCGGTTCCACAAGGCGTAGTGACGCACTGACTCACGAGTTCCGTTCAGTGTCCTCCAACAGCGCGATGCATTCCACGTGCTGTGTCATCGGGAAGGCGTCGAAGGCCTCCAGCCGGCTCAACCGGTAGCCCCGCTCCTGGAAGAGCCCGATGTCGCGTGCCAGGGAGGCGGGATCGCAGGCGACGTGGACGACCCGGCTCGGCCGTGCACGGGTGATCGCGTCCACCACCCCACTGCCCGCTCCCTTGCGGGGCGGATCGAGCACCACCACGTGGGGCGAGGGCACGGTCGGCTCGGTAACCACGCGCTCCACACGGCCGGATCGCACCCGTACCTGCGGCAGATCGGCCAGGTTGGCCTCGGCGTCGCGTACCGCCGACTCACCGGACTCGACGAGCAGCACGTCACCGTTCGCTCCGGCCTGCTGCCCGAGCACGGCCGCGAACAGTCCGACACCGCCGTAGAGGTCCCATGCCCGACCACCGGGAGGAACATCGGCCATTCGAGCGACGACTTCGGCGAACCGATCGGCGGCCTCGGGGTGCACCTGCCAGAACCCCTCGGAACGGACAAGCCACTCCCGCCCCCTCGCGGTCTCGTGTGCGATACCCGTGCCACGTACCTTCCGAGCGGCCCGAGGGGGACGGCCGCCGCCACGACCGGAGCGCCGGGGTCGAACCGAGTGCTCGGTGACGTGCACCTCTCCCGAATCGTCCCTGGTGACGGCAACCTCGGCACCTGGCTTCCAGGAGCGGGAAGCGACCTCGTCGAGCGCGCCCTCCACCGTGATCGGGCAGTCCCGAACAGGTATCACGCGGTGACTGCGGTGCGCCCGAAAACCCACCGCGCCGTTGTCGTCCACCGCCAACCGGACACGGCTGCGCCACCGCAGGGGACCACCGGGCAGCGGCAACACCTCGACCGGGTACTCGACCCCTGCCAGTCTGGTGAGTTGCTCGGCCACCACGGCGGCCTTCAGTTCCCGCTGAACGGCGGGGTCGACGTGCTGCCAGTCACAGCCACCGCAGCGATCGGTTCCGCGTGAGATGTCGGCCAACGGACAGGGCGGTTCCACCCGGCCGGGAGCGGCTTCGAGCACCGCCACGGCATCGGCACGGCAGAACCCACCGCCACGGTCCTCGGTCACCAGCGCGTCCACGGTCTCTCCGGGCAGGGTGTGCCGCACGAACACGACTCGACCCTCGTGTCGGGCGACACAGTGCCCGCCGTGGGCCACCGCACCGATCTCGAGACGAAGCCGTCGTCCCGTCCAGTCCGGTTTGTCATTCACCAGTTCTCCAATCGATGGTGGCTTCCCGGGTAGGCGCGGGAACCGACGACGAGGCAGTAGGACCGGTTCCCGTACCTCGTGGCAGGCCCGGCGGCGGGAGCGCGGGAGCGCCGGACAGCGAAGAACATCGGTGGGGCACCGGACCGGTACGGACATGCCTCGGAAGAGGATCAACGCTGCCCGTTACCGCTCCCACCATTGCTCTTCTCCCCATTGCCCTTGTTCCCGTTGCCCTTGTTCCCGTTTCCGGCTCCCCAGCGCACCGAACGGCGGGGCGTGGGCGCGCGCAGATCGACCCTGGTGGAGGACTCCAGCTGCCACGGAACACTGGTGACCATCACCCCCGGCTCGAACAACAACCTGCTCTTGAGGCGAAGCGCGCTCTGATTGTGCAGCAACTGCTCCCACCAACGTCCGACCACGTACTCCGGAATGAAAACGGTCACCACATCGCGCGGACTGTCCCGCCGGATCCGCTTCACATAGTCCACGATCGGCCGAGTGATCTCACGATAAGGGGATTCGAGCACCTTGAGCGGGACCGTGACGTCACGTTCCTCCCAAGCGGCCACGAGCCGCCTGGTGTCCGAGTCGTCGACGTTGACGGTGATGGCCTCCAGCTCGTCGGGCCTGGTGGCGCGTGCGTAGGCCAAAGCCCGCATGCTCGGCAGGTGCAACTGCGAAACCAGCACCAGGCCGTAGTTGCGGGAGGGCAGTACAGTCGGCCCGTCGGTGCGACTCAGCTCCGCACTGACCCGGTCGTAGTGCTTGCGTATACCGCGCATCAACAGGTAGCCGGCGACCATCGCGGCGATCGCGATCCAGGCACCGTGCAGGAACTTCGTGATCAGCACGATGACGAGCACCGTGGCGGTCATCGCGAGCCCGATCGAGTTGATCACGCGGGCCCTGCGCATGCTGGCCCGGGCGGACGGATCCTCCTCGATACGTAACCGCCGATTCCAGTGTCTGATCATGCCGCTTTGACTCAGCACGAACGAGACGAACACACCGACGATGTAGAGCTGGATCAGCTTGGTCACATCGGCCTCGAACACGAGGACCAGCACGGTGGCGAACCCGGCCAGGAACAGAATGCCGTTGGAGAAGGCGAGTCTGTCGCCCCGGGTGTGCAACTGCCGCGGCAGGTACCGGTCCTGGGCCAGGACGGACCCCAGCAACGGAAAACCGTTGAACGCGGTGTTGGCAGCCAGCACCAGGATCAACCCGGTGAAGAAGATCAGATAGTAGACAGCGGGGGTGAACCCGCCGAACACCGCGTGAGCCAGCTGCGCGATCAGCGTCTTCTGCTCGTACCCCTGGGGTGCCCCGATGAGCTGGTGTCGCGGATCCTCCGCGATGACCACGCCGGTGACACGGGCCAGCATGAGCAGACCCATGAACATGGTGACGGCGAGCAGCCCCATCCACAACAGGGTCGTGGCGGCATTGCGCGGTTTGGGCTTTCGAAAGGCGGGCACACCGTTGCTGATGGCCTCCACCCCGGTCAACGCGGCGCTGCCGGAGGAGAAGGCGCGCAGCACGAGGAAAACGAAGCCGAGCCCGGCGATTTGGGAAGGTTCCTGGGCCAGTTCGAAGCCCGCGCTCTCGGCCCGCAACTCCTCACCGCGCACGTAGGTGCGGTAGAGGCCGAAGCCGATCATTCCCAGAATACCCAGCACGAACGCGTAGGTGGGCACGGCGAAGGTGGTGCCGGATTCGCGGGCGCCCCGCAGGTTCACGGCTGTGAGCAGGGCGATGGCACCCACCGCGAAAGCGACCTTGTGCGTGGCCACGAACGGCACGACCGAGCCTATGTTGGCGGCGGCCGAGGAGATGGAGACGGCGACGGTGAGCACGTAGTCGACCAGCAGCGCGCTGGCGACCACGAGCCCCCAGCGGCGGCCGTGGTTGGTGGTGGCCACCTCGTAGTCACCGCCACCGGAGGTGTAGGCACGCACGTTCTGGCGGTAGGAGGCCACCACCACCAGCATCACCGCGACGACGACGAGGCCGATCCACGGGCTGATCGCGTACGCCGATATACCGGCCACGGACAGCGTGAGCAGGATCTCCTGCGGCGCGTAGGCCACGCTGGACATCGGGTCCGACGCGAACACCGGTAGGGCGATGCGTTTGGGCAGCAGCGTGTGCGACAACCGGTCACTGCGGAACGGTCGGCCCACCAGCAGACGCTTGGTCACGGTCGCGAGCTTGGACACGGCCAAGAGCGTAGGAGGCGGTCCGCGAACCGCTCCCGCGGGATCGCCCACTCGTTCCGTCTGTCGCGGCGGGAGGAGTCCTCGCGGCCTACCCCGGTGCCCGCCCCCGCCAACGGCGGGGGCCCGGGCTCAACGGGCCGAAATCGGTGGCCACGAGCTCGTTGCGCACCGGAAACCGAACACCGGGTTCCGGATAGGCCCCCTGGGTGAGGGACACCCGCTTCACTCGATACGGTGCACCGGCCCGCGCCGACTCAGCGCGTCGTGTCGATCCGAGCCGTCGTCCGTCACCGGACCGGGCCGTTTCGAGACACGGAGACTCGGTACATCGACGGGTACTGTCAGAGCTGTGGGAAGGGTCACGGATCCCGACACAGTGGGTCCGGCAACCAGCCGAGAGCGAGGAAACCGGTCGTGCATGTCGTGATCATGGGCTGTGGCCGAGTGGGGGCTTCTCTCGCGGCCGCGCTGCAACGGCTCGATCACACCGTGGCAGTCGTGGACAAGAACGGTGAGTCCTTCCACCGGTTGAGCAAACAGTTCCACGGCCAGTGTGTGACGGGGAACGGTTTCGACCGGGACGTACTGATCGAAGCCGGGATAGAACGGGCGGGCTCCTTCGCCGCCGTGTCCAACGGGGACAACTCCAACATCGTCTCGGCACGGGTGGCCCGGGAGACCTTCGGGGTGGATCACGTGGTGGCACGGATCTACGACCCGAAACGGGCCGAGGTGTACCAGCGGTTGGGAATCCCGACGGTGGCCACGGTGCCGTGGACCACCGACCGGTTCCTCCGGATGCTGCTCCCCGAAGGGGTGGCGACGGAATGGCGGGACCCCTCCGGAAGCGTGGCCGTGCTGCGCCTGCCGTTGCACGAGAGCTGGGTGGGTAGGCGCACCCGCGACCTGGAAACCGCGACCGGATGCCGGGTCGCGTTCATCATGCGGTTCGGCAACGGTGTGCTACCGAAATCGGACACGGTGGTGCAGGCCGACGACACCGTTTACGTGGCGGCCCTGTCGGGAACGATCACCGAGATAACCGCCACGGCGCAGCGCCCACCCGAGGAGACCCAGTAATGCGCATCGCCATAGCAGGAGCAGGCGCGGTCGGGCAGTCCATAGCGGGCGAACTCCTCGAGGGCGGACACCAGGTCATGCTTATCGAGCGCTCGGCTCAGAACTACCAGCCCAGGGCCATCCCGGGAGCCCAGTGGGTGCACGCGGACGCCTGTGAACTCTCCTCGCTGGAGGAGACCGGCGTCGAGACCTGCGACGTAGTGATAGCCGCCACCGGTGACGACAAGGTCAACCTGGTGGTCTCACTGCTGACCAAGACTGAGTTCGCGGTGAGGCGAGTCGCGGCGCGGGTGAACGATCCGCACAACGAGTGGTTGTTCAACGAGGCATGGGGAGTCGATGTCGCGGTGTCGACCCCGCGCATGCTGGCCGCGATGGTGGAGGAAGCGGTCAGCGTCGGCGACATCGTCCGACTCATGACGCTGCGGCAGGGACAGGCCAACCTGGTGGAGATGACCCTGCCCGAAGGTGCTCCGCTGGCAGGCCGCAGGGTCCGCGATCTGACACTTCCCGCGGACGCCGCGCTGGTCACGATCCTTCGCGGCGGACGGGTCATCGTTCCGCAGCCCGACGACCCGCTGGAGGTGGGTGACGAGATGCTCTTCGTCGCCTCGGGCGACGTGGAACGGCGGCTCAGCGAACTGGTGCACGACCCGCCCGACCCGGACTGAGAAGCACCGGCCGCGAAACGGCGTTCACGGCTCGTCCGAACAGCCGGGAGGAACACGCGGCGCACCTCCCGGCAGCCGGAGTCATCCCATTTCCTGCCGAGGGCGTGACGGGGTCGCCTCGCCGGTCCCGTCACCGCCGTCGGAGCCCGCGGACTCGTCCTCGCACTCCTGGGCCTCGCGCTCCTGTTCGGCGACTTTGCCCGCGCGTCGAATGGCCCACACCGTCACCAGCAGTGCCAGGGCGGTGAGCGGATACCCCATGGCGATACGCGCCACAGCCAGCCAGCCCGTCTCGTCAGCGGCGTAAAGCCACTGCTGCACCACGAACTTGGCGACGAAAACGATCGTCCAGGCAAGCGTCGCCAGGTCGTAACCCGTCAGGGCCCGCCGCTGCTCTCGCCACCGGAATCCGTGCCCGTTGAGCACGGACCAGGCGACGCCGATCAGCGGCCACCGCACGAGCATCGAAACCAGGAACACGCCACCGTAGATCAGGCTGGTCCAGATCCCGAGCAGAAAGAATCCCTTGGCATCCCCCGTGCGGTAGGCGATGAAGGAACAGACCGCCACCCCGAGCACACCCGAGACAGCCGGCTGCAGGGGTTCCCTGCGGACGAGCCGCACCAGGGCGAGCACGAGCGAGCTCGTGATGGCGATCCAGATGGCCGGAACCATCCCGACCAGCGAGTTGGCGACAACGAATACGACGATGGGAACCGCGGAATAGGCGAGACCGCTGACACCGCCCATCTGCTGCAGCAGTGTCTGCTCGGCCCCCTCGGCGGGGACACGCACCCCGAACGGCGCCTTGGGCGCCCCGGTGCTCCCCTCGGACCCACCGTCGGACGCCTCGTCGTGACTCCGGACGGGGTCCGCCCCGTCCGGAGTGGATGAACCGGATTCAGTCATGCGGTGTTCTGCAACTCGTAGTAGGGATTGTAAAGAACCTTGTGACCATCACGATCGGCAATCCGACCGCGGGCCTTTATAGTTCTGCCGGGTTCGATACCGGTGATCTGACGCCTGCCGAGCCAAACCAATGTCACCCCGTCGGTGCCGTCGTATAGCTCGGCTTCCAACGTGGGGACCGAAGCTCTGGGCGCCATACCGACACAGCGGACTCGGCCCAACACCTCCGCTTGTTCACCGCACTTGCAGTCGCACGCCCGCCTGGCCCCGCTCGCCCGCGACCTCTCGGAGAGGTCGTCGGCGTCGAGTTCGGCGACGTCGCTGGTGAGGCGGCGTACGAGGCGGCGGAGGTAGCCGTCTCCGGTGTTGCTCATCTCGCGCTCCTGTGCGCAGTGGGCCAGTGTGCCCGCGCGGGTTCCAACCCGTGCGAGTTCAGCCTAGTCTCGTAGTCCAGCCTCGTGTGGGTAACGACGGTTCGAGCGAACGACTTCCGAGTTCGAACCACACCCGGAGCACGAGCGATCTCAGGCTCCCGTCTGCTCCTGCTGCTGCTGAATGTGCTGTGCGATCTCGTCGGGGAGCTCGATCGGCAGCGGGGTGCGGACCGGCATGGGATCCGAACCGCGATCGACGATCGTCTCGTCGATGACCGCGTACAGCAGCTTCGTGCACGCCTCGAGATCCTCGGAAGGGCTGGCCGCCACCCCGCGCAACAACCAACGAGGGCCGTCCACACCGACGAAGCGCAACGAGGTCCTGTCCGTGTCGGCCACGAGTTCGGTGTCCCAGATTCCCTGCTCGTGACGCACTTGTGCCCCGTCGGAACGCAACTGCTCGATCAGCTCCTGGCGTACCTCCTGCCAGAGGTCACCGGTTCGCGGAGCGGCGAACGCGCTGACGGTGAGCCGCCCGGAGGGAGTGAGCAGGTGCACGGCCCGCACCGGCCCCTCGGGATCGACCTCCACCTGCAACTGGCTGTTCTCCGGCACGGGCAACCGCACCGATCCGAGATCGAGCCGTTCGACTTCGTCGTGCGGAGCCTCGTGCGTGTCATAGGGTCCGCCCTCGGGCGCGGAATCCGCCCCGTCGTGATAGTCCTCGCTGACATCGGAACCATCCGTGTCATCCTCGCGTCCGTCGCGACGGCGCCATCCGAACATCCCGTCAGACCTCCGTACTACCGGTCGTATTACCTGTGTCGCCAACCTCGGCCGAACCCGTCAACGCACTGTGAACTCCGGTCGAACCATAACCGTCGGAACCGCGTACCGACTCCGGCAGTTGGACGACCTCCTCGAAAACGGCGTGTTCGACACGCTGCACCACCAACTGGGCTATTCGGTCCCCGCGCCGCAGTACGATCTCCCGTTCCGGATCATGATTGATCAAGCACACTTTGATCTCACCCCGGTAGCCCGCGTCAACGGTTCCCGGGGCGTTGACCACGCTGAGTCCCGACCGGGCAGCCATCCCGGAACGCGGGTGCACGAAACCGGCGAAACCCTCCGGGAGAGCTATGGCGATCCCGGTACCGACCACGGCACGACGTCCGGGGCGGAGCACCAGGTCCTCCGCGGTGACGAGATCCGCACCGGCATCACCGCTCCGGGCGTAGGACGGGGGCTGTATTTCGGGATCCACACGAGTAAGCAGGACCTTCACGCTTGGCACGGGGCGCAAGACTACCCTGAGGACGTGTCGGACAGTTCAGAAGCGGCCCCCGAAAGCGGTCCCACGACCGGGTTGAATGACACGACCGGAGAAATCCGCTACCGGGAACGGCTGCACGTCTCCTGGTGGAGCTGGCCATTGCCGCTCGTAGCGGCCGCCCTGCTGGCCGCCGAGGTGCACATGGGTTATCCGGGCATTCGCGCGTGGCTGCCCTACGTGGTGCTGTTGCCGCTGTCGGTAGCCCTGCCCGCCTGGCTGAGCCGAACGCGCCTCGTGGTCACCGAGCGGGAACTACGGGCGGGCAACGCGCGGCTGCCGCTGCGGTTCGTCTCCGACGTCGAGGTGATCCCGCGGGAACGGAAACGAAGAGCGCTCGGCCCGGAACTGGATCCGGCGGCTTTCATGCTGCACAGCCCCTGGGCACCAACCGCCGCACGAATCTGGTTGGACGATCCCGACGATCCGACCCCCTACTGGGTGGTCAGTACGCGGCATCCGGAACGACTGGCCGAGGTGCTGCGGCAAGACCGACGGCAGGTCGGTGGAGACCGCCGAGAGGAGTAGCGGGGATACGTCTCCGGGCTGTGCGCGCCGCACCCGGACATGCCGGGAGCGGTGGCGGATCGACTCGGTACCGAACGGGGCCGGTGAGAGCGTGCCCCGGTGGCAGCGACGCGTCGCCGGTCAGAGCGGTGCGTCGCTCAAAGCACGCGTTGGCAGCACGTGTTGGGAGTACGCGTTGGCAACGAACAGCGGACTGGACGTGCTGTTTCTCACATCCAGCCCGCTCTCGGGTCCTCGACCCACGCGTTTCAGGCCGCGCAGTCGCGGCAGACGTATTTCCCGTTCCGCTCCCCCGCCAACCGATTGCGGTGGTGCACCAGGAAACAGCTGGAGCAGGTGAACTCGTCGGCCTGCTTCGGGAGCACCTTGACCGTCATCTCCTCACCGGAGAGGTCGGCTCCCGGAAGCTCGAAATTGTCCGCGATCTCACCCTCGTCCGTGTCCACGGAACCGGACTGAGCATCGTTGCGTTTGGCCTTGAGCTCTTCCAGCGAGTCCTCGGGAAGATCCTCGGACTCGTTGCGCCGCGGAGCGTCGTAGTCGGTGGCCATCTCGTTTCACCCCTGCATTTGTGGAGATTTGCAATGGTGTGCCGCTGGTCAACGTTCCAGGGCTCCAATTTGTGCCCGCACGCGAGAGTGGCGGAGGTCTCCGTTTGTCCTGCGCTCCAAGTTCCCCCGAAACGAGCGACCGACCTCAGCCTCACAGCGTGGAGCGCGGGAAGGGTAGCTCATCCCGGCGCGGGATACGCACCGGGTCACCCGTAGGTGTGGTATGTGCTTCACCCCGCCGCCGGTGAATCCTGTGATACGAGCAACAGCATGGCAGGGTGGACACGGACGGACGAACGGACGCGAAGAACGACATCGGACAGCCGCCGGGGCGGTGGGGGTGCTCCACCATTTCCACGAACCGCTCCAGCAACGTAACGGCACACCTGGCAACGACGAAGACCCATGGGCAACAACTTCGACACGACTGTTCGCACGATGCCGCGTAGTCGCGCAGCAACACCTAAGCTGATTGGGCGGACAGTCGATTCGGCGTGAAACCGTTTCGACGGAACTCACCGGGACGAATGACGGCTCGATCAGGGGAGGCTGGCAGAACGTGTCCACCGCGAGCACAGGAAAAGGGCTGCGGGGTCCGCGGTATCGGCGCCGGCGCCCATTGCCCGCGTTGATCCTGCTCGCCGTACTCGCCCTGTTGTCGGGTTTCGTCTGGACCAGAGTGTTCGAATCGACCGAATCGGTGGAAATGGCGACTCGCTGCAACTTGCCGGAGGCCGAAGCGGGCACCTCGGCGGCGAAGCCCGGCGAACCCCCCACCAAGACACCGGCGGGCACGATGCTGTCCCGCGAAGCGTTGGACGGCACCACACCGATCCCCCCACAGGACGTCTCGGTGCACGTGTTCAACGCCAACGGCGAAGTCAATCAGGCCACCCTGGTCACCGAGGAGCTGAACAATCTCGGATTCGCCAAAGGTGGCGACCCGGCCAACGATCCGATCTATCCGGATTCGAACCTGAAATGCCACGGCCAGATACGTTACGGCCGGGCAGGTGCCGGAGCCGCCCGCACGCTGAGCCTGATCGCTCCCTGCGCGCAGTTGGTCCGTGACCAGCGCCCCGGCACGACGGTGGATCTGGCGCTGGGCTCGGAGTTCGACGGGGTGCGCGCCACCCAGCAGGCCCACCAGGTACTGCAGCAACTCAAGAACTGGGCCAAGGAGAACCGCCGCAGCGGAGCCGACCAGCAGCGAGTGGGCCAACCGAACGTCTCCGAGGAGCTGCTCGACGCCGCCCGTGACGTGCACTGCTGACCGTTGACTCCTCCCGCGCCCCGCTCCGGGACCGGAGAATTCCCGGCCTCGGAGCGCGTGCGGCCTCGAACTGGATTCACATCCGGGAACCGGGCGAGCTCCGGGTCACGAAAAGTTCTCAGATGTCGGCGGCCCCGTGCTCGAGCAGCTTGTCAGTGAGCCCATCGGCGATTCCGGGAGCGACGCAGACGATGGCCTCGTCCCCCAGACCGTCGGTGGTTCCCGTCGCGGGCAGCCGTAACCGCGCACCCGCCTCGGCGGCGATCAGCGAACCCGCGGCCCAGTCCCATCGCGACAGACCGTGTTCGTAGTAACCGTCCAGCCATCCGGCGGCAACGGCACACAGTTCGAGAGCGGCCGCACCACCGCGTCTGATGTCGCGTATCTCACCGAGCAACTCCAGCAACAACGAAGCCTGCCGGACACGACGTTGCCGGAGATAGCTGAATCCGGTGCCGAGCAGTGCCAGGTCGAGACGCCGTGAGTCCGCGACCCGCAGGGGTTCACCGTCGAGATCGGCACCGTGGCCCACGGCGGCGCTCCAGACACGCCCCGATGGGGGCTCCACCACAGCACCGGCCAACGACACGCCGTCCAGCTGCGCTGCGATCGAAACGGCGTACGCGGGGTAACCGTAGAGATAGTTGACGGTTCCGTCGATGGGATCGACCACCCAACGCAATCCCGCCTGTTCGGCCGCACCCCCTTCCTCCTCGCCGAGTACCGACTCGCCCGGCCGAAGTTCGGCCAGTCGCTGCCTGATCAGCTTCTCCACCGCCCGGTCCGCGGCCGTCACCACGTCCGTCTCGGTACTCTTCGTGTCCACCGCCCCCGTGGTGACGATCTCGTTCCGCATGGTCATCGCCAGCTCGGCGGCCTCCCGTGCGACGAGCACCGAAGTGTCCCGCAGCCCCACCGCGTCATACTGATGTGTCAAACCCACGTTCACATCGCAACACAGCGCGGTTAAAGTCTGCACACCTCGTCCTGAATCGAATAGGAAGGATCAGGCATGGGCACTGCCCGCGGATTCGGCATTGACATCGGCGGCTCCGGCATCAAGGGATGCCCGGTCGATGTCGAGGGTGGAGTCCTGGCCGACGAACGGCTGCGCATCTCGACTCCCCATCCCTCCACTCCGGAAGCCGTGGCCGATGTGGTCGCCGAGATCGTCGGCAAGTTCGGCTGGGACGGCCCGGTGGGCATCACACTACCGTGCGTGATCAAGAATGGCACGGCGTTGACGGCCGCCAATATCGACGAAGACTGGATCGATACAGACGCTCAAGGACTGTTCGCCAAACGGCTCGGGCGAGCTCGTGAGCAAATCGTAATGCTCAACGATGCCGACGCCGCGGGGCTTGCCGAGATGCGCTTCGGCGCCGGAGTGGAGCGCGAATCCGGCCTCGTGGTCGTCCTCACCTTCGGCACCGGTATAGGCAGCTCGGCGTTCCTGGACGGGCGTCTGTTGCCGAACACCGAACTCGGGCACATCGAAGTCGCCGGGCAGGACGCCGAAGCGGAGGCAGCGGCCTCGGTCAAGGACAACCTCGGACTCAGCTACGAGGAGTGGGCTCCCAGGGTGAGCAGGTACATCCAGAGTCTGGAGAGGTTCCTGTGGCCGGATCTGATCATCGCGGGGGGCGGTGTCAGCAAGAAGTCGCACAAATGGCTGCCGCTGCTGCAGAACCGAACCCCCATCGTGGCGGCGGCACTGAAGAACGACGCGGGTATAGTCGGTGCGGCATCAGCCGCCGCGCAACGCGCGTAGGGTCCGGCTGCAGTGCGAAAACAATCGCACCGAGACTTCCCGAGCCGTGCACCGGGCGTTCCCGCGACGGGAGCGTGCGGCGCGGGCCCGGGAGTTCGGTGCGCCCCACTGGGAATGTGGCTTCCGAGCGCGACGAACTCGGGCATCGGAGACCTGTGCACACGACACGGTGTTCTGATCAGCCTTGCAGCGGAACCACACTCACCTGACGCAGTTACAATGGAACACGTCCCACCGAATTCACGGCCTTCCGGCACGCCTCGTAGGGCTCGAACGGTGGGTTGTCCCCGACCCCCTGGCGGCCGAGGTTTCGCGCCCCCGGCCAGCCCTGACAGACCGTCGCGAAAGGGCGTACGTGGCAGCCGCAGAAACCGCAACCCGACGCTCCGGCTCCGCTGCAGCATCAGGCGGGGCCCGGTCCGAGCCCAACAAGACGAAGACCGCTTCGAACGCGGACACGGCTCCCGAGGCCGAAACCGACGAAGCACCGAAATCCTCGTCCACCGGCAAGAAGAACTCGAAGGGCTCGACCACGACAAAGTCGAGCGGAACCAAGTCCGACGGAACCAAGTCGAGCGGGACGAAATCGACCGGCCGCAAGAGCAATTCCAAGTCGTCGGCGAAGTCGACGACGAAGAAGACGACCAAGTCGGCCGGGAACAACACCGCGTCCCAATCGACGGGTGAGTCGACTCCGGACCAGGCCAACGGCGAGAACCTGGAGATCGACGAACCGATCGAGACCGACCTGAGTTCGGCCAACATCGGAGACAACGAACTCGACGACATCGAGGTCGACATCCCCGAGGAGCCGGAGGTCGTCGAGGACGAGGAAGGCAAGACCGACCCGGACTTCGTCTGGGACGAGGAGGAGTCCGAAGCTCTCCGGCAGGCCCGCAAGGATGCCGAGCTGACCGCTTCGGCCGATTCCGTACGTGCCTATCTCAAGCAGATCGGCAAGGTCGCGCTGCTCAACGCGGAGGAGGAGGTCGAACTCGCCAAGCGAATCGAGGCGGGCCTCTACTCCGCCGAGCGACTGCGGCAGGCGGAGGAAGCGGGCGAGATGCCCCCCTTGCAACTTCGCCGGGATCTGCGCTGGATCGTGCGCGACGGTGAGCGTGCGAAGAGCCACCTGCTGGAGGCCAACCTGCGGCTGGTGGTGAGCCTGGCCAAGCGCTACACCGGGCGGGGAATGGCTTTTCTGGACCTGATCCAGGAGGGCAACTTGGGCCTGATCCGTGCGGTCGAGAAGTTCGACTACACCAAGGGCTACAAGTTCTCCACCTACGCCACCTGGTGGATCCGCCAGGCGATCACACGCGCCATGGCGGACCAGGCCCGCACGATCCGTATCCCGGTCCACATGGTCGAGGTCATCAACAAACTCGGCCGTATCCAGCGTGAGCTGCTGCAGGACCTGGGGCGCGAGCCCACTCCGGAAGAGCTCGCCAAGGAGATGGACATCTCCCCCGAGAAAGTACTGGAGATCCAGCAGTACGCCAGGGAACCCATCTCGCTCGACCAGACCATCGGCGACGAGGGCGACAGCCAGCTCGGTGACTTCATCGAGGACTCCGAAGCCGTGGTGGCCGTGGACGCAGTCTCGTTCACCCTGCTGCAGGATCAGCTGCAGTCGGTGCTGCAAACCCTCTCGGAGCGGGAGGCCGGTGTGGTCCGCCTCCGGTTCGGGCTTACCGACGGGCAGCCGCGCACGCTGGACGAGATCGGACAGGTTTACGGCGTCACGAGGGAGCGCATTCGCCAGATCGAGTCCAAGACGATGTCGAAGCTGCGGCATCCCTCACGGTCCCAGGTACTGCGCGACTACCTGGACTGACCGAGCTGTATGGGCCCGTGTCCGCTCGGGGCTCACCCGAGTGGGGCGGTTTCCGGCAGGCAGGGCGGGGCACACTTCGTGCGAACCACACCGTGTGCCCCGCAGCCCAGCCTCCCGGTCCGGGATCCTGTCCATCGCCGGGACGGACCCACGGGACCGTGCGGCCCGGTAACGTATTCGGACTCCCGCATCGCACTCGCCCCGACCGGCCCTCCAACGCGCCCGCCCCGAACGGGGACGGGCGCTTTTTCGTGCCGGATCCGGGCTCGGCCGGAGCAGAGTTGCGTCGCTGGAGCCCGCTCACCGGATCCGCTGACTGGACCCGCTGAGTGGCGGACGGCAGGTGGCCGCTCACTGCTGCCACACCGCGGCCACGAGTCCGGGAACCCGAACGCGAACGGCTCAGCCGGGTCGTTCGGGCCATTCACCCGAGCCGGAGACGGTCCCGAGCAGTACGCCCCCCGTCATGAAAAGTGACCGGGGACACATTTTTCGTGCCACACGCCGGGAACAGGGCGACCGCGCCCGTTCGCCCACAGCGGAACCCTTGGCGCCGCCATAAGCGCAAATGTGCCGAAAAACACCCTGAACAGCCATTGCTTTTTGATTCAAGTCACAGCCCGTGGCCAGTCGAGAGCATTGTTTTTCCTGGTCAGCAGGCCAGTGACGATTGGGGTTACAGTGTGCTCCCGATCACTCCACCATTCGGGCATTTCCGGGTGACGCAAGTCGCTGATCGAGGTTGGAACAGTGACGCGAGGCCAAGTGTCTGTAAGAGTGGAACTTGCGACACCGGCCCCGTCGCCAGCGGGCTACCGGTGGTTGCAGCAGGATCGAGGCGTCGGGTACCCCCGACGCCGGGACGGAGGGAGATTCCGATGCCTGACACACTCACCCGCCCCGAGTTGACCGCCGCCGACCGCTGTGACCGCTGCGGGGCCGCCGCAAAGCTCAGGGCAGTTCTCCAGTCCGGCGGAGAGCTGCTGTTCTGCGGACACCACGCCCGTGAGTTCAAGTCGGGACTCAGCGAGATCGAGGCGGATCTGCAGGAAGACGAACAGATCGAACTCTGAGATCACGGTTACCGGAGTGTCCGGGGGCCGGAAGAGCCGAGGAGTCGGTGAACCGGCCACCCCACGAACCCCGGAACCGGTTCCGAATTCGGAACCACAACGAGTGCCCGGTCGGATTTCTCCGGCCGGGCATCTCGTGTTTCGCCTTCCTCCGCCCCACCGGCAACGAGCGTTCCCGGGCCCGAACCGGGAACGCGGGGGCGCGGGCACGACACACCGATAGCGTTCGGCTTCCGGGCATGCCCGGGAAAACCGAGCACGTCACCAGAGGTCCGAGCACATCACCAGGAACGGAGCGTGGCGATGCGCTCCTCCAGCTGCTCGATGGTGGCGCTGGCGGTGGCAGGCCCACCACAGACCCGGCGCAACTCCTTGTGAATCGCTCCGTAGGGCTTGCCAGTTCGCTGGTGATGCAGGGAAACCACCTTGTTGAGTTCCTTGCGCAGCGCCTTGAGACGCTCCTGGACGCTCTGCGGGCGCTGTTCCTCGGTGACGGACTGCCCGCCCCCGGAAGCTCCACCCCGTTGCGGATCGTGTCCCGGTGTGGCGGTCTGCTCCGCCTTGTGCTGCTTCTCGCGCTTGTCCACCTCGCGCAGCTGCTCCTGCTGGCGCTGCTGCAACAGCGCGCGCACCTGGTCCGGCTCCAGCAGACCGGGCAACCCGATGTAGTCCTGCTCCTCCTCGGTGGTGGCGAAGGCGGCGGTACCGAACGAGGAGCCGTCGTAGATCACCTGGTCGAGCTCGGCCTCGGCTCCCAGCGAGGTGTAGGGCTGTTCGTTCTCCCCCGGCTCGTCGCGCTGCCGGTTGGCCTCCACCAGTTCCTCGTCGTTCCAGCCCTCCTTCTCCCGGTGCGGTTTGCCGAGCACGTGGTCGCGATCGGCCTCCAGCTGGCTGGCGAGTTCGAGCAGCACGGGCACGCTGGGCAGGAAAATGCTGGCGGTCTCACCTGAACGACGGGCACGTACGAACCTGCCGATGACCTGTGCGAAGAACAGCGGAGTGGAGGCACTCGTGGCGTAGACACCCACGGCGAGCCGTGGCACGTCCACTCCCTCGCTGACCATGCGCACCGCCACCATCCAGCGGTCGTCGGACTCGGCGAAAGCGGCGATTCGTTCGGAGGCCTGCGGGTCGTCGGAAACCACCACGACCGGTTCCGTGCCACTGATGCGTTGCAGCGTCTTGGCGTAGGAACGAGCGCTCTTCTGATCAGAGGCGATCACCAGCCCGCCCGCGTCCGGCATCCCGTCGCGGCGGAGGTGGGTGAGTCTGGTGTCGGCAGCCTGCAGTACCGAGGGAATCCACTCCCCACCGGGATCGAGCGCGGTACGCCAGGCACGCGCGGTCTGCTCGGCGGTCATGGGCTCGCCCAACCTGGCGGTGAACTCGTCACCGGCGCTGGTGCGCCAACGGGCCTCGCCCGAGTAGGCGAGGAAAATGACCGGCCGGACCACACCGTCCTGTAACGCGTCGGCATAGCCGTACAGATGATCGGCCTTGCTGCGCTGGGCCCCGTCGGAGTCCGGCTCGTAGGTGATGAACGGGATGGGGTTGTCGTCGGAACGGAACGGTGTACCGGTGAGGCTGAGTCTGCGCTCGGCGGGGGTGAAGGCCTCCCGGACCGCGTCGCCCCAGGATTTGGCGTCGCCCGCGTGGTGGACCTCGTCCAGGATCACCAGTGTTTTTCTGCGTTCGGTTCGCACCCGGTGCAGATTGGGGTGCGAGGCGACCTGCGCGTAAGTCAGCGCGACACCACGATAGTCGCGGGAGGTCGTGCCGTCGGAGTTGCTGAACTCGGGGTCGATCGGGATCCCGGCCCCGCCCGCGGCGAGCGCCCACTGATGCTTGAGGTGTTCGGTGGGGGTAACCACCGTCACCGCCTCCACCGTCCGGTCGGCCAACAACTCGGCGGCGATCCGCAGCCCGAACGTGGTCTTACCCGCTCCCGGCGTCGCCACCGCCATGAAGTCCCGTGGTTTGCTGGCCAGGTACCTCGTCAGCGCTCTGCGCTGCCACGCACGCAGCGGCTTCTCGTTGGCCTGTGACGGGTCGCTGAGCACCGAACGAACGGATTGGTCAACTTGCGTCTCGGACACGCTCGTCTGCCACTCCTTTCCGATCAACACCCGCGGCCGGATCCGCCCCGATCGGCCGAGATCCTCGGCGACGATACTTCCGCGCGGCATAAAGAACCCCCGGGAGCCTACCGCTCGACCACTCGTCGGCGAGCCCGCAGGGGCGGGGACAGCGGAGAATGAAACCCCACGACGAGTACCGGCCGCACGACCGACACCGGCGACGAGATCCTGGAAGTGGCATGAATCCGAGTTCGAACCGCGACGCACGGGAAAGCTCCCGCAGCCGAGCGAGCGGACCGAGACGCCTGGTGATCCAAACGCTGCGCAAGTCGTGGAACGACGACATCTTCTCGGAGTCGGCGGCCGCCGCGTTCTGGCAAACGCTCTCCCTCCCGCCGCTGCTGCTGGGGCTGCTGGGCAGCCTGGGGTTCGTGGGCGAGTGGCTGGGCCCCGAAGTGGTCGAGACCATGCGACGCAGAATCGTGGAATTCGCCGGAACGATCTTCAGCGAGAGCGTCGTCGACCAGATCATCCGTCCTACGGTCGCCGACATCCTGACCAGTGGACGGACGCGGGTTGTCTCGGTGGCGTTCCTGCTGTCGCTGTGGGCCGGTTCCTCGGCTCTGGCCTCGCTGATCGAGTCGATCACGCTGGCCTACGACCAGTACATGGTGCGTAACGCGATCTGGCAACGGGTGCTGGCACTGCTGCTGTACCTGGTCAGCCTGGTCGCCGCGATGCTCATCCTGCCGCTGACCGCGCTGGGGCCGCGCTGGCTGCTCGACGTACTGCCCGAATGGCTACGTGCGGACGTGAGCGGGCTCATCCGGCTGTTGTACTTCCCGGTGACCGGAGTGCTGCTGGTGCTGGCGCTGGCGACGCTGTACAAACTCGCGCTACCCCGCAAGCTTCCCTGGCATCGCGGGTTGCCCGGGGCGCTGCTGGCGATGGTGGTGTTCCTGTGCTCCAGTGTGGGACTGCGCCTCTACATCACCTGGGTGACCAGCACCGGATACACCTACGGGGCGTTGGCCACCCCGATAGCCTTCCTGCTCTTCGCCTTCTTCATCGGCTTCGCGGTGGTGGGCGGTGCGCAGTTCAACAACGCGATTCAACGCACCTGGCCCGCCGGGATGACGCGACGGGAACGGCGGCGCTGGAGGCGCCTGGAGATGCAGCGTGCCGCCCAGCGGTTGCGCACCGAACGGGGCTACGAAGCCTGGCGTGGCGCGAGGGGGCACGACGGGACGGAGTACGAGCGGACAGCGCACGAGAGGACAGGGCACGAGAGGACCGGGCACGACAGGACCGGGCCGGAGCGGGAGCGCGGCCCCAAGTCCGGGCACGCCCAAGCCCCGGATGGAGACTCCGCCGCCACGGCCGGGGACTCCGACGGCGCCCGCGGAGCGGATTCACCCGGCGCGGGGTCGGGTGCCGAATCTCCGCACCGCGGACGACCGCCGTCCGAACCGAATTCGGAATGAGGCACGGAACGAACTCGGCTCTACTCGTCGTCGCCACCACCGGGCGGAAGTCCCTCGAAGATCTCCTTGCACTCCGGGCACACCGGGGAGCCGGGCTTGGCCGATTTGGTGACCGGGAACACCTCGCCGCACAGGGCCACCACGTGACTGCCCATCACGGCACTCTCGGCGATCTTGTCCTTCTGGACGTAGTGAAAAACCTCGGGCCGGTCGTCACTGGTCTGCTCGGTGTTCTCCGGCCGGGTGTCGGTCTCCGGAAGAGTAGTCGTAGTCATAACACCATGATGCCCCACGAGGTGGGGCAGCAACGCTGTCCGGTGGCCGCCGGGTCGAGAAACCACCACGGAAGGGGCAGGAGCCTCACCCGCCGTCGATCACCCGGTGCTCCGCGTCCTCCAGCTCACGCTTCCGGGACTCGCGGTGGTACCGGTTCACGTGCTCGCTCTTGCGGGGCGGCCGGTCATTGGCCACCAACACCGCTATCCAGGGCAACGGGATGGAGACAGCGATGATGATCAGCGACAGCCACCAGATCGGGTAAACCATGACGGCCGCCACCAGACAAGGGATGCGCAAGGACATCATCAGCGCGTACTTCTTGCGCCTAGCCGCTTGCTGATCGTCGTACGACGGCTCTGCCTCGGTGATCAGCACCGGGGTGTCGTCACTACGCTGGGAGCCACTCACGACACCACCTCCACACTCACATCGTCCCACTCGCCCGTCCCGCTGCCCACCCCGGCGTGATTCGTTCCGGAGAACGCGGCCGAACATACGAGGCCCGGCGACCTCGGCCGACTCCGCCGAGGCACGGGTGTGCCCGAATTCCGAGGACATCGCCGTGTGAGGATCGAGGACGTGACTTCCGAACTATCGCACGATCGCATCGACCGGCTGCGCGAGGCGTTGCTCGCGGCGAACTACACGGCCGACGGGGTGGTCGACGCCTTGGGGCCACCGGCCCACGCCGCCCTGGGCAGGGGGGAACCCGAACCGGCGATTCGGGCCACCTCCGAGGCCGGCGCGCGCAACACGCTCATCCGCGTCTTCCTGCTGGGACACCCGGTCGAGCGGGCGGCGGCGGAACAGGCGCTGCACCCGCTTTCCACGGAGGAGGCCGTCGCGGCGGGTGTCCTCGTGCACGACGGTGACTCGGTGCGTGCGGGACTGGACATCCGACCGCACGCCGCCACCGGCAACTCGTGGTGGATCATATCCGACCTGGACGCGGACACGCGGCCCTCGAACCTGCCGGTTTCCCGCGAGCACGTGCTCGGAGTCGGCCAGGCCTCGCTGAGCCTGGTGCGCGCCACCCCGACCAGGCGGGTCGGCTCGTTGCTCGACCTGGGAACGGGATGCGGGGTGCAGGCGCTGCACGCGGGCACGCACGCGGAGCGGGTGACGGTCACCGACGTCTCCGAGCGGGCACTGGCACTCGCGCGGGCGACGTTCCGCCTGAACCGCGTCGAGGTGGAATCGCTCCACGGCGACTGGTTCGACCCCGTGGCAGGACGACGCTTCGACCAGGTGGTGTGCAACCCGCCGTTCGTGGTCGGTCCCGCACGAACCGATTTCGTCTATCGCGACTCCGGCCTGTCCGGCGACGACGCGAGCGCCCTCGTGGTGGGCAGGGCCCCGGAACTGCTCAACGAGGGTGGGACCGCACACGTGCTCGCATCGTGGCTGCACCGGGAGGACGAGGACTGGCGGGAGCGGGTCGCCGGCTGGTTGCGGCACACCGACGTGGACGCCTGGTTCGTGCAGCGCGACGTGGCCGAGCCGGAGTTGTACGTCGGCACGTGGCTGCGCGACGCCGGGATCGATCCGAAGTCGGAAACCGGCAGGAGCAAATCGGCCGAATGGCTGGAGTGGTTCGAGACCAACGGTGTCACGGCCGTCGGTTTCGGCTTCGTCACACTGCGCCGCACTCCGGGACAACAGCCCGGTGAGGTGGTCTGCGAGGACCTCAGGCAGGCCTTCGACGACCCCCTCGGCGCCGAGGCCGACGAGTGGCTGCGCAGGATCGAGTGGCTGCGACAACGCCCGACTCGGGAGGAACTGCTGCGGAGTCCGTTGGTGACCGCACCGGGGCTGGTGCTGGAGCAGGTCAGCTCCCACGAGCAGGACGGCTGGAGCACCTTCGTACACCGGCTGCACCGAACCGACGGGCCCGGCTGGCAGCACGAGGTCGACGAGATCGGCGCCAACCTGATCGCGGGTTGCCAGGGCGCGCTCGCCACCGACGAACTGCTGGAACTGCTCGCCGTCGGCCACGGGGCCGATTCGGCGGAACTGGCCCGTTCGGCCGAACCGGTACTGCGCGAGTTGATCCGGCACGGCATGCTGCTGCCCGCGAAATGGAGCCAACAGCGATGAGGGCGGTGGTGACACGAGTCACGGCAGCGGCGGTTCGGGTGGACGGCGAGGTGGTGGGAAGCATCACCGAGCCGGGGCTGCTGGTGCTGGTGGCGGCGACCCACTCGGACACGTCCGAGCAGGCGGAGGTCATGGCACGCAAGCTTCACGAGCTGCGGGCGCTGCGGGACGAGCAGTCCTGCGCCACCGCTGACGCACCGCTGTTGGTGATCAGCCAGTTCACCCTCTACGGGAGCACTCGGAAGGGCCGGCGACCGTCCTGGAGCGCCGCGGCGGCACCCGAACAGGCCGAACCACTGGTCGAGAAGGTGGTCGAACAGCTACGCGAGCGCGGTGCCCGCGTCTCGACAGGGGTGTTCGGGGCGGAAATGGCGGTGGAAAGCACCAACGACGGTCCGTTCACGCTGCTCGTGGAGACCTGATTGAAGTTTTCCGGTCGGGTTGGTGGGTCGCTCGCTCGGCGGAACCTCTCGCACGGCTCTCGCTGCGGGGCCGGCGACATCGAGTAGGTACTACGCCACGTCTCCGGCGTCCTCGCGAGAGCCGCACGGGAGAACCCGCGGGTGGTCGCGTTGGTGACGTGGCTTCCGACGAGTCGTAACAGCGGAAAACCCCTTCCTGGCGACAACACGACAGGAAAGCATTGGTGAGGCCCGTGGCGAGCGTCCACCCCGCCGTTCTCAACGTATAGCGCACCCGGGGACTTGCGGCAAGACCCGGGGTGCGGCGCAGGCTTGTCCGCCGAGCCTACGGAGACGGGGGATTTCGATGATCGACGTGATTATCGCGGGTGGCGGACCGACCGGCCTGATGCTGGCTGGCGAGCTGCGGCTGCACGGCCTGCGCGTGCTCGTGCTGGAACGGGAGGCGGAGCCGACCCCGGTGGTCCGCGCACTCGGTCTGCACGCACGCAGCGTCGAGGTGCTGGACCAGCGCGGTCTGCTGGAACGGTTCCTGGCGCACGGCAGGCAGTACCCGGTCGGCGGTTTCTTCGCGGGCATCAGCAAACCGTCGCCGGAGCAGTTGGACACCGCACATCCATACGTTCTCGGCATCCCGCAGCCGATCACCGACCGCCTACTCACCGAGCACGCCACCGAGGTGGGTGCCGAACTCGCGCGCGGTCGCGAACTGGTGGGGCTGGAACAGGACGAAGTGGGGGTGACCGCCGAGCTGGCGGACGGCACGCTGCTGCGTTCGCGCTACCTCGTCGGCTGCGACGGCGGGCGAAGCACGGTGCGCAACCTGCTCGGCGTCGGTTTCCCCGGTGAACCCGCCCGGACCGAGACGCTGCTGGGCGAGATGGAGGTGACCGAGCACGCGACAACGGTTGCCGCAACCGTCGCGGAAGTCCGCAAGACCCAACCGCGGTTCGGCCTCGGACCCCTCGAGGAGGGGGTGTACCGCGTTGTCGTCCCCGCGGCGGGGGTGTCCGAGGACCGCACGGTCCCGCCGACCCTCGAGGAGTTCAAACAGCGGTTGCGGACCTTCGCGGGCACCGACTTCGGCGCGCACTCACCGCGCTGGCTCTCCCGCTTCGGCGACGCCACCCGGCTCGCCGAGCACTACCGGGTCGGCAGGGCGCTGCTGGCGGGGGACGCGGCGCACGTGCATCCGCCCACCGGCGGACAGGGACTCAACCTCGGCATCCAGGACGCGTTCAACCTCGGCTGGAAACTCGCCGCCGAGATCAACGGCTGGGCGCCGGGAGGACTGCTCGACAGCTACCACGCCGAACGACACCCCGTGGCCGCGGACGTGCTGAACAACACTCGCGCGCAGATGGAGCTGCTGTCCACCGAGCCGGGAGCCCGCTCGGTACGCGAGCTCGTGTCGGAACTGATGGACTTCGAGGAGGTCAACCGGTACCTGATCGAGAAGATCACCGCGACCGGAATCCGCTACGAGTTCGGCGGGGGCCACGAGCTGCTCGGTCGTCGGATGCGGGATGTGGAGTTGGGACGGGGACGGCTCTACGAGCGGATGCACCACGGCCGCGGGCTGCTGCTCGACCGAACCGGTCGGCTCTCGGTGGCGGGCTGGGCCGACCGGGTGGAGCACGTGGTGGACGACTTCGACCAACCGGACGTACCCGCGATGCTGCTGCGGCCGGACGGCCACGTCGCCTGGGTCGGTGACGATCAGCTGGAGCTGCTCGATCAGCTGCCCACCTGGTTCGGCACCGCGTGCTGAGCGCACTGTTCGTTCGGAAGCCCCAAAGGTAGCGCGCTCGCGGCCGCCGCCTCTCCCTCGCGGCGTCTTCTCCCACACGGGGGTCTTCATGCCACACGGGGGGCGTCTTCTCCCACACGGGCACCGGTCGCGTCGAGTGTGACGACGCTGACGTCGCTCATCCGGCGATTTCGGGAACGATTTCGGTGACGTGTGCGTTTTCCGGGTAACCAAACCACAACACAACGCCCGAAGACCGGTTCCACAGCCGGTCACCGGCCGCCCCTCGAACCACCGCCCGGTGGAGGTGGGAACCGCCGGGAGGGCGGCGAACCAGCCGACCGAGATGCACAGGCCGTGAAACAGCCGCTTCCGATCAGCCCACCGAGAAGGCCAACGTCTCGCACCGCCGATCCGACCCCACGGTCGACTCGACGAGGGACCAGAACCGAACCGACTCAACCACCGGCACCATCGGCCATCGACGATACCCAAGAAGGACGAACCATTACCACCACACCGAGCGTACCCGTCCTTCGTGTGGCGCGGTGGCGTGCCGGTACTCCGGCATCCGACAACCAGCCCGTCAGGGAGGTAGCTCTATGACCGTCCCGCAGACCACAGCCCCGGACGTCACCAACGAGGCCGACCTCGACAACCAGGGGCCATCGGCCGATCTGGTGCGGGTCTACCTCAATGGTATCGGGCGTACCGCACTGCTCAGCGCTCAGGACGAGGTGGACCTCGCCAAGCGAATCGAAGCGGGAGTGTTCGCCAAACACCTGCTGGACACTTCGGAGGACATGACCCGGGAGCGTCGTGCCGACCTCAAAACGGTCGTGCGCGACGGCCGTGACGCGAAGAACCATCTGATGGAAGCCAACCTGCGGCTGGTGGTGAGCCTGGCCAAGCGCTACACCGGGCGGGGAATGCCGCTGTTGGACCTGATCCAGGAGGGCAACCTGGGCCTGATCCGTGCGGTCGAGAAGTTCGACTACACCAAGGGCTACAAGTTCTCCACCTACGCCACCTGGTGGATCCGCCAGGCGATCACGCGGGGAATGGCCGACCAGAGCCGCACGATTCGCCTCCCCGTCCACTTGGTGGAGCAGGTCAACAAACTCGCCCGGATCAAGCGGGACCTGCACCAGAAGCTCGGCAGGGAGGCCACCGAGGAGGAGATCGCCGGCGAGGCGGACATGTCGGTGGAAAAGGTGATCGACCTCATGGATCACTCCAAGGATCCGGTCAGCCTGGACATGCCGGTCGGTTCGGAGGAGGACGCCCCGCTCGGGGACTTCATCGAGGACTCCGAGAGCGCCGATGCCGAGAACGCCGTGATCTCCGGGTTCCTGCAGGACGATCTGCGTCGCGTGCTGGACACGCTGGAAGGTCGGGAGCAGCAGGTGATCCGCATGCGTTACGGCCTGGACGACGGCCAGCCGCGCACGCTGGACCAAATCGGCAAGGCGTTCAGCCTCTCTCGGGAACGTGTTCGCCAGATCGAGCGTGAGGTCATGTCGAAGCTACGGCAGGGTGACCGGGCGAACAAGCTGCGCTCCTACGCGAGCTGAGCCGGCACTCCCGCACCGGGTTGCCGAGGTGAACCCGTTCACCCCGGCAACCCGAACGCGTACCGGGGCCGAGTACTTCCGGGGCCGAGTGCGTCCCGGGAAGCGCTTCACATGGCGCGGGGCCTTTCCGTGGAGCGGATCACCCCGGGCCCAGCAGCCGCTCTCGCCAGCGTCGGATGTCCTCGGGAGAGGCACCGTGCCGCACCAGCCACCCGGCCACTCCCTCCTCGTGCGACTCCACACGTTCGAGCGCGTGTTCGATGGCGTGCGCCGGGGCGGAAACGAACTCGTCGACGTCGGACTCGTCGACTCCCGGCGGTAGTTCGGGTTCTATCCGGAGCCGCCGCAGCACCTGGCGCATGTTGCGGTCGGTGTGCACGTAGTCGGCCACCACCGCGTCGTAACGAACTCCCGCCGTACGCAACAACAGCGCGCAGGCCACCCCGGTGCGATCCTTGCCCGCGGCACAGTGCACCAGCACCGGTCCCTCGGTTTCCACCGCGATCCGGAAGACCTCCAGCAGCGGTTTCGCTGCGAAGTCCAGGATGTAGCCGTACAGTTCCGACAGCGTCAGCCAAGGATCCCGCCCCGACTCGCCGCGCAGCCCTTCGAGCAACGGGATCCGGTGGACCGTGCTGACGTTTTCCAACGGGTGCACCACGTCGGATTCCGTACCGATATCGCGAAGGTCTATCACCGCTCGGGGCGGCCAGTGGGCAGCTCCCGGGGGATCGTGGTCCCCGTGGTACGGCGCATCACTGCGTAACAGCACACCGGGGCTGGTGGTCACCCCGTCCTCGACGGGCAGTCCCCCCAGATCCCGAAAGTTGACCAGTCCGTTCGGAACACCGTCGCTCCGCTCTGCCATTGGAATGCGCCCTTTCCCTCCAAGCCGTGCCGCGGAAGCCTTCCACGCACGTAATCCCGGACAGGATCGCAGGTTTTCCGGCCTGCCTGAAGGCTTCGGCCCTCGCGGCAGGACACGAAGGCCCGCCCCGGCGATACCCGTGTCCCTCCTTGGAACGAATTCCGGCGGGGCGGAGCGCGGTCCCCTCGTGCGGCGCGGTTCCTGGTCTTCGGTGGGGCTCCTGGTCTTCGGTGAGGTTCGCGGAGGCGCTACCGGTCGCTCGGGACGTCGACCTCCCGCTCGGTGAGAACCACGGTCCGGTCCCCGAGGGGCTCGTCGATCGGAGCGACCAAGGGTGGATAGCGCAGATCCATGGTGCACGGACCGGACGGTTTCGGGTTCTCCTCGACGAGAGCCAGCTCCACCCGTTCGGCACTCTGACCGATCACCTCGGCACGCACGTTGCCGCAGCCTCCCTCCTGACCGATCGCGACGAGCTTCCTGCCGGAATTCCTGGTCCAGACCTCACGGGGGTAACCTTCGGGCAACGCCGAGGCATCGACCTGTTCGGCGGGAACCTCGGTACCCTTCGGCTCCCGCCCGGGGGGTCCATCGGCGCCGTCTTCGGTCGAGATCTTGGATCGCTGTTCCTCGGAGGGCGGCGGTGGTGGCTGGGCGCCGAATCCGACATCGGACCGCCCTTCGCCACAGGCGGTCAACGCGAACAGCATCACACCGGCACCCAGCAGGGTTGGCAGTCGTCTCATGTCATCTGGACGGGGCCACCCCCGCTGCCGGTTGCGCCGCGTGTCGGATTGGCGACAAGGCGACACGGCGGATCGCCGTGAGCAGCTCACCCAGTCCCACGAGCGCTGTCCGGTAGTTCGCTCCCGAGCTCGGCGCTTGCCACGAAAGGAACTCCGCAACGGCGACGTGGATGGCGGTTCACCGGAGCCTGCGCGGCCCGGAGTCGGGGGAGGCCGGTGTCGGCCCCAACCCGAGCACCGCCCCCGTGACCCAGGCCCCCGACGGGGCGGCCAACACCGGCTCGAGCACCAGCTCACGCACCTCGGGCAGATCCTCGGCCAGACTGGCCACCCGCAGCACGAGATCCGCCATGGCGTCGAGATCCGCCGCCTGTGCCCCGCGATAGCCGGTGAGCATCGGCGCGGCGCGTGGCGCCCTGATCAACTCCGCCACGTCGGTATCGGTCAGCGGCACCGCCCGATAGGCACGATCACCGATGAGGTCGTTGGCGGGACCGGCCAGACCGAAGGAGACGAGGGTACCGAAGGAAGGATCGTCCATCAGACGTAACACGCACGAGGTTCCCTTGGGGGCCATCCGCTGTACGTAGAGATCGGTCGTTCCGGAAAGGTCGCACAGGTCCCGGTAGGCGGTTCGTACCGCCTCGGGACCACCGAGATCGAGCCGCACTCCGGCCAGGTCCGTACGGTGCCGAAGTCGTTCACTGGCCGACTTCAACGCCACGGGAAACCCGACCTCCTCGGCGGCCGCCACCGCCGATTCGACATCGGTGACCAGCCGGAACGCCACCACCTCGATCCCGTAGCACTCCAGCAGCAGCACCACCTGCTCGTCGGAGAGCCTGCCGATCCCCGACTCGGTCCATTCCTCGACCAACCGGCGCGCCCGTTCGACATCGACTCCCTCGGGGCGGACGAACTCACCCTGCGGCGCGGCGCGCCAGTTCGCGTAGCGCACCGCCCGGGCCAACGCCAGCACCGCCCGCTCCGGGCTTGGATAGGAGGGCACCGAGCCGGGGCCGGGAGTTCCGTCCGGCCCCGGAACCGCCAGTTCGTCGGGCACCCCTTCGGCCGCGAGGAAGGTACTCACCACCGGTTTGGTTCGCAGCGTTCCCGCCTCGTGCAGCGCGGTCCGAAGCTGCCTGGCGTAGGCCGTGCCCGGCACGGCCACGGGTGGGGCGAACACCGTGACCAGCGCGTCCACCTCGCTGTTCTCGGCAGCGGAACGTACCGCCGCGGCGAACTCCTCGGGACCGGCGGCGGCCCCGACGTCCACGGGATCCACCACCGGACGCAGCCCCTGCTCCAGTGCGGCGTCGGCGGCCAGCATCCCCAGGGCGCTCGAATTACCCACGATCGCCACCCGCTCCCCGCCGGGCAGCGGCTGGTGTGCCAACAACAGCGCGGCGTCGAACATCTGCGCCACGGACTCGACCCGAATCACACCCGCCTGATCGAACAGCGCCTGCACACTGGTCTCGTCGATCCGTACCGAGGTAGCGGCCAGTCCCGCACGCACGGCGTGGCGTCCCGACTTGACCGCGATTATCGGTTTGCTGCGCCCCAGTCGTCTCGCCAGGCGAGCGAATTTGCGAGGGTTGCCGAACGACTCCAGGTACAGCAGCACGACGTCGGTCGCGGTATCGGTCTGCCAGTACTGCAGCAGGTCGTTGCCGGACAGGTCGGCACGGTTTCCCGCGGAGACGAAGGTGGAGACCCCGAGACCGCGCTCGGTGGCCGCGGCCAGGATCGCCACCCCCAGTGCCCCGGACTGGCAGAAGAACCCCGTCCTGCCACGTCCCGGCAGGTGGGGGGCCAGGCTGGCGTTCAGCCGCTGGGCCGGGTCGGTGTTGACCACCCCCAACGCGTTGGGGCCGACCACGCGCATGCCGTGGACCCGTGCCTGGTGCACCATGCTGCTCTCGGCCTCCCGGCCGCTGGGACCGACCTCGCTGAACCCCGAGCTGACGATCAGCAGCGCTTTGACTCCCTTGGCCCGGCAGGCGTCCAACACCTCGGCGACACCGCCCGCCGGGATGGCGATCACGGCCAGGTCTATGTCGTCGGGAATGTCGAGCACGGAGGCGTAGGAACGCACTCCCCGCACCGCCCGGTGCTCCGGATTGACCGGGTATATCGGGGCGGCGGAATCGGCCCCGAGCAGATTGGCCAGCACGGTGTGGCCGATCTTGTCCGGGTCGATGGAGGCGCCGATCACCGCCACCGAACGCGGGTGCAGCAGATTGTGCACGCTGCGGGCTTCGGCGGCCTGTTCCCTGGCGCGTGCGACCGCCAGGGATTCCTCGGTGGGGTCGAGCGGGAACTCCAGGTGGACCAGGCCCTCCTCCATGGCCCGTTTGACCTCGTAACCGGCGTCCCGGAAAACCCGGACCATCTGGGCGTTCTCGGCGAGGACCTCGGCGACGAACCGGCTGAGGCCGCACTCCCGCGCGGCGGCAGCGAGATGCTCGAGCAGGATCGATCCGAGCCCTCTGCCCTGATGCCCGTCCTGCACCACGAACGCCACCTCGGCCGACTCCTCCGGTTCACGCAGGCGGTCGAAACGCCCCACCGCGAGTATGTCGTCGCCGAGCAGCGCCACCAGCGCCACGCGATTGACGTAGTCGACACGGCTGAAGCGGTCGACGTCGCGCTGCGGCATCCGCGGGTAGGGCGAGAAGTAGCGGTAGTAGCGGGTGCGGTCGCTGAGCCTGCCGTGGAATGCCACGAGTTGATCGGCGTCGGCGGGCACGATCGGCCGCAGATGAACCGTGCCGCCGTCCGAGAGGACGACATCGGCCTCCCAGTGGTGCGGGTAGTGGGCTTCCGGTTCCCACTGCTGCTGTTCGCTCGCGGAATCGTCCACCGTGAACCTCTCAGCGACTGTCGTGCACTCGTCCGAACTGTCGACCGAAGGGACCCGCGGAGCTTTCCCGGTCGTGTCGCCACCCGCGAGTGGTGGTGTTCCCCGCGCGGCCTCGCGGTCGGATGACTTCGATCAGTCGCGGCTGTCCAGTGGTTCCAGACCGTGCAGCGGGAAAACCGCGTTCCTGGTGTCCCGAATCGCCGGATCGACCTCGTACTCGGCCGTACCGTCCCAGGGAGTGAATGCGGTCTCACCTCCGTCGGTCATCGACGTGGGCAGCGCGACGTTGCCCGCGATCCTGCTCGTGTGGGCGATCCAGTCGGCGGGAACGTTGCGCTCCGCCGCCACGTCCCGATCGAGCGCCGTGGCCAGCAGATGGGTCCAGGCGCGGGGAACGACCCGGTGCAGCGCGTAACCACCCCCGCCGAGGATCAACCAGTTACCCGTCGCGTAGCGATCGGCGAATCCCCGCAACGCGCGGTAGGCGGCGCGTTGCCCGTCCACGGACAACGCGAGATCGGCCAACGGGTCCTCCCGGTGCGGATCCGCACCGCACTGGGTGACCAGCACCTGTGGGGCGAACGCCTCCAGCAGCGAGGGAACCACGGCGTGCAACGCACGGAGCCATCCCGCGTCCTTCGTCCCCGGGGGCAGCGCCACGTTCACCGACTCGCCCTTCGCGGCGCCCTCGCCCACCTCGGTGGGAAAACCGGTCCCCGGCCACAGTGTGCGGGGATGCTGGTGCAGCGAGATCGTCATCACCCGGGGATCCTCCCGGAAAGCCGACTGCACCCCGTCGCCATGATGCACATCGATGTCCAGGTAGGCGATCCGTTCGATCCCGTTGGCCAGCATCCAGGCGATGGCGACCGCGCAGTCGTTGTAAACGCAGAATCCGGCCGCGTTGTCCGCCATCGCGTGGTGCAGTCCACCTGCCAGGTTGACGGCACGATTGGCACGGCCGGACACGATCTGTTCGGCCGCCGTCAGGGAGCCCCCCGCGACGAGCGCGGCCGACTCGTGCATTCGATCGAATATCGGGTTGTCGTCGGTGCCCAGCCCGTGCCCCACGTCGGGCCCCTCCGTCGGAGCGGACCGCACGGCCGCCAGGTACCCGGGAGTGTGAACCCGTTCGAGTTCGGCATCGCCCGCCTGTTCCGGGACCAGTGGAACCACCCCGTCGAGCACCCCCAACGAGCGCGCCAGTCGCATCGTCAGGTCCAGCCGGACGGGGTGCAGCGGATGGTTGCCGCCCAGGTCGTAGGAGAGCAGTGACTCGTCCCAGACAACGGCGCACTCGTTGCTCATGGTGGGAAGCTACCCGTCGGAGGGGACATGGCACACCCGTTGACTCATCCCGGCCAGGCACCGGTGGCGGCGGGTCGGTGCGGATCGGCGGACCACTCGGACCAGGACCCCGGGTAGAGCGCCGCCGGGTTCTCCGGTGTGCGCAGTCCGGCGTGTTCCAACGCGAGAATCACCGAACAGGCGTTGATCCCGGAGCCGCAGTAGGCTCCGGCATCCACCGTCTCGGTGAGGCCGAACTCGGTGAACCGTGTCGACAGTTCGGTCGGGGAACGCCAGTTGCCCGCGGCGGTGACGTGGTCCCCGGCGGGAGCGTTGTAGGCACCCGGAATGTGCCCGGCACGCGGATCCACGGGTTCGGTCTCACCCCGGTACCGCTGCCCTGCCCTGGCATCCAGCAGAATCCCGGTGCGAGCCAGTCGCCGCGCCCCCTCCGCGTCGGTGACCGGCATGTTTCCGGGAGTGACCACGAACTCCCCCGGTTCCGGGTGCGGCACCTCCGTGGTGACGGGCAACCCGGCCGCGGTCCACGCGGCGAATCCGCCGTCGAGCACGTGAACCGCGGAATGCCCCGCCCAGCGCAACAACCACCAGGCGCGCGCGGCCACCGAACCGTCCCCGGAGTCGTAGACGACCACTCGCCGATCGGAGTTCACCCCGGCACGACGAAGCGCTCGCCGCAACACGTCGGTGTGCGGCAGCGGATGTCTGCCACCGACCGTCCCGGCGGGTGGGGCGGCCAACTCGGTCTCGGTATCGACGAACACCGCGCCCGGCAGGTGCCCCTCGGCGTACTCCCGCTCTCCGGGAGGACCGAGCAGATTCCAACGAACGTCCAGCACCACGGGCGGCTCGGTACCGTCGAGCGCGGACTTCAGTTGTCGAGGTGTGATCAGTGGACTCATCGCGACCTCCGGTCTGGATGCGGCTGACTTCATCCCGGTGAACGTTCCGATGTCCGCTCGCGTGCCCGTCGAACCGTCCCCGCGGCCACCGCGATCCGGCAGGAGCGAGGCGCGCTCCGTTCGAACGCCGAGCCACCGGCGGCGCGGTCACTTCGGCAGTGGCGGTCGAGGCACCGTATCGGCATCGACACCGACCCGTCTCCCCCGATCCCACGGTCGTGGGGTCCCGCACGAGCACCAGTCCTCCCGGGCTGGAAGGGGAGGTGACGCGAGACTCCGCCCGGGCACCGGTCATCGACTCCCGTTCCGGCTAGCATTGATGGTGGACCGAATGGGGAGCTGGCGTGAACGATCTCATCGATACCACCGAGATGTATCTCAAGACGATTTACGAGCTTGAGGAAGAAGGGCTCGTCCCGCTCCGAGCCCGCATCGCGGAACGGTTGGAACAGAGCGGGCCGACCGTCAGTCAGACCGTCGCCCGGATGGAACGGGACGGGCTGCTGTCGGTCGCCGAGGATCGGCATCTGGAACTGACCAAAGCCGGCCGGGAACGGGCGATCGGTGTGATGCGCAAACACCGCTTGGCCGAGCGACTGCTGGTCGACGTCATCGGTCTGGAATGGGAGCACGTGCACAGCGAGGCGTGCCGGTGGGAACACGTGATGAGCGAGGCCGTGGAGCGCAAGCTCGTCAATCTGCTCGGCACCCCCAGCACTTCTCCCTACGGAAACCCGATCCCGGGTCTGGACGATCTGGGTGTCGGCGACGGTGCTCCCGAGGTGGACACCGAACTGCAACGGGTGGACGAGATCGCCCGCAACGGTGGTGGCCGCGCGCTGGTGTGCAGGATCGCCGAACACGTGCAACTCGACCCGGAGCTGATGAACTCGTTGAAAACGGTGGACGTGGTCCCGGGCAACGACATCGAGATAATCTCCGTGGTCGGCAGCAACAAGCCGATCGACGTACGGGGCACCTCCGGCGAGACCCAACTGCCCCCGTCCGTCGCACACGCCGTCCTGGTTCGGCCGCGTTGAGCGGGGCGGCGGAGCGAGCCACGAGGGCTTTCGTGGCGGAGCACGGAGCGGAGCCCGATTCGGTCTGGTCCGCCCCCGGCAGGGTCAACCTGATCGGCGAGCACACCGACTACAACGACGGCTACGTCTTTCCGTTCGCGTTGCCGCACCGCACGGCGGTCACCGTACGGCGGCGGGACGACGGTTTGCTGTCGCTGGCCACGCACGGTTCGGACAACACGCTGCAGCGCGCCGGAACGTTCCGGATCGCGGACCTCGAAGCGGGTGAACCGAGCGGCTGGGCGAGCTACCCGGCGGGAGCTGCCTGGGCCCTCCGGGAATCCGGCATCCCGCTGCCCGGGGCGGACCTGGTCATCTCCGGCGAGGTGCCCACCGGTGCTGGACTCTCCTCCTCCGCCGCACTGGAGTGCGCCACCGCGTTGGCGCTGCTGGACGCGGCGGGGCGAGCACTGGACGGTCCGAACGCACCGGACGTCATGGACATCGCGCGCTGGACCCGGCGGGCCGAGAACGAGTTCGTCGGCGCGCCCACGGGACTGCTGGACCAGACGGCCTCGCTGCGCTGCGAACGGGCTCACGCGCTGTTCTTCGACGTACGCTCGGGAGAGACCGAGCAGATCCCGTTCGACGCCGCGGGCAGCGGGCTGGAAGTGCTGGTCGTCGATACCCGCGCGAACCATTCGCACAGCGAGTCCGGCTACGGGGATCGGCGGAAGGGCTGCGAACGGGCGGCCGAACTGCTCGGGCTCTCCGCGCTGCGGGACATCTCGGCGGCGGAACTGGACGACGCGCTGCGCCGGTTGCCCGAGGAGCTGCGTCCGCTGGTTCGACACGTGGTGACCGAGAACGACAGGGTGCTGGAAACGTTGCGACGTCTGCGGCGCGACGAGCTCACCGAGGTCGGCGAACTGTTGACTGCCTCGCACACGAGCCTGCGCGACGATTACCGGGTCTCCTGCGCGGAGCTCGACGTCGCCGTCGAGGCGGCGCTGGAATCGGGCGCGTCGGGTGCTCGGATGACCGGGGGTGGCTTCGGGGGATCGGCGATCGCGTTGGTCTCCACTGAGCTGCGTCCCAGGACGGAACAGGCCGTTACCGACGCGTTCGAGCGGCACGGCTTCCCCGCGCCTCGGCTGTTCACCGCCGTTCCCTCCGTCGGAGCGGCACGGGATCGCTAGTCGAGCCGAGGGCCGGCCCGCCCGCCCCGGTGCGAGCTGGTGACCGGGGGGCTCGCCGCGGCACGCGCCCATGACTCGCCCTACATTGTGAATCGATGAGGCCGGAAGGTAGGAGAACGTGAAACTGCTGGTAACCGGAGGCGCCGGATACGTGGGTAGCGTCTGTGCCGCCCGGCTGCTCGAAGCGGGTCATCAGGTGGTGGTACTGGACGATCTGTCCACCGGGCACGCGGACGCCGTGCCCGAGGGATGTCGGCTGGTGACCGGCGATGTCGCCGAACACGCGGCGGAGGTTCTCGCGGAGGGTTTCGACGGGGTGCTGCATTTCGCCGCCAAGTCGCTGGTGGCGGAGTCGACCAAGGATCCGGCGCGTTACTGGCACGGCAACGTGCTGACCTCCGTGCGACTGCTGGACGCGATGCGCGAGCACGCCGTCGAGCGGATCGTGTTCTCCTCGACCGCCGCGGTCTACGGACAGCCCGAGTCGGTGCCGATCACCGAGGAGGCCCCCACCCGGCCCACCAATCCCTACGGGGCCACCAAATTGGCCATCGACCACGCCATCACCTCCTACGCGACCGCGTACGGCATCGCGGCGACGAGCCTGCGGTACTTCAACGTGGCTGGTGCCCACGCGGGGCTGGGAGAGCGGCACACCGTGGAGACGCACCTGATTCCGATCGTGCTCGAAGTGGCACGTGGGCTGCGCGACCGCGTCCACATCGCCGGGGACGACTGGCCCACGCCGGACGGCACCTGTCTGCGGGACTACATCCACGTGCGGGACCTGGCGGAGGCGCACGTACTGGCCCTGGAGAAATCACTCCCGGGCAACCACCGGATCTACAACCTCGGCAATGGCACGGGCTTCTCGGTCAAGCAGGTCATCGACGCGTGCCGCGCGGTTACCGGCAGGGAGATCCCCGCGGAAGTGGCGGAACGACGCCCGGGAGACCCCGCCACGCTGGTCGCCTCGAGCGAGCGGGCCCAGCAGGAACTGGGCTGGTACCCACAGCGCCGGGAGATCGAGGAGATCGTACGCGACGCGTGGGACTTCGTCCGCGACGACAGGGACTGACCTGGTACACCACGAGCGGCCGGGTACACCACGACCGGCCGGGTACACCACCGGGCCGGATCGAGCTTTTTCACTCGATGAGGGCCCGGTGCGCACCCGCCGTACCGGTTCGCTCCGTGGTGCGGGGAGACGGCACCGGTCCAGCCAATGAGCCGAGAACGGCACCCGGGATCGCGTCCACCCGGAACGGCTCACTCAGCCACCAACGCCGGCGGGCCGTCGAGCACGGTGGGAACGTACTCGAGCAGCTGGATCCGACCGTCGAACGTACGGCTGTCGACCAGGTCGAGGGCGAGATCGGGATACCCGTCGAAGACGCGCTCCCTCCCCGTAGCGCCGGTGATGACCGGGAAAACGACGAGGCGGAAACGGTCCACCACCCCGGCTTCGAGTAGTGACCTGCTCAGGGTGAGGCTGCCTATGGTGCGCAGGGGAAGCGAGCCACGCCGCTTCATGTTCCGCACGGCTTCGACGGCGTCCCCTTCGGTCAACTCGGTATTGTCCCATGACAGCGGTGTCTCCAACGTGGAGGAAAACACCACCTTGGGCATCGCGGTCAATGCGGCGATGCCGGGATCATCGGGCATCTGGGGCGCGAAATCGGACATCAGCCGGTACGTAGTCGCACCCATGAGCACGGTGTGCTCTTGTTCGGCTCCTTCCGCTATCCAGGCGAGGTATTCGGGGCCCTCCATTCCCCAGTAACCCGGCCATCCGTCCGCGGACGCATAGCCGTCGAGCGAAACGATGAAGTCCACCATCAAACTTGACACGGTGTTTTCCCATCCGGATCGTGTGGCGTCTCGATAGCGGCAGCCCACGAGACGGAACCTCGCCGGCTCGGGCCGCGATACGAGTAAGCATACGGTTACCGCCGACACCATGCCGACGTAACGACCTCGCATGTCGGATCCAGCCGCGCTTCATCGCTCCCGCGCGCGCATCCAATCGAGTGCACGTGTGTCCGGAAGTGTCTCGCGCCCATCGAAGCTCGTACGGGGAACGACGTCAGGTTTCGTCCTGTTCGATCATCAACCGCGCGTCCACCGCGGTGTCGCGCACCACGACGGCGAGTTCCTCGGGCCCTATCCCGCTGTCCAGGGCTCGTCGCAACAGTTCGCCGAGGCGGTGCGCGGGTCTGGTCCGTTCGACCCGGTCCAACGCCACGCTCGCGAGAGCACCGTCACCCCGCAGGTAGGCGGAGAACGCGAGCAGCGCGGCCACATCGGCGACCTCGGGGTCCGGCGCTTTTCTGACCAGCACGAACCACAGCTGTTCGGCGGCACGGGACCAGACGGTCAGCGCGATTCCCATGGCCAGGTCCCGCACCCGGTAATCGGACAACGCCACCAGCACCCGCAACAGGTCCTCCTCGGTCAGCGGACTGCCCCGTGCGGTACGGCGGATCGCGGCGAACACCGCCTCGGCGTCGGCGGCGCACATCGTCGCGTCACCCCGGTGCGGCTCCGCCTCGTCCTGCATCAGGTTCAGCCGTGCCGACCATCTGGCCGTGGTCTCCGGGGACTCCGGGGCGATACTCGCCGCGAGTTCCTCCCTGCTGGAGAACGTGATCGCTCCCGACACGGCCAGCTCGGCCGCCAGCGGCGAGGACCTCGGATCGGGGACCGTTCCTTCCCACTGCTCGCCGTAGCATCGCCAGATGCCACCCGACCGGATCCCGGGTGTCCAGAGTGCCCGGACCAGCGGTATGTCGGCCGTGCGCAGCTCGCGCCGCAGCGACTCCACCAGTTCGGACCGCGGCGGATCCGCCGTGGCGGGCTCCGGATGTGTTTCCGGTGGCCGGACGGATGCGGAAGAGTCACTTTCGGACTCCGCCGTTTCGGCGTCCGGCGCCGCGACCACGGCGACCAGCAGACCGTCGGGAGCGTCGTGCGAGACCGGCCCACGCACCAGTTCCGCCACCAGTTCACGACGGCGGTTCGGTTCGGGGAGATCCACCCGAGCGGTCATTCCCAGCTTCGCTGTTTCCGGACCGCCGTGCAGCGTGGTCAGTACCAGTGAATCGGTCGGGTAGAAGCCGAGCAGGTGCGGAATCGCCGCCAGGTATTCCGCCGGGGCCGAGAGTCGGACAGTGCGTTGCTTCGCGGTAGAACCCATACCTCCAAAGTCGGCGTCACCGAGTTGACACGGCATCCCGGATTCCGCCGCTTGTGCAGAGTTCGAGGCGGTGTGGACAACGAGCGGGTGGCGGACCGCTCGGTGTGGCCCGGTGATGTCGCCACCCGGCCACACCGAACGGTGCCGCTGGGCGGGTTCAGAAGAACCGAGCACGCCCACCACGATCGACCACCACGGGAACACGGAGCTCACTGTCCGACAGCTCCATACGCAGTCCGGTCCCGGTGGACGGGCGCAACGTGTAGTCGTGATCGCTGGAGAGCACGACCAACCCGAGGCTGTGCCCCCGCTGGAGGACGTAGTCGTCGGGCATCATGCTCACCTCGATCCGGTACCGTTCACCCGGCTCGATCGGGGTTGTCCTCGCCACGGAACGACGGTTCTGCGGATCGGTCCAGCCCCGGGTGATGGGGGTGACGGTGCCGTCGGGAGCACGATCGACCAGCATGGCGGTGACGTTGGCGGCGGGCCGGTCGAACGACAGCGCGAGTTCCGCCCGCGCCGTGCCGCTGATCCGGACACTGCGCGAGAGGTCACGGGTGAAGTAGGCCAGCCGATGCGGTGAGCTCGCCGCCCTCGCGAGTTCCTCGGCCGTCTCGCCCGCGTCGTCGCGCAGACCTTCGACGACGTCCGTCGAACCGCGGTGGAACAACCGCAGACCACCGCGCTCGGAGCCACCGGCGGTCGGGCTCAGCGAGATCTCGCGCGCGGCGGGTGCGGGCCACTCCCACTCGCGGTGCCAGCTGCCGTCGGCACGCTGGATGGTCGCCCTGGGTTCGAAGCGAACTCCGTTGTTCACACCGTGCAGATAATGCGTGAACCAGCGGTTCAACGTACGCAGCCACTCGTCCCGACGCACTCCGATGGGATCGAGGTGCCCACCCCGGTGCCACCAGATCCGGTGCTCGACGCCGTTCTCGCGCAGCGCCTCGTACCACTGTGCCGCCTGCTTGGTCTTGACGTTCCAGTCGTTGAGGCCGTGCACCATCAGCACGGAGGCGTCGATGTTCGAGACCTCGTCGAGATAGTCGCGTTCGTTCCAGAACTCGTTGTAATCCCCGGTCAGCCGGTCCTGCTCACGGCGCAACCGGTCGAGGACGGCCGAGCAGTCCCGGTCGTTGGTGTGCACGTACTCGGCGAGCACGTCGGTGTCCTCACCCTGGTAACCGCCGGGCGCCACCACCGCCCCGTCCGCGCGGTAGTAGTCGTACCAGCTGGATATCGCCCCGATCGGCACGATGGTCTCCAGCCCCTCCACGCCGGTCGTGGCCACCGCGTTGGGCAGGGTCCCGTTGTAGGAGACCCCCATCATGGCGACCTCGCCGGTGGACCAGTCGGCCTTAACAGGATCACCCGCGGCATCGTGCGCGGGGGCCCGCCCGTTCAGCCAGTCGACGACCGACTTGGCGCCGAGGGTCTCGTTGCGTCCGCCGGAGGTCGGGCATCCTTCGGAGGCCCCGCTCCCCAGCGACTCGGCGTAGACGACCGCGTAGCCCCGCTCCAGCAGGAAGTCCTGGTAAGCCCAGCCGATCCCGGACTCGGCGGATCTGGCGGAGGAGGCTCCGACTCCCGCGGCGCGTGCCGCGGCCCGGTCCGGAACGTAGAGCTCACGATCGACATCGTGGTTGGTGACCGGGTTACCGCCCGCGAAGTAGGGGCTGGCCCGGTAGACGACCGGAGCACGCATACCGTGCTCGGTCTCCTCCGGACGGACGACTTGCACGTGGACCCGGTCGTCGCGCCCGTCGTCATCGCTGTCCACATCGGCCGTTACGAACAGATCCTCACGCACCGCGTTCGAGGCGTCGAACACCGGTTGCGCCGCCCCGTGCTCGATCACCGGCTCCGGTGGCCGTGTGGTCTCTCCGGCGCTCGCGGGGGCACCTGTCAGCGGCAGGACCACCAGGGCGGAGACAACGGCCGCTCGCGCTCGCCACATGCGAACTCCACGATCAGGTTGCAAGGTCAACCAGCAGCTTGCCACCCACCAATGGAATGTCAATCACGAAGCGCGGCGGTTTTGCGCCAACGTGTGGCTGAGGGATCGGAACGCTTTCGCCCGGCCGCACGGAAAGTGGGGCATCACCCGCTTCCACCGTTCGGGCGAAAGAAGCGGGGAGCCGGTCGGCGGACCGGCTCCCCGAACTCACGCGGTACGAATCCTTCCGATGCGGACTACCGCCGAGCGGCGGTCAGCTGCATCCGGAAGTGGCGCCGCAGCCCTCGCAGAGATAGCAGGAGCCCGACGGCCGCATCTTGGTGCCGCAGGTCATGCACAGCGGAGCGTCCGCCGCCTTGCCCAGTTTCAGTTCCAGCAGCTCGGTGGAGCTTCCGGCTTCGGAATCGTCGGAGTGATTCTGCACCAACGGCGTGGGCTGCTGGGAGTAGTCGACTGATTCGCGCATCGACTCCACCTGGTTGGTGGTCTCCGCCTCCTCCGCACCGTTGACCTGCTCGGTGCGCTCCTGCACGGTGAAGATGCCCAGCTGCGCCCGCTTCTCGTAGGACAGGTGGTCCAGCGCCAGCCTGCGGAACAGGTAGTCGAGCACGCTACTGGCCATCCGCACGTCCGGATCGTCGGTCATCCCCGCGGGCTCGAAACGAACGTTCTGGAACTTGGCGACGTAGAACTCCAGCGGAATCCCGTACTGCAGTCCGACCGAGATGGACATCGCGAACGCGTCCATCACACCGGCGAGCGTGGAGCCCTGCTTACCGAGCTTGATGAAGATCTCACCAAGACCGTCGTCCGGGTAGGACCCGGCGTGCAGGTACCCCTCGGCCCCGCCGACCGTGAACGACACGGTCTGGCTGGGACGCTTCTTGGGCAGTCGCTTGCGGACCGGCCGGTACTCGATCTCCTTCTCGACCCGTTTCTCGGCCTGCTCCTTGTCCTCGTTCCGCCCCTTGCCTCCGTTGCCCGCGGACAACGGCTGACCGACCTTGCAGTTGTCCCGGTAGATGGCCAGGGCCTTCAGTCCCAGTCGCCATCCTTCGAAGTAGATCTCCTGCACGTCCTCGACCGTGGCGTGTTCCGGCATGTTGACGGTCTTGGAGATCGAGCCGGACAGGAACGGCTGCACGGCGGCCATCATGCGGACGTGCCCCATCGGGGCGATGGAACGCTGGCCCATCGCGCAGTCGAAGACGTCGTAGTGCTCCGGGCGCAGGCCAGGGGCGTCGACGACGTGACCGTGCTCGGAGATGTACTCGATGATCGCCTCGGCCTGCTCGTCCGGGTAGCCCAGCGCACGCAGCGCGCGGGGTACCGTCCGGTTGACGATCTGCATGGAACCGCCGCCGACCAGCTTCTTGAACTTGACCAGCGCCAGGTCCGGTTCGACACCGGTGGTGTCGCAATCCATCATCAGGCCGATGGTGCCGGTGGGGGCCAGCACGGAAGCCTGGGCATTGCGCCAACCGTTGCGTCCGCCGATCTCCAGCCCGCGCTGCCAGACCTGGGTCGCCAGGTCGTGCACGGCGACGTCGTTGTGGTGGTACGTGCGCACCAGATCGTTGGCCGCGGCGTGCTTACGCATCACACGCTGGTGGGAGTCGGCGTTGCGGGCGTAGCCCGCGTACGGTCCGACCGCTCCGGCCAGCTCGGCGGAACGTTTGTAGGCGGTACCGGTCATCAGCGAGGTGATCGAGGCGGCCAACGCCCGCCCACCGTCGGAGTCGTAGGCGTGTCCGGTGGCCATCAGCAACGCGCCCAGGTTGGCGTACCCGATGCCGAGCTGCCGGAAGTCACGGGTGGTCCGGCCGATCGACTCCGTCGGGAAGTCGGCGAAACTGATCGAGATGTCCATCGCGGTGATCACGAGCTCGACCGTGCGCCGGAACAGGTCCGCGTCGAAGGTGAGGTCCTCGCGGAGGAACTTCATCAGGTTCAGCGAGGCCAGGTTGCAGCTGGAGTTGTCCAGGTGCAGGTACTCCGAGCAGGGGTTCGAGGCGGTGATACGGCCCGACTCCGGGCTGGTGTGCCAGTCGTTGATCGTGTCGTCGTACTGGATCCCCGGGTCCGCGCACTCCCAGGCGGCCCGAGCCATCCGGTTGAACAGATCCCTGGCCTGAACACTGTCGGTGATCGAATTGTCGGTGCGCGCCCGCAGTCCGAACTGGCCGTCGCTTTCGACGGCACGCATGAACTCGTCGCTCACCCGCACCGAGTTGTTGGCGTTCTGGTACTGCACCGAAACCATGTCGGAGCCGCCGAGGTCCACATCGAATCCCGCGTCACGCAACGCGCGGATCTTGTGCTCCTCCTTGGACTTGGTCTCGACGAACTCCTCGACGTCGGGGTGGTCGACGTCGAGCACGACCATTTTCGCGGCACGGCGAGTGGCACCACCGGACTTTATGGTCCCGGCCGAGGCATCGGCTCCCCGCATGAACGACACCGGACCGGACGCGGTGCCGCCGGAGGAGAGCAGCTCCTTGGAGGAACGGATGCGCGAGAGGTTCAGTCCCGCACCAGAGCCTCCCTTGAAGATGAGCCCCTCCTCCTTGTACCAATCGAGGATCGACTCCATGGTGTCGTCCACCGAAAGGATGAAACAGGCCGAGACCTGTTGCTTGGAGGTGGTCCCCACGTTGAACCAGACCGGCGAGTTGAAGCTGAACACCTGGTGCAGCAGCATGTAGGTCAGTTCGTGTTCGAAGATCTCGGCGTCCAGCTCGGTGGCGAAATAGCCGTGTTCGACACCGTTGCGTGCGTAGGTCTTGACCACCCGGTCGATCAGTTCCCGCAGGCTGCTCTCCCGCTCCGGGGTGCCGAGCGCGCCGCGGAAGTACTTGCTGGTGACGATGTTGACCGCGTTCAGCGACCAGAAGTCGGGGAACTCGACGTCACGCTGCTCGAAGTTGACCGAGCCGTCGCGCCAGTTGGTCATGACGACGTCGCGTCGTTCCCAGTTCACCTCGTCGTAGGGATGCACACCCTCGGTCGTGTAGACACGCTCCACCCGGATGCCCGCCTCACGGCTACCCGACTCCGACTCCCCTACGGCGGTCGGGTTACCGACGGTTTCTGTCATGATTCGGGCCTCTCCCTTGTCGCTCGCTCTCCTACTGCCACCGTCCGGGTTCCCCGTCCGTCCCGGTGGTTTCTCACGCTGCGGGTTATCGCCCGAACGGGCTTCCCGCTCGCGTTTCGCACCGCCCTTTCGGCGGCGCGCCGCCCCTTTGCCCGATTTAGGCATTCGCACTCGCCTCGTCCTGTTGACCGGCGGATTCGTCTTCCTCGCCGTCGGCGGGAGTCCCCCCGGCTCCGGAACTCTCCGGATCCGGCTCCTCCGCCCTGCGCAGTTCGGCTATCTCACGTTCGAAGTCCTCCACCGAGGTGAACGAACGATAGACACTGGCGAACCGCAGGTAAGCGACCTCGTCCAGCTCACGCAGCGGACCGAGGATCCCCAGCCCCACCTCGTGACTGGGCACCTCCGGAACGCCGAGCGACCTGATCGTCTCCTCCACCCGATGGGCGAGCTGCTGTAGGTCGTCCTCCGCCACAGGGCGCCCCTGACACGCGCGACGAACCCCACGTACGACCTTCTCCCTGCTGAAGGGCTCGGTCACCCCCGAACGTTTCACCACCGTGAGCACCAGTTCCTCGACAGTGGTGAACCTGCGTCCACAGCCCGCACAGGACCGCCTGCGCCGGATCGACTGCCCTTCCTCCACCTCACGGGAGTCGACGACACGCGAATCGTCACCTCGACAGAACGGACAACGCACTCGCCAGTCATCCCCTCGACACAGTCCAATGGTCCACGGGCGCGCACGACGCGCCGCCCGATACCTCGCGGACGGTTGACACCGCTGGAGGCGAACAGCCGCCGACAAGACGGCCACACCCAAGCTATGGATTAATCACAACGATGCAACTACTAGATGTTGTGGTTGAGCCTAACCCCGGACCGAATCATAAGCAATTCGGGAAGCGGGATGTCGACCACCCCCCGACTGGCGATCACAGCGCCGATCCAGCCCCCGGGGGGAAGGGCCCCGCCCCGGAGCGGGACGACTTCCGCCTCAGCCGAGCGAGAGCGACACTCCCACGAGCACGACGAGCGCACCCACCCACAGGGCCACCACGGCGAGCAGGGCCATCTCGAGGACAGTCGATCGCGGAGTACCGGAGAGCGGCTCCCCTCCGGGCGCGCCGCCCCGGCGCCTGACCGACGAGTACGACGCTTCGGAGCAGGCAACCGGGCACCGCGAGCCACCACGCCAGGCCTCGGAACCGCTTCGCGACCCAACGTCCGCCGCGCTCGATGCCGTGGGAGCACACGAGAACGCCGCGGCAAGATACCTCGCACCGCGATCATCGGCAGCGTGGCATCCGCCCACCGTCCAGCATTCGCGGTCCTCGACCCGGCTGGCAACACGAAACACCGGCATCGCGCCTCCCCGTACGAATCGGCGGTATCCACGGCCCGAGGGCGGGAACTCCACCGGCGGGAACCGCACACCCTCCCCGCCGGGACGAGCCGCCCGCGGCAAATCCGAGCGAAATCGAACACGAGTTCGATCGAACTGCAGTACGAACGGTGTAGCATCGAATCCAGCCGAGCGCGAGAGGTTCACCGTGATCGACACGGGCGTGCCCGCTCACATCCGGCCGCTGGATGCCTCTCCGTAGCGGCGACGCACCGAATTCACTCGAACTGGTGTTTGATTCGCCTTCGGGTGCCGTCTAATCTGGATACGTGCGTGCACGCGCGAGCGGCGATGGACAGGAGGGCACGGTGGACGGCTACGCTTCCGACCGGTTCGACGGCGGGATCTCCGGCGAAGCCGACCCAACGACCCGGGCGAGCGACTCCGAGAACCACGGCGACGCCACCTCGGAGCCGAACGACGAACTCACTTCGCGCCAGCGAAGCGTGCTGGACACCATCCGGCAATGGATGCGGGACTACGGCTACCCACCCAGTGTGCGCGAGATCGGCGACACCGTCGGATTGACGTCCACCTCCTCGGTGGCGTACCAGCTGCGTGTACTCGAAAAGCGCGGGCACCTGAAGCGTGATCCGCACCGCCCCCGCACGGTCGGCGTGGTCACCAACGACGACTCGGGCGCCCCGACTTTCCCGGACGGTTCGAACCCCGCTTACGTGCCGGTGGTGGGGCGTATCGCGGCGGGCGAACCCATCCTCGCCGAACAGTCCGTGGACGAGGTGTTCCCGCTGCCTCGGGAGGTCGTCGGAGAGGGTTCCCTCTTCCTGCTGAGCGTGGTGGGCGACTCCATGGTGAATCTGGCCATCACGGATGGTGACTGGGTGGCGGTCCGGCAACAGCCCGACGCGGAGAACGGCGACGTCGTAGCCGCGATGCTCGACGGAGAAGCCACGGTGAAGACCTTCAAACGTACGGCGGAACACCTGTGGCTGATACCGCACAACGACGACTACGAACCGATCATCGCCGATCAGGCCACAGTGCTCGGCAAGGTGGTCGCCGTGCTGCGCAAAATGTGAATCGATCACTTCGGTGTACGGTTCCAGCGTGTGACCCGACTCGTGTCGGCTCGACTCGTGGGAGCTCAGCCGGGGTGTTCCGACACGGAAACCGTTTCACGGACCCCGCCTATTCCGCTTCTCCTCGTGAGACGCCGTTCCCGGAGTCCCGCCACGAACTTCGGCGGTGAACGAGAACCCGGCTTTCGCCGGAGCCACCGCCGAAGGCGGCCGGAAGTCCCGGAATCGACCGGCTCGGAGCGGCCTGTTCGACGATGGCGCCCCACAGCCTCCGAACGAATGTCCCGCCCTCCCGCTACACCTGTTCACGACGAAAAACCGACCATTCGTCTTCTTAATTGCCACTTTGTTCGCCTTCGAACATGTGACGAGCGATGAGTTCCCGAACTGGAATCAACCTCGGCACCGGCGGAAAAACTCGCAAAGACCCCTCAATCTCAGGCGTGCACCCGATACACCCTCTCAGCTCCGAGAACGCCGGGTCGCCACGCGCACGCAACACGTCAAGTGACACGAACCACGATATATCCGCTTTGACAAAACGGGGCGGTTGGTTTTTTAATCTCGGAGCAAGGTTCGGCTGGACTTCGAGAGCGGCACCACGGAGGAAGAGCGTCATTCGAACCCGATGTTCGAGGAACGCACCTGATCGAAGTGCCGGGGTGGCCCGCACAGCCACTCGTCGTGCCACCGACTTCGACTCGACGAGTGACACGCAAGGAGGTTCGCCGTGGCCCATCGGACACCGCCCTGGTTGCTGGTGCTGTTCGCGGCACTACTGGCAACGGGCACCGACGAGTTCGTCATCGCGGGAGTTCTCCCCGAAGTAGCCGAAAGCCTGGATGTCACCGTGAGTGTGGCCGGGCAGCTGGTAACCGCTTTCGCCGTGGTCTACGCCCTGGGAGCACCCACACTGGCCGTCGTGCTCGACAGGCTGCCGCGACGACTCGTCCTGGGTGGAGGGCTCGTGGTCTTCACGGTGGCCAACGCTGCCGCCGCTCTCGCGCCCGAGTACTGGACGCTGATGGCTTCTCGCATCGTCGCCGCGCTGGCCGCGGCGAGCGTTACTTCGGCCGCTTTCGCCACAGCGGCTTCCGGGGCACCCGAAGGCCGACAGGGCAGTTATCTGTCCGTGGTTACCGCTGGAATGACCGTGGCACTGTTCACCGGGGTTCCGCTGGGAACACTGCTCGGCGGGCTCTACGGGTGGCGCGCCACGTTCTGGCTCATCGCGGCGGTGGGAGCACTCTCGGCGCTCGGTGTTTTCGCCACCGCTCCCAGGATCGCGGGCAGTCCCGCCGCACCGCTGGCCGAACGGCTCAGTCCACTGCGCAGTTTACCGGTGGCACGGCTGGTAACCGTGACGTTCTTGTGCGGAACAGGCGGTCTGATGTTCTACAACTACATCGGGCCGTTCACCACCGCGACAGTGGGTGGCGGCGCTGATCTGCGCGCGGGAATGTTGCTCATCGTGGGACTGCTCGGTCTCGTGGGAGCGCTGTTCGGCGGCAGGGTCAGTGACACCCTCGGCCCGCACCGCACGTTGAAACTGGTGGTCGGCGGCCACCTGGCCGCGCTGATCCTGGCCGGGCTGTTCGGCGTCTCCGGCGTGACGAGCGCGATCGTGCTGGGAGTTCTGGTGGCACTGTGGTCCACTTTCGCCTGGAGCCTCAATCCGCCGATGCAGGGAAGTGTGCTCGCCGCGGCGCCACAGGCGGGTATGACGGCGATGGCCCTGAACATATCGGGGTTGTACCTGGGTACCGGTGTGGGCGGCGCCATCGGCGGTCTCGTGGTCGGCACCCTGGGAGCCGGTTACGTTCCCTTCGCGGGGGCGGTACTGATGCTCGTCGCCCTCTCGCTGACACCACGAGTGCGGCAGCGCGCAGCCACGACACGGCCGGAGGAGGCCTCCATGAGTCCGGTCCACTGAGCGGTGGTACAACGCGCTCGTGGGAAACCGGAGGAGCCGGTACTCGTTACTGTCGCCATCGGTGGCGACATATCCTCGGCTCGGCCACGCCCGCTGGACGCCGCACGGATACCGGAGTCGTCCCTCACCGCGAACGCCGGGCGCGACGGCGCAACCCGCTTAGCACGACAAGCAGCAGCACCAGGCCCGCTCCCCCGAGGCCCAGCAGGACGCGACGCTCCGATGGGGAGCGCCACTCGGAGGACGAAGTGGTGGGGGCCGCGGAGTTCGTGGGGGACGCGGCGTCCCGAGCCGGCGCGGGGACGGCGCCCACCGCGTTCGGCACACTCCGAATCGGCCCCAGTCGCTCGGTCGCCGACAGCAGATCACCGTCCGGTTCGAACGCGATGGCCTCCCCCTGCGCCTCGTTCGGCAACGGGACACGCAGCGGCTCCCGCCGCAACGCATCCGGCACGCTGCCGTTCGGAGCCGGATAGAGGTACGCGTCGGTGTAGGTGCGTACCGCCACCACGTCGCGCCCCGGTGAAACGGCACCACCGGTGACGACCACCGACCCGAACGAGGCAGGCAGCGGCCCACCCGGCGTGTCGGTGGGGGACAACGACAGCGTCATCACCCGCTCCAGCTCGACCGGCTCGGAAGTGTTCAACGGTCCTACCGGGCGGTACACGCCCGCCTCACCCAACGGGCTCTTGGTGACGAGGTAGACGTTCCCCTCCCTGCCCAGCAGCAGCGCCTCGGCGTCGTGCGGGCCGTCCGGGTATCTCATCCGGTAGAGCTCGGCCGCTCCGGAGGGGTCGATCACGTGCAGCGCCACGGTGTCCCTGCGTGAGCTGTTGTCCCCGGTGTCGGCCAGCCACAGCGTGCCGTCGGCCCGCCGCCCGAGGTCCTCCACGTCGTAGGGATCCGCCTCGGCGGAGTGGACACGGACCACCGAACAGTCCGAGGGGTCGAGTTCGTAGAGCCGCACCCGGCTACCGCCGTCTCCCACGGCGAACCAGTTCCGCTCCCCGACCGCCAGCCCCGAGAGCTCGGCGAGCCGCTCGTCCCCTGGCGTGCACCGAACCCGTGGTGCGGGTGGCGCACCGGTGCCCGGTTGTCCGGAGGCGTGCCCACCGGTCAACGCGGAGCCGGCGGTCAGCAGCAGTACCGCGGCGACGCGCCGGAACCGACTCATCCCGTCGTGGCGAACGGTTCGAGCGCGTTGGCCAGATCCGTCCGGACCTTGGCACGCAGTCTGGTTCCCTCCGCGGTGTGCTCCCGTGCGACGAGTTCACCCTCGGTGTGCACCCGGGAAACGAGCTCTCCCCTGGTGTAGGGCACCAGCGCGTCCACGTAGACATCCGGTTGGGGCAGCCAGTCGGCGACAGCGCGCTTGAGCTCCTCGACTCCCGTTCCGGAACGGGCGGAGACGAAGACGGCCTCGGGAAGGAGCCTGCGCAACTCCACGACCTTCGTGTTGTCCATGGCGTCGGCCTTGTTCACCACGACCAGCTCCGGCGGGACCGTACCGCCCTGCTCGGCACTGATCTCGGTGACGACCTCACGCACCGCGCTGACCTGCTCCTGCGGCGCGGGATCGGTGCCGTCCACCACGTGCAACAACAGATCCGCCCTGGTCACCTCTTCCAGCGTGGAGCGGAACGCCTCGACCAGCTGGTGCGGCAGGTGCCGCACGAACCCCACGGTGTCGCTGAGGGTGTAGGGCCTGCCGTCCGGAGTGCGGGCCTTGCGGGTGGCCGGGTCGAGCGTCGCGAACAGCGAGTCCTCCACCAGTAGCCCGTTGCCCGTGAGTGCGTTGAGCAGACTGGACTTGCCCGCGTTGGTGTACCCCGCGATGGTCACCCCGGGAACGGCGTTGGCGGCACGGCGCGAGCGCTTGGTCTCGCGGATGGTGCTCATCGAGGCCAGCTCCTTGCGGAGCTTGCTGATTCGTTTGTGGATCCGCCGCCGGTCCGTCTCCATCTTGGTCTCACCGGGACCACGGGTACCCACACCGCCGTTGCCGCCACCGGCACGCCCACCGGCCTGCCGGGACATCTTGTCACCCCAACCACGCAGCCGCGGCAGGTAGTACTGCAACTGGGCGAGCTCGACCTGGGCCTTGCCCTCCTTGGAACTGGCGTGCTGGGCGAAGATGTCCAGGATCAGGGCCGTGCGGTCCACGACCTTGATCTTGAGCTTCTCCTCCAGCTGCCTGAGCTGGCCCGGTGCGAGCTCACCGTCACAGATGACGGTGTCGGCTCCGGCCGCGAGTGCGATGTCCCGCAGTTCGCGCACCTTGCCCGCACCCACGTAGGTGGCGGGGTCCGGACGATCCCTGCGTTGGACCACACCGTCCAGCACTTCCGAGCCGGCGGTTTCGGCCAGTCTGCCGAGTTCGGCGAGTGAACTCTCCGCCTGGGCGGAGGTACCTTCCGTCCAGACCCCGACCAGCACGACCCGCTCGAGTCGCAGCCGGCGGTACTCGACCTCGGTGATGTCGGACAGCTCGGTGGAAAGACCGGAAACACGGCGCAGCGAAGCACGTTCCGCCCGCTCCATCTCGCCGATGGAGGGTTCCCGGGATTCCATGCCCAGGTGTTCACCGGCCGTCTGTACGTCAGCGCCGTCCGCGCCGGTCTTCCACTCGGTCACTTCGGGGCGCTCATCGGTGTGATAACGGCTTCTCAAGTAATCCTTACTCAGTCACTAGTGGGGTATCCGGTTACGGCCCGACCGATCCGAACGAACCGCCGGTGGGTAAGACCCACGGTGACACCGCGGTCGACCCTGCCCGAGCTGCCCTGCCCGAGCTACCCTGCTCCGGTCGGCCCCGCCCCTCGGGGGGTGGCCGGTTCGGTCCTGCCACCCTGTATTGTGGCACGACCGTCCACTGATTTTCACCGGTTCGTACCCGAAGTGACCAGTACTGGCTCGCCGGTACGCCGCCACCAGTCGGCGTCGAGCTCACCGCGGGCGAGGAGTTCCGCGGGGCCGGTCAGCGTAGTGGTTTCCGGCGTGACCTCGACCTCCACCGTTCCCCCCGGAACGTGCACCAGGCGGACACCGTTCTCACCGCCGTCGGCACGCAGTGCCGCCACGGCGGCGGCCACGGTCCCGGTGCCACACGAACGGGTTTCGCCGACGCCCCGCTCGTAGACCCGCATCCGCAGCTCCCGCTCGTCGAGCGGCTCCACCAGTTCGATGTTCACGCCGTGGGGGAACAGCTCGGGGTCGTAACCGGGCTGCACCGACAGGTCGAGCTCACCGATCCCGGAGGTGACGCAGACCAAGTGCGGGTTTCCCAGGTCCACCGCCAGCGCGGACATCGCATACCCCGCGACGGTGACGCTGGAGTGCCCGGCAACGGCAGCTCCACCCATGTCCACGGTCACGCGTCCGTCCGCACCGAGGACGACTCCCCGCAGCCCCGCACGCGTGCCCACCGGAACGTTCCCCGAGGCGGCGAGCCCCGATTCGAGCAGGTAACGCGCGAAGACACGCACTCCGTTGCCACACATCTCCGCCACGGAACCGTCGGCGTTGCGGTAGTCCATGAACCATGCGTCGGTGGGGACGTCGGCGGGAAGTTCCTCGCCCAGCAGACCGCCCGGAACGACCCGCAGCACGCCGTCGGCGCCCAGGCCGATCCTCCGATCGCACAGCGCGCGTACCCGCGCCGCCGTCAGGTCGAGTTCGCCCCTGGGGTCGGGCAGCACGACGAAGTCGTTCTCGGTTCCGTGCCCCTTGAGAAATTCCGGTCCCGCATAAGACTGCACCGCCACAGTCTAACCGCCGGATGTGCACGGATCCGGAACACACCGAAGGATCCGGCCCTCATCCGTTCCGCAACGGCCGCCAACGCTCACTCACCCCGCGACGGCACGGTCCAGGAGTCGAAGAACCTCCGGCACGGTGTCGGTCCGTGCCGCGTCGAACCAGTTGATGCGCTTGTCCCTGCGGAACCAGGAACGCTGCCGCCGCACGAACCGTCGGGTGGCCCGCGCGGTCTCGGCAGCGGCAGCCGTCATGTCAGCCGCCTCGTCCAGCTCGGCCAGTACCTGCTGGTACCCCAGCGCCCTGGAGGCGGTGCGGCCCTCCCGCAGCCCGCGGTTCTCCAACGCACGAACCTCGTCGACCAGCCCCTCGTCGAACATCTCGGCCACTCGCGCGTTGACCCTGGTGTCGAGTTCGGGCACGGAACGGTCCAGCCCCACGAGCAGGGTGTCGTAACGAGGCGGTCCGGGTTCGGGAAGATTGGCCGAGAAGCGACGTCCGGTGATCTCGATCACCTCCATCGCGCGAACCACTCGCCTGCCGTTGGCGGGCGATATCGACTCCGCCGCGGGTGGATCGAGCTCGGCGAGTTCACGGTGCAGCGCTTCGGGGCCGATCAGGCTCAGCCGCTGTTGCCAGCGCTGCCGCACTACCGGGTCGGTTCCCGGGAAGTTCAGCTCGTCCAGCACCGCCTGTGCGTAGAGTCCGGAACCGCCGACCAGCACCGACGGGACCCCGGACCCCAGCAGCCGTTCCACATCGGCCCTGGCGTGCCGCTGATAGGCGGCCACCGAGGCCGTCTCGGTGACATCGAGGACGTCCAGTTGATGGTGCGGGACGCCGCGTCGCCGCTCCGGCGGGAGCTTGGCGGTACCGATGTCCATCCCGCGGTACAGCTGCATCGCGTCGACGTTGACTATTTCACCGCCCAGCCGTTCGGCCAGTCGCAGCGCCAGTTCGGACTTGCCGGTGGCGGTGGGGCCGAGAACGGCCACCGGGCGTGGCGTGGTGGCGGGCATTCCTCCAGCCTAGGGTGCTTCCCACAGCCGAAGCAGCGGCACACCCGATCCGCTCGGCACGCACGCGTGCTCGACACGCGGTAGTCGGGAAAAGGCCTTCCTACCGTCAACAGGGTGGTGCCGTCCAATATCGTGGTAGAGGCACATTCATGACGAAAGCCGTCAGCGGCGCTGTCGGCCCGTGCGGACCAGGGGTTTCTTTCGAACCCGGTGTGCGTTCCGCTCGGTCCGCACCGGCAGTGTCGATACCGGGAACCGACGGTTTCGGCGGTCTCGGGCTGGTCGACACGCGCCCGGGCTGTTTGAATGCGCCGACGGCGACATATCCGACGCGTGTCGCCGGGTGCTTCGGCCCCGTCCGACGACGGGGCGCTCGTGCTCCGCACGAGCACTGAGCGGGCAGAAGGAGGAAGCCGGCCATGACAGACCAGGACACGACGCCGAACACCGCCGACGCGTCGGCGGCCGCGGACTCGACAACGAGCGGTTCGGGACGTGGCGCCGCACCCGCGGTACCGATCGCTTCCGGCGATCCGGCGCGCTGGGGCCGGGTCGACTCCGAGGGGGAGGTTTACGTACGAACCTCCGGGGGAGAACGGTTCGTCGGATCGTGGCAGGCGGGAGACGCCGACGAAGGACTGGCTCATTTCGCCCGGAGGTTCGACGATCTCCGCACCGAGGCCGAGTTGCTGGAGACACGTCTCTCCTCGGGCTCGGGAGATCCGAAACAGGCGTTGTCCAGCGCCAAACATCTGCGTGACGGGCTCCCCGAGGCCTCCGTGGTCGGCGATGTCGACTCGCTGGCCGTACGGCTGGAACACATCGTGACGCGCGCCGAGCACGCGGTGGAGCAGGCCAAGGCCGAGCGGGAGAAGGCACGCGCCGATGCGGTGGCACGCAAGGAAGCGCTGGTCGAAGAGGCGGAACAGATCGGGGCGGAGGCCACCAACTGGAAAGCCGCGGGCGACAGGCTGCGTGCCATCTTCGAGGAGTGGAAGAGCGTCCGGGGCGTCGACCGCAAGACCGACGAGCAGCTCTGGAAGCGATTCACCAAGGCCCGTGACGCTTTCAACCGCCGCCGGGGGGCGCATTTCGCGGAACTGGACCGGCAGCGCAACGCCGCCAAGGAACGCAAACAGGAGCTGGCCGACGAGGCCGAGTCACTGACCGAATCCACCGACTGGGGTCCCACGGCGGACCGCTACAAGCAGTTGATGAGCGAGTGGAAGGCGGTGGGGCGCGCGCCCAAGGACAGTGACGAAGCCCTGTGGAAGCGTTTCCGGGCCGCGCAGGACAAGTTCTTCTCCCGCCGTTCCGAGGCGTTCGCCGAGCGCGACGCCGAGTTCGCCGAGAACGCCAGGCTCAAGGAGGAGCTGTTGGCCGAGGCGGAGCGGATCGACGCCGACGCGGACCCGAACGCCGCCCAGAGCCAGTTGCAGCGCATTCAGCGACGCTGGGACGAGATCGGCAAGGTCCCCCGGGAACGCATCCGCGAACTCGAGGGCAGGCTGCGCGCGGTCAACGACCGGGTGCGCTCGGCTTCCCAGCACGAATGGCGTCGCACCGACCCGGAGGCCCAGGCCAGGGTCGAACAGTTCCGCGAGCGGGTGGAGCAGTACGAGCAGCAGGCCGCCAAGGCACGCTCGGCGGGCAACGAGAAACGTGCCAAGGAGGCCGAGCAGCAGGCGCAGCAGTGGCAGGAGTGGCTCACCGCAGCGGAGAACGCCCTGACGGACCGCTGAGTGTCGGTTGAACCGATCGGCGGGCGCAGCGTAGTCGGCCGCGTTCCCGTGCCGGGAAACGGACGACGTCGGTGCCCGCCGATCGGTGCCGCCGAGCCATCACCGCGAAGAACCACGGGCCACGAGGGTCAGGCGCGGGACCAGACGATCCGCAGCCACTGGCCGGCCAGCACGCCCATCGCGATCACCGCGATGACCAACCCGAACGAGGGACCCGGCTCGCCGGCCTCGGCCGTCTGCCTGGACCAGATGGCGATGACTCCCTCCACCGTGACCACGCAGCAGAACATCGCCGCCAGCCATGCGATCGCCCACCGACGCGTGGCCAGGGCCAGGGCCCCGAGAAGCACTCCCGCGATGGCGGAGTTGATGGAGAACAGCCGGGGCAGCAGACCGATGCCAAGCGCCGGATCCGCCTGCCCGGCCAGGATCTGCCAACCCGGGGCACCGCCGACCCACGGCAACACCGCGGTCAGCACGAGAACCAGCATGATCCCGGTGATGACCAGCGCCCGCACGCCGGGATCGATCACACGGCCGATGTCCCGCTCGGCGTGGGACAACTCGGTACGGAACCGCTGCTGGTCGCCCTGGTCCACTGGCTCGTCTCCATCGGAACGTGGTTGCCCGGCACCGGAATTCTCGCTCAACATCCGCACCCCTGCCCGGCGGTGCTGTCGTTGCTCGCGGTGCTCGGAGCGCCGAACGAGGGCAGACCGAGACCGACTCCCGAGGTCTTGGGACGTTGTCCGGCTTCCCAGCGATCACCGGCCACGGTACGACGGTGTCGGTGCACACCACCGTCCGCGAGCAGGTGGTGGGGCGCCGCCCTGCTGATCGTGGTGTGCACGAGATCACCGGGACGGAGTTCACCGTCCGTGTCCCCCTCCGGCGTGAAGTGCACCAGCCGCCCGTCCCTGGCACGGCCCGACCTGCGCTCGGTGTGCGCGTTCTTGCGCCCCTCGCCCTCGGCGACCAGCAGCTCGACCTCGCTCCCCACCAGTTGCTGGTTGGCCTCCAGCGAGATCTCGTTCTGCAGCTCGATCAGTCGGTCGTAGCGCTGCTGCACGACCTCCTTGGGCAGCTGCCCCTCCATCTCCGCGGCGGGAGTGCCCGGCCGTTTGGAGTACTGGAAGGTGAAGGCGCTGGCGAATCGTGCCCTGCGCACCACGTCGAGCGTCGCCTCGAAGTCCTCCTCGGTCTCCCCGGGGAACCCGACGATGATGTCGGTGGTGATCGCCGCGTGCGGCATGGCCTCGCGCACCTTGTGCACGATGTTGAGGAAACGCTCGGCACGATAGGAGCGGCGCATCGCCTTGAGCATGCGGTCGGAGCCGGACTGCAGCGGCATGTGCAGCTGGGGACACACGTTGGGAGTTTCGGCCATCGCGTCGATGACGTCGTCGGTGAAGTCACGGGGATGCGGTGAGGTGAAACGCACCCGCTCCAGCCCCTCGATCTCGCCGCAGGAGCGCAGCAGTTTCCCAAAGGCGTAGCGGTCGCCGAACTCGACGCCGTAGGCGTTGACGTTCTGTCCGAGCAGGGTGACTTCGAGAACCCCCTCGGAGGCGAGCGCGCCCACCTCGGCCAACACGTCGCCGGGGCGACGGTCCTTCTCCTTGCCGCGCAGCGAGGGAACGATGCAGAAGGTGCAGGTGTTGTTGCAACCGACCGAGACCGAGACCCACCCGGAGTAGGCGGACTCGCGACGAGCGGGCAGCGTGGAGGGGAACTGGTCCAGCGACTCCAGGATCTCCACTTCGGCTTCCTGGTTGTGCCTGGCTCGTTCGAGCAACGTCGGCAACGAGCCCAGGTTGTGCGTGCCGAAGACGACGTCCACCCAGGGCGCACGCCGAACTATCTCGCCACGATCCTTCTGCGCCAGGCATCCCCCCACCGCGATCTGCATGCCGGGGTTCTCCCGCTTGGCAGCACGCAACCGTCCGAGGTTTCCGTAGAGCCGGTTGTCGGCGTTCTCCCGTACCGCGCACGTGTTGAACACGACCAGATCGGCGGTGTCGTCGCCCGCCTCCCGCACGTAACCGGCTTCTTCCAGCACCCCGGACAACCGCTCGGAGTCGTGCACGTTCATCTGGCAGCCATACGTGCGCACTTCGAATGACTGAGGCACCCGCTTGTCCGTCACGCTCCCACCATATCCCCTGGTGGAAAGCACTCATTCGTGGTACGGGAACCAGGGTCGTCGTCCGTGGGGAACCGGCATCATGGTCCAGGTCATCGGCTTCGCGGTGCTGCTCGTCGGACATTGGTGGCGAGCTCGGGACGCGCTCGCCCCCGGGCGAGGAACCGCCGCTGCTCGCTGCCGCACCCCGCATCGACGCGTCGAATAGACAGCTGTGAACCGGGAGCGAGGCCGGAACCGGCCGGACGCAGCGCTCCCTCCGGACGAGTTTCGTGCCGCACCGGAGCGATCCCCCGCTCACGGAGCGTGGACACGGTCCGTGACGTGTCGAACCGCCGACGCGTTCGGCACCGCGAACAACACCCCGAAAACGGTGAATGTAATCGAGTCGCAACATCAGTCAATCGATCGGCGCTGGACTCAGCGGCCCATGCACCTTAGGTTGCCTTCATCGTGTCCGCCGTTTCCGACCGATCTGGAGATCGAATGACCGAAGTTTCCACGGATACGCCGATGATCCGGGTGTCCGCGGTCGACAAGTACTTCGGGTCACTGCACGTGCTCAAGGACATCAACCTTGAAATCCCCCGTGGTCAGGTCGTGGTGGTTCTCGGACCCTCCGGTTCGGGCAAGTCCACCCTCTGCCGAGTACTCAACCGGCTGGAAACGATCGATTCGGGCGCTGTCGCCGTCGACGGAGTACCGCTCCCCGAGGAGGGGCGCGAGCTGGCCGAACTCAGGGCCGATGTCGGGATGGTGTTCCAGCAGTTCAACCTGTTCGCGCACAAGAGCATCATCGACAACGTCACGCTGGGGCCGATCAAGGTCCGAAAGCTCGGCAAGGACGAGGCGCGCGAAGAGGGCATGCGGCTGCTGCGCCGGGTGGGGATCGCCGACCAGGCGGAGAAGTACCCCGCACAGCTCTCCGGCGGGCAACAACAGCGCGCGGCGATCGCACGGGCACTGGCCATGCGCCCCAAGGTGATGCTCTTCGACGAGCCGACCTCGGCACTGGACCCGGAGATGGTCAACGAGGTGCTCGAAGTGATGGCGGGGCTCGCCGAAGAGGGCATGACGATGCTGGTGGTCAGTCACGAGATGGGATTCGCCCGCCGCGCCGCACACCGGGTGCTGTTCATGGCCGACGGTGAGGTCGTCGAGGACACCTCCCCCGAGACCTTCTTCGACTCGCCCGAGTCGGATCGCGCCAAGGATTTCCTCGGCAAGATCCTCACTCACTAGGTCCGGTTCACTCCCGGACGTCGATCGGTTCCAAGACCACCACTGGAAGGGACACCCATGCGTAACGGCAAGCTGACCGCCGCGGCGATCGCGGCCTCGATGGGCCTGCTGCTCAGCGCCTGTGGCAGCGGTTCGAGCTCCGAAGAGGGCTTCTCCGCCCCCGTCGCCGAGAACCCCTCGTTCGAGCAGGGCACCACGATGGCCGAATACGCCGACTCCGGCGAGATCACCATCGGGACCAAGAAGGACCAGCCGTTGTTCGGGTTGGAGAACCTCAACGGCGAGATGCAGGGTTTCGACGTCGCCATCGGCGAGATCATCGCGGGCAAGCTCGGCATTCCGGCTGACAAGATCAACTGGAAGGAAACCCCGAGCAAGAACCGCGAGCTGTATCTCGAACAGGGCAAGGTCGACATGGTCGTGGCCACTTACACGATCAACGACAAACGCGCCGAGCGGGTCACCTTCGCCGGGCCGTACTACGAGGCCGGTCAGGACCTGATGGTCAAGCAGGACAACAACTCGATCACCGGTCCGGAGTCGCTGCGCGACAGCGACGCCAAGGTGTGCTCGGCCAGGGGCTCCACGCCTTCCGAGCGGATCCGCGAGTACGTCGACTCCTCCCGGCTGGTGTTGTTCGACACCTACTCGAAGTGCGCGGACGCGCTGCGCAACGGCCAGGCGCAGGCGGTCACCACGGACAACTCGATCCTGATGGGCCTGGTCAGCGAGAACGAGAACCAGTTCAAGGTGGTCGGCAACACCTTCAGCGAGGAGCCCTACGGCGTCGGGATCGTCAAGGGCGATGTGGACTTCTGCCAGTTCATCAACGACAGCCTGCGGACCGCCGCCGAGAACGGCACCTACCAGGAGGCCTGGAACTCCAGCGCGGGCCAGGTTTCGGAGAAGACACCGGAACTGCCCGAGCTGCAGTCCTGCGGCTGAGCCTCATCCGTCTGTGTGAGGGGGCACCGGCGATCCCGGTGCCCCCTTTCAGCTCGCTGGAGTGAAACGTGCAAGTCCTTATCGACAACTATCATCTGTATCTGCGGGGGCTGGGCACGACGCTGCAGATCTGCCTCTACGCGGGACTGCTGACCCTGGTGGTGGGCACGTTCATCGCGGGTTGCCGCGTCGCCCCGCTCACCCCGCTGCGTGCGTTCGGCACCGCCTGGGTGACGGTGTTCCGGAACTGTCCGCTGGCCGTGGTGCTGTTCTTCATGGCGTTCGGCATCCCGGCGCTGGGGATCAACGCCTCGTACTTCGTGTTCGGCACCATCGGACTCGCGCTGTACACCTCGGCATTCGTCTGCGAGGCGATCCGCAGCGGCATCAACGCCGTCTCCCCGGGTCAGGCGGAGGCCGCTCGCTCCGTGGGACTCGGTTTCGGGCAGACCCTGCGGCTGGTGATCCTGCCGCAGGCGGTGCGCAGCATCATCCCCCCGCTGGGCAGCGTGATGATCGCGATGATCAAGAACTCCGCGATCGCGGGGGCGTTCGGAATCGGGGGCGATCTCTACGCGGTGGGGATCCGACAGTCCTCCGCCCAGGGTGAGGAGATCATCCCGGTGTTGCTGGGTGTGGCGCTGGGCTATCTGATCATCACCATCCCGGCCGGACTGCTGCTGGGTTACGTGGAACGGAAGGTGGCGATCGCACGATGAGCGACTCCGTGCTCTACGAGGCTCCCGGACCACGTGCCAAGCTCCGCGCCCGCTACGCGAGCGTGATCACCGGTCTCGTACTGCTCGCCGTCTTCGGCTGGGTGATCTACCGACTGGCTCAGGGCGGTGAGTTCACCTACGAGAAGTGGGGTCCGCTGATCGACCCCACCAACGAGAGCTTCACGCCACTGTGGACCCTGCTCGGCAAGGGGTTGGGCAACACCCTGCTGGCGGCCGGTTGGTCCATCCTGTTCTCACTGGTGATCGGCACGATCCTCGCGTTGACCAGGGTGACGGCCGCGGCTTGGTACCGCTGGGCCGTGGTCGGGGTGATCGAGCTGCTGCGCGGCACCCCGGTGGTCGTGCTGATCTTCTTCGCCTACCAGGCGCTGCCGGTGATGGGTCTGGACCTGCCGGTGATGTGGTCGCTGGTCATCGGGCTGACCGCGTACAACTGCGTGATCATCGCCGAGATCGTGCGTGCGGGGATCGACTCACTGCCCAAGGGGCAGAGCGAGGCGGCCTACGCCGTGGGGATGCGCCGCGGCCAGGTCATGTTCAACGTGCTGCTGCCGCAGGCGTTCCGGGCCATGCTGCCCGCGCTGATCAGCCAGCTGGTGGTGGTTCTCAAGGACACCTCGCTCGGTTTCACGATCAGCTATCCCGAGTTCGTGCAGCGGGGTGAGACGGCCATCGAGAACCTCGGCAATCCCATCCAGCTGTACCTGTTCATCGCGTTGATCTTCATCGTCATCAACTACACGCTGAGCAAGCTCGCGGTGTACACCGAGCGCAGGTTGAGCCGTGGTCGCAAGTCATCGGCGACCGCGGAGCCGGAAAGCGCCGCCGCCACCGGGGACTGAGCCGATTCCGACCGGAGGACCGGTGGGGCACGGCCGCGGCCGTGCCCCACGGGCGACGATCGCTCCGCGGCACCGGCGGGGTGGCGGAATCCGTCGGATCTACCGGCCCGTGCGAACCACGGGAGATCGCCGACGAACGTTTCATCCGGACAGCTCGGGGGCCCGAGCTTCGGGACGCCTGTCGCGCAGCGTCTTGTCCGCCGCCTCCGCCCAGCGCCCGTCGTCGATCGCGGCGTGGAGCACCGCACGCAACCGATCACGGAACCTCGCGTCGCCCTCGGCGACCCCGACCAGCCGTTCCACCGGCCGGCCCTCGGGGCCGGTGACGACATAGGGAGCCACCACGGTCACCCCGGTCGCCTTCCGGTCGAACCCGCCCAGCAGCACATCCACGCTGCCACGTGAGAGGGCTCCGGTCCGCAGCGAGTCGGGCAGTCTACGGAACGCGACGTCGGACCGGGACTCCAGCCCCACCCCTTCGGCCAGCAGACCGGCCATCCGGGCGTCGAAACCGCGGTATTCCCCGTCGGTCCGGCGCAGGAAGTCAGCCGCGTCGGCGGGAACGCCCACGAGCAACTCACCGCGTCGACGGATCTCGGAGAGGGCGGGCGAACCCGGCAGCCGCGCGCCCTCGCTCGGGGGCGTCGCCGAGGTCCCCGCACCGATGGAGGGCTCCGCACCGACGGAGGACTCCGCACTGCGCTGCTCGGGCGGAAGCACCGCGGCTCCCCGCTCACCGTCGGTGCTCGCACAGGCCGAAAATAGCGACACGAAAACCAGTCCGAGCACCGCACGGGGAACCGCTCGTAGCCACATGCCCGTAATCCTCGTCCCGTTCGTCACTCGGTGTCCACCTGCCTCGGAGAACATTGCTGTAGGCTCGGGGCCGACTGGATCGGTTGTGATACACGGTTAACACCGGATAAAGTCCGCAATCGGTTCATACCAATCGAGGCGCCAATGTCGTCGCCCGTCCGTACCGCACCCCCGTACGCACCGGGAGGCGATGAGTGACACCGACAAGTGTGCATCCAGTAATCCGCGAAGTTACCGAGCGTATCGCCGAGCGCAGCTCCACGACGCGCCGCGAGTACCTGGAACGGCTTCGCGCCGCGAAACACACCGAGCCCGCCAGGGCGAACATGGCCTGCAGTAACCTCGCCCACGGTTTCGCCGCCATCAGCGGCACCGATCGCGAGTCCGTGAAAGGCCTCGTACGTCCGGGCGTGGCGATCGTTTCGGCGTACAACGACATGCTGTCCGCGCACAAGCCCTACGCGGAGTTCCCGGACTGGATCAAGGAGGCCGCCCGCCACGAGGGCGGCGTCGCGCAGTTCGCGGGCGGCGTTCCCGCCATGTGCGACGGCATCACGCAGGGACGCGACGGGATGGAACTGTCCATGTTCTCCCGCGACGTGATCGCGATGGCGACCGGTGTGGCGCTGTCGCACGAGATGTTCGACTCCGCGCTGCTGCTGGGGATCTGCGACAAGATCGTGCCCGGACTGCTGATCGGCGGACTGACCTTCGGGCACCTGCCGATCACCCTGGTACCGGCCGGTCCGATGCCCTCCGGACTCCCCAACGGGGAGAAGAGCCGGATCAGGCAGCTGTTCGCGGAGGGCAAGGCCACCAGGGAGGAACTGCTGGAGGCCGAGGCCGCCTCCTACCACTCCCCCGGCACCTGCACGTTCTACGGCACGGCGAACTCCAATCAGCTCGTCGTGGAGATGATGGGGCTGCACCTGCCTGGCTCCACCTTCGTTCCGCCGGGAACACCGCTGCGCAGGGCGCTGACCGAGGAAGCGGCCAGGAACGCGGTCCGGGCCGCGAAGTCCGAGGAAGCCCCTTCGATCGGGGAGATCATCGACGAGCGCGCCATCGTCAACGGTGTCGTGGCGCTGCTGGCCACCGGCGGTTCCACCAACCACACGATGCACCTGCCCGCCGTGGCCTCGGCCGCGGGAATCCAACTGACCTGGGACGATTTCTCCGATCTTTCCTCGGTGGTGCCGCTGCTGGGCAGCGTCTACCCCAACGGCTCCGCCGACATCAACCACTTCACGGCAGCGGGCGGGGTGCAGACCCTGGTCTCCGAACTGCTCGATGCGGGACTGGTGCACCCGGACGTGCGAACCGTCGCCGGTGACGGGCTGGAGCGCTACCGCGAACAGCCCTTCCTGGAGGACGGTGAATTGGTCTGGCGGGAAGGCCCCGGTCGGAGTCTGGACACCAGCGTGTTGCGCGGCGTCTCCGACCCGTTCGACACCGAGGGCGGCCTGCGGGTGCTCGAGGGCAACCTGGGGCGCTCGGTTATGAAGGTCTCGGCCGTCAAGCAGCAGCACCGCTCCGTGACTGCCCAGGCACGGATATTCGACGACCAGGAGCAGTTCAAGGCCGCGTTCCAGGCCGACGAACTCAACCGCGACGTCGTGGTGGTGGTGCGCAACCAGGGGCCACAGGCCAACGGAATGCCCGAGCTGCACGGGCTCAGCCCCGGCCTCGGTGTGCTGCAGGATCGGGGCCACCAGGTGGCGCTGGTCACCGACGGCCGCATGTCCGGTGCCTCCGGCAAGATCCCCTCCGCCATCCAGGTGACCCCCGAGGCCAGCACGGGGGGCCCGTTGGCGAGACTCCGCGACGGTGACATGCTCCGGGTCGACGGTGAACAGGGCACTCTGGAGGTGCTGGTCCCCGACGAGGAGCTCGCCTCGCGAGAGCCCGCCGCCCCGGCGGCACTGCACCAGTTCGGCACGGGACGCGAACTGTTCGCCACCTTCCGGCAGGCTGTCGGCAGGGCCGACCAGGGTGCCAGCGTCTTCCCCACACCGGAACAGCAGACGCAGGCGCAACAGCCACAGGCACAACAGCAGTCCCGCGACGAAGTCTCCGCCTGAGCCAGCACGAACGGATTCCACGATGCGAGCCGCAACCGACATCCTCGATATCAGCCCGGTCATCCCCGTCGTCGTACTCGACGACGCGGCCCACGCCGTCCCGCTCGCCCAGGCGTTGCAGCGCGGCGGTATCCGAACCATCGAAGTCACCCTCCGCACCCCGGTCGCACTGGAGGCGATCGAGCGGATCAACGGTGAGGTCGAGGGCATCACCGTGGGAGCGGGGACGATCACCCAGCCGGGGCAGGCCAAGGAAGCGGCCCGTGCCGGAGCGGGTTACCTGGTGACGCCGGGTACCACCGACCGGCTGCTGGACGAGGTGGCCGATACCGAGCTGCCCGCGCTGCCGGGAGTCAGCACCGTTTCGGAAGCGCTGCGACTGGCCGAGCGCGGCATGCGGGCGCTGAAGTTCTTCCCGGCCGAGCCCGCGGGCGGGGTGCCGTACCTCAAGTCGCTGAGCAGCCCGCTGCCAGATCTCTCCTTCTGCCCGACCGGAGGAGTCACCCCGGACAATGCCGGACGCTACCTGGCGCTGCCGAACGTGCGCTGTGTCGGCGGCTCCTGGCTCGCCCCGAAGGAAGCGCTGACCAAGGGTGACTGGGGCCATATCGAGGCCCTGGCTCGCCAGGCGGTCGCGCTGGGCTGATCGGGCGCTGCGCGGGCGACGTCGATTTCGCGCGAAATTGACGCCACCAAGTACGGCGGCGTGGCCCCACGTGCGTCGATTTCGCGCGAAATGTACGCCGGTACGGGCGGCGGGTGCCTCCGGAGGCGGCCCCGCACGCGCCGGCAGTGTCCGTTCCGGGGCCGAGCGGACCGCGATCACTCGACCGGCCGCACCTTGGTACTCGGATCACCGTCGATCGCCGCCGCCATGCGTGGCACCAGACCGTCGAGCGCTATGGGCAGGCTGAGCGGACTGGAGAAGGTCACCGCCCCGTTGAGCGTGCTCTGCCGCCGCATGGTGATGTCCCGGCCCTGCTCGACGACGTCGAGCTGCTGGTAAACCCCTTCACGAGCGATGCTGTCCTCCGGGGCACCGTAAACCCCCAGCACCAGCACGTCGGCTTCGAGCAACTCGAAACGTTCCTTACTGAGCTGCTTGGCTTCCCGGCTCTCACCGGAGAACAGATCCTCGGTCGCGGAGGGCATCCGAAGCCCGAGTGTGCGCAGGAATCGAGGAGCCGGTCCTTCGGCGTAGACCCATGCCTTCCCACTCATGGACGCGGCCAACAACCCTGTGGCCCCGTCGAACGCCGGATGTTGCGAACGGGCCCGCTCGAATCTGGCTTCGATGTCGGTGACGAGTTGCTCCGCCTTCTCCCTGTGGTCCAGGATCCTGCCGACAGTCCTGGTCATGTCCTGCCAGGGCACACCGTAATCGGCGTACTCGCCGGGCTGGGCAACCGTGGGGGCGATCGCGGAGAGCTTGTCGTACTGCTGCTTCGTCAGACCGGAGTTGAGGCCGATGATCACGTCCGGTTCCAGTGCCGCGATCCGTTCGAACTCCAGCTCCTGCCTCGCCAGCACCTCGGGCACCTCGCGATCGCCCAGTTTCTCCCGGGCCCAGGGCCACAGCGCGCCCTCCTTGCCGCCGAACCACTCGCGGGTGGCCACCGGGGCGGTACCGAGCGCGAGAACGGTGTCCTGATCGGTCATCCCCACGGTGACGACTCGTTCGGGACGCTCGGTGATCTCGGTGGTTCCGTGCTTGTGCTCGATGCTTACCGGGAAAGCACCCGAGCCGGAACCGGATCCCGAGCCGGAACCGCCCCCGTTGCCGGGAGCACAGGCCGTGAGGAGTAATAACCCCGCACCACCGAGCAGACCTCTGCGGCTGATCTCGGAACGGGTGGGGCCGGACTTGTCGCGTGGCATTGCGTACCTCAACTACCGGAGTCGACGTTTAGGTTAGCCTAAACAAAACGAAATGCCAGGTTCAAGAGCGCCCCACCCGGCGTACGGGATCACCGCGCCATCGTCGGGGTGATTCGGGACACAGCGGCACGCAGCGAGTCGGCAACGGAACGCCCCGTGCTTTCCAGCGCCGATCTCGACATGACGCCGGTACTCACCAGCACGCACTCCGCCCCGACCTCCGCGGCGGCACGGGCGTCGTCGGTAACGTCGCCGATGAGCACCGCCTCGGACGGCTCCAGCCGTAACGAGCGCAGGTGCGCGTCCAGATACGCCGCCTTGGAACCGCCGACCTCCGAATCGCGCAACCCGTCTATCCGGCCGAACACCGAACTGAGTCCGAAACGGTCGACCAGCGGCACCAACTCGTCGTGGAAGAACATGGACAACAGCGACTGGCTGCCGCCCCGATCCCGCCAGTCCCGCAACACGTGCGGTGCCTCGGGGTCGAGTTCGCAGGTGTGCAGCAACCGCCGGTAGGCGTCGTGATAGATACGATCAATGGTCCGCCAGTCCCGCTGATCGATCTCGCGTCCCAGCACTCGCTCGTAGGAGTCGCGCAGTGGCCTGCCGAACACGGCGCGCCAGCCGGGGAGATCGACCGGTTCGGCGTCGTATGCCTCGCAGACCGCGTTGACCGAGGCCACCACGGCCTCGTTGTCCGCGAGCAGTGTGCCGTTCCAGTCCCAGACGATGTGCCGCGTCGGCGGCAGTTCACTCGATCCGCTCACCGGCGGAGCCTATCGTTGCCCACTGGGCTTCGAGTCGAGATCTCCCCCGAACCGTTGGCGAGCGGGCACCATCGAACACTCGGAGGAAAAGTGACCGTCGAGTCCGGAACTACGGCTTCGGGAGACGCGAATACCGCTGTGTGGTGTCAGTCCTCCGGTTCGAGCCACAGCTCGTCGTCCGGTGTGGACATTTCCGAATCGGCCGCCTCCAGTTCCTCCCGCACCACTCGGAAGGCCAACGCCTGACCGTAGCCCTTGCGCGCGAGCATCCCCAACAGTCGGCGCATCCTGGCACGCGGCTCGACACCGGTCATACCGCGCGATTTGCGCCGTACCAGCTCGCGGGCACGTTCCACTTCGGCATCGGTGTCCACCTCGTGCAGCGCCTCGGCGGCGGTCTCCTCGTCGATCCCCTTTTCCCGGAGTTCCTCCCGGAGCGCACCGCGCCCCAGTCCCCGCTGCCGGTGACGACCGCGTACCCAATCCGCGGCGAAGGCGGCGTCGTCGACCAACCCGGCCGCCACGAACTTGTCGAGCACGGCCTCTGCCGTTTCCGGGGCCACCCCGCCACGCAGCAGGGCACGCAGCAGCTCCGCCCGGCTGCGTGCCCGGATCGCGAGCAACCGGTAGACGGTCTCGCGTGCCGTTCGCTCGTCACCGGGTTCACCGGTGGTGTCGTCCGAGTCCGCCGCAGTGCCCTCCGGCGCCGCCGCGGTGTCGTCCGGGGCCACTTCGGAGATCTCGGCGGCCGACCTCGCAACCGGACTCGACGCCCCGTCAGCGGGAGGCACGGTCTCGTCCGCGGCGGATTCGGTCTCGGTCAAGGAAGTCACCACTCCGCTCAGAAGTCGACGGGGGCGGGTTCACTCTGCTGCTCGGCCGTGTCGGCACCCGCGCCCGGTCCGATGCCCATCTTCTCCTTGATCCGCTTCTCGATCTCGTTGGCCACGTCCGGGTTGTCCCGCAGAAACTTGCGCGCGTTCTCCTTGCCCTGGCCGAGCTGATCGCCCTCGTAGGTGTACCAGGCGCCGGACTTGCGCACGAAGCCGTGCTCGACTCCCATGTCGATCAACGAGCCCTCGCGGCTGATGCCCTGTCCGTAGATGATGTCGAACTCGGCCTGCTTGAACGGCGGGCTGACCTTGTTCTTGACCACCTTGACCCTGGTGCGGTTGCCGACCGCGTCGGAACCGTCCTTGAGCGTCTCGATGCGCCGTACGTCCAACCGCACCGAGGCGTAGAACTTCAGCGCCTTACCACCGGTGGTCGTCTCCGGCGAGCCGAACATGACGCCGACCTTCTCGCGAAGCTGGTTGATGAACACCGCGGTGGTCTGCGAGGTGTACAGCGCGGAGGTCAGCTTACGCAGCGCCTGACTCATCAGCCGCGCCTGCAGCCCCACGTGACTGTCACCCATCTCCCCCTCGATCTCGGCCTTGGGCACCAGGGCGGCGACCGAGTCGATGGCGATTATGTCCAGCGCATTGGATCGGATCAGCATGTCGGCGATCTCCAGCGCCTGCTCGCCCGTGTCGGGCTGGGAAACCAGCAGCGAGTCGGTGTCCACACCGATCGCCTTGGCGTACTCGGGGTCCAGGGCGTGCTCGGCGTCGATGAACGCCGCCGTTCCGCCCCCTTTCTGAGCGTTGGCCACCGCGTGCAGGGCGACCGAGGTCTTACCACTGCTCTCGGGACCGTAGATCTCGACGACGCGTCCGCGCGGCAACCCACCGATGCCGAGCGCGATGTCCAGCGCGATCGAGCCGCTGGGGATCGCCTCCACCGCCGGGCGGTTGTCCTCGCCCAGCCGCATCACCGATCCCTTGCCGAACTGCTTGTCGATCTGGGCAATGGCCAGTTCAAGAGCCTTGTTCTTGTCGTTGCTCTTGTCGCCACCCTTGTCGGATGCTGCTGCCATCGGGGTCCACCTCGGTCGGTTCGAAGGTCGTGGTCTCAGGGCCGACGCTACGGGTCAGGGCCGACATTCCGGCTCCGGGTCCACGCATCCGTGGACAACCTGCCCGGCTGTGGACCCATTCTAACCGAACTAATGTTCGAAAGCTCGTCGACACACCGTCCCGGCCACGGTCTCTCCCTGTTGATCAGGTGCGATCTGTCGCTCTCCCGGGGGACACTGGAGTCATTCCGGCGGGCACACCGCGGGAAGTCGCACCGAGCACCCGGGCCGAAAACCCAAACCGGCGGCTTTCCCGGAGCTCACCCCGGGGTCCACCCGGCTGGACGAACGACCACTACGGCCCGCACGACGGGCGTCAGGAGGTGGCCGGATGCGCATCGATCGTTATCTGCCGCCGACACACTGGCTGAGCAAGGTCTACCGGGGCGGGGCCGCGGCCTTCGGCGGCGCACTGATCGCCTTCGGCGTACTCGGATTCACCAACAACCTCGGGTTCTTCTCGACCAGCGGTCAGCAGGTACTGGGGCTGAACACCAATGGCCTGCTTTCGCTGATCTCCGTGGTGGTGGGTGCGCTGCTGATCGCGGCGGCCGCGATCGGAGGGCCGCTGGCATCGACGGTCACCGCGACGATCGGCGCGTTGTTCCTGCTGTCCGGCCTGGCCAACCTCGCCGTGCTCGAAACCGGGTGGAACCTGCTCGCGTTCGAGATGCAGAACGTGGTGTTCAGCCTGATAGCGGGCATGCTGCTGTTGTTCGTCGGGTTGTACGGCCGGGTCAGTGGCGGGCTGCCCGAGGACAATCCGTTCGTGCTCTACCGGCACCGGGAACCACCGGAGGGCGAGGTCCCCGCACAACGCGACGCGGAGGAGCACCGAGCCGCCGAGCTGAAACCGCTGGCCGACGCGGAGATGGCTCTTGGCGAGGGACACGCCACGCCGGAGCAGGAGCAGTTGGTTCGGGCGGAGACGCTGCGCCTGGCGAGGGCGGAGCGGCAACGCGCCTACGAGCACTACGCCCACATCCAGCAGGCACTGCGGAACGAACGCAAATCCTCCGGGACAGGAACGGAAGAGACCGGCTCCGGCGGCTGACGGGAGTCCTCCCGTCCGGGTATTGAGCCCGCTCAGCGCCTGCCGCCTGGCACCTCGAAGCTGTCGCAGAGTACCGACCAGACCCGCTTGGGCTCCCAGCCGGCTTCCAGGGCCTGATTGACGGTGCGCTCACCCAACGCCGCCAGCACGTGGTCCCTGGCCAGCGTGTCGGCTCGGACCTCGCCGAACTCCTCGGCCATTCGCCGCCGCAAAACCGTGTAACGCATCCTGACCAGGCTACGGGTCCCGTACGGATGGGGAGCTCCGCGTCCGCCGGATAGGCTGGTGCCATGTCGCAGGCCGAACTGACCGGATTGTCCTCGGTATGGGGGCAGGTGGCGCTGGCCGCCATGTTGCTGATCATAGTGATCCTGTTGCTGCGCAGGCTGTGGAATCAGCGGGGACGCTGACGACGAAGGTGGTGCCGTGCGCACCGAACGGGTTCCACGGTGCGTGGGGAGCACCGCTCCGAACCCCGAGTAACCGGCCCCGCGCACCCCGCGGCAGCGGGCGGGAACCTCCGCCGGGCGAGCTACACCGGCGAATCGGACGAGGCGATGTTCCTTCGACGAGACACTGCTCATCGGGCGCGCGTGTCGGACATTGACCCCAGCATGGAACCGTGACGGATCCACTGGAACGGTTCTCGCCGCCCACACGGGGGTGGTTCCGCGAGACGTTCGAGGCCCCCACCCCCTCGCAGGCGGAGGCATGGCGGGAGATCACCTCCGGACAGCACACCCTGGTGATCGCGCCGACCGGCTCGGGCAAGACGCTGGCCGCGTTCCTGGCCGCCCTGGACCGGCTGACCCACACCGCCCCGCCGGAAGACCCGAAACGTCGGTGTCGGGTGCTGTACGTCTCGCCGATGAAGGCACTCGTCGCGGACGTGCGCCGCAACCTGCGCGCCCCGCTCGCGGGAATCGAACGGGAGGCCCACCGGCTGGGCGAGGAGATCACGGATGTCGCCGTGGCCACCCGCACCGGTGACACTCCCACCGACGAACGACGAGCGTTCGGACGGCGTCCGACCGACATCCTGGTCACAACCCCGGAGTCGCTGTTCCTGCTGCTGACCTCGAGCGCACGGGAGGCGTTGCGCGGCGTGGAGACGGTCATCGTGGACGAGGTGCACGCGATGGCGGGCGACAAGCGCGGCGCGCATCTGGCGGTCTCGCTGGACAGGTTGGACGAGTTGTTGCCCGGTCCGGCACAGCGGATCGGGCTCTCCGCCACGGTGCGGCCCGTCGACGAGGCGAGCGAGTTCCTGGCGGGAGGCAGGCCGGTCCGCGTGGTCCACCCGCCCGAACCGAAACAGGTCGACGTTTCGGTGCGGGCTCCGGTGGAGAACATGGCCCATCCCGCGTCGGGGAGCACCGAAGCGGACGGCCCGGGTGGACGCGCGGTCTCCGTCTGGCCGGCGCTGCGGGAACGGATCCTGGAACTGGTGCGACAGCATCGCTCCACGATCGTGTTCACCAATTCGCGGCGACTGGCCGAACGGCTGACATCGGGCCTCAACGAACTCGCCGCGGAGCGCGATCCGGACGCCGGGGCAAGCACGACCACCCGGGACGGCACGAGACCACCGGACACTCCCCGGTCGTTTCCCGCCGAGGCCGTGGGGGCCTCGGGCGTCACCAGCGGGGTGACAGCGGTCGTGGCGCGTGCGCATCACGGTTCGATGTCCAAGCAGCAGCGCACGTCGGTCGAAGAAGAACTCAAATCGGGCGGGTTGCCGTGCGTGGTGGCCACTTCCTCGCTGGAACTGGGCATCGACATGGGTGCGGTGGATCTGGTCGTACAGCTCGAGACGCCACCCAGCGTCGCCTCGGGGACGCAGCGAATCGGGCGGGGCGGCCACCGGGTCGGCGAACCCTCTCGAGGGATCGTTTTCCCCAAGTTCCGCGGTGACCTCGTCGGATGCGCGGTGGTGGCGGAACGGCTTCGTTCGGGAGCGATCGAGGCACTGTCGGTACCTCGCAACCCGCTGGACGTAGTGGCACAGCAGATCGTGGCCGCGGTGGCCATGGATGTCCGCGGAGTGGAGGAGCTCGCCACGCTGCTGCGGCGGTCGGCACCGTTCGCCGGGCTATCCGACTCGGCGCTCCGCTCGGTGCTGGACATGCTCGCGGGGCGCTATCCGAGCGAGGAGTTCGGCGAATTGCGAGCCAGGATCGTATGGGACAGGACCACCGACGAACTGCGTGCCCGTCCCGACACGCAGCGGCTGGCCGTAACCTCCGGCGGCACCATCCCGGACCGGGGACTGTTCACAGTGGTCACGCGAACCGCCGATTCCACGGGGGGTTCCGGCCGGAAGCGGGTCGGCGAGCTGGACGAGGAGATGGTCCACGAGTCCCGGGTCGGGGATACTTTTCTGCTGGGCACCTCCTCCTGGCGGATCTCCGAGATCACTCACGACCGGGTGATCGTGACCCCGGCTCCGGGCACCCCCGCGCGGATGCCGTTCTGGAAGGGCGACTCGACGGGCCGCCCCGTGGAGCTGGGCCGTGCGGTTGGTGGTTTTCTCCGCGAGATCTCCTCGGCCACTCCCGAAGAGGCTCACGAGCGCACCCACGAGGCGGGCCTGGACCGCCCGGCGCGGGAGAACCTGCTGGCTTACCTGGAGGAGCAGCGGGCGGCGACCGGCCACGTACCGGACGATCGCACGATCGTGGTGGAGCGGTTCAGGGACGAGCTCGGCGACTGGCGGATAGTGGTGCACTCCCCGTTCGGCGAGCGGGTCAACGCGCCGTGGGCCCTGGCGCTGGGCACACGACTGCGCGAACGCGGGGTCTCGGACGTTCGACCGGTTTCCGCCGACGAGGGAATCGTGCTGCGCGTCGGCGACGCGCTCGACGACTCCGGGGCCGAGGTGGTGCCGAACGCCGAGGATGTCGTGCTCGCCCCGGATGAGGTGGAGCAGCTGGTCACCGACTCGATAGCCGGTTCGGCACTGTTCGCCTCCCGATTCCGGGAATGCGCGGGACGAGCACTGCTGCTACCTCGCAGGGACCCGGGACGCCGCGCTCCGCTGTGGCAGCAGCGACAACGTGCCACCCGGCTGTTGGAGGTTGCCGCGCGTTACGAGCGCTTCCCGATCGTGCTGGAGGCGATGCGGGAGTGTCTGCGCGACGTCTACGACGTGGCCGGACTGCGTGAGCTGATGTCGGAGATAGCCCGACACCGCATCCGGGTGGTCGAGGTGTCCACCACCGGCCCGTCCCCCTTCGCGCGGAGCCTGCTGTTCGGCTATGCCGGGATGTTCCTGTACGAGTCGGACGCTCCGCTCGCCGAACGCAGATCGGCGGCGCTGAGTCTGGACACCGCACTGCTGGCCGAACTGCTCGGCTCGGAGGAGATGCGGGAGCTGCTGGACGCCGAGAGCGTTGTCGAGACGGAGAACGGGCTGCAGCGGCTGGACCGACGACGGCACGCCCGTGGTCCGGAGGACACGGCGGACATGCTGCGGGTGCTGGGCGATCTCGCCGAGGCCGAGGCAGCGGCGCGGGGCATCCGGCGGGAGTGGCTCGCCGATCTGGCGCGACAGCAGCGTGCGCTGCTGGTCCGTATCGCGGGCGAAGCTAGGTGGATCGCCGTCGAGGACGCGGGCAGGGTCCGGGACGGACTGGGCGTGGCGCTGCCCGACCGTGTGCCCGAGGTGTTCACCGAACGGGTCGAGGATCCGTTGGGGGAACTGGTGTCGCGGTTCGCGAGGTCTCGTGGGCCCTTCCGTGTCGCCACGCTCGCGGAGCGGTTCGGGCTCGGGACGGCGGTGGTCGCGGAAGTCCTGGAGCGACTGCGGAACTCCGGCCGGTTGGTGCGGGGTGCACTGCGTCCAGTGGAGGCGGGCGGTGACGGCGGCGCGGAGTACTGCGACGCCGAGGTGTTGCGCAGGCTACGACGTGTCTCGTTGGCCAAGCTCCGTTCCGAGATCGAACCGGCCGAACCGGCGGCGCTGGGCAGGTTCCTGCCGGTCTGGCACGGCGTGGGCTCGAACGATGTACGCACGCGGCGGGACGGTTCCGCCGCGGACGTGCTCGCGGTGGTCGAACAGCTGGCCGGGGTCCCGCTGACAGCGGGTTCGCTGGAATCACTGGTGCTGCCCGCACGGGTTCCGGGCTATCGACCGGCCATGCTGGACGAACTCACCACCGGTGGTGAGGTGGTCTGGGTCGGAGCCGGTCCGTTGGCGCGCGACGACGGCTGGGTGGCGCTGGCACCGTCCGACATCGCCGATCTGGTGCTACCGGACCGGGTGAGCAGCCACGAGAACTCGGACACCCACGACGCGGTCCGGGAGGTGCTGGGGGACGGCGCGTTGTTCTTCCGCCAACTGGCCGACCGGGCCGCCGAACTGCTCGTCCCACGCTTGGGAACGGAACCGAGCGACGCCACGCTGGTCTCGACGCTGTGGGACCTGGTCTGGTCCGGTGAGGTCACCAACGACACCCTGGCGCCGCTGCGCGCCCTGCTCTCCGGGCGACACGCCACTAGTCCTCCCCGCCGCGCACCGCGAAGGCGCTACGCCAGACCGACCTCGGTCAGGGCGGTCGCCACGACGGGCTCCGGGCCACCCAGCGTGACGGGCCGCTGGTCACTGGCGCCGACCCCTTCGGGGGAGACCACCCGCCGCGCGAGCGCGCGCACCGAGACCTTCCTGCAGCGCCACGGCGTGCTGACCCGCGGCTCGCTGGAGATCGAACGGGTCACGGGTGGGTTCGCGGCCGTCTACCAGGTGCTGCGCACCATGGAGGAGACGGGCGGCTGCGGACGCGGCTACGTGGTGGCCGGGTTGGGCCCCGCGCAGTTCGCGGCACCCGGGGCCGTCGACCGGTTGCGCGACTTCGACGGCTCGCCCCGGCAGCAGGAGCACGAGCGGGCGGTGCTGCTCGCCGCGACGGATCCGGCACAGCCGTACGGGGCGGCGCTGCCCTGGCCGGAGGTGGCCGGGGACACCCGGCACCGGCCGGGACGCAAAGCCGGTGCGCTGGTGGTGCTCCTCGCCGGGGAGCCGGTGTTCTACATCGAACGGGGAGGCAAGTCGCTGCTGTCGTTCACCGAGCGGGAGGCGCCACTGCGCGCCGCGGCCGCACGGCTGGCCGAAGCGGTGGCCGAGGGCGAACTGGAGCAGTTGGTGTTCCGCCGTGCCGACGGGGAAGGCGCGATCGGCAGCGAGCTGGCGGGAATTCTCGTCGCGGCCGGATTCCGGCCCACTCCGCAGGGACTGCGCCTGCGGAATTGAATCGGCGGCGAGCCACGCACGAAGGGCGCCACCGTGACGTCGATCCCCCCACCGGGAAGCATGGGCGGTGGTGAATCCTCTAGGGTGCGAAGCTGTGACCGCTGCACCGTCTCCGCGTTGCGAACGAGTGGTGGAACTCTCCGCCGACGAGCTGCGTGCCAGGCTGCCCGAAGCCGTGCGGGTATACGTCACGGCCATGGGGTATCCCACCTGGGCCACGCAGCAGCGTATCCCGATCTGGTCGGCACACATGTCACGCGCCGGATGGCGCTGCGTGGTGGCGTTCAACGATCGGGACGAGGTGAGCGGCGTCGGTTACGGCTACTCGGGGGCCACCGGGCAGTGGTGGCACGAACAGGTGCGCCGCGGGATGCTGGAACGTCTGCCCCAACAACGGGCGCACGAATGGCTGGACGACTACTTCGAGCTGACCGAGCTGCACGTCCACCCGGACACGCAGGGACACGGCCTGGGGGAAAGTATCCTGCGCACCCTGCTGGCGTCCGCGCCGGGCACGAGGGTCCTGCTCTCCACCCCGGAGGGCCCCACCAGAGCGTGGCAACTCTACCGGCGGGTCGGTTTCGTAGACGTGCTGCGCGACTACCGATTCAGCGGTGACCCTCGCCCGTTCGCCGTCCTGGGACGCGAGTTGCCGCTGGAAGAGTCCTCCTGAGAGGCGGCGCCGGTGCCCGGCGGGCCGCGAGGGCACCGGCAGGCCCTTTCCGGAGCCGCGCGTCCCGGCGAAGCGGCTCGTTTCCGACCGGGCCGCCGTATTCCGGGGCGGCGGAACCGGTCACAGGTACGAGAGCTGCTCCCGCAGCGTGTCCAACCCCATGGGCCCCATTTCGAGTGCGTCGCGGTGGAACCGCTTGAGGTCGAAGTCCTCGCCGTGACGCTGCCGTGCCTCGTCCCGCGCGGACAGCCACAGCCGCTCACCGAGTTTGTAGGACGGGGCCTGGCCCGGCCACCCCAGGTAACGGTCTATCTCGTCGCGCACGAGGGCGGTGTCGGTAATGGTGCGGGTGAGCATGAACTCCAGCCCGAGTTCGGGGGTCCAGGTCCGCCCCTCGTGGAAGCCGGTCCCCTCCGGAATGCGGAGCCGGAGGTGCATACCGATGTCCACGATCACCCGGGCCGCCCGGAAAAGCTGCTCGTTGAGCATGCCGAGCAGATTGCCGTCGTCGGCGAAGTAGCCCAGCTCGCGCATCAGCCGCTCGGCGTACAGCGCCCATCCCTCGCCGTGAGCGGAGACGAAACAGCCCAGCCGCTGGAACTTGTTCAGCCTCTCGGCCTGGTGCACCGCCGTTGCCACCTGCAGGTGATGGCCCGGCACACCTTCGTGGTACACGGTGGAAACCTCACGCCAGGTGGAGTACTCGTCCTTGTCCGGCGGGACGGACCACCACATCCGACCGGGCCTGCTGAAGTCGTCGTTCGGCGGCGTGTAGTAGGCCCCCGTTCCACCACCGGGCGGGGCGATGAGGCACTCCAGGTTCAGCAACGGCTCGGGAATGTCGAACTGCGTTCGGCTCAGGTCCCGCAACGCCTGATCGGACAACCGCTGCATCCACTGCGCGAAAGCCCGCTGACCGTGCACCCGATAACGCGGATCGGCATCCAGGGCCGCGGCGGCCTCCGCGAGGGTGGCCGAGGGCTTGATCCGATCGGCGACACGTTTCATGTCCGCCTCGATCGCGGCGAACTCCCGCCATCCCCACTCGTAAGCCTCGTGCAGGTCCAGTTTCGCGCCGGTGAAGTACCTCGACCAGAGACGGTAGCGTTCCTCCCCCACGGCGTCCTCCGCCGGAGCCTGCGGCAACAGCTCACCACGCAGGAAGTCCGCGAGTCCGGCGTAGGCTTCCGAGGCGAGGTCAGCGGCGGTGTCGAGCTCCGCACGCAAGTTCGGCGAAAGGTTCTCGGCACGTGCGACCATGCCTCCGAAGAAGGACTTGCCGTCGGTCCTGCCGGACCAGGTGTCGCACTGTTCCGCGACGCGCTTGACCTGTCGTGCCGCCGCGACGTCGCCGTTGGCCGCCGCTTCGGAGAGCCCCGCGGTCAGCCCCTTGACGGCCGCGGGCATGGCGGCCATCCGTTTGGCGATGTCGTCCCAGTGCCGCTCGGTCTCGCCCGGCATCAGGTCGAAAACCTGCCGCAGTTCCTGGACCGGGCTCGCGATGACGTTCAGCGCCGACATGTCGGCACCGGCCTCGTGCAGTTCGACGTCCAGACCGACCCGTTCGGTGAACACCGCCTTGGCGATCCGCTCCGACTCGTCGACGGGTTCGGCGGCGGCGACCTCTGCCAGGGCACGACGGGCCAGGTCCCCCCGTGCACGATGACCGTCCGGTGAGTAGTCGGGCAGCTCCTGCTGCCCCACGGAAAACCCCAGCATGGTCGCGGCTATGGGATCGAGCGCCGCGAGCTCCTCCACGTAACGGTTGCTGATCTCGTGCACGCCCCGGGCCTCGGTTGACATGGCAGCACGCTACCTCGCCGCTCCGCGGCACCGAACACGGATCCGTCGCCTCGGACGGCACACCACTGCGCGCAGCCGGTGAAAAACGCTGTGACGTGGCACGATCACAAAGGTGCGGGGTGTGCGGTGTTCCGGTAACGCGACTCGTTCCCGATGGGGCGCGTCGCTGATGATCATGCTCGTGGGCATCCTCGTCTCAGGGTGTCTGAACGCGACCGTGTCGCTGAGTATCAACGGCAAGGACGAGGTCTCCGGTGAGGTGATGGTCGCCGTCCCACCTTCCTCGGAACGACACGAGTTCCGACTGCGGGTGCCGGAGGAACTTTCCGACAAGGTCCGGCTGAGTTCGTACCGGGAAGGGGATGCTCGTGGTTCCAAACTGGAGTTCGACGAACTGAGCTTCGACGAGGTGGAGCGGCTGGCGGCCCAACTGAACCGGGCCGATTCGCGGTACAAGCTGTCGATCTCCAGATCCGGCTCACTCGTCGAGGTGAACGGCTCGGTGGATCTGACTCCACTGGCGGAAACCGATTCGGAGGTGCTGGTGGAGATCAGCGCGCCGGGTGAGGTGACCACCACCAACGGCGAGACGAACGCCGGGATGGTGAGCTGGCAGCCCCGCCCCGGAGAGGTCACCGAGATATCGGCGACCTTCCAGTTCACCGATGCCAGGAGCGCAGGACTGTTCGGCTGGTCGTTGGTACTGGGCGGCGTGACCTTCGGCACGGCACTGCTGGTGGCGGTACTGGCACTGGTCACCCGCCAACGTGCCCGAGCCGACTCCGGAAGACGCTGAGGAACACGACGGAACCCGTCCGTACGACCGGTCTCCCGACCGGGGAGTCGGTGCCACCGGTTGGTGGGACCGGTACACAGCGGCGCGCGCCGAGCCGGTACGGCCCACGGCGCGCCCGCCGGGTGCGCCCATGAAGCGCCGGCGCACCCCGTGGTGCGGACGCACCCGCTCGTCACGGAGGATGAAAACATGTCCCTGGAGAACCCGCTGGCAGGAGACGAGACGACACCGGACGTGGATCACGATGTCGCGGAGCACGTACGCCGAGAACTGACCGAGTATCTTCACTTCCGGGTCCGAGAGTGCGCCGAGTTGGATCCTGCCATCTCCGAGGCCGCCGAAGAAGTGTCGGAATTCGTGCTGCGCGGCGGCAAACGGATCCGTCCCACCTTCGCTTGGTGGGGTTGGCGCGCCACCGGAGGAGAGGAACGGGACCGGGACGCCGGGAGCATGCTGCGCGCAGCCAGCGCGCTGGAGCTGATCCAGGCATGCGCGCTGATCCACGACGACCTCATCGACGGATCGGCCACCAGGCGGGGCAAACCGACCGTGCACGTGCGGTTCGCGGCCACGCATCGGGAGAACGGCTATGCGGGAACCCCGGAGCACTTCGGGCTCGCGGCGGCCGTGCTGTTGGGTGACCTGGCGCTGAGCTGGGCCGATGACATGCTGCACGCCGCCGGATTGCCGCAGGACGCGTTGGAACGAGCGCTGGAGCCGTGGCGGTCGATGCGTACCGAGGTACTCGCGGGCCAGTACTTGGACATGCTCGGGCAGGCCCGCGCGGACGAATCCCCGGATTCGGCACTGCGGATCGATCAGCTCAAGTCCGCTTCCTACACGGTGGAACGTCCGTTGCAGTTCGGTGCGCGCGTCGGGGGAGCTGATCCGGCCACGGTCTCGACACTGCGCGGCTTCGGCGCGGACATCGGAATCGCGTTCCAACTGCGCGACGACCTGCTCGGCGTGTTCGGCGACCCCGAGATCACCGGTAAACCGGCGGGCGACGATCTTCGCGAGGGCAAGCGCACGGTGCTGGTGGCCGAAGGGATGCTGCGTGCCCGGCAGCAGCACGACGAGGCCGCCGCACGCCTGCTGAGCTCCGCACTCGGCGACTCCGAGCTGACCCGGCCCCGCGTGGAACTGGTCCAGGAGGCACTGACCCGGCTCGGTGCGGTCGAAGCCGTGGAACGACGCATCGACGGGCTGACGGAGTCCGCGATGGCGGCACTGCACACCGACGTACTCGCGGAACCGGCCGCGACACGACTCAAGGAACTCGCGATCACGGTGACCGACCGCAGCCGATGACACGGGAGCCGATGACACGGCAGCCGCTGAAACGAACGCGGTCCGAACTCGTTCGGCACTCCCCCTGAGCCAGCACTCCCCGGAGCCGGGACTCACGAGAACCGGCACTCACCAGGAGCGGACGCCCGCACGGAGCGGATCACCCGGTGCGGAAGTCCCGTCCGGCCGCTTCGCACCGGCGTGTCGATCACAAGGCCATGGCCTGCGCTCGCCGTTTGACCTCGCGGCCACGATCACCACGCAACGCGTCGATCGGAGTACCGGGGAGCGTGTCGTCGGGGGTGAACAGCCACTCGAGAATCTCGTCCTCGGTGTAGCCGTTGTCCCGCAGCAACGTGATGGTGCCCGGAAGCCCCTTGACGACGGACCCCATCGTCAGGAACGCCTCGGGAATCACCAGCTCACGTTCCCGGCGCATCGCGACCAACTGACCGTCACGGATCAGCTGGTGCACTCTGGTCAACGGATAACCGAGACGCTCCGCGACGGCGGAGATGGAAACCACGTCCACCTCGGTGGAAAGCACATCCGGAGCGGAAGGAACCGAACTCACATCGCCCAGCTTGCCAGTACGCCGATCAGATTTCCACCTCGGTATGCCGCCCACGAGGCCACCGCGACCTCGCCTACCATCGGTAGCGTGTTCGAGGGTGAGTTCGGGAGGATCCGCACGAGTTGCGACGCGATGACTTCCGTCCGGGCAACCGAGGCCGAGTCGAGCCGACCGGGCTCCGCCCGGGCGAGGGCGAGACGATGAGCCCGGCCGAGCCGGGCAGCGGTGCCGATCCGAACAACAGGGGCGACCCGAACAACGGGGCCAACGGGCTGCTCGGGCACATGTTGGAGCGCCGCTACCGCGTGGACAGCGTGCTCGCGCACGGCGGCATGTCCACGGTTTACCGCGGATTGGACACCAGGCTGGACCGGCCGGTGGCCCTGAAGGTAATGGACACACGCTACGCCGGTGACCAGTCGTTCACCGACCGGTTCGAACGCGAGGCGAGGGCAGCGGCACGCCTGCACCACCCCAACATCGTCTCCGTCTACGACCAGGGCGTGGACAGGGAGATACCGGGCGAGGACCGGCTCTACCTGGTCATGCGGCTGGTCGAGGGCGGCACACTGCGGGACCTGTTGCGCGCTCGGGGATCGCTGCCGCTGTCGGTGGCGCTGAGCGTGCTGGAGGCGGTGCTGGCCGCTCTCTCGGCGGCGCACCACGCGGGCATGGTGCACCGGGACATCAAGCCGGAGAACGTGCTGATCGGCCGCGACGGGTCGGTGCAGGTGGCCGACTTCGGACTGGTGCGGGCGGCCGCGGGCGCGGGCTCGACCAGCGGTGACGTGATCCTGGGGACGGTGGCCTACCTCGCTCCGGAACAGGTGACCAGCGGGGCCGCGGACGCTCGATCGGACGTGTACGCGGCGGGGATCGTGCTTTACGAACTGCTGATCGGACATCCCCCCTACACCGGTGACACGGCGCTGTCGGTGGCGTATCGACACGTCAACGACGACGTCCGCCCGCCGAGCGAACAGCTTCCCGAGCTACCGCCCGCCGTGGACGAGCTGGTGCTGCGGTTCACCCGGCGTGACCCCGCGTGGCGTCCCGCGGACGGGGCCGCCGCGCTTCGCGAGCTGCGGCAGAATCGGGACTGGATCGGCCTGGCCGGTGTTCCGGTGCCGGTACCGCACCCCGGCAGCACCGAGCCGCCCGAACCCGACGGGCCGCCCACCGAGCAGATCCCGCCGGTACCACCCGCCGCTGTCGGCAACGGCACGTCGAGCGAACCGGGGCCGCGGGGAACCCGCGCCTTGCGACGCCCGTCATCCGCACCGACCCCGGAAGCCTCCGAAACCACCAACGAGTTCGCCTCGGTCCCGGAGGACGAGTCCCGGGGTGGTTCCCGCCGTCGAAATCGCGTGGCGGCGGTGGTCGGGGTGGTGGTGCTGGTGGGCGCCCTGATCGCCGGGGGTGCCTGGCTGCTGGGCGGAAACTCGTACGTGCGGGTACCGGAGCTGGCGGGGTCCTCCCTTTCCGAGGCGAAGGAGGCCCTCCGCGCCAACGAACTGAAAGCAGACGTCTCGAAGACTTACCACAACACGGTCCCCGCGGACACCGTGATCAGCGCCGCGCCGCAGGAGGGTACCCGCATCCGCAGCGGTGACCAGGTGGAACTGCGCGTCTCACGGGGTCGCCCCACGGTTCCCGAGATCGAATCGGGCAGCCGGGTCAGCGAGGTGCAGAGCAAGCTCCGCAACGCGAAGTTGTCCCCGAAACTGGACTCCTCGGCCAACCGCTACCACGACAGCGTACCGAAAGGGCGAGTGATCGGAGTCACGCCGGAGCCGGGGAGCAAGATCAAGACGAGCGGCTCAGTCACGATCATCGTCAGCAAGGGACCCGCTCCCGAGCCGGTTCCGGACGTGAGGGGAATGGGCCGCGACCAGGCGTTCACCGCACTCAGCGAGGCCGGGTTCGAACCCTACGAGGCCGGGCGGGAATTCGCCGAGGGAGTGGCGAACGGCCACGTGGTGCGGACCGACCCCTCGGCGGGCAGCGAAGTGCCGATGAGCGGTGAACCACGGGTCGGTGTGGTGCTCTCCAGTGCGGTCGAGGTGCCCGAGTTCAGAGGGAAGACCGTGCAACAGGCGCAGCAGCAGGCGGCGCGGGTCGGACTGACCCTACGCGTGGACTCGTTGTTCGGCAGGGACAACGGTCGGGTGGTGCGGCAACAACCGAGCCCGGGAAGCACCGTCAAACGCGGATCGCAGGTCAAGGTCACGGCCTTCTGAGGAAATCGCCCGGCGGTGGAACCGCTTCGGGAACCGCTCTCGGGCACCGAGGCGGGCCCTACTCTCCGAGGCGGGACCGGACTCGGGAGCCGATCCGCGCCGCCCACCGACTCCACGGCGCGGGAGGGAGGGTGCCGAGCCGACTCGGCACCCCGCGGATCGCCTCAGTCGCGTAGCATCTCGGCGATCAAAAACGCCAGTTCCAGCGACTGCTGGGTGTTCAGCCGCGGATCGCACGCGGTCTCGTAACGTCCGGCCAGATCGGTGTCCGAGATGTCCTGCGCTCCTCCGAGGCACTCGGTGACGTCCTCACCGGTGTGCTCGATGTGGATACCGCCGGGATGCGTTCCCAGCCGGTGGTGCACCTCGAAGAAGCCCTGCACCTCGTCGACCACCCGGTCGAAGTGGCGGGTCTTGTAACCGGTGCTGGACTCGTGGGTGTTGCCGTGCATCGGGTCGCACTGCCAGATGACCTGGTGTCCCGAGGCGGTGACCTTCTCGACGATGGGACCGAGCGTGTCACGGACCTTGTCATTGCCCATCCTGCTGATCAGGGTGAGCCTGCCGGGTTCGTTGTGCGGATCGAGCCGTTCGACGTACTCCACCGCCTGTTCCGGTGTGGTCGACGGTCCGATCTTGAGTCCGATCGGATTGGCGATCAGCTCGGCGAAGGCGATGTGCGCCCCTTCCGGCTGCCGGGTCCGCTCCCCCACCCAGAGGAAGTGGCCGGAAAGGTCGAACAACCTCGGCTCCGGGCCGCTGGTGTCCAGCCGCAGCATCGCGCGCTCGTAATCCAGCACCAGTGCCTCGTGGCTGGAGTAGAAGTCCACGCCGTGCAGGCTGGTGTCGTCCACACCGCAGGCGGACATGAAACGGAGCGCACGATCGATCTCGGCGGCGATGGATTCGTACCGTTCGCCCGCCGGGGAGTTGAGGACGAAGTCCTTGTTCCAGTCGTGCACCTGCTCCAGCGCGGCCATACCACCGTTGGTCAGCGCACGCGAGAGATTCATCGTCGCGCTCGCGTTGGCGTAGGCGCGGATCATGCGGGAGGGATCGTGCTCACGGGCCTGCTCGTTGGCCACCAGTGAGTTGACCATGTCCCCGCGGTAGGCGGGCAGCCCGAGGGAGTCGGTGTCCTTGGAACGCGGTTTGGAGTACTGGCCGGCCATCCGTCCGACCTTGACGACCGGGGTGCTCGCGCCATAGGTCAGCACCACGGCCATCTGCAACAGGGTGCGGATACCGGCGCGGATGTGCGGTTCGGTGTTGTCCGCGAAGGTCTCCGCGCAGTCCCCGCCCTGCAGCAGGAACGCTTCACCGCGCGCCACGGCGGCCAGATTGCTGCGCAGCTGCTGAACCTCGGGAGGAACGGTCACCGGCGGTACGCTCTCCAGTACCGAGCGCACGTTGCGCACTTGCTCCGGATCCGGCCACCGCGGCTGCTGAGCTGCCGGGCGGGACAGTGCATCGTCGAGACGGGTACGCAGTTCGGCGGGTAGCGGCGGGAGTTCGGGAAGAGTGTCCACCGGCACGTCGACGGTCCAGGATTTGAGACCGGCCGAAGGTGCGCCCTGAGCTGCTGTTTCGGGGTCAACGGGCATGTTGCCCAGCGTAGCGGTTCCGTCCCGCATGCTGTGATGCTGTCCCGAGTGCTGAACGGCACGGTCGATGCGCCCGGTTGGCACCGCTGTGTGCCTCCCTGCCGCTGGTCCCACCCCGCTGGTCCCACACTGGCTAGCCCCACACCGCTGGGCGTCGCCCAGCTGGGCGACGCCCGAGCAATCGCGGCACGCTGCCGCGCTCGCCGAGGCCGCGCGCCTCAGCCGAACAGCGCCTGGGCCTCGGTGTAGCGGTGCAGCGGCACGGTCTTGAGCTGGGCGGTGGCCTCCGCCAGCGGAACACGCACGATCTCCGTCCCGCGCAGCGCGACCATCGAGCCGAAGTCCCGCTCGCTCAACGCGTCCATCGCGTGCAGCCCGAAACGGGTGGCCAGCACGCGGTCGTAGGCGGTGGGAGTCCCACCGCGCTGGGTGTGGCCGAGCACCACGGCACGTGACTCGTTACCGGTCCGCTGCGAGATCTCCTCCGCGAGCCAGGTGCCGACACCGCCGAGCCGCACGTGCCCGAAGGCGTCCCGCTCGCCCGCCTGCAGCACCTCGGCACCGTCCTCGGGAATCGCCCCCTCCGCGACCACGATGATCGGGGCGTACTGCCGTTCGAACCGCCGGGTGACCCAGTCGCAGACCCAGTCGACACTGAAGCGCTGCTCCGGACCGAGGATCACGTTCGCTCCCCCGGCCAGCCCGGAGTGCAGGGCTATCCACCCCGCGTGCCTTCCCATGACCTCCACCACCAACGCGCGGTGGTGCGATTCGGCCGTGGTTCGCAGCCGGTCGATGGCCTCGGTCGCGATGTGCACGGCGGTGTCGAACCCGAACGTGTAGTCGGTGGCGTCCAGATCGTTGTCGATGGTCTTGGGAACCCCCACCACCGGAACGCCCTCCTCGTGCAGCCCGTTGGCGACGCCCAGCGTGTCCTCCCCGCCGATGGCGAGGAGCGCGTCGATCCGCTGCTCCGCCATGGTTCGCTTTATCCGGGCGACACCGTCGGCCTCCTTGTAGGGATTGGTCCGGGAAGAGCCCAGGATCGTGCCACCACGATCCAGGATCCGCTCGACCTCCTCGAGCCCGAGCGGCATGGTCAGCCCTTCCAGGGGTCCACGCCAGCCGCTCCGGAAACCGACGATCTCCTTGCCGTGCACCTCGATCCCTTTCCGGGTGACCGCACGGATCACAGCGTTGAGACCGGGGCAGTCCCCACCACCGGTCAGCACCCCGATACGTTCGGCAGCCGACATCCCGCCTCCTCGAAACACGTCACGCCGTCGGCGTGATATTGATCTCAGCGGAAGAGCCTTTCACGGACTAAATCGGTGCAGCAAGTATCCGATCGGGCGCACCGTGTAACCAGCGGTGACGACAAACGTGGCGAGTCGCCTCGAACCGATTCGGACGCCGTGTGGTTCACACCGCTCGCTCCCGGGGGCTCCTGCGGCACGAACCTTCCAGGAGAGCCGCCCGGGAGAGGCCATGGGCCGGGGCAGGCCCCTACCTCCCACACTACCGAGCGGGATGTCGCAGCTCCCGCATCCGCTGTTCGATCACTTGCCAGCGCCGCAGGTTGTGTTTGGCGTCGGCCAGTGCGTCGTGGGCGTTGGCGGGCGGGGAGGGAAGCCTGGGCTTTCCGACAGCCTCCCACTGCTGGCGCAGGTCCCTGGTGAACTTGGGGATCTTCGGGGGCAACGCGGGCATCGCACCCCACAGCTGCGCCAGCGCGACGTGATCGTAGGCGGCGTACCACGCCCACAGTTCGATGTCGGACCGCTGGGCGGTCAGAAACCCGTAGAGCTCGTCACGAATGGTGGCCCGGGAACGCCAGGCACCGGACCCCGGCGACGGCAGCTGCGGTAACACGTGCTGGCGCACCCACGGTCCGGCGCGTTCCGCCGCGAACTCGGTGGAGACGGCGTAGAACTCCCTCCCCGTCTCGTCGACCACACCGATCGACACCAGATCGATGGTGTGACCGTCCTCGATGAACTCGCAGTCGTAGAAAAACCGCACTGGAAAAGGGTATGCGTCCCCGAACCGCCGGTGGAGACACCCCGTGAATCCCGCGCCCCCTGACGGAGCAGCGGGCACCGGGCGCGGAGCTCGGGAGGGCAGGCAAGCACGCGCTCAGGGCGGCGCGGGGGTCGTGACTCACTCGCGAGGAGCTCCCGGCGTGAGCCCGCAACCGCTCTCGCAGTGGTCTCAACCGGCCTTCGAGTCCGGCATCCGCTTCTCGGACTTCCCGGCTTCCTTTGCCGCCTGTCGCTCGCGTTTGCTGATCACGCGTCCGCTTTCGGCGATGTCGTCCTTGGCGCGGTCGGCGTAGATGTCCACGTATTCCTGCCCGGAAAGCTCCATCAGCGAGTACATGATCTCGTCGGTGATGGAACGCTCCGCGAACCGGTCGCCGGCCAGCCCCTCGTAACGGGAGAAGTCGAGCGGCTCTCCGACCCGGACCCGCACGCTGTAGGGGCGCCATATCTTGGAACCGATCGGATTGATCTTCTCGGTCCCGATCGTCACGACCGGAATCACGGGCACATCGGCTTCCAGTGCCATGCGTGCCACACCGGTCTTGCCCTTGTAGAGGCGGCCGTCCGGGGAACGTGTGCCCTCCGGGTACAGCCCCAGCAGCTGCCCCTCGCGCAGCAGGCGGATACCGGTGTCCAACGCGGCCTGGGCCGCCGCGCCGCTGGAGCGGTCGAGCGGAACCTGTCCGACACCGCTGAAGAAGATTCGCTTCAACGCGCCGGTGAACCCTTTGCCGGTGAAATACTCGCGTTTGGCGAGGAAGGTCACCCGACGTGGCAGCATCAACGGCATCAGGAAGGAATCGGCCACCGCGAGGTGATTGCTGACCAGAATCGCCCCACCGGACTCCGGAACATGGTGCGCGCCCTCGATTTTGGGACGACACCACAACCTCATGAGGGGACCGAGAAGAACGTACTTCATCACCCAGTACAGCACCGCGTCGCTGCCTCCCTCACGGCCGGATTACGTTGTCAGGGTACGGAGCCGCCACGAGCCACACAATCGCGGGGCGGCATTCACGATCGGGGAACACGAGGACACGATCACATCACGGAACCGCCGCACCACGGCGGAACGTAGGCGCGGGCGGGCATGGCAGAGTGTGACCGTGCACGAACACGCGAACGAGGTGGGCGGACGAATCCCGGGCGGATTCGCGGCGACGGTTCGGGGCACACCCCGAACACGACCTTGCCCACTCGGCGTCGAGCAGCGACCCTGGGGGCGAACGACGCACTTCGGCGGTGCGGCGTTCGACCGTATCGTTGCAAGCACAGTCGCACCGAACGATCGGAGCACCGCGGGGGCGGTACCGATCGCCGACGAGTCCACCATCCACCGCCAGCGCGTCAGGGAATGCGTATGAACACGCGCCATGAGAACGCAGACGGCCCCGAAGACATCGACAAGGCTTTCGCGGAAATCGTGGCCGAGTTGGAGCGCGATTCCTCACTGCCGCAGTGGCCCGGCGACTCCGGAACCGCCGCCCCGACGACTTCGGGAAGCACCGCGACCACGGGGGACACGAGTACAGAACCACCGTCCGAAGCCGATGCGGACAGCGGTCCCCGCGACTGGGCTCCCACGGAGACGGAGGAGGACGAGGGGCACTACGAACCTCCGGAACCACCACCGCTGCCCAAACCCGGAGCAAGCACCGTGGGCGGTGTCGTGCTCATCGTGTTGGGGCTGTTGACGCTGTTCGTGCCCTTCGCGGCGAGTTCGCTGGGCCCGCTGACGCTGCCGGTCGGACTGATCGCGATCAGCTGCGGCATCGGCTGGCTGCTGCTGCGGCTGCGGCAGGGATCCTCGGACGAGGACTCCGGCTGGGACGACGGGGCTCAGGTCTGACCGAAGTGTCTCCGTTCGGCCTCGCGACCACCGGGGACGGTTCGCTCGTCCACCGGTACGGATGCCGACGTCTCGAGCGGACGACCAGCGGACATCGCCCCTAGCCCGCCGAGTTTCGGGCGCGGCCGGGGTTCCCGCCGAGTACGTCGCCCCGAACACGGTTGACGGTGATCGGGTGAACCCGGGGTTCGTCCGCTCGCTGCTCGGGGGGCTCACCCGTTCCGTCCCGGTGCACCGCATCGGTCGTGCCGGTTTCCCCGTTCGGGGCGGTGAACGCTTCACGCAACGAACTCAACAACGCGAGGAGACAATCGTACAGCCCATCGGCCGGACGTTTCGCGTGCGCCTCGCGCAGCACCGCCGTGAGGGTGCAGCACGGGCACCCCGTCGTCCCCCGAGCGGACTCACCCGCGACGGACTCCCCGACGGGTGAGTCACCGCCAGCGGACTCACCACCGGTGGGCCGGGACGCGTGCTCGCCACGGGAAAGCGACAGCAGGAACTCCTCCGCCCTCGCCGCGAGGGCGGGCAGCAACGAACGCAGCTCCCCGGCGAGGCGCTCGTACTCGCCCTCGGCCCGTGAGCCGGTGTGTTCCTCGTGCAAAGCCGATCACCGCATCCATCGCGCCGGGTCGGGCCGAAAGGTCACGATCACGCCGTCGTCGCCCGCGTCCGCCTCCACCGCCACACAGCGACGCAACACCGAGGGCAGTGTAATCAGTCGTCGGTGGCCGTCCACGGTCACGGCCAGTTCGTCTCCGATGCGGGCGAGGTCGAAATCCGCCTGTCTGCTCAACGGCATGGCGATACGCAGCGTGTAGCGAGCTTCCGAACCGTTTCCGTTCCCGTCGAGTTCAATCACCGGGGTGGGCTCGGCGCCCACCGTCGGATCGGTTTCGCCGTAGATCTCGTCACCCAGACGCAGCAGCGAATCGCCCCCGCGGGGTTCCGCCGCGCGTTGCTCGACGGTGTGCAGCGGCAGCCCCAGTTGTGCCAGCTCCCGCAACACCTCGCGCTGCTGCCCGGCGCGGGTGCGCAGCCACGCCGCCGCCGTGCCACGGGCGGAGCCGGGATCCGGCACCAGGCGGTTGGCGAGCACCCCGTCGACGTGAATCTGCTGCAGCGCGAGCGAGGTGAGGATACGGCGGGTCTCGGCCGCCACCAACGACTCCGGTGTCGCGACCAACCGGACACTGGTGTCGGCGGAGACGAGCAGTTCCGCCAGCGAGTTCAACCGCTCGGCGAGTCCGCCGAGCGCCTCGGCGGCGGCGTCCCAACGCTCGGTGAGATCACTGCCCGCCATTCCCGCCAACATGCCGCGCACCACCCGACGATGGGTGGGGAACAGCCGCTCCAGGTACCCGGACAGCACTTCCGGCATGCTCAACAGGCGCAGGGTATCCGCGGTGGGGCCGCAGTCCACGACGACGGTGTCCCAGGGGCCGTCGGTGGCCATGCGCCGCACCTCGGTGAGCGCGAGCAGGTCCTCCACGGCAGGCAGCCTGGTGAGTTCGGCGGCGTCGACTTCGGAAACCCCGGCACCGGCGAGCACGGTGTGCAGATGTTCCCGCAGCTCCGACCAGGTCCGGTCGAGCAGGCCGCGGGTTCGTATCTCGGCGGCGTGCAGCCGGAGCGGGCCGGACCCCGTGTCGTTCGACAGCCGCAGTGACCGAGGTGTGTCGTCGAGTTCCGTGTCCAGACAGTCGGCGAGCGAATGCGCGGGATCCGTCGACACCACCAGAACCTCGCGTCCGTGAGCGGCGGCACGCGCGGCGGTGGCCGCCGCGAGCGTGGTCTTGCCGACCCCGCCCTTTCCGGTGAACATCAGAATTCGCAACTCAGGGCCTCGCTCAACCGAGCTCGGGCGTGCGGCACGCGCCCATGGGGAAACTATCCACGGGAAACTATTCGGCGGACTCCACCCGACGCTTGAGTTCCTTGAGTGCCGTATCCATGATCATTTTTTCCGCCTTGCGTTTGAACATCCCGATCATCGGGATGGACAGGTCCACCGCGAGACTGTAGGTCACCTCGGTACGTGCCGCCTCCAGCGGCCGCAGCGTGTAGCTACCGCGCTGTGCCTTCTGGACCTGCCCCTCCACCAGGTCCCAGCTCACCGACAGACCGTCGGCACTCCACTCGTAGGCGAGCTTGTAGGTGTCCTTGACCACACCGGCGTCCAGTACGAAGCGAACACGCTCGGCGACCCCCTCGTCCGTCCGTGAGAGAACCTCGGCCTCCTTGACCGCCTCCGCCCATTCCGGGTAGGCGCCGAAGTCGGCGATCACGGCCATGATCTCAGTGGCCGGGGCCTCGATCACGATGGACTGGGTGGACTGGTCGACCATGCCGCGCAGATTACATGTCGTCCGTGCGGGCACCGGCACTGGCAGGAGAGGTGAAAGGTTCACCACCGCAGCACATAAGGCTGTCCCCGCTGCTTGAAGTGCCCCACGTTGACGCACTCGGTAGGGCCGACACGTGTACGCGCGGCCAGCGGCTGGTGCACGTGACCGAACAACGACCAGCGGGGACGGTCGTGCCGGATTCGCCGCAACGCGCCGGAGGATCCGTGCTCCGGCCTGCGCGCCACCACGTCGTAAACCAGTTCGGGGACCCGCGGCGGCACGTGGGTACAGAGCACGTCGACCGGGCCCAACCGGTCCAGCACCTCGTCGAACTCCGCCTCGGTACGCAGATTCGGCACCCACGGCAGATCACGCCGCAGCGTGCCGCCCGGTGGCAACAAAGCACCACCCGCGAACCCGAACCGCAACCCGCCGATCTCGACGCTCTCGCCGTCGAACGCCCGGACGCCGTCCCCGGTGAACTCCGGCCACAGGGTCGGGTCGTCCACGTTTCCCGCCGTGGCGTAGGTGGGAGCCGTCATCGCCGCGAACAGCTCGGCGTATTGCTCGCGGACCGCCTGGCGCACCACGGTGGCGGGCTCGGAAAGGCTCTCCCACAGCGAGCGCAGATAAGCACCGATCTCCGATCCCCGGTTGTTCCGACGCAACCACGCGAAGTGGCCGACCTTCTCCCGCCCGAACACGGAACCGAGTATGCCCTTGTCATGGTCGAGATAGTCCACGAAGTCGATCAGGTCACCGAGTACGATCAGCGCGTCGGCTCCCTCACCCGCCCGTTTGAGGTCCTCGACGTTTCCGTGCACATCCGAGACCACATGCACCCGCAAGTTGTCTCCGTTCGCCGCTGAGTCCGCTCCCGGCCCAACCTAACCGCCCGAGGTGTCCTCGAACGAACCAACCCGGTACGAACCGGGCGCGCGGGGCGAGGAGCTTACGGAAACAATGCGGGATACGACACATTCCGGCCCGGCGGCGCGATGCCGTGGGCACGGGGGGCTACCGCCCAGTAGCGCTCGGGGTTAGGTTGTCCATCACAATTTGGCGTGCTTTCGGAGGATGTAACGTGCGAGAGTTCAGCGCCCCCGCCACTGTCACGGTGGCCGCCGAGGAGAACCTCACCGACATGGTGTGGGCCAACGCCGAGCGGTTCGGCGACGCGGTCGGCTTCCGTCGCAGGGTGGACGGCACCTGGGTGGATGTGACCACGGCCGAGTTCGCCGCGCAGGTGCTCGCGGTCTCCAAGGGGCTCATCGCGGCGGGTCTGCGACAGGGCGACCGAGTGGGCTTGATGTCACGAACGCGGTACGAGTGGACCCTGTTCGACTTCGCGATCTGGTCGGCCGGCTGTGTGACCGTGCCCATCTACGAGACCTCCTCGGCGGACCAGATCGAGTGGATCCTCGGCGATTCCGAGGCCCGCGCCCTGATCGTGGAGACGCCCGAGCACCGCGCCGAGGTGAACACGATCATCGGCAACGTCACGACTGTGGAACACGTCTGGCAGATCGACGGTCCGGTCGACGAGGAGCGCTCCACGGCGGTGGCGGAACTCACCTCCTCCGGCGCGGAGCTGGCGGACGAACGAGTCCACGAACGCAGGCGCGCGGTCGGCGCCGAGGACACCGCCACCCTGATCTACACCTCGGGCACGACCGGCAGACCGAAGGGTTGCGTGCTGACGCACCGCAACATGCTCGCCGAGGTTCGCGGGGATCTCGACGCGTTCCCGCAGCTGATGCGGCCCGGGAACTCGATGCTGATGTTCCTGCCGATGGCGCACGTGCTCGCCAGGGCGATCTCCGTTTCCTGCGTCTACGCACGGCTGACCCTGGGGCACACCAGCGACGTGAAGGATCTGGTCAACGATCTGGGCTCGTTCCGCCCGACCTTCGTGCTGGCGGTGCCACGGGTCTTCGAGAAGGTCTACAACACTGCCAAGCAGAAGGCGCACAGCGCCGGCAAGGGCAAGATCTTCGACGCCGCGGAGGCCACCGCGGTGGCCTACAGTCGCGCCAAGGCCGAATCGACGGGCGGCCCGGGGTTGGCACTGCGGGCCAAGCACTTCGTGTTCGACAAACTGGTCTACAGCAAGCTGCGTGCCTCACTGGGCGGCCGTTGTGTCGCCGCCGTCTCGGGAGGTGCCCCGCTCGGGGAACGGTTGACCCACTTCTACTTCGGCGTGGGAGTTCCGATCCTGGAGGGGTACGGGCTGACCGAGACCACCGCCGCGGCGGCGGTCAACGTCGAGGAGGACTACCGGATCGGATCGGTCGGCAAGCCCATCGCGGGGACCACGATCCGCATCGCCGAGGACGGCGAGGTTCTGGTCAAGGGTGACGTGGTCTTCCGGCGCTACTGGAACAACGAGGCAGCCACCGAGAACTCCCTCGAGGACGGCTGGTTCCACACCGGGGATCTCGGTTCGCTGGACGAGGACGGTTTCCTGCGGATCACCGGCCGCAAGAAGGAGATCATCGTCACCGCGGGCGGCAAGAACGTGGCGCCCGCCGTGCTGGAGGACCACATCCGCGCCCACCCGCTGATCAGTCAGTGCATGGTGGTGGGCGACCAGAAACCGTTCATCGGTGTGCTGGTGACGCTGGATCCGGAGTTCCTGCCCTCCTGGCTCGCCGAACGGGGACGCCCCACGGACACCCCGGCGAACGACCTCGCCGAGGACCCCGAGATGCGTGCCGAGGTACAGCGGGCGATCGACGAGGCCAACCAGTCGGTTTCCAAGGCGGAACAGATCAAGCAGTTCCGCATCCTGCCGAGGGACTTCGCCGAGGACCGGGGAGAGATGACCCCGAGCCTGAAGGTCAAGCGCAACAAGGTCGCCGAGAACTACGCCTCGGAGATAGCCGCCATCTACTCCTGATCGGAGTTTTCCGCTCGGGCGGTCGCGTTGGCGGGGTGGCTTTCGACGGTCGGAAGCGAAGAAACCCTTTCCTGTCGACAACACGACAGGAAGCATCAGTGAGGAACGAAAAGCGGGGCGGGGCACGTCATCGGTGCCCCGCCCCGCTTCGTCCGCACTCGTCCGGTTCGCCCGTCACCGAAAGGACGGCTTCCGAGTGAACGCGCCTCGGATCAGCCCACCACGCGACGCATCCGGTTGACCGGGGCGATGTCGTCGTAGGGAACCACCTTGACGACCTGGCCACTGGTGGGTGCGTGCACGGCCTTTCCGTTGCCCACGTACATGGAGACGTGGCTGACCGGGCTGTAGTAGAAGATGAGATCGCCCGGCTGCAGCTGTGAGGCGGAGATCGGCTGCCCCACCTGTGCCTGGGCGCTGCTGGAACGCGGCAGATCCACCCCTGCCTGAGCGTAGGCCCAGTACATCAGGCCCGAGCAGTCGAACTGGCTGGGGCCCTCGGCCCCGTACACATAGGGCGACCCCTGCTTGCCCAGCGCCGCCTGCACGGCGCCGGAAGCCGAACCGGCACCACCCGCGTACTCGTAGTTCGTCTGCCCACCGCCTCGGTAGGCTTGCTCCTCCTCGGCGCTCAGTTCCTCGAGCTGCTCCTCGACCTCGGCGATCCGATCCTCCATCGCCGCCTTCTTCTCGGCGATCTCGTCCTGGAGTTTCTTCGCATCGGCCTCGGCCTTGGCCGCTTCGTCCTTGGCCTGCTGGGCACGCTTCTTGGCGGCCTCGGCCTGCTGGGTGGCCTCGGAGAGTTCCGAGACCGCGTTCTGCTTGTCGCGGGCCAGTTCGTCCAGGATGGACGCCCGGTCGAGGAAGGCGTCCGGCGACTCACTCGACAACAACGCCGAGATCTGGTTCATCCTGGAGCCCTGGTAGACGGACTTGGTCAGTTCGTCCACCTTGCCGCGGAACTGCTCCTCCTTGGCGTGGGCCTGCTGGAGGGTCTTCTTCGCTTCGGCGGCCTTTTTCTCGGCCTTCTCCAGATCGGCGAGGCGAGCCTCGTGGTCGTCCTTGGCCCGTTTGTACTTCTCGGTGAGCTTCTCGGCCTTGTGGGAGAGCTCCTGCAGCTGCTGCAGCGCCTCGGAACTGTTGTCGGGAAGTTCGGGGTCCGCCATGACGGGTGCGGAGCTCACGGTGACGGCGGTGGCAACCGCCGTGGCCGTCAGTGCTCCCCGCATCGAGCGTTTGAGTGCGTGCGAGGCCACGTCGCGCATTGCTCCTTCGTCCACTCGGTCGCCTTCCGGGAGAACGCTTCCGTGGCGAACGCGGGAATCCACCGGCGACGGCGGGCACGTGAGAACGACGTGCCAGCGCACCACCACGGTGCGGGCCGTTCGAGCCGACGGCGCGTCCGGGAGGGTTCCCGGTCCGGCTCCCCCGACGAGCCGATCAGGCGACAACTCCGCGGAGCCACCCGGTTTGGGCAACTGATCGCCGCGAAGTCTCGGTTAGGTTACGAGAGGTCGCCCGCACAGTCCAGAGCGGGGGGCGTAATACGACAGAATGTGATCAATTCATCTGACCGAGTGAGATTTTGCGCCACTCAACTGCCGGGCGGCGTCAATTTCCCGCGAAATCGCCGCGCCGCTGACAGCGGAGGTGCCGGCTCGGACGGCGGCCAACCGCCCCCAGTGAAAGGACTAGCCATCAGGGGCCGTCAGAGTGGATTGACACGCTCCAGAAGCGTGGCGGACGCGACCGCGTAAGCCCCTCTCCTACGCACCGAGGTGACCACTTCACGATCGGAGGTGGCCACTACGATCTGCCGCCCGGTGGGTTCGGCGTCGACCAGATCACGAATCACGTCGTCGGCCTGGACGTCGGGCTCGCTGAACAGCACCCGCACCCCGCGCGGCCCCGTCCTGGGGACCGAGACGACGTTGGCGCCGTCGAAGACGACGGTCACCTCGGCGCCCGATCTGGCCGCCAGCACGGCCAGCTGGTGCGCCAGCCGGTCACGCTGCTCGGCCAGCGGGATGTCCGGATAACCGGTCTTGGTGACGTTGTAACCGTCCACGACCAGATGTACGGCGGGCAGCGCCAGCAGCCTGTCCAGCGCCGCGACATCAGGCACGTCCGACGTGACGGCGGTGTTGGCCCGCACCCCACCCACGGTTTCCGCGGGCAAGGGGCCGCCACCGGCTTGCCCGCGTCTGGTGGAACCCAGCTCACGCCGCAGCCCGGCGATCGATCCCTCCAACGTGTCCAACAACAAGGACAACCTGACCTCGTCCCCTCGCCTGGCCTCCCGGGCGGACTGCTGTGCGGTGGCTGCTTCGCGGTCGGAACGTTCGGCCCTGGCACGCTCGTCGGCCGCCCTGGCTCGGTCCCGGTCCCGCTCCGCGGCGAGCTCGGACAGCTCGCGGTCCTTCTCCTCGACCACCCGCTCCAGTTCGGCGGTGAGCCGCGCCACCTCGTCCTTCTGTTCCTTCAGCCGAACACCCTGTTGGCGCAGCCGGTTACGCAGCCGGTCGGCATCGGAGCTGTTGTGCTGTTCGGCCGAGCGCGCGAGCCGATTGGCCTCCTCGAGCTCACCGCGCAACCGCTCGTTGTCGGCCGCGAGTTTCTCCGCGCGCGCCACCGCGGCGTCGTGCTGCTCCCGCAGCTTCCCCTGTTCCACGCGGTGAGCGATGAGCTCGACGTAGTGGGCGGCGGTGACGCTGTTGAGCAGCACAGCCGCCGTGGCCGCCCCCAGCGGGTCCACCTGCTGCTGTTCCAGCGCCGCGGGCTGTTTCCTACGACACCAGTCCAGTACCGCCGCGCGGAACACCGCGGAGTCCCGCATCGCCACCAACAGGTCCGACTGGCCGAGTTTGGCGCGCTTCGCGGCGGCGAACCGCATGACGGGCCGCAATCGCATCGGGACGTCACCGGGACGCATACCTCCGAGGGCGGCAGCGGCCAGCTCGGCCAGCCGGCCCCGCAACGGCCCGGGGAGCTCGTCCCAGTCGACGGACGGTTCCTCGTGACTCGCGGTGAGGTCACTCGCCGTCTCGGGACCCTCGTTGGCTGCTTGGGGGTCGACGTTGTCGCCCGATGTCGGCGGTATCACTCTTCCAGGCTAAGTGCTGCCCATTCGGCTACCCGCATCCGGCGGTTTCCGGCGTCGCGGCCCGCTGCTTCCGAGGTTCCCGCTGCTTCCGAGGTTCCCGCTGCTTCCGAGGTTCCCGCTGCTTCCGAGGTTCCCGGTACGCCCCCGACGGCCGATCACCGAACGGTGAACGACGGAACACGGCCGCAGCACTCCACCGCGCCGCCCCTCGAGTCCCTGGAGCGGGCTGCCCACCGGCTACCGAACGGAAGGGCATACCGTCGTGGTCGATGAGCCGGTTGCCGCAGGACCCGCAGCTGTCCTTCGACGAACTGGGACAGCCGCTGCAAGACGTCAGCTTCGTCGTGCTGGATCTGGAGACAACGGGCGGCCGCGGTTCCTCGGACGAGATCACCGAGATCGCGGCGGTCAAGGTGCGTGGCGGAGAAACCGTCGGTGAATTCTCCACCCTGGTCAACCCCGGACGGCCTATCCCCCCTGGCATCGTGTCGATCACCGGCATCACCGATGCGATGGTCGCCGACGCGCCCGACATCACCTCGGTACTTCCCACTCTGCTGGAATTCTGCGCGGGAAGCACACTGGTGGCCCACAACGCGAGCTTCGACACCGGATTCCTCCGGGCCGCGTGCGAACGCGCGGAACTGCGCTGGCCCAAACCGCCGGTGGTGTGCACGGTTCGATTATCCCGTCGCGTGCTCTCCCGCGAGGAGACACCGAACCACAAGCTCGCGACGCTCGCCCACGTCCTCGGCGCGCGAACCGCGCCGCGACACCGCGCCCTGGACGACGCGCGGGCCACAGTGGACGTGTTGCACGCCCTGCTGGAGCGGGTCGGAACACACCACGTGTACTCACTCGAGGACCTGCTCGACTACCTGCCGGAAGTGACCCCGCAGCAACGGCGCAACCGCACGCTGGCCGAGGGACTACCGAACACGCCCGGTGTCTACATCTTCCGCGGTCCGAACGAGGAAGTGCTCTACATCGGCACCGCCACGAATCTGCGCAGACGGGTGCGTCAGTATTTCACCGCGGGAGAACGACGCGGCCGGATCCGCGAGATGGTCGCGCTGGCACACCGGGTCGAGCACGTGGAGTGCACGCACGCGCTGGAGGCCGAGGTTCGGGAGCTGCGGCTGCTGCAGGCGCACCAGCCGCGCTACAACCGCCGGTCCAAGTTCCCACGCGCGGTCTGGTGGGTCTCGCTGACCGATGAGGTGTTCCCTCGGCTGACCATCACCCGGAAACCGAGGCCCGCCGCACTGGGACCGTTCCGCAGCAGGAACACGGCCAAGAACGCGGTGGAGGCACTGCAGGACGCCACCCCGTTGCGAAGCTGTACCGATCGCATCCCGGCGGGGGGATCCCGGCAGCGCCCCTGCGCCGCCCACGAGATGGGGCGCTGCGGGGCACCGTGCGTCGGCCGTGAAGGGGTGGCCGAGTACGAAGCACACGTGGTGCCCGTCCGGGAAGTGCTGTCGGGCAGCGGCGACTCCGCGTTGCGACGGCTGCGGAGGACGATCGAGGAACTGGCCGAGGAACGGCGCTTCGAGGACGCGGCGACGCACCGGGACAGGCTGGTCGAGCTCGTCCGGGCTCTGGACCGCGGCCAGCGGCTGGCCGCGCTGGCGGCGATACCGGAACTAGTGGCGGCGCGACCGGACGGCTCCGGTGGCTGGCTGTTCGCGGTGATCCGGCACGGCAGGCTGGCCTCGGCCGGAACGGCTCCGCGCGGGACCGCACCGATGCCGGTGGTGGACCGACTCCAGGCCGCGGCCCAGACCGTGTTGCCGGGGCCGGGCCCGCTGCGGGACGCCCCGGTGGACGAGCTGGGGGCGGTGTACCGCTGGCTCACGGCCGAGGACTCCCGCATGGTGCGCTGCGAGGCCCCCTGGGCCGAACCCGCCGGTGCCGCGGGAAGCTGGCGCGAGTGGGCGAAAGCGGCAACGACGGCACGCACCCCCTACGAGGGGGCGGACTGAGCCGAATCCATTCGTCCTAATCGGAGAGATCACCGCTGGTGACCACTCGCGTCGGACGCAGGAACACCGCGAGCTGGCCGGGACCGGCGATCTTGCCCGCCACTCGGTCCACCTTGCCCTCGGCCACGTAGCGGGCGGCGACAGCGGTGGCGACCCGGAGGACCTCACCGTGTTCCGCCGTGGTCTCGGCGATGCCCTGAACCTGCACGAAGGTGCGGCCGCTCTGCTCGTCGACACACATCGTCAGCCGCGGATCCCGCGCCATGGCCGTCCCCTTGGCACTGTCGGCGGCGGTGTTGAACACGATCCCCTCGCCGTCCACGGCGAACCACACCGGCGCCACCAGCGGTCTGCCGTCGGCCCCCAGGTAACCGACCTTGCCGGTACGTCCCCCTTCGTCGAGAAAGGAACGGACCCTGCCCGAAGTGATCGTCGTCATGATTCCCACAGTAGTGCCGCGGTACCACTCGAGCACGCCGCACGGCAACGGGTCCGCACCGGACGAGGCCGAACGAGAAACGTCCCGGGGGTGTGGGAACCACCCCCGGGACGGACACTCACGGACTCAACGCCGCGAGGTCACTCCTCCGGTGCGCGAGCCTTGCCACCGACGAGCTCGCCCCGCTCGGACTCCTCGGGCTCCACGGACTCCTCCTCCGAGGTGACCGCGTGCTCCTCCGCCCGAGCGTGCTCCAGCGCGGCGGTCTCGACCGAGGGATCCGGCTTGAGCCAACCGCCCTCGACGGGCCTGCCCGCGGCACCGAGCTTGTTCATCTTCTTCGGCACCGGGGCACCCTGGTACTCCAGCTCCTCGGGGTGGCCGTGGTCGTCCACCGGCCCGAGCGGCTGGTGCACCTCGACGAACTCACCGTGCGGCAGCCGCTTGATGATGCCGGTCTCGATGCCGTGCTCCAGCACCTGGCGGTCGGACTTCTGCAGCCCGATACAGATGCGGTAGGTGATGAAGTAGGCGATGGGCGGGGCGATCAACAGTCCGATCCTGCCGATCCAGGTCATGGCGTTCAACGAGATGTCGAACATGAACGCGATGATGTCGTTGGCACCCGAGATCATCAGGACCGAGAAGAACGTCAGCGCCATCATGCCCAGGCTGGTACGCACCGGAACGTCCCGCGGACGCTGCAACAGGTTGTGGTGCGCCTCGTCCCCGCTGAGCTTGCGCTCGATCAGCGGGTAGGCGAGCGCCACGGTGAATATCATCCCCATGAACAGCACCGTCGGGAAGAACACCGCGGGGATCGTGTACTCGCCCCACAGGTAGACCTCCCAGGCGGGCCAGAGGCGGCTGGAACCGTCGGTCCAGATCATGTACCAGTCGGGCTGCGAAGCCGCCGAGACCTGTGAGGCGTTGTACGGCCCCAGGTGCCAGATCGGGTTGATCTGGAAAACGCCGCCCATGATGGCGGTAACCCCGGTGACCACGGCGAAGAAGCTCCCCGCCTTGGTCGCGAACACCGGCAGGATCCGCACACCGACGACGTTGGTCTCCTTGCGACGCACCCCGGGGAACTGGGTGTGCTTCTGGTACCAGACCAGCGCCAGGTGCACCGCGATCAGTCCGAGGATGATCCCGGGCAGCAGGAAGATGTGCATCATGTAGAAGCGCGGGATCAGCTCGGTACCGGGGAACTCCCCGCCGAACAGGATCCAGTGGATCCAGGTACCGACCACGGGGATGGACATCGTGATCCCCGAGGCGATCCGCACACCGGTGCCGGACAGCAGGTCGTCCGGCAGCGAGTAACCGGTGAAGCCCTCGAACATGCCGAGGATGAACAGCAGGATGCCGATCATCCAGTTGGTCTCCCGGGGACGCCGGAAAGCGCCGGTGAAGAAGATCCGCAGCATGTGGGCCACGATCGAGGCCATGAACAGCAGCGCGGCCCAGTGGTGCACCTGCCTGGCGAACATTCCGCCACGCACCTCGAAGGAGATGTCCAGGGCGCTGGCGAACGCGCGGGACATCTCGATGCCGCGCAGGTTGGTGTAGGCCCCCTGGTACTGCACCTCGGCCATCGAGGGGTCGAAGAAGAACGCCAGGTAGGTCCCGGTCAGCAGCAGCAGGATGAAGGTGTAGAGCGCCACCTCGCCGAGCAGGAACGACCAGTGCGTCGGGAACACCTTGTTGATCTGCCGACGCAGGCCCGGCGCCGCCTGGAATCGTTTGTCGACCTCGTCGGCCTGCTGACCCGCGGCACGCTGCAACGCACCTTCCGACTTGGTCGGGGTAGTGATCGAACTCATGAATTCCGCTCCCAGTAAGCCGGGCCGATCGGCTCGATGAAGTCGCTTCGCGCCACGAAGTAGCCTTCCTCGTCCACGGTGATCGGCAGCTGCGGCAGCGCCCGTGTCGCCGGCCCGAAAACGGGCTTGGCGTAGCTGTTGGCCACGTCGAACTGCGACTGGTGGCAGGGGCAGAGCAACCGGCCGGTCTGCGCCTCGTACAGCGAGGTGGGGCAGCCCAGGTGGGTACAGATCTTCGAGTAGGCGTAGTAGTCGCCGTAGTTGAAGTTCTCCTGGCCCTTGCGCTCCACCGGCGAGTCACCCGGCCGCAACCGGATCAGCATGGTCGGATTGTCGGAACGACGCAACGCGTGCAGCAACGCTTCCTCGTTGTGCCGTTCGGACTCGCGGAACGGGAAGACCGTCTCGAAGCCCCCCGGCGCGAGGTCCTGCGGCCGCACCAGCGAGATGTCGTGCGGATCGCCGGTGTTGCGCCGCAGGTAGACCTTCTCGCCGTTGGTCTGCAACCAGCCGGTGTGTTGCAGCGAGTCCGCACCGGTCTCCGCCCAGGGGTTCTTGACCATGCCGCCGAGCACGAGCACCCCGGTTCCCAGCCCGAAGGCCCCCGCGCCGAAACCCGCGGTCCGCTTGATCATGGAACGACGCGCGATGGTGCTGCGCTCTCCCGCGTCCGCGAGCTCCGCGACGGTGGTCTGCCGGTCCAGTTCGGAGGAACCGTGCCCGTCGTGTCGCTGCTGCACCGCCGTCTCGTGCGGCATGAACTTCTTGGAGTACAGGATGGCCCCGATACCCACCGCCAGGATCGACAACCCGAGGAAGAAACCGATCAACGGGTTGTACAGCGAGTACAGGAAGTGTCCCCGCTCGTCGACGAGCGGATTGACGTAACGCCACGGCCAGAAGACGAACACGCCGATGAAGGCCAGTGCCGACAGCCCGGCCAGGGAGAACCAGGCCGCCACCGCGCGCTCGGCGCGCCGCTCGGCTCGGGTCCCCTTCACCGGCCACGGGTCGGGGTACTCGACGAGCTCGACGTCGTCCTGGGCCAGTCCGAGCCGGACCTTCTCGTCCCGGCTCATCTCGGCGAGTTCGGCGTCCGTCGGGTGGGCGCCCTCGTTCCCGCTCGCCTGCTCGCCGGAGGTGTGTTCCTCGTCGTGCTGTCCGCTGCTGTGTTCGTTCATATCCCGCTCACTCATGCCCTGGCTCCGATCCACAGCGTGAGGCCGACGAGACTACCCAGCCCGATGACCCAGGCCACGACCGTCTCCGGACCGGGTCCGTAACCGCCGAGCGCGTTGCCGCCGGGATTGTTGTTGCCGTCGGTCACCGACTTCACGTAGGCGATGATGTCCTTCTTCTCATCGGGTGTGAGCTGACGCTCGGAGAACTTGGGCATGTTCTCCGGTCCGGTCTCCATCGCCTCGTAGATCTGCTGCTCGGACGCGGGATCCAGATTCGGGGCGTACTTGCCCGCGGAAAGCGCGATACCGCGTCCGGTGAAGTTGTGACAGGAGGCACAGTTCAGCCGGAACAACTCCGCACCGCGTGCGGGATCGTCCCCCTGGAGCTGCTCGCCCGTTTCAGCAGGCTGCTCGGGCCCACCACCGACGGCCTGCGCGTACGCGGCCAGTGCCTGGATCTCCTTCTCGGAGTACTTCGGAGGCTTGCGCTGTGCCTGTGCCTCCTGCCGCATCAGCGGCATCCGACCGCTGGAGACCTGGAAGTGCACCGCCGCACCACCGACACCGATCAGGCTGGGGCCCCGATCCTCAACGCCCTGCAGGTTCTCGCCGTGGCAAGTGATGCAGGCATTGTTGTAGAGCTCCTTACCCTGCCTGATCAGTGCCGGGTCCTCGGCCGCGGTGGCGGTCTGCGGCTCGGGGAGCAGCACGCTGTACAGGCCGCCCGCAGCCACCAAGGCGATCCCGAGCGCCAGCACACCCGAAAGCCGTCGCCGGAACTTGGAACCCGCGCGGTTGCGTTTCTTGTTGGTGGTCATGAGTGCGCAAAACCCTTGCTGTCATGTTCGGGGTGGTTCAGCGGCAACAACATCACGCTCTGACTTCTCGCCTAACTGCCTACCCATGGCTCTGTCGCGACATCCTCGCCGCCGCGTCACGGCACCAGATAGATGACCATGAACAGGCCGATCCACACGATGTCGACGAAGTGCCAGTAGTACGACACGACGATCGAGGCCACCGCCTGGGCCGGTGTGAACTTGCTCATCCTGGTGCGGATCATCAGGATCACGAAGGCGACCAGCCCGCCGATCACGTGCAGACCGTGGAAGCCCGTGGTCATGTAGAACACCGTGCCGAACGCCGAGCTGGCCATCGTGGTGTGGTGCTCGGTGATCAGCGTGTGGTACTCCCCCGCCTGGCCCAGCACGAAGATGGTGCCCATGGCGAGCGTGAGCATGTACCAGCGGCGAAGGCCGTAGACGTCACCGCGCTCCGCCGCGAACACACCCCACTGGCAGGTGAACGAGGAGGCCACCAGAATCACAGTGAAGGGCAGGGCGTAGGCCACGTTGAGTTCGGCGGGCGGCGGCGGCCAGGGTCCCTCGTTCTGGGCCTTCACCGTGAAGAACATGGCGAAGAGCCCGGCGAAGAACATCAGCTCGCTGGCCAACCAAACGATGGTGCCCACGCTGACCATGTTCGGTCGGTTCAGCGAGTGCACGCGTTGACTGATTGAGGGCGCTGCCGTTGTCACGCGACGCATTATGTCGCGGACGATTTCGGGACGCCCGGTCGGGTCCGCCGCAGCCCCGTTCGCCCACTACGAGATCGACGGGAGGTTACCCCGCGTGAGCATTCGCGGTGGCCTGTCCCGACTGTTCCGCACCCGGCGCGGCAGGCGGGAACCGAGAGGGCCCACTCCGGACGATCCGGAGCTGACGGTGGTGGTGGAAGCGACCGACGAGACGGAGTCGGCCTCCACGGTACTGACCCGTTCACCTGCGTGGATTCCGGAATTTCCCGCTGTGCTGCGGTACCGCCTCGCGATCGGGTCCGCCGCCGTGGCCGAACTCCGCGAGCCCCTCGAGGCCGAGGGTTGGCTGGTGCGCACCGAAACGACGCCGCCCGGTTCGGGGAGTGCGCCCGGTTCGGACTCCCTGATTCTTGTCGCGCAGCGTGTTCGCCGGATAGACGCGATGACATGCGCCAGGGAGACCTCCCGGATGGTGGGGCTGGCACAGCGGCACGGCGGCCACCTGGCCGGTTGGCAGGCGTTGCAGCCGCCGAACGAGAGTGATCGATCACGTGAGTGAGGTGTATTACCCTCCGGAGCGGCATTACGGATACGATACGAACACTCGTGACCACCCGACACGAACCGTCCCGTCCGCGCGGGCCGCACCGGCAGCCAAGGAGTGTCCATGAGCACATCGACGAGCAACGTCCTCGTGTTCAGCCACCGCCAGGAAGTCCGTGAGGCGATCATCACAGCCATCGGGCGTCGCCCCTCCCCCGACATCAGAAGCGTGCACTACATTGAGGCATCGACGGTGGCCGAAGTGCTCGGCGAGGTGGACGCGGGCAACGCGGATCTCCTGATCCTCGACGGTGAGGCACAGCCCACCGGCGGAATGGGAGTGTCGCGGCAGCTGAAGAACGAGCTCGCCTCCTGCCCGCCGACCGTGGTAACCGTACGACGCAAGGACGACCGGTGGCTGGCAACCTGGTCCCAGGCCGACGCGGTACTGGTCCACCCACTCGACCCCCTGACGGCGGCCGAGTCGGTGGCCGAGGTGCTGCGTGCCCACGCCGTGCCCACCGCCGGCGGCTGACACGGACTTTCGAGGACCCCACGTGCAGACAGCGACAACGACCTGGCCCGACCTGCTGAACCGGCTCGTCTCCCACGAGGACCTCTCGGTCGCCGAGACTTCCTGGGCCATGGACCAGGTCATGACCGGCGAAGCCACTCCAGCCAGGATCGCGGCGTTCGCCGTGGCGCTGCGTGCCAAGGGGGAGAGCTCCTCCGAGATCATCGGAATGGCCGACACGATGCTCGCGCACGCACGGCAGCTCGACATCTCCACTCGCGCCGTCGACGTGGTGGGCACCGGCGGCGATCGGGCCGGTACGGTGAACATCTCCACGATGACCTCGATCGTGCTGGCCGCGTGCGGCAGCGCGGTGGTCAAGCACGGCAATCGCGCGGCCTCGTCGAAGTGCGGCACCGCCGACGTACTCGAAGAGCTCGGAGTGACGATCGACCTGCCGCCCGAGGGCGTCGAGCGCTGTGTGACGGAACTGGGGATCGGATTCTGCTTCGCGGGGCTGTTCCACCCCGCCTTCAAGCACACCGCCGCTCCCCGGCGGGAGATCGGCATTCCCACCGCGTTCAACGTGCTCGGCCCGCTGACCAATCCGGCTCGTCCCACCAGCGGTCTGATCGGGTGCGCGGACCGCAGACTGGCACCGGTCATGGCCGAGGTGTTCGCCCGACGTGGCCACTCGGTGGTGCTGGTCCGCGGGGACGACGGGATGGACGAGATCACCACGACGACGACCAGCACGGCTTGGGTCATCGGCGACGGCACCGTACGGGAAGAACGGATCGACCCCACCGCGTTGGGGCTGTCGCTGGCCGAGCCCGAACAGCTGCAGGGCGGCGACGCGACGGTGAATGCCGGAGTGGTCCGTGACCTGCTGAACGGCGTCCGGGGGCCGGTGCGGGACGCGGTACTGCTGAACACCGCGGGTGCGCTCGCCGCCTACGAGGGAGCCGTCACCGAACTGAACGGCCGGCTGGCCGACGGCATCGAGCGCGCTGCCGAGGCCATTGACTCGGGGGCGGCCGCCCGGCTACTCGGCTCCTGGGCGGAACTCTCCGGAAAACTGCGGGAACACGGGTGAGCACGGACGAGTCCGGACCCCGGTGCTCAGCTGCCCGGCCAACCACGACCGAGGCACCTACCGCGAATCGCTACTCGGTGAGCCCGGAACCACGACTCCGATCAACCGAGCTCACCGGTGCCCGCACCACTTTCGTCGGGAAACCGCCTGAAGAACACCGACTCGGCCACAGCCTGTTTTCCGAAGCAGGCCCGTCTTTCAACCGGAAGCGCCGAACTCCGACCGCTCCCGTGATCGGCACAGCCGCGAGAGGTTCCGCCACCCGACTTCGCGGCGGTGTCAATTTCTCGCGAAATCGCCGCGCCCGAGACCGACGTCGGGAGGTGCCTCCGGGCAAACCGAGCGGAAGAACCCGGTTTCAGGAATCCAGGCCGATGGAAAAGGCGTCCTCCGAGTCCTGCTTCGAGTACGAGCGGAACGCGATGTGGGTGTCGGTGTCCACCACTCCGTCGACCTTGTTTATCGCGCCCGGCACGATCTCGGCGATCCGCTCGTGCTCGGACGCCCGGATCACGGCGATCAGGTCCACGTCACCCGCGCAGGAGTAGACCTCGGTGACACCGTCGATGTCGGCGATCTCCTGCGCGGCCTCCGTCAGGCGATCAGCGGCGGTTTGGATCAGCACGAACGCGGTAATCACGGTTGTGGACCTCCTGCGGCGGCAGCTCGGCTCCCCCGCGTCGGCCGGACGCGAGGGAGCGCACTCGGGCTCACTCGTGGTTGGGGCCGGTGTGGTACTCGAAGACCAGGCCGGAAACGGTGATCAGTACCGCCCCCGCGCTGAGCACGATCATCCAGACGTGGCCGAAGGCCAGCGCCACACCGGTCAGGGCCGAGGCGGCGGCCAACCCGAACGGCCAGTAGCTGCCGGGGCTGAAGAATCCGAGGTCACCGGCACCGTCGCTGATCTCGGCCTCCTCACGGTCCTCCGGACGCAACTCGATACGACGAGCCACGAACTGGAAGTAACTGCCGATCAGCAGTGACAGCGCACCGACCAGGATCAGCGCCACCGTCCCCACGGGTTCCTTGGCCCAGAGCCCGTAGACCAGGGCCGACAGGAAGAAGAAGAAGGTAATGATGTTGAAGATCTTGGCTTCGACCCTCATGGAGTCCTCACTCTCACCCCGTGCGCCGCGTCCGGCGCACTCGTGTGACCTGGTTTCCCGTCGACACCGTCAGTTATTACCCGCGCCGACGGCCTGACCACCCTGCTGCGGAGTCGAGCTCTGCCGATCCGGATCGAACGGGATGGTCGTCACCGAGTTCGGGTTGCAGAGCTCACCGCAGTCCATCTCGGTCAACGCCTCGGCCGTGGTGTAGGGCTGGCCCGTGCTCGGGTTCACCTGCGTACGCAGGTCCATGAAGCGCTCGAACTTGTCCGGTGAGAGCGCACGCACCTCGAAGTTCATCATCGAGTGGTAGGTACCGCACAGTTCCGCGCAGCGTCCGACGAACGATCCCTCACGGTCGATCGTGTTCTGGAAGACGTTGTCCTGGTTGTTCTTGTCCGGATGCGGGAAGGTGTCCCGCTTGAAGTGGAACTTGGGGACGAAGAACGAGTGGATGACGTCCTTGGAGCTGAGCCGATACTCGACGTTGGAGTCGGTCGGCAGCACCAGCAGCGGCGTCCAACTGGTCGTACCGATGGTGTTGACCGCTTCGCCGTTCGGGGTGGTGTAACCGGGATAGCGGAACTCCCAGTTCCACTGGAACGAGATCACGTCGACGGCGACGTCCGGCTCCTCCTCGGCCTGCACCTTCTGCTGCGTCGTCGCGGTGAAGTAGAACAGCACGACGACCATCACGAAGGGGATGACCGTGTATATGATCTCGAGCGGGTTGTTGTACTGGAACTGACGAGGCAGCTCGTCACTCTTCTTGCGGTGGAAGGCCACCGTCCAGAAGATCAGTCCCCATACGAGCACACCAACCGCGAGAGCCGCGATCACCGACCAGGTCCAGAGCTGGCGCATCGACTCGGCGTCACTGGTGACGCCGGTGGGCCAGCCGAACCGCAGCACCTGGTCAGGGGAGCAGCCCGTGGCCACGACACACACCAAGCCGACCAGTCCACCGACCTTGGCCAGCCGTGGCACTCGGGTCCCGTCCTTCAGGGCCACTGCGCGACGCCTCCTCCATGTGAAACTCACCGGCACGGCGCTGGCGTTGCTCCCCCGCCCGCGTTCGGGACGGAAGATCGGCCGCCGGAATACTGTAGCGACCCTAGCCCAGTAGTAGCCGCGATACTGCTCCGGGGTCGCGCCACCGCCCGAATCATGGTCGTGCCCGTGACCGAAGATCACCACTCGGTTCTCCGGTCGCGCGACGCGCGGCGAGTACCGGGCGCCCTCGACCGGAACACCGGCACAATGAACCCGTGCGTTCGGTTCCCCCACAGGAGCACGGCATACTGTAGAACCGGATCACCCCTATTGGGCTTGAGCGAAATCCGACAACCCGCGACACGAGAGGTGCGCGAGACGCGTGTGCGGCCTGCTTGGACTGGTTTGTCCCACCGAAGAGAACGCAAGCAACGCAACGAACGCGGTGGCCAACGCGCTGCCGTGTCAGCGGCACCGAGGACCGGACGAGAGTGACACGTGGCAGGGCGGCGAGGTCGTCTTCGGTTTCAACCGCCTGTCGGTCATCGACGTCGAGCATTCGCACCAGCCGCTGAGCTGGGGGCCGCCGGATTCACCGGGCAGGTACACGATCCTGTTCAACGGTGAGATCTACAACTACCTGGAACTGCGGGCCGAGCTGACCGAGCAGTACGGCGCCGCGTTCAACACCGACGGGGACAGCGAGACGATCATCGTCGCCTACCACTACCTCGGGACTTCGATGGTGGCTCGGCTGCGCGGGATGTTCGCGTTCCTGATCTGGGACAACGATCGGCACGTCGTGTTCGGCGCCAGGGATCCCTTCGGGATCAAGCCGATGTACTACGCGACCGGCCCCAACGGGGTCGGCTTCGCCAGCGAGAAGAAGAGCCTGCTGCACCTCGCGGCGACGCTAGGCATCAACGAGGACGTCGACCGGCGTTCGTTGCAGCACTACCTGCTGCTGCAGTACGTGCCGGAGCCGGAGTCGCTGCACCGTTCGATCAGGCGGATCGAGTCGGGCACCTCGTTCACCGTGGCCCCGGGCGGGCAACTGGTGACCGAGCGGTACTTTTCCCCCAACTTCACCTCGCGTGAGATTCACAACGACGGCGAGGCCAACCGGCTGCACAACGAGATCGTCGACGTGATGCGCGACTCGGTGGCCAAGCACATGCGTGCCGACGTCACCGTCGGCGCCTTCCTCTCCGGCGGGATCGACTCGACGGCGATCGCAGCGCTGGCCAAGGAGCACAACCCGGACCTGATCACGTTCACCACCGGGTTCGAGCGGCAGGGCTACTCGGAAGTCGACGTGGCCGCGGAATCGGCGGCGGCCATCGGGGTGAAGCACGTCGTCCGGACGGTCTCCGCCGAGGAGATGATGCGGACGCTGCCGTTGATCATCTGGTACCTGGACGATCCGGTGGCCGACCCCGCACTGGTGCCGCTGTGGTTCATCGCCAGGGAGGCACGCAAGCACGTCAAGGTCGTGCTCTCCGGCGAGGGCGCCGACGAACTGTTCGGCGGGTACTCGATCTACCGGGAACCGCTCTCGTTGGCGCCGTTCGAACGGGTCCCCGGATCCGTGCGCAAGGTGATGGGGCGGGTCTCGACCGCGATTCCGGAAGGGGTTCGCGGCAAGGACCTGCTCCGACGGGGCGCGCTGCCGCTGGAGGAACGCTACTACGGCAACGCGCGGATCTTCCGCGACGACGAGCTGCGGAACCTGCTGCCGGACTACGACCCGCACGTTTCGCACACCGACGTGACGGCGGCGGCCTACCGGACCTCGCAGGGCTGGGACCCGGTGACCCGGATGCAGCACGTGGACCTGTTCACCTGGCTGCGGGGGGACATCCTCGTCAAGGCCGACAAGGTGACCATGGCCAACTCCCTGGAACTGCGGGTTCCGTTCCTCGACAACGAGGTGTTCCGCACGGCGAGCACGATCCCGCTGGAACAGAAGATCACCAAGGACACCACCAAGTACGCGCTGCGCCGTGCGCTTGCCAAGGTGGTGCCGGGCCACGTGCTCAACCGGCGCAAGCTCGGCTTCCCCGTCCCGATCCGGCACTGGTTGCGGGACGAGATGCACGACTGGGCACGCGACATCATCAAGGAGTCCCAGACCGACGCCCTGTTGAACAAACCGGCGGTGCTGCAGCTGCTGGAGGAACACCGTTCCGGAGTGCTGGACCACAGTCGCAGGCTGTGGGCATTGCTGGTGTTCATGATCTGGCACGGGATTTTCGTGGAGAACCGGCTTACGCCCGAGGTGCCCGAACCGCACTACCCCGTGAAGCTTTGAAATTTCACAGTGCAACCCGAGTGCGTGGTCGGGTAGCCGGCACGTGAGTCGGCGCCTTGCCGCGTTGGGCCGGCTCTTGAGTAGCGACCTACGCGGCGAGCGGCCCGGCCTCGCAATGCATCCGACTCACGCACCGGGGACACGCGCGCTGCTGAAGACGCGTGTTGGCGACCGCGGCCGCGCGTCGCGGGCGTCGCGTCCTGCCGGACCACTCTTTCGGGAGAAGCTGGCACAGCTGGTCGCTCGGCGGAACCTCTCGCGGGCTCTCGCTACGGGTAGGCCCGACATCGGGTAGTTACTACACAACGTCGGGCCTTCCTCGCGAGAGCCGCACGGGAGAACCCGCGGCGGTGCCGACTGCGGGAGTGGTCGGAGCTCGGCCTACGAAGGTGGTCGGAGTTCGGCTGCTCCTCGGCGCTGTTGGCGCGGCGATTTCGTGGGAAATTGACGCCCGCGGACCACACAGCCGCACCGGGGCGTCAATTTCGTGGGAAATTGACGCCTACAAGGGTCGAGGGGCCGAGTTCAGGTACCGGTGGGGGTCGGCGTCGCGGCGCTGCGCCCCGGCGTGGTCGTAGGAACGATGTCGTGCCACCGGTTGAAGACGTTGTCCGGGTCGTACTCCGCCTTGACCCGTGCGAGTCGTCGATAATTGTCGTCGCCGTAACCGGCCACCACCCGGTCGTGCCCCTCGTCACCGATGAAATTGAGGTAGACGGCTCCGGTCGTCCACGGCCGCATGTCCGCACGCAGTTCGCGGACCCAGCGAATGGCGCTCTCATCGGTGGCGGGATCCGACCACAGCCCGAGCGGGTGAACCACCCACGGGACCGCACGGTCGGACATCGCGGCGCCCACCCCGTTGGCCGAGACCGCTCCGCCCCACGGCAACAGCGCGTGCTGCGCGGGGGAAGGAACCGGCATGTCGTACGCCCGGGCGCAGAACCGGTCCAACGCCTCGTCCGGCAGTTCGGCCATGTGTTCGGCCGACCAGTAGTTGCGATATCCGGGGGGATCGTCCAGCAGTGACTGCATGTCGGCGTAGTCGATGTCGGTGATCAGCTGCCCGGCGGGGCGCAGCCCGAGCAACGGTCGGATCAGCTCGCGCAGCTCCGACTCGTTGCCCATGAAGGTGACCAGGACGGCACAGCACAGCTTGTCGACGAGTTCGGCAGGCACGAAATCCTCCGGCGGCCCGGTCAGGTACATCAGACCGCCACTGATCTCGTCCGGTGCCCCCGCTATGAAGTCGCGATACTCGCCCGCCACGGCACGTCCTCGTGCCGCGGGCCAGAGCAACAACGCCATCGAGAATTCCGGAAGCTCGTGCAGCCGGAATGTCAACGATGTGGCGATCCCGAAATTGCCTCCGCCACCGTGCAGTGCCCAGAACAGTTCCGGATTCCGTTCCGCGTCGGCTGTCACTCGGCCACCCGAAGCGGTGACGAGATCGATCGACACCAGGCTGTCGCAGGCCAGTCCCCACTTCCGTTCCAACCAGCCGGAACCGCCACCGAGGGTCAGTCCGGCCACTCCGGTCGTGGAGACCCGCCCACCGGTGGTGGCGAGCTTGTAGGGGCGTCCCGCCCCGTCGAACTCTCCCCACCGGGTGCCGCCCCCCGCGGTGGCCAACCGGGTTTGCGGCTCCACCGTCACCCGGTTGAAGCGCCGCATGTCGATGACCAGTCCACCGTCGACGAGACCGGCACCGGCAACGCTGTGCCCGCCGCCGCGTACCGCGACTTCGAGGCCTTGGTCCCTCGCGAAGTCCAGGGCCCGACGAATGTCGTCCACGTCGGCGCAGTCCGCGATCGCCGCGGGCCGCGATTCGATCATCGCGTTGAAGATCTCGCGCTGCCTCTCGTAATCCGCGTCGCGCGGTGTGTGAATCGCACCGTGGAAATCGCCGCGGAGTTGATCGACAGTTGCCGGGTCCACATCCTGCACGGTCATGTCCGGTCACCTCGGATCCCGAGTAGCAACATCTGGGACGTGGGCGGGCCGCACCGCGCCGCCCGTTGCACGCACGTTAGGGGGAACGGGCGGGGGAACACAGAGCACGAAGTCCATAGCACCCGGCAGGAAATCGGAATTCGACCGCCGCCGAGGCGGCACCCCGGAGCTCTCCCGAGGCACCGCGCTCGGCCGGGCGGTCGTCGCGACACCGCTCACTCAGTGTAGCGCCGGGCCACCACTTCCGGTGTCTCCAGATTCCTGCCCGCGTCCATGTTTTGGGCCAGCTGCACGAACTGGCTCATGGACCACGCCAACGGAGTGGCGGATCCGGTGCCCTCACCGAACGCGAAGCCGTTCTCGGACTCCCTGTCCCAGACCTGTTCGGGAATGAGATAGCCCTCGTTGGCCATCCGGGCCATCGTTTCCAGATGAGTACCCGCCGGATCGCCGGAGGCGATCTCGTACTCACCACGTTCACCTGTAAGCAGCGGCCAGAGCCTGCCGATGCCCGTTCCGGTGTAGGGCTCGCCGCCCGGGGCCTCGCCGTAGCCGTCGTGGTTGTAGCGGTACCAGCCGGGCCCGTTCGGAGTTCGAACCCGCAGCCGGTCGTCGGCCTCGGGAAGCGAGTCGAGCACCGCTGGATCATGGGCGGGTTTGACGCCGAGCCGCACCAGTTCCAGGAATCCCGCGTCGACCACGGCACGTTCGTCGTGACATCCGCCCCCGTTGTTCAGACACAGCTGGTGGCCGTTGTCCGGATCACCGTCGTCGTCCACGCGCTGGTAGTACTCGCCGTCACCGTGCGGTCCGCTCGTGGTGAAGGTCCAGTCCTCCACCTTGCGCTGCCACTTGTCGGCGGTGGCGAGATACCGCCGCGCCGCTCGCCGGTCATCGTGCTGCCGGGCGATGTCGGCCGCGGTGACCAGACCCGCGATCTCGGCCGCGATGGTCGAGGGAGAGTAACCGCTTTCCTCCTCCCAACGCTCCTGCGGGGTGGCGGGACCGTTCTCGACGATGAAGTCGGCGGACCTCCGGAGCTTGGCCCACTCCGCGTCACCGGTCCTGCCCAACTGGTGCGCAAGCACGATGGGATAGGCGACCTCGTCCAGCTGCAGGCTGGGCCAGTGCGGTTCGCCGTCGAGCCAGGTGTTCTGCGGGAACGAACCGTCCTCCCGCCACTGCACGTTCAGCAGGTAGTCGAGGGCCCGGTTGGCGGCGGCGCGATCGCCCAGCGCCATCGCGGCCGTCGCCGTGTGGTACAGATCACGCGACCACACGAGATGGTACCCGCCGGTGCAGCAGCTGTCGGCGTTCTTGGCACCACCCCAGGGAATCGAGGTGGACGCCACGAAAGCACCTCGATAGGTCTTGTCCTCCTGGGACTTCAGCGTCATGGCGGCGACGTTGTACTGGGTGGTCAGCCCCCGCGAGGTCACCGATTCGGGAACCCGCTTCAGCGAGGCGAGGTAGCGGTGCCAGCCCGCGTCGTACTCGTGGCTGGCCGCGCCGTAGCCGTCCGCAAGCGCGCCGCGCGCGGCTGTCTTCGCCGCCGTCCTGTCCTCGCCGAAGCCGAGTGCGAGCGTGAACGTGGTGTCGGTCTTGACAGGCACGCGCGCCGTCTGCACGAGATTGCCGGTCTGGCCCGCCCGCTCGTAGCGATTGTCGAGCCGGTGGTCGGCGTCGAGGTCGCGGTAACCATCGCTGGACGTACCGCTGTAGCCGCTGGTGGTGGCACTGAAGCCGTTCGAGGCGGCCAACGAGCTGGCGACCTCGCCGTCACTGGCGACCAGGGTGTCCCCGGAAGTGGCTCCGCTGTCGCCCATCCCACTGCCGTTGAGGGAGGGGTTGTACAGCGCGTAGAGCCGCAGCGGGCCGCCTTCCAGCACCTCGAAACGCGTGCGGACCAGCAGCACCGAGCGTTCCGGGTCCGTTATGTAGGTTTTGGTGATGCGATACCTGCCGTCGCGGTCGGTGTTGACCTGCCGGTACCGCAACGATCGCGAGTCGGGTAGCAGAATCCGGCTCGTGGTGGCGTCGCGCTCCAGTTCGGTGAAGCTGCGCCCGTCGCTGACGACATACTGCATGTCCTGCACGTTCGGCACGTCCAGGCGTGGGTAGTAGACCTCGTTGAGAATCCCCTGCCCCAGGGTGTGCCAGACCTTCGACTCCGGTGTGGTGGAAGTACCGACACCTCGTTTGGCACCCGTGGTCCACGCGGAGGATATGCCGGGAGCACCCGGCGCGCTCGTGGAAACCGCTCCGGCAGGCACACCCCCTCCGAGGACGGTCACCAGGGCGAGCACAGCGGCGGAGAGCACAGCCGAACGACTCCCCGTCCTCCTCGATCCCCACTTCGGTGGTAATCCCATCGTCGATTCCTTTCCAGGGCTCGAAAGGCCGACGAAACGTCTCCCGGTCGCCGCGCGACGCCCGGCCGACGCTTCGCCCGGGACGGTGTTCTACATACGCAACATCACTTGCGCAATCGATACAGAAGAGTCCCCCGGAAAACGGCATCTTTCGGCTGTTCGGAACCGCGGCACCGCAGCCCGAGGAATCCCCGTCGAAACCGGAACCACAACGAGGGAACGCCCGGAGGGTTTTCGCGCTTTTCGTGATACTCCGGAAAGAGCAATCCGAGTGCCCCGCGAACCACCGGATCACGCGAGGTGGCCACCTCACCACGCGACCACTGCCGGGCGCGAATCTTCTACCCTGGGCGGTGTGAGCACCACTATGCCGGAAAAGTCACCCACGGGGTCCGCCGCCGGAGCGGACACCGGCCGGGAAGAGGTACTGGCCGCGGCGCGGGGTGCCCGCGAGGCCGCCGCCGAGTTCGCCGCCGCGACCCGGGACACCAAGGACACCCTGCTGACCGCGATGGCCGACGCGTTGGCACGCCGTGCCGGGGAGGTTCTCGACGCCAACGAGCTCGACCTCAACGCGGCACGCGGCTCCGGGATGCCGGAGGCGATGCTGGACCGCCTGAAGTTGACCGAGTCACGCGTGGCCGAGGTCGCCTCCGGGCTGCGTACGGTGGCGGGGCTGCCGGATCCGGTCGGAGAGACGGTGCGCGGCAACATGCTGTCGAACGGGCTGGAGCTGCGGCAGGTGCGGGTGCCGCTCGGGGTGGTCGGCATCGTTTACGAGGGGCGCCCGAACGTCACCGTGGACGCGGCCGGACTGACCCTGAAGTCGGGCAACGCCGTGTTGCTGCGCGGCTCCTCCTCGGCGGCACGTTCCAACACCGCGCTGGTGTCGATCCTGCGGGACGTGCTGGTGGAATCCGGCTTCTCCCCGAACCTGGTGACGCTGCTGCCGTGTGCGGACCGTTCCTCGGTGGGGCATCTGGTCACCGCGCGCGGCCTGGTGGACCTGGTGATCCCACGTGGCGGCGCCGGGCTGATCAACGCGGTGGTCGAGGAGGCCACGGTGCCGGTCATCGAGACCGGTGTGGGTAACTGTCACGTTTACGTGGATCGCGCCGCCGACGCGGCGAAAACACGGCAGGTGGTCCGCAACGCCAAGACGCGCCGGGTCAGCGTGTGCAACGCGGCGGAGACGCTGCTGGTGCACCGGGAGGTCGCCGACACCCTGCTGCCGGAGCTGGGCCGGGAACTGAGCGAGACCGGGGTGACACTGCACACCGACGAACGTGCTGCCGAGGCGATCGGGAACACGGCACCGACCACCCCCGCCACCGAGCAGGACTGGGACACCGAGTATCTGTCGATGGACCTGGCGGTGGCGGTGGTTGATTCCCCCGACGAGGCGATGGCTCACATCGCGCGGCACGGCACGGGACACACCGAGGCCATCATCAGCGAGGACGTCTCCACCGTCCGCCGATTCACCACGCGGGTCGACTCCGCCGCTGTCGTGGTCAACGCCTCCACCGCCTTCACCGACGGCGGCCAGTTCGGCATGGGCGCCGAGATCGGGATCTCGACGCAGAAGCTGCACGCCCGCGGCCCGATGGCGCTGCCGGAACTGACCACGACGAAGTGGCTCGTCTGGGGCGACGGACACACCCGTCCCTGATCAGGGGGCCTCCGGGGTCACCGCGCCGAACTACGTGGCGGAGCCCGCTCGGGCGAGCGGGCATCGGCTCCGGGAGCCACCGGTACTGATCCCGCGTCCCGCCACATCGTGCCCTGCCACATCGGGACTGCCGCCCGACCACCTCGGGGCGGTCGGGGCAGCGAGGGGCAACCCACGAGAACGGGGATGGTGCGACGAGGCCCCTCGTCGCACCATCCCCGGAAAAGGCTGATCGCGTCCGCTCAGTGGAACGAGTCACCGCAGGCGCACGAACCGCCGGCGTTCGGGTTGTCGATCGTGAAGCCCTGCTTCTCGATCGAATCCACGAAGTCGATCACGGCGCCCTGCAGGTAGGGGGCGCTCATCCGGTCGACGATCACGTCCAGGCCGTTGAAGTCGCGCACCGCGTCCCCGTCGAGCGTGCGCTCGTCGAAGAACAGCTGGTAGCGCAGTCCGGCACACCCACCCGGCTGAACCGCGATGCGCAGGTGCATGTCATCGCGCCCCTCCTGGTCGAGGAGGGTCTTGGCCTTGCTGGCCGCCGAGTCGGTCAACGTGACGCCATGAGCGGGCGCCTCGGTCTCCACGGCTGTCTCCTGGGCGGTCATGGCTCTCCCTTGCGGTTAGCGGCTGCTGGCAGGTTCCCGCGACCTCAACGGTCACGGTAAGTGCGAGTATTCCCGCGGTCCAACCCGCGCACGCCGATTGTGACACCCGCGGGTAGCACCACACATGGTACGCACGGAAAACGGTGCGCATCGCGAACGAAATCGGGGCACCGGCCCGGGGCCCGCGCCACGACGGGGGCGCCGGTGGCATGGCCCACCCCACCCCGAGCGATCGCCACGATCGGCGTCCACCCGTGGAGTCGGTATTCGTGACGCGGACGGTTTCACTTACGCTGGTGGGGTGAAGTTCCTCCGTCGCAACACCGCCGAGCAAACCGCCACCGTCGACAGCGACGAGCACGGTGGCGAGGCGACGCGGGAGAACGCGAACGATTCGACCCAGGCCAAGGGCAGGCCGACCCCGAAACGTCGCGAGTCCGAGAGCAAACGCCGGGGCCCGGTTCCACCGCCCCCGCGCACCCAGCGCGAGGCGTTCAAGCGGATGCGTCGCAACAAGCCGGAACGGCGCAAGGCCGCGGCCGAACGCCGCGAACGAATGATGGCGGGCGACGACCGCTACCTCATGCCGCGCGACCGCGGACCGGTACGAGCACACGTTCGCGACATCGTGGACTCCCGCAGGCACCTGATGGGCTTGTTCATGCCGCTGGTGCTGGTGATATTCCTGGCCACCCTGGTGCAGGTCCAGATGGTCGTCCAGGTCGCCACGGTGTTCTGCCTGGCGCTGCTGATAACGATGATCTTCGAGGGCACCATGCTCGGCCGGATCGTCACGAAACAGGTGCGCGCCAAGTTCCCCGACGCCAAGGACAGGGGGATCAGCATGGGGTGGTACGCCTTCACCCGTGCGATGCAGCTGCGCAAACTGCGTGTCCCCCGCCCCCGGGTCACTCCGAAGGACATCAACGAGGTCCGGTGAGTACGGCTCGGTCACGGTGCTGGGCGCACGCCGGGATGTGGATCTAGGCTGGACGGCATGGAGTTTCGTCGGCTCGGCCACAGCGGCCTGAACATCAGCGAGATCGCTTACGGAAACTGGCTCACCCATGGGTCGCAGGTCGAGGAGGAACAGGCGCAGGCGTGCGTGCTGACCGCTCTCGACGAGGGGATCACCACCTTCGACACGGCGGACGTCTACGCGGCGACCCGGGCGGAGGCAGTGCTCGGACGCGCGCTGTCGGGGGTGCGCCGGGAGAGCATCGAGCTGTTCACCAAGGTCTACTTCCCCACCGGGCAGGGAGCCAACGACCGCGGTCTGGGCCGCAAGCACATCATGGAGTCCTGTGAGGCCTCGCTGCGCAGGCTGCAGACCGACTATGTGGATCTCTACCAGGCACACCGGTTCGACCGGACCGTTCCGCTGGAAGAGACCATGACCGCGTTCGCCGATCTGGTACGCCAGGGCAAGGCGCTCTACATCGGTGTTTCGGAATGGAACGCCGAGCAGATCAGCCGGGCCGCCGAGCTGGCACGTGAACTGCGGGTACCACTGGTCTCCAACCAGCCGCAGTACTCGATGTTGTGGCGGGTGATCGAGTCCCAGGTGATCCCGACCTCGCAGCGGGAGGGGCTCGGCCAGATCGTGTGGTCGCCGATCGCGCAGGGCGCGCTGAGCGGCAAGTACCTGCCCGGCCAGGAGGCTCCCGCCGGTTCGAGGGCGACCGACGAGGCGGGCGGCGCGAACATGATCTCGCGGTGGATGCGGGACGAGGTGCTGGAACCGGTACAGCAGCTCAAGCCGATCGCCGAGGACCTGGGGCTGTCCATGGCCCAGCTGGCCGTGGCGTGGGTCCTGCAGAACTCGAACGTCTCCGCCGCGATCATCGGCGCGTCCCGTCCGGAACAGGTCATCGACAACGTGCGGGCGGCAGGGGTGAAACTCGACCAGGACGTGCTCGACAAGATCGACGAGGTCATCGGGCACGTGGCGGAGACCGATCCCCGCCACACCACCACGCCGTGACCGGGGCCGAGCACCGCACGCTGGTACTGGGCGGAGCGCGTTCCGGCAAGTCCGCCCATGCCGAAGGGCTGCTCCCGCCGGAGAGGGCAGCCACCTACGTCGCCACCGCACGGCGGGATCCCCGCGACGAGGAATGGAACCGGCGTATCGCCGACCACGTGGCGCGCCGTCCGACTGACTGGGAGACCGTGGAGACTCCGCATCCGGACGGCTTGGTCGACCTGCTCAACAACGCGCGAGCGACGGACCCCCCGATCCTCGTCGACGATCTGGCGACCTGGCTGACGGGCGCGCTGGACGATGCCGGGGCGTGGGAACGCGAGACCTCGGCGCTGACGCTCGTGCGCCGACAGCGGGGCGAACTGGTACGCGCGTGCGAATCGTGTTCGGCACCACTGCTCCTCGTCTCGGCCGAGGTCGGGCTGGGTGTGGTCCCGGAGAGCAGGGCGGGACGACTGTTCCGGGACGAGCTGGGTGCGCTCAACGCCGGGCTCGCCGAAGTCTGCGACGAGGTGCTGCTGCTGGTCGCGGGACTACCACTGCGACTACGTTGAGTGGCTGACCTACGCTGAAGCCCCGGAGTCGGCCACCGCGCTCCCCTCCCGGCGGGTGAACTCGGCGGCGGTGCGTAACCGAGCGCGGTGTGGCCACGCCCGACTCCGGCCGAACGACTACGGAGGTAAGGCTTGTCCACGGTGCCCGATCCACAACCGGTGCACACCCCATCGGCAGAACCGGAGGACAGCACGGACCGGCCGGGTATCGAATTCGGCGTGGTCCGGCCACCCGACGAACAGGCACACCGACAGGCGGTGGCCCGGCACGACGGACTCACCAAACCCGCCGGGTCACTCGGCAGGCTGGAGGAACTGGGCGTTTGGGTGGCGGCCCGGCAGGGCGCCTGCCCACCCAGGCCGTTCGACCGGCCCCGCGTGGTGGTTTTCGCGGGTGACCACGGGATCGCCACCAACGGTGTCTCGGCCTACCCCAGCGAGGTCACCGCCCAAATGGTCGACAACATCCTCACCGGCGGGGCCGCCGTGAACGCGCTGGCCGCCAACGCCGGAGCGGGAGTACGCGTCGTGGACATGGCCGTGGACGGCGAGACGAACCGGACCGTCTCGGCGCACAAGATCCGCAAGTCGTCCGGTTCGCTCGATGTCGAGGACGCGCTCACCGCCCCGCAGGCGCACGACGCGGTCGCCGCGGGCAGGGCACTGGCCGACGAGGAGATCGACAGCGGAGCCGATCTGCTGATCGCCGGTGACATGGGTATCGGGAACACCACCCCCGCCGCCACCCTCATCGCGGCCCTGACCGAGAACGAGCCGGTGGCGGTGGTCGGCCGTGGCACCGGGATCGACGACGCTGCGTGGATGCGCAAGACCGCGGCCATCCGGGATGCGCTGCGACGTGCGCGCAAAGTGGTGGACGATCCGTTGACGCTGCTGCGCACGGCGGGTGGTGCCGACATCGCAGCCATGGCGGGCTTCCTCGCGCAAGCGGCGGTGCGCCGCACTCCCGTACTCCTCGACGGCGTGGTGGTCGGCTCCGCGGCGATGGTCGCCGAGGAGCTCGCTCCGGGAGCAGCGCAGTGGTGGCTGGCGGGGCATCGTTCCGTCGAGCCGGGCGCACCCCTGGTGCTGGAGCACCTGGACCTGCGGCCGGTGCTGGATCTCGACATGCGCTTGGGCGAGGGTTCCGGAGCCGTCTCGGCCCTGCCGGTGGTCAACGCGGCGATCCGGGTGCTGGCCGAGATGGCGAGCTTCGCCGAAGCGGGTATCGCGGGCCCCACGGCCGACGAGGCTGCGGGAGCCTCCCCGAGCGACGCCGCGGACTGAGTGGCTGTGCAGGGACGCGGCTTGCAGGGACTACGACTGGCGTTCGCCTGGTTGAGCGTACTGCCGGTGCGGGTCGACACCGTCGACGATCGCACCGGCAGGAGTGCCATCTCGTTCGCTCCGCTGGTGGGAGCCGTCCTGGGGGGACTCGCCGCCCTCGTCCTGTGGACGTTGCTCGCACTGGGAGCCCCCGCACTGCTGGCGGGTCTGCTCACCGTGGCCGCGCTGGCACTGGCCACCAGGGGAATGCACATCGACGGGCTGGCCGACACCGTGGACGGGTTGGGCTGCTACGGCTCCGCCGAACGCGCGCTTTCGGTGATGCGCGACGGCAGCACCGGCCCGTTCGCGGTGGCCGGGCTCGTACTGACGATCGGAGTGCAGGCCACGGGGTTCGCCGCGGCCGCCTCCCAGGGCGCGTGGGGGGTCGTCATACTCGCCTGCGCCGGAGGAAGAGCCGCTTTCCCGCTGTGCTGCCGCAGGGGAATCCCGGCCGCGCGGGAAGAGGGTATGGGTTCGCTGGTGGCGGGCACGCAGCCCCCCGGCACCGTGTTCGCCTGGTGGACGGCACTGCTGCTCGCGGGCGGCTTCGCCACGCCGGGAACGTGGTGGGTCGGTCTCACCGCCGTGGGGCTGACCTTCGGCTCGCTGTGGATGTTGAGCAGGCACGTGCTACGCCGCTTCGGCGGAGTCACCGGTGACGTGCTCGGCGCCTGCTGCGAACTGGGGACCACCCTCCTACTCGCCGTATGCGCCCTCGGCTGAGCGCTGGAGGTTGTCAACTCGGTTCGCGTAGCCGGTCGCTTGGCGGAACCTCCGGGGGCGCCTCGCTGCGGGTGCCCCGACATCGGGTAGTTACTACACAACGTCGGGTCCGTCCTCACGAGGCACTCCCCGGAGAACCCGCGGTGGTGCGGGCTGCGAGAGGGGTCGGGGTTCGGCCCGCGGAGGTGGTGGGAGCTCGGCTTGGGATCACCAAGGGCGCGTCAATTTCTCGCGAAATCGCCGCCCCGCAACGCGGCTATCCGCCCGCGACGGAGGGCACGATCCTGACCTCGACACCGTCACCGAGCGCGGTGGCGACGCCGTCCAGCGCACGACACTCCGTACCGTCCACGTAGAAGTTGACGTAACGACGCAGCGTCCGGGTCTCGTCCCGCAGTCTGCGTTCCAGCGCGGGGTGAGTGACGGCCAACTCGTCGAGCAACTGGCGCAGCGTGGCCTCCTCGTCCAAGGACAGCCGCAGGGTGCCCGCTCCGCCGACAGTGGAACGAAGCATCTGCGGGATTACCAGGGTGATTCGCATGATCGTCTCCCGATGGCGGTGGTGCAGCGGTTCGCGGGGAGGTGCAGCGGTTCGCGGGCGGTGTTCAGACCACGGCCGCGCGCAGCGACAGCACGTCCGGCAGGTGCTGGGCGATCCGGGTCCAGCTCTCGCCCCGGTCGGAACTCGCGTAGACCTCTCCGGATCGGGAGCCGAAATACACTCCCGCGGGGTCACCGTCGTCGAGGCAGAGCGCGTCGCGCATGACGGCGGACCAGAATCCCTCCCGGGGCAGTCCGTCACCCAGACCTTCCCAGGACTCACCACCGTCCCTGCTGCGGTAGATCCGGCAGTCCCCCTCCGGCGGGAAGCGGTGCTGGTCGGCTACCAGGGGGAAGGTGTACACCGTGTCGGGATCGGCCGGATCCACCGCGACGGGAAAACCGAAGTCGGCGGGGAGCCCCTCGGCGATGGAATCCCAGGTCTCGGCGCCGTCGTCGCTGCGGTAGACGCCGTGGTGATTCTGCAGATAGATCCGGTCGGGCGCGGCGGTGTTCCGGGCCATCCGGTGTACGCACTGCCCGAATTCCGGGTATTCGTTCTCCGGCATGAAGTAGGCCCGGATGCCGTGGTTGGCGGGGTTCCACTCGGCGCCTCCGTCGGTGGTGCGGTAAACACCGCCGGTGGACATGCCCACCAGAATCCGGTTCGGGTAGCGGGGGTCGGGCAGGACCGTGTGGACCGCCTGCCCCCCGAATCCCGGGAACCACTCCGCGCGATGCGGATGGTCCCAGAGCCCCCGCACGAGTTCGTAGTTGCTGCCACCGTCCTCGGAGCGGAACAGGGCGGACGGCTCCGTTCCCGCGTACACCACCCCGGGTTCCTCGGGCGATCCGGGCACGATCTGCCACACGCGCCGCAACGAGGTCTCGGTGTCGGCGGGAAACGCGACCGGGGCGTGCTCGGGCTCCTGCCAGCTTTCCCCCAGATCGTCACTGGTCACCAGGGTAGGGCCGAAGTGCGGACTCTCAGTACCGGCCAGTACCCGCGGTTCGCCCCTGGTGTCGACGGCCACCGAGTAGACCTCGGTCATCGGCAACCAGGGGCCGGTGAGGTCCCAACGCCCACCGTTCCGACGTGCCAGCCACAATCCTTTCCTGGTACCGATCACGAGCAATACGGACGAGGACACGAGCGCCTCCAGTAGGTGTGAGCGGATTCTCACCTGGAAGGTACGTCGAGCCACCGACAATCGCCGTGCCGCGGTAACCGGATCGGAGGAGATCAGGCCAGCTTCGTCATCCAGCCCTCGGAGTCGGGCAGTTTGCCGTACTGGATACCGGTCAGCTGCTCACGAAGCTTCATGGTCAGCTCTCCGGGGGTGCCGTCCCCGATCGTGAACTCACCGTCGCTGTGTTTGACCTTGCCCACCGGAGTGATGACGGCGGCGGTGCCGCAGGCGAACACCTCGGTGATCTCGCCGGAGAGGGCCTTCTGTTCCCATTCCTCGGTGGTGATGCGGCGTTCCTCGACTTCGAGTCCGAGCCGCTCGCCCATTCGCAGCAACGAGGACCTGGTGATACCGGGCAGCAGGCTGCCGGTCAGTTCCGGGGTGACCAACCGTGCCTCCGCACCGGAACCGAGCACGAAGAACAGGTTCATGCCGCCCATCTCCTCGACCGCACGCCGTTCCACGGCATCCAGCCAGACGACCTGGTCACAGCCCTGTTCGGCGGCCTGGGCCTGCGCCACGAACGAGGCGGCGTAGTTGCCCGCGAACTTCGCGGCTCCGGTACCACCCGGGCTGGCGCGGACGTACTCCCTGCTGAGCCACACGGTGACCGGCTTGACGCCGCTCGCGAAGTAGGAACCGGCGGGCGAGGCGATCAGCATGTACAGGTAGCTGCCCGCCGGACGGTTGACCCCGAGGGTTCGCTCCGTGGAGATCATGAACGGCCGCAGGTACAGCGAGCTCTCACCCTCGGTGGGCACCCACTGGTTGTCGACCGAGACCAGTTCGCGCAGCGAGTCGAGGAAGGTCTCCTCGGGCAGTTCCGGCATGGCCAACCTGCGTGCGGAGTCCTGGAAACGGGTCGCGTTGGCCCACGGGCGGAACGAGGCGATCGAGCCGTCGGGCTGGTGGTAGGCCTTCAGCCCCTCGAAGATGGCCTGTCCGTAGTGCAGCACCGTGGTGGCAGGATCCAACTCGATGGGGTGATAGGGCTCAAGCCTGGCGTCGTGCCAACCCTGCTCGGTGCTCCACCTGGCGGTGACCATGTGATCGGTGAAGTAATTCCCGAACCCGGGATCGGCGAGTACCTTCGAACGATGTTCCACACTCGCGGGTCGTGAGGTCTCGGTCCGGGTGAAAACGACGGGTTGGCTCATGAACGTACCGTATCGCGCGCCCGAGAGCAGTGGAAACCTGACCGGTAACGATTGGGCGACCGAGTATCAGCGTCACTTATGGTCGGTCGTACGACAGTCGTACGCACCTCGTGGGGCACATCGCGGAGCCCGTTGCGCGTTGGGTGTTCGCGGGATCACCGGACGTCGTGCTCTTCGGGAGGACGGTCGGGGCGCGGTCCACGACCGAAACCCCGCAGCCGCGGGATCGACCAAGCCGACACCGGCACCAGAACCACCACCGCCAGCGTGATCGCCATCGCGGGCACGGGCATGCTCATGGCCAGAATCACCGACAGGCCCATACCCAGGCAGGCAGTACGCCTCGGCAGTTTCCCACCGTCGAGCAACAGGACCCTCGCCGCCGCGTTCACCAACGCGTAGTGGACCAGTAGACAGCACGCGGCGATCGAGACGGCCTGTTCCGGACCGAGGAGCAACGTCAACGACGCGGCCACCGCGGCCAACGCCAGATCGAACGGGTAAGAGGTGCCCGCGGGACCGGCACGACGCGACAGCACCGGCAACTCGCCGTCGGAGACCAGGGCCGCACCGGTGGAACGCGCCGATTCCAGCACGGCGAGCAGCACCGGCAGCATGACCAGCGCGGCCGCCGCCCCCACTCCCGAGGTCAGCGCTGCCGCGTCGGCCGCACGCAACGCGTCGAGCAGCGGTGCGGGCGACAACGCCAGCCGCGCGGAACCGAGCTGGTACGACACCACCATCAGCACCACCGCCAACACCGCACCGGCGGTGAGCAGCACAGTGGGCAGAGCACGGTCCAGCACAGCCGCCGAATACCGATCCGCCCTGTCGGCGGAGGCGGTCAGCCGCTCGAAACCGGCGAAGACGAAGAACAGCACTCCCGCCGCTCCGGAAATCGCCAACGGCCCCTGGGGCGAGATCGACGGCGAGTCCACCGGAGTGATCGCCAGGCACGCGGCGATCACCACGCCGAGCACCGCGATCGTCGACGCCAGCCAGAGCAGACCCGCCGCCCCCCGGATCCGAAGTCCGGCGGTGGAGAGGAGTACCGCGAGCAGCGGAAGCGCGGCCGCCGTCAACGACTGTGGGGCGGGTAGGTAGCGGGCGGCCGCACCCGCCACGGCCGTCAGCGCCGCGATATGACCGAACAGTCCCGTCCCGGCGGCGATGCGGCCGGGAACCACTCCCAGTTTGTCCCGCACACACGCGTATCCGGCACCCGTCGGCCCGTAGGAATCGGCCTGGTGTCTCGTGGCGCTCGCGGCGCACCAGGCGGTGAGGGCCGCCACCGGCACGGCGAAGGGCGTCCACGGTCCCGCGATCGACACGGCCGGGGCCACGCCGAGGAACACCCCGGCACCCAACATGGCACCGAGCGCGAGCGGAACCGCTCGCCTCACGACTGTCGAACCAACCGAGATTCCCGATCGTTCGGCCAAGCAAACCATCCTCGTAGTGGTGGAACCTCGTCCTCGTCCGGAGGAACGCTCCGCCGGTTCCCCTCGCTGCGTTTCCCGCTCTCGCCGCATCCGCCCGTTCGACGCGTCTTCCTCTCGGTGCGGTCCGCACCGCGGGCACACGGAAGCCACGACGAGCGCGTCACCACCGGCCGACACGCCGACGGCATCGACCGCTCACCGAAACGGTACTCGGGAACGAAACCGCGGCGCCCGGGGACTCCGAGCGAGATCCCGCACCGCGCGTGCTCCCCCGACGACACGGCGACACGAACACGGGCTGGTATACGCACCGGCGGACGCACCGTTCTACAGTGCCCGCGGAAGCGATATGCGGTGGGCAGGTGCTGGAAGCGCCTGCCCGACGGCACACAACTCCGGGAGGAGCCACAGGTGACAACCCCCAAACTCGCCCTGGTCGACGGCGCCGCGGCGAAGCTGACGGTGGAAACCCTCGTCATCGGAACCGTGGAAGGCACGGACGGCCTTGAACTCGCGCCGGGGACGAACGAGATCGCCGCGGCGTTCGACGGCAACCTGACCGAGACGTTGACCCTGCTGGGCGCCACCGGCAAGGCCGAGGAAGTCGTCAAAATCGCGGCGAGTGGGTCGTTGCGGGCGGAAGTCCTGCTCGCTGTCGGACTCGGCAAGCGCGATCCGGACGAGGAGATCCCGAGCGAGTCGGTGCGCCGTGCCGCGGGCGCGGCGGCCCGCGCGATGACCGGGGTCTCGCACGCGGCCACCACACTGTCCGAACTAGACGTTTCGGCGACCGTGCAGGGAACGGTGATGGGCGCCTACGCGTTCACCCGGTACAAGTCCTCACCCGGCGACGACCCCGTGACCAAAGTGGACCTCGTGGTCTCCGAGGCCAAGGACGAGTCCGCGAAGTCCGCGTTGAAGGGCGCCACGGCGATCGGCGAGGCGGTCAACACCGCCCGGGATCTGATCAACACCCCGCCGAACGACCTTCCGCCCGCCGCGATGGCGGAGCGCGCATCCGAGCTGGGCCGTTCGGCCGGGTTGGATGTCGAAGTGCTCGACGCCGACGATCTGCGCAAACACGGCTACGGTGGCATCCTGGGCGTCGGTGAGGGTTCCTCCCGGCCACCGCGGTTGGTCCGGATGCGGCACAAGGGCCAGAAGGGGGCCCGGAAGGTGGCGCTGGTCGGTAAGGGAGTGACCTTCGACACCGGCGGCATCTCCCTCAAACCCGCCGCGGGCATGGAGGACATGACCTCGGACATGTCCGGAGCGGCCGCGGTCATCGCGACCATGGTGCTGGCGGCCAAACTCAACTACCCGCTCGACATCACCGCCACCGTTCCGATGGCGGAGAACATGCCCTCCGGCACCGCTTACCGGCCGGGCGACGTATTGCGCATGTACGGCGGCAAGACCGTGGAGGTTCTCAACACCGACGCCGAGGGCAGGCTGATCCTGGCTGACGCGATCACCCGTGCCTGCGAGGACGAGCCCGAGTACCTGATCGAGGCATCGACCCTCACCGGTGCGCAGCTGGTCGCGTTGGGCAAACGGACACCTGGCGTCATGGGCAGCGAGGATTTCCGGGACCGCGTGGCCGAACTGTCCAGGGCCACCGGCGAAGCCGGTTGGGCCATGCCGTTGCCGGAGGAGCTGCGGGCCGACCTCGACTCGAAGCTGGCCGACATCGCCAACGTCACCGGCCAGCGCTGGGCGGGCATGCTCGTGGCCGGCCGTTTCCTCAGCGAGTTCGTGGCGGAGGACGTCGCCTGGGCACACATCGACGTGGCCGGTCCGGCGTACAACTCGAACTCCCCGTGGGGCTACACCCCCAAGGGTGGCACCGGGGTCCCGGTGCGGACGATGGCCGCGGTGTTGGCCGACATCGCCGAACGAAACTGAGAGCCCTGCGATGGAGCTTGCCCGTATGACCGTTCCGCACGGTCCGAGTGTCCTCGGTCCAGTGGTCCCCGGGGCGTGAGTCGGATGCATCGCAAGGCCGGGCCGCTCGCCGCGTAGGTCGCTACTCAAGAGCAGGCCCAACGCGACAAGGCGCCGACTCACGTGCCGGCTAACCGGCCAGGAAGCGAAGTCCTGTTGCGGATATTCCCGCAGGTTATCGCCGTGGGCTCACCTCTCGAGCCCACGGCGGTACTCGCGGCGGCGCAGCACGCGCTGCCTGCGCTGGTAGTCGCGCATCCGTTGCGGGTACCCGACTTTGTTGACCTCGTAGAACGGGACACCCAGCCGATGCGTGAAACGGATCGCGGCGTCCCGTCCCTCGATCCGACGCCGCGTCCACTCCCCGTCGTGGGCGACGAAGACGATCGTCGTCTCGGTCACCTGCGTCGGTGGCTCGAGGAACCCCTCGACACCGTGACGTTGAGCAGCCCACAGCCGGAGGTGTTCGGTGTCCTGGTTCCGCTCGGGGCGGGTGCGTCGCGACCGACCACGACGGCGTAGACGCTCGAACAGGCCCACGGTTCTCCCTCCTTGACCGGTTACCACGATATTGCCAGTCGGGGCATAAAAACCACCTTTCGTGACGTTGCACCCAGCAGTGAGTGTGATCTTCACGCCATTTGTCCCGGGAACGCGGGCAGCCCGTCTCGCGCCCGTGACTCGCGTGGTGACAAGATGGCTTTCAGAGTCGGAGCTCCTCTGGGGTTCCGGTAGCGAGTTGCAGAAATGATGCCTGTCGAGGAGTGCGAAGTGACCGACACGTCCGCCGATCTAGTCATTCTCGGTGGCGGCTCCGGCGGCTACGCCTGCGCTTTCCGCGCGGCGGAGCTGGGCCTTTCCGTCACCCTCATCGAAAAGGACAAGCTCGGTGGGACCTGTCTGCACCGAGGGTGCATCCCCACCAAAGCGCTGTTGCACGCCGCGGAGATCGCGGACTCGGCCCGCGAGAGTGAGCAGTTCGGCGTGAAGGCCTCCCTCGAGGGCATCGACATCGATGGCGTCAACTCGTACAAGGACGGCATCGTCACCAAACTGCACAAGGGGCTGCAGGGGCTCGCCAAGGCCCACAAGATCAACTACGTTGAGGGTGCGGGCACCCTCGTCGACGCCAACACGGTGGAGGTCGACGGCACCCGCTACACCGGAACCAATGTGGTACTCGCCACCGGTTCCTACTCCAAGACGCTGCCCGGCCTGGAGTTCGGCGGTCGGATCATCGCCAGCGAACAGGCACTCAACCTCGATTACGTGCCGGAGAAGGTCGTCGTGCTCGGCGGCGGCGTCATCGGTGTGGAGTTCGCCAGCGTGTGGCGCTCCTTCGGCGCGGAGGTCAACATCGTCGAGGCGCTGCCCCACCTGGTGCCGAACGAGGACGAATACTGTTCCAAGCAGCTCGAACGCGCCTTCCGCAAGCGGGGAATCAAGTTCTCCACCGGCGTGAAATTCACCGGCGCCGAGCAGAACGAGTCCGGCGTGACCGTCAGCCTGGAGAACGGCGAGACCATCGACGCCGATCTGTTGTTGGTCGCCGTGGGACGCGGCCCCAACACCGCGGGACACGGCTACGAAGAGGCGGGCGTGTCGTTGGAGCGCGGTTTCGTGCGCACCGACGAGCGGTTGCGCACCAACCTCCCCGGGGTCTACGCGGTGGGCGACATCGTCCCCGGGCTGCAGTTGGCGCACCGCGGGTTCCAGCAGGGCGTGTTCATCGCCGAGGACATCGCGGGACTGAACCCGCCGGTCATCGACGAGGCGGGCATCCCGCGAGTGACCTACAGTCACCCCGAGGTCGCCTCGGTCGGGCTGACCGAGAGCGCCGCCCGGGAGCAGTACGACAAGGTGGAGACCTTCACCTACGACCTCGCGGGTAACGGTAAGAGCCAGATCCTCAAGACGGCGGGAGCCGCCAAGATCGTTCGTGCCGCGGACGGGCCGGTGCTGGGGCTGCACCTGATCGGTGACCGGGTGGGCGAACTGATCAGCGAAGCCCAACTCATCTACAACTGGGAGGCACTGCCGGAGGACGTCGCTCCGCTGGTGCACGCCCACCCGACCCAGTCCGAGGCGCTCGGTGAAGCGCATCTCGCCCTGGCGGGCAAACCGCTCCACGTACACGGCTGACGCACTCCGCTCAACCGGTCACGTCAGAGCCCATCACACGCCACGAGTACGAGGAGTCAGCAACCGATGGCCTTCTCCGTCCAGATGCCGGCACTCGGTGAAAGTGTCAGCGAGGGCACCATCACTCGGTGGCTCAAGCAGGTCGGCGACACCGTCGAGGTCGACGAGCCCCTGCTGGAAGTCTCCACCGACAAGGTCGACACCGAGATCCCCTCCCCCGCTGCCGGGGTGGTGCAGCAGCTCATCGCCAGCGAGGACGACACCGTCGAGGTCGGCGGCGAACTCGCGCTGATCGGAGACAGCGGCGAGCAGGCCGCACCGCAGCAAGCGGCCGCTACGGAACAATCCCCGCAGCAACCGGCGGAACCGGCCGCCCCCGAACCCGCCGCGGCAGCCCAACCCACCCCCGAGCCGGAGCCCGCCACCCAGCAGCCCCAGGCTTCCGCGGCCCAGGGCACCGACGTGCACATGCCCGCACTGGGTGAAAGCGTCAGCGAGGGCACCATCACCCGGTGGCTCAAGCAGGTCGGCGACACCGTCGAGGTCGACGAGCCCCTGCTGGAAGTCTCCACCGACAAGGTCGACACCGAGGTTCCCTCCCCGATGGCGGGCACGATCCTGGAACTGTCGGCCGCCGAGGACGAGACCGTCGAGGTGGGTGCCAAACTCGCGGTGGTTGGTGACCAGTCGGCGGAACCGGCCGCGGCGCCACAGCCCGCACCGGAACCGCAACCCGCCGCGCCCGAACCCGAGCCCGCTCCGGAACCCCCGCGACAGGAAGCCGCCCCGCAGCCCACGGCGGCCGCTCCCGCCCCGAGCGCTGCGGCGGCACAAGCCGCACCGGAGCAGTCCGCTCCGGCCGAATCCGCTCCGGCCCAGCAGGCCCCAGCCCAGCAGAGCGCGGAGGGGTCGGCGCCGTACGTGACTCCGCTGGTACGCAAGCTGGCGAACGAGCACGGCATCGACCTGCACTCCTTGCAGGGAACCGGCGTCGGCGGGCGCATCCGCAAGCAGGACGTGCAGGCGGCCATCACACAGCGGTCGAGCGGCGCGGCCACCGGCTCACGAGCTGACGAACAGCCCGCGGGGACTGCCACCGCCGAACCGGTCGCCTCGGCCTCGGGCCAGGGGGAGCCCTCCGCGGAGGACAGGGCGCTACGCGGCACCACCCAGAAGATGTCGCGTTTGCGCCAGGTACTCGCCCAGCGGATGGTGGACTCGCTGCAGACCGCGGCCCAGCTGACCACCGTCATCGAGGTCGACGTCACCCGCATCGCACGACTCCGCCAGCGCGCCAAGGACGACTTCGAGGCCGCGGAGGGTGTCAAGCTCTCCTTTCTGCCGTTCTTCGCCAAGGCCACGGTGGAAGCGCTCAAGCTGCATCCCAAGCTCAACGCCTCGATCGACGAGCAGGCCAACGAGATCACTTACCACGGTGCCGAACACCTGGCGATCGCCGTGGACACCGACCGGGGCCTGTTGAGCCCGGTCATCCACGACGCCGGTGACCTCAATCTCGGCGGACTCGCCCGCAAGATCGCCGATGTGGCCGATCGCACCCGCGAGAACAAGGTCAAACCCGACGAGCTGTCCGGGGGCACGTTCACGCTGACCAACACCGGCAGCCGCGGTGCCCTGTTCGACACCCCGATCCTGAATCCGCCGCAGGTGGGAATGCTGGGCACCGGCACGGTCGTCAAGCGACCCGTGGTCGTTTCCGACGAGGCGGGCGGTGACACCATCGCCATTCGCTCGATGGTCTACCTCGCGCTGTCCTACGACCACCGCCTCGTGGACGGCGCCGACGCCGCTCGTTTCCTCAACACCGTCAAGCAGCGGCTGGAGGAGGGCTCCTTCGACGCCGACCTCGGGTTGTGAGTTCGCCGGTCGAACACGACCGGTGACGCGGCGGTGCCGCGGGACTTTCCGGGGCCGTCCACTCTCGGTGGGCGGCCCCGGTTCTCGTGGCCGGTGATCACGCGCGAACCGCCCCGCGTCCCGTGTGACGCCCCGGAGAACGGGCCACCGCACTGCGCCAACCACTCGATCGGGCGACGGTCTCGCACTGTGGCGATCATTGCGACAAGATCGGGGCATGCGTGTGGTTATCGCCGGATCCTCCGGCCTGCTCGGAACCCATCTGGTGCCGGCGCTCCGGCACTCCCGCCACGAAGTGATTCGCCTGGTCAGACGCGCCGCCCAGGCGCCGGACGAACGCGGCTGGGACCCCGGGGCCGGCGAGATCGAGACGGGCGCCCTGGACGGTGCCGACGCCGTGATCAACCTCTGCGGCGCGCCACTCGGCGGCAAGAGATGGACGGCCGAGCGCAAGCGGGAGCTGCTGCGTTCCCGCACCCGTTCCACCGCCGTGCTTGCCGAGGCCGTCGCCGAACGCGGTATTCCCACCCTGGTCAACGCTTCCGGGGTGGACTTCTACGGCGACACGGGCGGCAGGCTGGTCACCGAAACGGCCGGTCCCGGCCAGGGTTTCCTCGCCGATCTGTGCCAACGCTGGGAAGCAGCGGCCGACGCCGCTCGCCCCGCCCGGGTGGTGCGGTTGCGCACCGGCCCGGTGCTCGCCCCCTCCGGCGGACTGCTCGGCCAACTCAAACCGCTGTTCTCGCTGATGCTCGGCGGCAGGCTCGGTGACGGTACCCAGTACATGCCCTGGATCTCGCTGGACGACGAGATAGCCGCCATCCGGTTCGTACTGGAGAACCGGGAGATCTCGGGGCCGGTCAACCTCACGGGTCCGGAGCCGGTGACCAACGCGGAGTTCACCAGAGCGCTGGGCGAGGCGCTCGGCCGCCCCGCACCCTGGGTCATCCCCGGTTTCGCGATGCGCGGGGTACTCGGTGAGTTCGCCCAGGAAGTCGCGCTGACCGGCCAACGCGCGGTGCCCGCGGTGCTGGAGGAACACGGCTTCACCTTCCAGCACCCGACGGTTCGCTCCGCGCTCGGAGCGGCGGTCTCGGCCTGACGTGCTGCCGGACCACGGTTGACGATTTCGCGCGAAATGTACGAGCAGTGGTTCCGCGGCGAACACGAAGCGGCGATATCGCAGGTGAAACCGACCACGGTAGGGTGGCGCCCGTGAGTCACGGTGAGAACTCGTGCCGGGCCTCGGATCAGCCGATCGAGGAACTCGAGCTGGGCACGATCGACTATCTGACGGCTTGGCAACGCCAGCAGGAGCTGGCCACGGCCCGCGCGGAGGGAACCGGAGCGGACACCCTGCTGCTGCTGGAACACCCCTCCGTGTACACGGCGGGCAAGCGAACCGAACCGGAGGACCGCCCCCAGGACGGCACCCCGGTGATCGACGTCGATCGCGGCGGCAAGATCACCTGGCACGGCCCCGGCCAGCTGGTCGGCTATCCGATCGTGCGCCTGTCCGATCCGATCGACGTGGTCGACTACGTACGCAGACTGGAACAGGCACTGATCCGGGTGTGCGAACGGTTCGGACTGCGAACCGGCCGCGTGGAGGGACGCAGCGGCGTGTGGCTCGCCGCCGACGGCGAGCGGCCCGAACGCAAGATCGCGGCGATCGGCATTCGGGTGCAGGGTGGAGTGACCATGCACGGCCTGGAGTTGAACTGTAATTCCGACATGGCCGAATTCGACCGGATCGTTCCCTGCGGAATCAGCGATGCCGGGGTCACCTCGCTGTCGGCCGAACTGGGCAGGGACGTCACGGTGGCCGAAGCGTTGCCGCTGGTGAAGCAGGCCGTACCGGAAGCCCTGGACGGCGTTCTCCCGGTCACCGACCGCGACGTCAGGAAACAGTCGGAGGCCCCGGCGGGCGTGACGTTCGCGCTGGATCCGGAGCTGCGCTGAGCGACGCCGCTCCCTCCGAGCACTCGCGGCGTGGTGGGCGAGCCGCTCACCCACCACGCCGTGGTTACCCGGCCACGAGTTCCCCGCCGTCGCTTCCCAGCCCGAGGCCGGAGTGCCGGTCGGGAAGTCCGATCAGTCCAGCCGATTCGCTACCTCGGCGGCTACCAACTCGATGTGATCCAGGTCCGACAGGTCCAGCACCTGCAGGTACAGCCTGGTGATGCCGGTGTTCCGCCGCCACTGGCCGATTTTGTCGACCACCTCCTCCGGAGTACCGGCGAGGCCGTTGGCGCGAAGTTCGACCGGATCACGGCCGATCGCCTCGGCACGCCGCGCCAGCTGTGCCTCGTCCTTGCCGACGCAGAGGACCAAGGCGGCGGAACGCACGATCTCGTCGGGATTCCTGCCGATCGCGGTGCACGCCTGCCCCACCCTGTCGAACTGTGCCGCCGCGGTTTCCTGGTCGACGAACGGCAGATTGAACTCGTCGGCGAACCTGGCCGCCAGCTCCGGGGTCTTCTTCTTGCCGCCCCCTCCGATGAGCACCGGAGGACGGGGCTGCTGCACCGGTTTGGGCAACGCGGGCGAGTCGTCGAGCCGGTAGTACGTCCCCGAGTAGTCGAAGGTCTCATCCGAGGGCGTGGACCACAGCCCCGTGATGATCTCCAGCTGCTCGGCGTAACGCTGGAAACGCTCCCGCAACGGAGGAAACGGAATGCCGTAGGCAGTGTGCTCCTCCTCGTACCAACCGCTGCCGATTCCGAACTCGATGCGCCCACCGGACATCTGGTCGGCCTGGGCCACCGAGACGGCCAGCGGCCCGGGAAGGCGGAACGTCGCCGCGCTCATCAGCGTCCCCAGTCGCAACCGTGAGGTCTCCCGCGCGAGCCCTGCCAGAGTCAACCACGCGTCGGTCGGCCCCGGCAGGCCGCTCGAATCTCCCATCCGCAGATAGTGGTCGGAGCGGAAGAAAGCGTCGTAACCCGCCGACTCGGTGGTGCGGGCGACACGGAGCAGATCGTCGTAGGTGGCACCCTGCTGGGGCTCGGTGAAGATTCTGAGTTTGAATTCCTCGGTCACGTCCCGAGGCTAACCGGCCCGCGCGGACTCGCGAGTCACACGTGCGGTGTGGCGGCCGACCGTCGCGCGGGCCACGCGGCGCCGCACGCCTCCGGTAACCCCATACGAGAGTTGTTCGAAAATCCGGCGGGATATAGAAATGCGGCCATGACCAAATGGGACGAGACCGCCGTGCCGGACCAGTCGGGACGGACGGTGCTGATCACCGGGGCCAACTCGGGGCTGGGGCTGCGGAGCGCGCAGGTACTGGCCTCCCGGGGTGCCCGGGTGCTGCTCGGCTGCCGGGACCCCGAACGCGGTAAACGGGCGGCGGAGGGAATCGAGGGCTCGGCGCAAGTGCAACCCGAGGTCGTCGAGCTCGACCTGGCCGACCTCGGCTCGGTACGCGAGGCGGCTTCGCGGATCAGGGAACGCACCGGTGACCGACTCGACGTGCTGATGAACAACGCGGGCGTGATGGCAACCCCGTTCCGCGGCACAGCGGACGGGTTCGAGCTGCAGTTCGGGACCAATCACCTCGGGCATGCCGCGTTGACCTGGCTGCTGATGCCCGCGTTGCGCGGTGGACGGTACTCCCGGGTGGTGACGCTCTCAAGCCTCGCGCACCACGGCAACGGACTGGACACCACCGACCCGAACTTCCGGCGCCGCCACTACTCGCCACTGCGGGCCTACTGCCAGTCGAAACTGGCGAACCTGCTGTTCACCCGGGAACTCGACTCCAGACTCCGAACCGCCGGACTCGACATCACCAGCGCCGCGGCCCACCCCGGCATGACCGCCACGGAACTGGCCCCCAACTCCGCACGGCAACGCACGTTGCCCGCGTTCGTCGGTGACGCGGTGAGCAAGGGCAACGCGCTGATCACCCAACGGGTGGAACTCGGAGCACTGCCCCAGCTGTACGCGGCCACCGCATCGAACGTGGCGGGTGGGGACTACTTCGGGCCCGCACGACTGGCAGAGAGCCGTGGCCATCCCAAGCGGGCCGCGCTCAATCCGGCCGCGCGCGACGACACGAGCGCGGCACGACTGTGGGAGGTCACCGCGGAGCTGACCGGTATCTCTCCCGAACCGTTCTGAACAAGGTTTTCCGGTCGGGTCGGGGAGCTACCCGCTTGACGGAACCTCCCGCCCGCTCTCGCTCCGGGAGGCCCGACATCGGGTAGCGGCCCCGGAGAGGTGAACACCGATCCGGCAATCGGGCCGACGCCTCGCTCAGTCGCGGGGCACCTCGAACAGTGACCACCGCACGGCCGCACCGGCGCGGCACGCTGTTTCGGTGAAGAGCGGGCTCGGGTGAGTTCGGTCATTGTCGAGCACCGGTGGGCGGGGCGTAGCCTGTGGTCGTGACTGTGGCGCCGGAGGGGCGGAAGATGTTGCGGCTCGAAGCCCGCAACAGTCAGACGCCGATCGAGAAGAAGCCGTCCTGGATCAAAACGCGCGCTCGCATGGGTCCGGAGTACCAGGAGCTCAAAGGGCTGGTGCGGCGCGAGGGCCTCAACACCGTCTGCGAGGAGGCGGGTTGTCCCAACATCTTCGAGTGTTGGGAGGACCGGGAGGCCACGTTCCTCATCGGCGGTGACCAGTGCACCCGCCGGTGCGACTTCTGCCAGATCGACACGGGCAAACCCGCCGAGCTCGACACCACCGAACCACGCAAGGTCGCCGAGTCGGTGCAGGCCATGGGGCTGCGCTATTCGACGGTAACCGGTGTGGCTCGCGACGACCTCGACGACGGCGGCGCGTGGCTGTACGCGGAGACGGTGCGTCAGATCCACGAGCTCAACCCCGGTACGGGTGTCGAGCTGCTGATCCCCGACTTCAACGCCGAGCCGGACCAGCTCGCCGAGGTGTTCGGGTCGCGCCCCGAGGTACTCGCGCACAACATCGAGACCGTGCCGAGCGTGTTCAAGCGGATGCGCCCCGCGTTCCGGTACGACCGCTCGCTGAAGGTGCTCACCCTCGCGCGCGAGGCGGGGCTGGTGACCAAGTCGAACCTGATTCTCGGCATGGGCGAGACCCCCGAGGAGGTCGAGCCCACCCTGCGGGACCTGCACGAGGCGGGCTGCGACATCATCACCATCACGCAGTACCTGCGCCCCAGCCCCCGGCACCACCCGGTGGACCGCTGGGTCAAGCCCGAGGAGTTCGTCGAGCACACCAAGGCCGCGGAGCGCATCGGCTTCCCCGGTGTCATGGCGGGCCCCCTGGTCCGCTCCAGCTACCGGGCGGGGCGGCTGTACGCCAAGGCGACCGAGCACCGCGGTATGCCGCTGCCGGAGAACCTCGCGCACTTGGCGCAGGCGGGAACCGCCGCGCAGGAGGCCAGCAACCTGCTCTCCAGCTGAGCCGCTCACCCGGAACGCGTGGGCGTCTCCCACGCGTTCCGGGGAACGGTCTCGGCGAGTCGCGCCCGGTGGATCAGTTCCCGTCCCGGCCGAGGTCGAGATACCGGGATCGCACGACGCGAACCAGGTACCACAGCGCGGAAAGCGCGAACATCCCGGCGGTGAGCAGCAACCAGCGTCCCAGGAAGGGCTGCTGGGTCTGCCCCGTGGCCGCGTAGTAGGTGAACTCCCCTTGCCTGATGATGCCGGGCAGGAACACCAGCAGCAGCAACGCGGAGCCGAGCACCGGCACGCGAACGTGGTTGATCCATCCCACGACCGCCCTCCCACCACGGGCACCGGCGTGGAGCAGCCGATCCGCCCCCGCGTAGACGGGGAACAGCACCAGGTCGTGCAGCACCACCGCGGCGAGGAACCAGACCAACATCCGTGTGAACCTCGGATCGGGCACGAGCAGCACCACCACGTAGGCGGTCAGCGCGAAAGCCCCCAGTACCAGTAGCAGTTGGTGCGGACCGGCACCGTAGGCCCGCGCGAACCAGCGGAGCAGCACACGCATCTCACTCGCTCCCGAACTCGATGTCGCGCACCCATTTGGTGTTGTGCACCCCGGGCAGCGCGGGAACTATCGCTCTGGCCGGGTAACCGTGGTCCATGGCGAGGTCGGCGTCGTTGACCCGCAACGCCAACAGCGCGTCGGGGTCGAGCACCTGGTTGGCCTGCAGCGTGGCCGCCCGGAACGCACCGACGGTCTCGATCGAACTCACCCTGGCCCAGGTCGGTTCGGGCACCCCGGCCAGCACGGCCAGCTCACGCAGCCGTACCCCGCTCCAGCGTTGCGTCGTCGCCCACCCCTCCACGCAGGCGATCGGCAGGGTCGCGGTGTGCTGCGGCATTCCCAGCAACTCCCGCCGGGAGAACCGCGCGGTCCCGTTCGGTGAGCGCAGCACCAGCCGCCAGTTCTCCCCCGTATCGGCGGGAGCTATCCGCGCGGCCTCGGCAGTGCGGTTGACCTGGAAATCGTTGGGACCGGAACCGTAGCTTCTGCCGCGGGGCAGCAACAGGGCAGCGCGGCGAGCGGGGCCGCCCACCACCTGGCCGATGCTGAGTACCCCCAGCAACAACGAGCCGGCTCCGACCAGGCCGAGCGCACCACGCCGGCTCATGGTGGGCGCGGCGGGCTCGGCGGCCACCAAGCCGCTCCCGTCCAACGGTTCCGGGCGGGTTTCGGCCCGCGTGGTTCGCAGTTCGGAACGCAGCGAACGGGACCGCAACGCGTGGATCATGCGAGGGATCTTGAGCGCCACGTGCACGACGAAGCCCGCGATGAACACCCAGGCGCCGTAGTAGTGCGCGGTGTAGAAGCTGAAGCCGAACACGTAGTCGTACTGGATGTTGAGGACACCGGTGACGATCTCGAAGAGCACGCCCCCGACCAGCAGCAGCAACGCGAGGCGTTCCAAGACCTTGGCGGGAGAACGGGCGGGGGGCCATTCGAACAGCTTCGGCACCACCGACCAGAGTTTCGCCAGCACCACCGGGATGAGCACCAGCCCGAGAATCACGTGCGTCCCCTGGTTGAGCACGTACAACCAGGCCGGGCTTGTCGGCCAGTCGAAGGCGGGCAGTCGCAACCAGCCGACCTCACGGGGGAAGGCCTGACCGAACTGCGGGCCGTAGGCGATGTAGGAAAGCAGCCCGGTGATGGTCACCAACGGTAGCGTCACCAGCAACACGGCCCCGAGCATCGAGGTCAGCCACGGCCCGCGTAGCGGACTGCGCCATAGCCGACTCCGACGCGCCCCGGCGGGACGGAGTCGGGCCAACAACCGCCAGGCACCGGCCGGAAAACCGAACTCGAGCTCCTCCAACGGATCGCGACGTGTTTCCTCGCGCGGAGCGGCCCGGGAACTCACGAGCCGCGGTGGTGGGGATGAGCCGACGGCCCGGTAAGTGGCGTCCAGTTGGAACACGGCAGCCCGGCACACCTGCAGCACCTCCGTCGGCGACGGTCCTGACGGGCAGTGTACGACGGCGAGACCTCCCGCCGGGGCGTTTTTCGGAGGGAAACGTCCCGGACCGTATGGACGCCCCCGAAGGCCCGCGCCGTATCCTGGAGCTATGGCCAAGCAGGACCGAGCCGCGAAGAAAGAAGCGGCCAAACAGAGACGACAGGCGTCGAGCGGTCGTTTTAAACAGCTGTTCGAGGCGTTCAAGATGCAACGCCGCGAGGACCGGCTGCTGGTGCCGCTGATGCTGGCGGTACTGCTCGGTGCGGCGGTCGTCGCGTTCCTGCTCGGCCTCGTCTGGGGGTTGCAGTGGTTTTTCCTGCCCGTGGGTGTGGCCCTCGGCGCGTTGGGCGCGGTGATCGTGTTCGGCAGGCGCGTGCAGCGCAACGTCTACAGCAAGGCCAGCGGCCAACCGGGTGCCGCGGGCTGGGCGCTGGAGAACATGCGTGGCAAGTGGGAACTGACCCAGGGCGTCACCGGGAACAGCCAGCTGGACGCGGTGCACCGGCTCGTGGGCAAGCCGGGGATCGTCCTCGTCGGCGAGGGTGAACCGCATCGAGTCAAAAGCCTGATGGCCCAGGAGAAGAAGCGTATCTCGCGGCTGGTCGGCGAGACTCCGATCTACGAGATCATGGTCGGTGACGGGCAGGAACAGGTTCCGCTGCGGAAACTGCAGTCCAACATCATGAAGCTGCCCCGCAACATCAACGCCGGGCAGATCGACTCGTTGGAGAAGCAGCTCGAGGCGTTGGGCAACCGGGCAAACCCGATGCCGAAGGGTCCCGCGCCGCAGGGTGCGAAGATGCGCAACATGCAACGCGCGAGCCGCAGGAAGTAACCGGGCACGGCAGAGCGCGGCGCGTGCCGCGCTTTCCGCCCCCGCTTTCCAGCCGATGAAGGGCGGATCACTCGACTCCTCCGAAGGAGTGAACCGATCCGGCCCGGTGTTACACGGCGGTTGCCGGGTTCACGGCCTCCGGTACGCGCGAGCCCGCACGGCGACGTCGAAGCGCCGCGGGACGTGAACCGGTCGGGGCCAACGGGAACCAGCGGCCCCTCTTGAATCAGCGGCCCCTCTTGAATCAGCGGCCCGTCCGAGGTCAGCGGCCCGTCCGAGGTCAGCGGCGCAGCACCACGGTGCCGCTGAGCCGGTCGTGCCAGGAACGACCGTCGAGGTTCCACAGCACGGCGGGAACGATCACGGCGGTCAGCACGCAGCGAAGCAGCGCACGCGGCAGCCCGACGCTCGGGGTGGCGTCGATACGTGCCACCCAGATCCGCGTCACGGCCATGCCCGGTGTGAATCCGAAGAACGCGACCGGCAAGACCGTGATCAGCGCCCACGAGACCAGACTCCAGTTACCGGGCAGCTCCGGAGCCGTGAACAGCCCGGCCACGAGCGCCGCGAGCACGATGTCCACCAGAAAACCCAGTGCTCGCCGTCCCGAGGGCGCCACCGATCCGGCTCCCTGCTCGGGCAGCCCCAGACGTTCGCCCCGCCAGTGTTGCTCCGGTTCTCTCGACTCCCGCACGGATGCGGGGCCGGAGAGCCAGGAACCGAGTATTCTACCCACGTGACCAGCATACGGGGGCGTTCGACCACTCCGAACCGACGCCCGCTCCGTCCCGGGAACAACAGACCGTTTCGTTAACGTCGGCGAAACACGCGGGTGACGACCGGGCAACACCGCCCCCCTAATCTCGTTCACGAGCCGGTGACGAGGAACGACCGGTGAGCGGTACCAATGCGTGAAGGAGCCATCGAGGGTGTTCAAGAATCCAGACGAGGTCCTACGCTTCATCTCCGACGAGGGCGTGAAGTTCGTCGATGTCCGGTTCTGCGACCTGCCGGGCGTCATGCAGCACTTCACGGTTCCCGCCTCGGCGTTCGACCACGACACCTTCACCGAGGGACTGGCCTTCGATGGTTCGTCGGTGCGTGGTTTCCAGTCGATCCACGAGTCGGACATGCTGCTGCTGCCCGACCCGTACACGGCCCGTATCGACCCGTTCCGGATCGAGAAGACGCTGATCCTCAACTTCTTCGTGCACGACCCGTTCACGTTGGAGCCCTACAGCCGTGACCCGCGCAACATCGCCCGCAAGGCGGAGCAGTACCTGAACGAGTCCGGCATCGCCGACACCGCCTTCTTCGCCTCCGAGGCCGAGTTCTACATCTTCGACTCGGTGCGCTACTCCGAGGACGCGAACTCCTCGTTCCACGAGGTCGACTCGATCGAGGGCTGGTGGAACACCGGCCGCGCCGAGGACGGCGGGAACCTGGGTTACAAGACCCGCTACAAGGGCGGTTATTTCCCGGTCTCGCCGTACGACCACTACGCCGACCTGCGCGACGAGATGAGCACCGAGCTCGCCAAGGCCGGGTTCGAGGTGGAGCGGGCCCACCACGAGGTGGGAACCGGCGGCCAGGCGGAGATCAACTACAAGTTCAACACGATGCTGCACGCCGCCGACGACCTGCAGCTGTTCAAGTACATCATCAAGAACACCGCTTGGCGGCACGGCAAGACCGTGACCTTCATGCCGAAGCCACTGTTCGGTGACAACGGCTCCGGCATGCACTGCCACATGTCGCTGTGGCAGGGCGGCTCGCCACTGTTCCACGACGAGTCCGGCTACGCGGGACTGTCGGACACGGCGCGGTACTACATCGGCGGCATCCTGCAGCACGCCCCGAGCCTGCTGGCGCTGACCAACCCGACGGTGAACTCCTATCACCGCCTGGTGCCCGGCTTCGAGGCGCCGGTGAACCTGGTCTACTCGCAGCGGAACCGCTCGGCCTGCATGCGCATCCCGATCACCGGGACGAATCCGAAGGCCAAGCGTGTCGAGTTCCGTTGCCCCGACCCGTCCGGCAACCCCTACCTCGGCTTCGCCTCGATGCTGATGGCGGGCCTGGACGGCATCCGCAACAAGATCGAGCCCGCTGACCCGATCGACAAGGACCTCTACGAGCTGCCGCCGGAAGAGGCCAAGAACGTGCCGCAGGTTCCCTCCAGCCTCAGCGACGCGGTGGACAACCTCGAGTCCGACCACGAGTACCTGCTGGAAGGCGGCGTGTTCACCGAGGACCTGCTGGAGAACTTCATCTCGCTCAAGCGGGAGAACGAGATCGACCCGATCCGGCTGCGTCCGCACCCGCACGAGTTCGCGCTGTACTTCGACGTGTGATCGACAGCCGCACCGCGTGACATGAGTGGGCCCCGCCTCGGCGGGGCCCACTCTGTTGTGTGCTGTTCCGCTCGCCGTTCGATCGGCCCGATACGTGCCGAGGAGGTACGGCTAGCTCTTCCGGATGATTTCCGTGAGATCGGTGCCCGCGACGAGAAGGGCGAGTGTGCGCTGCGCGATGGAGTCGATTCTGGTTCGCAGTGCCGCGAGCGGGTCGTCGACCTCGTGGAGCTCTCGGATCTCGTGCATGGTTTTACGGATATCGGGAATTCGGTAGCCCGCTGCGCGTAGCGCGGCGGTGATCCGAGCCTCTCGAATCGCGGACAAGGGATACCGGCGAACGCTGCGACTGGTCACGCGGTCGGGGACCACCAATCCGGCTTGTTCCCAGAACCGCAGTGTCGATGTGCGGACGCCGAGGGCCGTGGCCAGCTCCGCGATCGTCATGGTGTCCGCCGCACCGGTTTCGGCCTCGTCCACGGCTTCGTCGCGTATCGAGAGCAGCGCTCGTTGTGCTTCGAGGGCGTCCTCCCGCGCCCGGACGAGCGTGCCGTGAAAAGAACTGATCAGCGCCACCGCCTCGTCGGTGGGAAGCGTGGGCACTCGTCGAAGTACACGTCTCGCCTCCACCGGACCGAGGGCCACGGCCAGGTTGCGGTAGGTGCGCAGTGCGAGCAGATGGGCGCTCGAGAACTCACGGTATCCGTTCGCCGCGCGATGGGCGGCGGGAATGACTCCGAGCCGTTCGAGATCGCGAACCTGCTGGGGCGAGTAGCCAACAGCCGCGGCAGTGGCGGAGGTGTTGAGACTCCCTCGGTGGGCCCCCGAAGCATTCACAGCTGTCGAACCCTCCACAAGCACTTCAATGTCACGCTCGAACCATGAGTATGCACCACATCCTCGAGACAGTCCGTGAATTCGAAGGAATCCTCGAGCTCGCCCCCGGTGAGGGAAGTGGGTTTCCCGAGATCGCCTGGGGCGACCACTTCTTCTACTACTCACCGGATGGGCGAATCCCGCAGCACCACCAGCCATTCGCCACGATCGTCACGAAGGACTATCCCGGCGAGCCGTCGTCGAACCTGGGGTCAGTGGACCGATACCGCGTGAATGTCGATGTCGGCCGGTCGACATTCACCGAGCTCACCGGCGAAACCCCCCGCGATTTCAATTCGAGCGACAAGAAATCGCGAGAATTCGGTGAATCGGACGTGTTCATGCCCCATCCCGGGTACGGTGCTCGCGGTTGGGTGGCTGTCGTGAACCCGGCGGAGCGGACCATGACCCCCCTGGTTGATCTCCTGCACGCCGCGTACGAAAAACAACGGCGCCACGTCGAGCGCCGGGCACGCGAGGGTGACCACAACGACAGCACGGCACCGGAGCAGTGAGAAACCGCTTGGGCCGCTGCCACGGGTCGGGGAACGGTTCGGTATCCGTGACGTCGAGTGCTGGTGTTCGGCCTGCCACTGAACGCGTGCGGCAGGCGCCGAACAAGCACCATCATCACCGGGATCGGCCCAGCAGCCCACCCACGGAGGACAACCGAGCGGCGGGATTCGTCCACGACGGGCGCGGTGCGGGCTTCAAGAGCTCGGCACCACGCCCGGCGTGCTCGCCCGGAGAGGCGCGGAGTCGATTCAGTCGACGGTGAGTACCAGCTTGCCCCGCACGTGGCCCTGCTCCAGCAGTTCGTGCGCCTGGGCCGCTTCGCGCAGCGGGAAGGTGCGCTGCACTTCCACCCGCAGCTGACCACGGTCGATCAGCTTGCCCAACCAGGTCAGTTCCTCGGTGTCCGGCCGGACGAACACATAGTGCCCGCCCTGCTGCAGCACGGTCTCGGGATCCTCCACCGAGGCGTGCCGCGAGCTGTCCCGCAGGATCTCCGGGGTTTCGCGCAGCGCGGTTCCGCCAGCCATGTCAATCGCGGTGTCGACCTTGCCGTCACCGCCGACGAGCTCGGCGACGCGCCCCTGCAGCCCCGGGCCGTAGGTGACCGGCTCGGCTCCCAGCTCCCGCAGAAAGTCGTGATTGCGTTCCGAGGCGGTCCCGATCACCCGGGAGGCCCCCAGCGCGAACGCGATCTGCACCGCGAGGTGCCCGACACCGCCCGCCGCGGCGTGTACCAGCACGGAATCATCGGTGCCGGTCTCCACCGCCTGCAGCATCTGCAGCGCGGTGAGCCCGGCCAGCGGCAGTCCCGCCGCCTGCGTGAAGTCCGCCGCACCCGGTTTGTGGGCCAGGGTGCGCACCGGAGCGGCGACCAGTTCGGCATAGGTGCCGTGCTGCACGTGGTCCTCGCGCACGTAGCCCACGACCTCGTCCCCTGGCTTGAACTCGGTCACGGCGGGCCCGACGGCACGAACCACGCCCGCGAGGTCCCAGCCGGAGATCAACGGTGTGTGGTGCGGGAAGAGGTCGCGCAGATAACCGCGGCGGATCTTCCAGTCCACCGGATTCACTCCCGCCGCCCTGGTCTCGACGAGCACTCGGTCGGGACCGACCAGCGGATCGTCCAACTCCTGATACGAAAGAACGTCGGGTTCGCCGAATTCGGTGAGCGCGATAGCCTTCATGGTTCCTGCAACGACATTTCGTCGCGATCTTATTCCGGCATTCGGAGCAGTGCGTCCAGCCTGCTCGTCGAACCCTCCACCAGTCTCATCGACCGTGGCGAGTACCGGCGGGGGTTCCACCCGCCGGGCTCTCGCGCCCGACAACCCCGGTCAGCTCAACGCGTCCTCGTAGAAGATCCGCTCCACCACGCTCCTGGCACGCCGGGTCGCGCGCAGGTAGTCGTCCAGCACCTGGCCGGAGTCCGAACCGCTCGGATATCCCAACGCAGCGGCCACCGCGTTGAGCTCTCTGGAGTGTTTGGGAAGCTGATCACTCCCCTTCCCCCGAACCAGCATCACGGCATTACGCGCTCGCATGGCCAGCGTCCACGCGTTCTCCAGGGTCGCCGCGTCCTCTTCGGTCAACAGTCCGGCCCCGGCAGCGGCGCGCAATCCGCCGATCGTAGAAGTGGTACGCAGTTCGGGGAACTCGTGGGCGAAGCGAAGCTGCAACAGTTGCAGCGTCCACTCCACATCGGCCAGTCCACCTCGCCCCAGTTTGGTGTGGGTGGCCGGATCGGCACCGCGCGGCAACCGCTCGGCGTCGACCCGGGCCTTGATACGTCGAATCTCACGGGCCCTCCCCGCGTCCAGTCCGCCCTCCGGATACCGGATCGAAGCCACGGCGGAACGGAACCGCTCCCCCAACTCGGTGTCCCCCGCCACCGGACGGGCCCGCAGCAGGGCCTGGGCCTCCCAGATCTGGGCCCATCTCCGGTAGTAATTCAGATAGGAGTCCAACGTCCGGACCAGCGGCCCCGACCTTCCTTCCGGTCGTAGATCTGTGTCCACCTCCAACGGCGGGTCCTGACTGGGCTTGCCCAGCAGTCTGCGTACCTGCTCCACCACGGCGGTCGCGAACCGCACGGCGGTACTGTCGTCCACTCCCTCGACCGGCTCGCAGACGAACATCACGTCGGCGTCGGAACCGTAACCGAGCTCGGCACCTCCCAGCCTGCCCATACCGATCACGGCGATCCTGGCGGGACGCGCGCCACCATCGCCCCCACCGTTCGGAGCCGACCACTCCGACCTGGCAGCGACATCCCGAACAGCGGCGTCCAACGTGGCCTGCAACACCGCCACCCACACCGTGGAGAGCGCGGCGAACACGTCGTGCGGCTGGATCACCCCCAGCATGTCCCCCGCCGCCACACGCAGCAATTCGTGCCTGCGCAGCGAACGTGCCGCCGAGGCCGCGCGTTCCGGATCGACGTGCCGCGACACCGCACTGCACAGCGAACCGGCCACCTCGGCCGGATCCCGTTCGGACAGTTCCGCGGTATCGGCCAACAGCCGCAGCACTTCGGGAGCGCGTACCAGCAGCTCGGGAACCAGTTTCGAGGTGCCCAGCAAAAAGGCGAGTCGTTCGGCGACCACCGCCTCGTCCCGCAACAACCGCAGATACCAGGGGGTCTCCGCGAGCGCCTCGGAAACATTGCGGTAGGCAAGCAGCCCGCCGTCCGGATCGGGAGTACGGCCCAGCAGGTCCAGCAGCACCGGCAGCAGGGTCCCCTGGATACTGGCACGACGCGTCATTCCCGAGGTCAGCGCCGCGATATGACGCAGCGCCCCCTCCGGGGAGGTGTAACCCAACGCTGCCAGCCGATCCACCGCTGCCCCGGTGGTCAGCCGCAACGCCTCGGTGGGCACCTTCGCGACCGACTCCAACAGCGGCCGATAGAACAACTTCTCGTGCAACCGGCGCACCCGGTTGCCCTGTTTGCGATACTCGCCGAGCAGCACGTCGGCCGCTTCCTGACTGCCCTGCGAACGCATCCCCATCGCGCGCGCCAGCTGGTGTAGCGTGGCCCGCTCCGTCGATGGCGGAAACAGGTGGGTGCGTCGCAACCTGCGCAGCTGCAACCGGTGTTCCACTCCACGAAGAAAGGCGTAGGAGTCGGCCATCGCACCGGCGTCGCTGCGGGCCACGTATCCCCGTTCTCCCAACGAGCGAAGCGCCGTCATCGTGGAGCGGGACCTGATGTGCTCGTCTCCTCTGCCGTGCACCAGCTGCAGCAACTGCACCGCGAACTCGACGTCGCGCAATCCGCCCCTGCCGAGTTTGAGTTCACGATCGGTCTGCTCGGCGGGGACGTGCTGTTCGACACGCTGCCGCATGGAGCGCACGTCGGCGACGAAATCCTCCCGCTCCGCCGCCGTCCAGATCAACGGCCGAACCGCCTCCGAGTAACGCTCGCCCAGCTCGGTGTCACCCGCCACCGGGCGCGCCTTGAGCAACGCCTGGAACTCCCAGGTGCGGGCCCAGCGACGGTAGTAGCTCAGATGCCCTTCCAGCGTGCGCACCAACGCCCCCGACTTGCCCTCCGGCCGGAGGGCGGCATCCACATCGAAGAAGGCGGCGCCCGCCACACGCATGAGCGTGCTCGCCAGCCGCGTGGCCGGTGCCACGTCCTCCTCCGAGGCAGCCACGAAAACGACGTCGACATCGCTGACGTAGTTCAGTTCCCTGCCCCCACACTTGCCCATCGCGATCACCGAGAGCCGGGGTGGGTGCTGCCCGGACAGCTCGGAGGCGGCCACCGCCCATGCCGCGCGCAACGCGGCGACCGCCGCGTCGGAGAGGCTGCCGGTGATCTCCTCGTACGAGGGAGCGGTGATGTTCGGATCGACGGATCCGGCCAGGTCGGCGGCGGCGATCTCCAACAGCAGCCCACGATAGGCGGCACGAAGTGGGGTCACCGCGACACTGCTGTCCATTGTGGCCACCGGAAGATCCGGAATCCCGTTTTCCGGCGAGGACGTGGTCATCGCACCCACGCTGTACAACAGTTCGGCGCTGAATTCCCGGACTCCGCGCTGCCGGATGTCGTCGCCCGCCAGGCGACGCCAGTCGGCGGGGTTCGCGACCAGGTGGTCGGCCAACGCGCTCGAGTAGCCGAGGGTCGCGAGGAACCTGGTTCGCAGCTCCGAGTCGGCCGACAGTCGAGGCTCGAGGTCCGTCCATTCCGCTTCGGAGGACTCACGCAGCCGATCGACGGAATGCAGGGCGAGGTCGGGATCCGGCGTGCGGGAGAGAGTCTCCAGTACCGGTTCCGTCGCGGGCAGCGGGCCGCTGTCGCCCCACCAGCCCGCCGCACGGAGCTGGGTCTCGGCTCGTTCCACGTCGCTGAATCCGTACCGCGCGGGCGACGGCACCGCCCCGGAGCGCTGCCAGTTGGCTTGGGCCATGTCCGTACCGTAATCCGAAGCGACGGGCTACGGGGATCCCGTCGTGATCGTTGTTGCACACCGGATCGCGAATCGGCTTCGTGCCGCAGCGGAACCGTGCTCGGCAGCGCGGCGGCAAGACGGTCCGTGACGGCCACGCGTTCCGAAAGCCGGCGGAAGACTTCGGTGGAAGACTCCGCTCAGGCCAACGGCAGGGAACGTGTGGTGGTCCGTTCCTCCGGTGGGGTGGCGGCGAGCTCGAAGAACCGCCGCGCCACCGGCTGCCAGGTCTCCGCGAGATCGGCGTGGAATTCACGGAGATGCTCGGCGTCGAACTGGCCACTACGTGCCGCTTCCGCCAACTCCGGATCCGCCTCGGCCAGGCCGTGCACCATCGTGGGGGTGGTCTCGATGTGGAACTGGAAACCGTAAGCTCTGCTACCGACGCGAAACGCCTGGTTCTCACCCATGGGAGAAGCCGCCAGCAGTTGGGCGGTCGGGGGAAGCGTACTGATCTCGTCGCGGTGGAACTGGAACACGTCCGGGGTCAGTGGCAGCGGGCCGACGAGCACGTCCTCGGCCGCCGCGTCCCGCTTAGCCACCAGCAGCGTCCCGGCTTCGGGCCCGTCGCGGCGGGTGGCGATTCGTCCCCCGGTCGCCATCGCCAGCAGCTGTGCTCCGAGACCGAGCGCCAGTACCGGCGTCCCTGCCGAGGTGGCGGTGCTGAGCAGCTTCCGCACCGAACTCAACCAGGTGTGTTCGAGATCGGCTCCGGCGTTCGTCTCACCGCCGAGTACCACCAACCCCGCATAGTCCCCCGGTGTTTCCGGGAGCTCCTCCAGACGCGGATCGAGCACGTCGAGGTCGGCTCCGAGTTCGGTGAACCAGTCCCCCAACATGCCGACTGGGAAGTTTTCGGACGGCCGCACCACGAGAATCCGCACTCCGCTCATGCCCGCCAGGATACGAACGGCTGCGAGCCGAGTCACATCCGGTGCAGCACGATCTCGTCGGTGTCGTGCACCGGCCGGAAACCGATGCGCCGGTAGACGGAATTGGAGGTGGGGTTGGCCAGGTCCGCGAACAGCACGATCCGCTCCGCGCCCGCCTCGACGGCTCGTCGGGCCGCCGCCAGCGTGACAGCCGCTCCGTACCCGTTACGGCGGAACCGCGCGGGGGTGTAGACGTTTCCGATCCGGGACATCCCGTACTTCGGCGTGCTGTGGAAGGCCATCGCCACCGGTCGGACACCGTCGGACCAGAGCACCGGAACCCGACCGCTGTCCAGGAAGGACCGCAATTTCTCCTCCGACGGCTCGGTGCCGACTCCGATGTCTACGGCCTCGCGGGCGTATTCCGCTCGCCAATCCGCCAGCCAGGGAATGTCGGATCGGACGAAATCACGTTCTTCACCCACCACTTCGGCCGGGAATTCCGGCGTGTGCAATTCGTAGAGCCGCTGCCGCATCCGGAGTTCGCCTCTCGCTCCGGTACGGCCGCACCATGCTGCCGCCAACCGATTGACCTGTTCGGTGGGGCCGAGCAGAGCCCCCGGGTCAGGATCGTGTTCGCAAAGCGCGTTCACGAGTTCCGCGGCGTCCCGATCAGGTAGTGCACCGATATGTGCCGGGAAAGGTGGGGTGCGGAGATAAGCACCGAGCACGGTTCGATTCTCGTGCAGGGTGAGCAGCACGGGAGCGGGGCCGGCTTCGTAATTTCCCGCCGCGGCCAGAACCGTCACGGGAATGGTCTGCCGCACGGGATCGGCCAGGTAGAACCGCTCAGCGGTTTTCCGGAAGGAAGCGAGCGAGTCGTGGCGTTCGACGTGCATGAAGGACATGCTCGTCGGTGCTCGGAGTTCGGACAACTCGTTTTCGGGGGATGCACGTGTGGCCCGGGCACCGTGGTGGTGTCCGGGCCACATCGTGGGGGGTTGGGTCGGCGGTGTCCGTGTCTCCCACACCCGTGGGGGTGCAGTACCTGGGGCGCTGGAGGGCTTAGCTGCCGGGTTCGGGATGGATGCCGGGCGTGTCCCCTCCGCTGTGGCCACCGACCCAAAACTGGGGGGCCGAGCGGGTCGGCCGGTATGCGGTTGTCGAGGATATCGGGGGTGGTGGTTGGGTGGGAGCCGTATAGTGGTGGCGAGATCGCGTGCCTGCCTGCCGGTGTGCCTGCCGGGACAGAGGAAATGGGGGTGTCGTCGTTCGGCGGGTTAGTACCCGTCCACTGAACACATCGCTGTGCGTACATGTCGGGCCTATCAACCCAGTCATCTGCTGGGTGCCTTATCCCCCCGTACGGGGGGTG